>CALVAN010000004.1 GCA_944325555.1 Candidatus Gastranaerophilales bacterium | reverse complement strand
ACGTTACGAATGGAGGGAAGTGCATGGGGTCTACCTCTCAGAAACAATTATCAATTGTTTCTTCGGCAGAGTCGTAAGATGCTAGACTCGGCGCCTCTCGCTACCTCTCACAAACAATTCACCGGATTGTTTGCTCGGCAGAGTGTGTACCACTCCTAGCTTGAGTTGTTGGCAAGCCGAAGGCGAGCCATACAAATCAGGATGCCCTTGGGTACAAGCGAAGTCCCACTCAGACAGTATTTTTATAATGTCTTCGAATTACGTAACATACACAAGGATAACGTGTATATGTTATCCCGAAGCATCAGTCAGCACAGGGTAGACTTGAATCTGCCTTGCATTTTACTGCATTGTTGCCGTGCAAAATAGTTTAAGTTTGGTTAAGAATTCGATAAATAAAGAAATATAGGCTATGATTTAATTGGGAAAGAATGTACTTAAACGAAAAATGAACCTAGGCGCATTAGCAAGTTTTTTAAAGAATAACGATATTATCATGGCAATAGGCATTGTCGTAATTGTTGCCATGATGATTATTCCGCTGCCGCCGATGCTCTTGGATATTCTTTTGACGTTGAATATATCTCTTTCCGTAATAATTTTACTCGTGTGTCTTTTTATAAAAGAGCCTCTGGAGTATTCTTCTTTCCCGATAATACTTCTTGTTGCAACTATTTTTCGTTTGGGCTTAAACGTAAGTTCCACAAGGCTTATTCTATTACACGGCGCTGCGGGTGAGGTTATTAACTCTTTCGGACAATTTGTTGTGGGCGGCAACTATATTGTCGGTTTTATCATCTTTATACTGCTTGTTGTTATCAACTTTATGGTAATCACAGGCGGTGCCACAAGGGTTGCGGAAGTATCCGCAAGGTTCACGTTAGACAGCATGCCGGGCAAACAGCTTTCTATCGACGCTGATTTGAACTCGGGATTGATTAACGAGGATCAAGCAAAACAAAGACGACGCAAACTGGAAAGAGAAGCTGATTTCTACGGTACCATGGACGGTGCTTCGAAGTTTGTAAAAGGTGATGCCACAGCCGGTATCATTATTACAGTCGTGAACATTTTTGCGGGTATCATCATCGGTCTGTGGCAGATGAAAATGGACATTATGACTGCTCTGAATACGTTTACGATTTTGACGGTCGGCGACGGTCTTGTTTCTCAATTGCCTGCTTTGCTGATATCTTTCTCAACCGGTTTAATTGTGTCACGTGCAAGCGGCCAGGATGATTCTTTGAGTGATGACATCAAAAAAGAAATGTTCTCAAACCCGATTGTTCTTGCAATTGTATCAGTCTTGTTATTCCTGCTCGGTATGGTGCCCGGTATGCCTACACTGCCTTTTATGTGTGTTGCAATAGGATTAGGCTGGCTTGCATACAATAAAAATAAAACACTGAATGCAAAAAAAGCTGAAGAAGAAAAAGCTAAAGAAGAGGCACAAAAACAAGAAGGAAAAGCCGGCAAAATCAACAAGAAAAAGAAAAAAGCTACAAGAGAAAGTGTTATGGAGCTTTTGAATATAGAAACAATCGAGATGGAAATAGGCTACAGGCTTGTTCCTTTGCTGGATGTTGAACAGGGCGGAGATTTGCTTGAACGTATTGCGCAAATAAGACGCCAAACTGCGCTTGATTTAGGTATTGTCTTGCCTTCAATAAGGGTAAGGGATAACTTACAGCTTCCGCCCAATAATTACCAGATTAAATTAAAAGGTGTACCTATCGAATCAGGCGAGGTTTACCCCGACAGAAGCCTTGCAATGAACGCAGGCGGAGCCGGTAACGACCTTGGGTTAAACGGTATCAGCGCAATAGAGCCTGCTTTTGGTCTGCCCGCTTTGTGGCTGGATTCAAAAGACAAAGAAATTGCCGAAAATGCGGGATATACTGTCGTGAGCCCTTCTGCTGTTATTTCTACTCATTTAACAGAAGTTATTAAGAAAAATGCGGCAGAAATAATTTCCCGTGCGGATATACAACAACTTATCGACAATCTTAAAAAAGAGGTTTCCGAGGATTACGTTTCAGATTTAATGAAGGATTTGTCGGTTGCCGAGGTACAGCAGATAATTGTTAACCTTTTGAAGGAACGAGTTTCCGTAAGAGATTTAAAAACCATTTTAGAGGTTTTAAGCCTGCAATCACGTGTAAGCAAAAATGCCGATTATCTGACAGAGCAAGTAAGACAGGCTCTTTCAAGAAGCATTTGCAAACAAAACCTTGCCGATACGGGCGAATTGCTCGCTGTTACGCTTGCTCCTGAGGTAGAAAACACCATTGCGCAAGGGGTTGGACCTGACGGTTCAAGCCTGACTCTTGATCCTGATTTTACGAGAAGAATGCTTGATAATCTCAATTCGGAACTTGAAAGAGCGATATCTTCTTCAGGCAATCAGCCTGTGCTTTTATGTTCTTCTCCGATTAGGCTTCCGTTCAGAAGGTTAATTGAAAGAACATATCCACAAATTGCCGTTATGTCGTATAATGAAATAAGCAACAACATCAAGGCAAAATCAATAGGCGTGGTACGGGTTGCACCCGCACGAGTTTAAAAAATCAAATAAGGATAGTATAAGTAATGAAAAAGCTATTAAAAAAACACCATCAAATATACTTTGTTCCTGAAGATATAAAGGGTGCTTTTGCTGCAGAAATACAAAAAATCACGACTGATTGTATTGAAACTGCTGTGTCCGATAAAGATCGGGCATATTATAAAAAAGGCGATGTTATTGAAGCTTTTGCTGTTGTGGAAGACGGTATGCTTTATTTCAAACCCGTAGTATCGGAAATTGACACACAAAATAACTTGATTAAAGTTAATTTTGACAAAAATAAATACGAACTTTTGCAGCGCCGTGAATATACAAGAGTCGACTTTAATAAAGAATTCACTCTTACTGACGGCGAAAAAGAATGTGTCTGCGAATGTATTGATATTTGTGCAGGCGGTATGAAATTTGTAACAACTGAGGCTTTGAATACTGCGCAGGATTACAAAATAGAATTTACTCTGGAATCTACAATACCGATAAGCTGTTATTTCAAACCCATCAGAATATTGCCGCAGAAGGGAACCAAACAAAAAAATATTGTATCGGGACGCTTTATTGCACTTAAAAATATTGATAAAATTGCAATCGTTCAATTCTGTTTTAAAAAGAATATGGAAAGTACAAACAAATAAGATTTATGGCTGTTTTTAAAGGTATAAATTATGCAAAAAGATTCAGCGGGATGTTAGCGAGCCTAACAACATTTTTGTGTGCTCTTATCATTTTTGTAAGATCAGCAGAAATAAATCTTGATGTACTTTTATATGCACTGTCAATTATAGTTCCTGCTGCCTTAATAACAGGAGTTTTAGGGTATTATATAGGAAAAATTTTTGATTCTACCAGAAAAGGACAAAAACTAAAAAAATATATAAAATAAAAATACGGGTTTAAAGATGAATAAATCAACAAAAAAATTCAGAACAAAATTAAGTACTCAATTTGCGGCATTTACCACAATGCTTATAGCAATCACTGTCTTTTGTATAGCCTGGTACTCCATAGCAACAGTGAATAATCTTGCTACACAGATAACCACACAATCTAAAGATTTGAATGACTCCATTTCAATAACTTTATTCCAAACATTAGGCGCACAGGTTAACCAAAGCGATAATCTGCACGACTTTAAAATATCCGCACAGGATATGGTTAACAACAATATTGTTGCAATGGTTCTCATAAAAGATGAACAAAGTAAAAATGTATTATTCCAAACACAGCCCAGTGAAAAATTAAGAGAACTCTTCAAGGAAAATAAAATTTCCGACAAATCTTTAAAAAGAAAAGAAAAACCGATGGCTGAAACAATCTATAAACAATCTGTGATTAAAGACGGAAAAATTATAGAACTCGGTTTTTATAATGAACCTATTACAAAAATTTACCTTGACATGCTGCGTGACAACATGCTGGCAATGGTATTTATCTTTATATTTTTGGGATTTTTCCTTTCCAATTTAATTGCCGGTATATTGATTAAACCTATTAATATTCTTATAAAAAGTTTGGGGGATTTTGCAAAGGGGAACTTTTCTCACCGTATTGAAGAAACAAACTATCTTGAGATAAACCGTCTTATTCGTTCTTACAACGAAATGGCGGAATCTCTGGAAAAACTCTACCAATCTTTGGAACAACAAGTTAAAGACAGAACCAAAGAGTTGGAAGCAGCTTATTCCGAGTTAAAAAGCACACAGGCAATGATGGTTCACTCGGAAAAAATGAAATCACTGGGTGAGCTTGTTGCAGGTATTACACATGAAATTAACAACCCGGTTAACTTTATTTACGGAAACCTTATTCACCTCAAAAACTATACAACAGACTTAATGTCGGTTATTGATACTTATACGGAATTTGATGCCGATTTAAGCGAGGAGCATAAACAAAAAATTAAAGAACTTAAAGAAGAAATTGATTTGGAATTTTTAAAAGAAGATTTACCCGAACTCATTCGCAGCTGTCAGGAGGGGACGGAGAGAACCAAAAATATTATTCTGGACTTAAAGAACTTCTCCCGTCTTGAAGAAGCCGTCATCAATAACGTTGATTTGCCAAAAGAAATCGATACCACTTTAAATATTTTGCATAACAAATTCAAAAACAAAATTACCGTTCACAAAGAATATCAGGAGAATATGCCACACGTCGAAGCATACGGCGGCCAATTAAATCAGGTATTTATGAATATACTTGATAATGCAGCTTTTGCCATTCAAGAAAAAGGAGATGTTTGGATAAGATTAAAATCCGACGGTAAAAATGCTATAATAGAATTTGAAGACAACGGCTGCGGAATGAGTGAAAATACCCGCAAAAAAGTCTTTGATCCGTTCTTTACAACAAAAGAAGTCGGTCAGGGTACGGGGCTTGGTATGGCAATAAGCTATAAAGTTATAAAAAATCATAAGGGCAATATAGCTCTTGAATCCGAAGAAGGCAAAGGCTCAAAATTCACCATTACACTGCCTTTAAAGATGGAACACAGTGCACAATAAGATAATTTACATATGGATAGATGAAAAATGGATAAAGATGACAAATACAGAATACTGCTTGTTGATGATGAAGAAGATAACCTTGCGCTATTGTACAGAACGCTGAGAGGTCCGTATAACCTCGATAAAACCACCTCGCCTTTAAAAGCTCTTGAAATGCTTGATGAAAAACAATACGAGCTTGTTATTTCGGATCACAAAATGCCGGAGATGGATGGGGTTGAATTTTTAAAACGTGTACAGCTTAAACATCCCGAGGTTATGAGAATACTTTTGACGGCGTATTCGGACGCAAATATTCTTGTTGACGCCATCAACTATGCAAAAATTTACCGCTACATCAAAAAACCTTATAACCCTGAAGAGTTGCAGCTCATTGTTTCAGCAGCTCTTGAATATTATCAACTAAAATATGATAATGATCAGCTTATTAAGGATTTAAAAGAATTGTTCTCCGGCACCATAAAAGCCATAATGGAAGCACTGGATGCAAAAGACTCTTATACCTCCGGCAGAAGCAAAAGAATCACATACTATTCCATTCAAATAGCCAAACAACTTGGATTAAATACAATTGATGTCGGCAAAATCGAACTTGCAGGTATGCTGCATGATATCGGTATGATTGGTGTTTCCGATGACATTTTATATAAGATAGACGCTCTTTCTCAGGAGGAATACGACGAGATTAAAAAACATATCACTTACAGCGTAAAAATTCTTGAGGATATAAAACAGCTTAAAGATGTTGTCGAAATTATAAAATACCACCACGAAAAATATGACGGCACCGGCTATCCGTACGGAATAAAAGGAGAAGAAATTCCTATGGGTTCCAGAATTATTGCGGTAGCAGATGCTTTTGACAGTATTATTTCCAATAGAATATACAGAAATAAAGTTGAGCTTAATGAGGCTTTGAACAAAATTAAAGAAGCTTCCGGCACGCAATTTGACCCGGTTGTTGTGAAAGCGTTTGAAGATTGTTTTGACAGTATAGTTACTCTGGTAAAATCGGATACCACCATAAACACAAATAACTAAACTTATTATTAATCCTTCTGATAATGTTTTTCGCTGAGGTTCTTTATATTATAGAGTATAAAGGAGTAACAATGCGTGAAAATCTTTTAAACAGGAAAGATAATAATTTTAAAGCCGCAGAAAAATATGCACTCAGGTATTTTGACGACCTGCAAAAACATTTTGCCCTTTCGGATATACAAATGATTAATATCATAAAAACGTCATTGAACAGCTTTAAAAAACGGGAAAGTAAAAAAAAATGGTGGCAATTTTTCTAAAAAAATCATATTATAATAATTGGTAGTAATAGAAACGAAAAAAATATGTCAGAAGAAAGAAGAACAATAGAAGTTGATACGGAATTTTTGGAAGATTTATACGGCCTTGTAGGCAAAATTCCGCCGGGAGAAAAAAATATTAATCTCGATTTGTTAAAAGATTTACTGCTTGACATCAAACGCAAAATGGGACAGGTTAAATCAGATAATACACAAGAGATTAACGCTTCCTCAAAGACAAAACAGACCGGTATTAAAGAATCTGCAGAAGATGATTATGATGAAAATAAAAAAGCCGTGCTAATAGTGGATGATTTAGGCGTAATCACATACCAGCTGGGCGTAATGTTCAGAAATCTCGGTTATGATGTTGCAATTGCCAAAGAAATATATGATGCAATCAACAAATTTAAAAAGAGAGAATACAAAATGGTAGTTATGGATTTATTCATACCTACAGACAGAGAAGGCTTTTTGCTGCTGGACGAACTTGTAAAGCTCTCTAAAATGTCTGACAGTTCAACTATTATCGGTGTAATGACGGCCTCATCAAAAAAAGAACACAGGCAGATGTGTCTTAAAAAGGGCGCCGATTTTTATATAGAAAAAGTCGACGACTGGCAAAACGAACTTGTTGAATACTGTCAAAAAGGATAAATCAAAAAACCTGCCTTTAATCTGAGGCAGGTTTTTTATCTCCGGTTGTGTAAAAAAATACTCCTAATAAAAACTAAACACTAAGCGGGAAAAATGATTATATAATATTTTCTTTAATTGCTTTTACTGCAGCCTGTACACGGTCATCCACGCAAAGCTTTTGCAAAATACTGCACACATGCGCCTTTGCAGTATGGACTGATACAATCAGTTCTTTTGCTATTTCTGTGTTACTCTTCCCTTTTACAAGCAGCCTTAAAACTTCAAATTCTCTTTCCGTAAGCTGTGCTCTGGCATCCGATATATCAGTGCTGTATTGCAAAATAGTATTTTCAGGCTTTGGGAAAAGATTCAATGCCGCCTGTGCTACTGCAGAATCGAGCCAACAAGCACCCTTAGCAACATTTCTTATTACGGAAGAAAGAGTTTTGGGATCTATATCTTTAAGACAATAAGCCGACGCACCTGAGCCAAGCGCAGCAAGAACTTCTTCTTCTCTATCATGCGAGGTCAGTATTATGACTTTTGATTCCGGTGAAAGCTCTTTTACTTTTTGTGTGGCTTCAATACCGTTCATCTCGGGCAGCCCCAAATCCATTAAAACAACCTGCGGTTTTAGTTTTTGTATAATTTCAAGCCCCTTGATTGCGTCTTCGGCTTCGCCAACCACTTTAATATTTTCAAACTCGTTAATGGTGGAACGCAGCCCTACTCTTGTTAATTTGTAATCCTCAACAATAACCACGTTGATTAAGCCGGTATCCTGTTCGTAAGTTGTCGTTAACATGTCAGACCTTTTCCTTTCTTAAATGTCAAATTGAAATTTTTATGGGGTAATAAAATTTAAGCTCATGACATTATTAACGATTAAAAATTTAATAGATATTAACCAACTCGGCAATATTTTGCAAAATACTACTTGAATTGAGTATCTGCCCGATCATATAAAAAGAACCCGAAATGATAATCAGAGACTGTTTGTTCTCCGCTATAAGATATTCCAACTCTCTCATGTTTATGGGCAGCCCCGAAGGGACTGATTCTTTCAGAATTTTAAAGGGAACGCTGTTGGGGTATTCAAAATTGTAAAAATAGACCTCATCTTCTTGCCTGAACAGAGTTGACATAACTTTTTTGTAATCTTTGGTTTGCAAAGATCCGTATATCCAGACCCTTTTTGTTTCTGGAAAATAATAATCAAGACTCTGCCTTAAAACTCTTGCTCCGTCAGGGTTGTGCGTGCCGTCTATAAGCAGGTTGAACCTGGGAATATACTGCATACGGCAAACCCAGTTGACTTCTTTAAGCGCCTTTATTATTGCTGCCGGAGAAATTTCATATCCGTTTTGATTTAAGTAATTTATAGCCTCAAAAACAAGCTCCAGATTCTCTTTTTGCCATAATCCGAGCAAGTTGAATTCGTATTTTTTATTATCATAAACAGCATAGTTTTTTTTGTTTTCATAAAAAAGCTCAACGCTTTTTTGCGGTGTTAATACAACGCTGTTTTTTTCGTTTGCTATATTTTTTACGGTTTTAAAACCTTTGTTTTGGCTGCTGATTAAGACCGGATAACCGCTTTTTATAATGCCTGCTTTTTCGTAAGCTATTTTTTCGATTGTATCCCCGAGCCTGTCAACATGGTCAAGACTTATTGAAGTGATTATTGATAAAAGATTTTTGCTTATGGCAGAAGTTGCGTCCAACCTTCCGCCAAGGCCTGTTTCTATTACGCAGATATCTGTTTCTTTGTCGGCAAAATACTTGTATGCGGCAGCTGTCAAAAGTTCAAACTCCGTAAGATAAATTCCGTTTATCTTTGCAAGTATAGAGATTTCCGTTATCAAATCCGCAAAATCCGTTTTAGAAATATTTTTTTGATTTATTTTTATTCTTTCAGTGTATTCCAGTATATGCGGGCTTGTGTAAAGTCCTGTTTTATAACCCGCACAGGTCAATATTTTAGAAAGTATTGCACATGTAGAGCCTTTACCGTTTGTGCCCGCAACGTGAATAATGTTAAGTTTTTCCTGCGGGTTGCCCAAAAGCTCCAGCACCTTTAATATCCGCTCAAGACCAAGACAGATATGGAATTTTTCCTGTGAAGTAATTAAATTTATTGCTTTTTCATAGTTTGCATTTTCCATACTTCACATTTTACGATATAATCGAGAATATGGAAATGTTCAAAAAATTAAGTTTTTATAGTGCATTATTTACGGCAAAAGCTGTTAATTACGGACTTCATTTAATGAAAAGCTCCGGAACTTCTATGCCCGGGGTAGTAGCTTTAAAACTATCAAAAAACTTTTTATCTTTTTTATCAAAATATTGCAAAAAAAGCATTGTAACTATAACGGGAACAAACGGAAAAACCACAACGGCCGGACTGTTTGCTCATATTTTAAAAACTGCAAAAAACACGGTGTTACATAATGAAAAGGGAGCAAATATGCTCTCGGGAATTGCCAGTTCTCTTGCTGTAAGTTACAAACCTTTTTCAAAATTTGATTATGCCGTTTTAGAGTCAGACGAAGCTTATCTTACAAAATTGTATGATTATATAAATGCTGATTATCTGCTTGTGACCAATCTTTTCCGTGACCAGTTAGACAGATACGGAGAGCTGGACACCACCGCAAAAAAAATACAGCAGGCAATAGACAAAAATCCCGAGCTTAAAGTTTTTATCAATGCTGATGACCCTATGTTATATGATATAGGCGACAATAATAAAAGGATTTTTTACGGATTTAATAAAATAACGTACAAAACCGCAACAGTTGATTCACAGGCTCCGGCTGAGGCGGTTAACTGTTCCTGCGGCTGCGGGTTAACCTATGAACAGAGATATTATGCACATATCGGAAGATACAAATGCGAAAATTGCGGCAGAACACGGGTTGAACCTGATTACAAAGGTTCCGTAATTATTTATGACGATTTTTCGGAAGTTAATATATCACGCAAAGGCGAAAATAATACAAACGAACTGACAAAGGATTTATATTTCAGGGTGCCTCTTGTCGGATTGTACAATGCCTACAACGCACTGGCTGCAATCAGTGCCGCTTTGGAATTGGGGATATCTCCCTACATAATTCAACAGGGGCTGCATTCTTACAAATCTGTTTTCGGCAGGGCGGAAAAATTCGAATATAACGGCAGAAATGTTCTTGTACAGCTTATAAAAAACCCCACCGGAGCCTCAGAGGTTTTAAGAACCATTAATAAAAATACCTGCGCTAAACTATTGATTATAATTAACGACAACTACGCCGACGGACGTGATGTTTCATGGCTTTGGGATGCTGATTTTGAGCTTTTAAAGGATTACCCCAACACTATATCCGTCAGCGGAATCAGGGCATACGATATGGCTGTAAGAATGAAGTATGCAGGCTTTGACCCCGAAAAAATCGAGGTGGAAGAAGATATCAAAACCGCTGTTTTTTCCGCAATTGACAGTATAAACGAGGGCGAACAGCTTTTGATTATGCCTACTTATACCGCACTTTTGGAAATGCAGAAATTTTTAAAGGCTAAAAAATAAAAAATTTGTACTTGTTAAAAAGCATATCTGACATTTTTGTATGGTTTAAGATGTTAAGTTGTACAGATTTATGTTAATATGTAGAAAATTTGAGGTAAAGGTATGAGTGAAATAAATACTGAATATCTGCATAAATGTCTTGAAACTCTTAAAAAGTCATATGAACTTTTAAAACAGGCTGAAGATGGTTCTATTGATTATGAAATGTACAGAAATTCTCTTGTAAAAGGCTTTGAAATGACTATTGAACAAAGCGCAAAGCTTTTGAGAAAAAAAATCACACCTTATTTTGCCTCTAAAAGAGCAGTAGATGAGCTGACATTTAAGGATTTGTTCCGCTACGCCAACAAGCATTCTCTTTTAACCGAACAAGAGGTTGAACGCTGGTTTAAATACCGTGATAACAGAAATTCTACCGCACATGACTACGGTGAACAATTTGCACAAGAAACTTTGACACTTGTAGAAGATTTTATAAAAGATACTGAAAGGCTTATACAGGTTATAAAAAATGACTGATTCTTGTCTTATGCCGGAGCAATATCTGGAGGAATTGAAAAATATTTTTCAACAAATTATTCCCGAAGCACAGGTCTGGGCTTACGGAAGCCGTGTAGACGGAACAGCACACAGCGGAAGTGATTTAGATATTGCCGTTGTCGGAACGGGTGATATCACAAAATTGAAAAACGCAATACAAGAAAGTAATATCCCGTTTCTTGTCGATATTGTAAAGTTTGAAAACCTTCCTGAAAGTTTTCAAAAAGAAATTTTAAAAAAATATGTTGTGTTGAAATAAAGCAGTTCGATTAGTATCTAAATACTTTATAAAATTACTTTTTCCGAGAATCCACCCCAACAAAAAAGACCCCTTACGGAGTCTTTTAAAGTGGTGGGCAGGAAGAACTCTGTTCAAAAGGTGACTAAATGTCACGTTTTGAATAGAGACTCTGCCGAATAAAAGCAACTAAATGTTGCTTTTATAAGAGGTAAAAAGACAGATACGAAGTATCTGCGTGCCGTATAAATATTAATTTCGAATCCATCCCAGTAAAAAAGACTCCTTATGGAGTCTTAAAAGTGGTGGGCAGGGGTGGATTCGAACCACCGTAGTCGTTAGACGGCAGATTTACAGTCTGCTCCCTTTAGCCACTCGGGCACCTACCCTTATTAAATTTGCCTTTGACGGGATTTGAACCCGTGGCCTCTCCCTTACCAAGGGAGTGCGCTACCTCTGCGCCACAAAGGCATCATCTGTTGCAAATACCAAGGGAGTGCTGCTACCCTCCTCCATTTCGACTTGACATTTAGTCAACTCTCAATGGAGTCCTTGCCACAAAGGCTTGTTTTGCCCGTCAAATCATATTTAGTTTTCAAAAAAATGCCGAAGATAGGAATCGAACCTACAACCTACGGTTTACAAAACCGTTGCTCTACCATTGAGCCACTTCGGCATAGGATTATAATATTAAGGACATGTTAAAGTGTCAAGTGGTCAATAGGAATTTTTAAGTTCTTTTTGTATTTCTTTTATAGCAGGTGCCCAATCCCAATGGCTTTGTTGCTTAAAAATTGTTATACTGTTGTACCAAGGTGTTGTTTGTGTATCGCTAAACCAGCGCCATTCGCTTGCATAAGGCAGCAGCAAAAATGTTTTCACACCCAGCGCCCCCGCAAGGTTTGCCGCAGCCGTGTCTATTGTTATAAACAAGTCCAAATTCATTAATTTTGAAGCCGTATAGGCAAAATCAGTTAAATCTTTGCCTATATCAATAATTTGAGGGTATTTTTTAATCTGGTTTAATTTGTCCTCTTTTACAAAACCGTAAAATTGGGTATTTTCAATACCAAACAACGGCTCAAGCTCTTGAAGCGCAATTGCTCTGTTCTTATACCCGTCATAATTCCCCTGCCAGAAAAGCCCTATCTTTTTCTTTGTTGTGTTAAAGCTTTCATCAAAAGATTTTTCAACCTTTAAATAACCATCTGAAACGGGAATATTGTCAAAATCCATGCCGAGATGATAATTAAGATACATTATATTATCGCTGTAGTCATAGTTTCCGTCATTATTAAGTACAACATCAATATCCGGAAAATTAGTTTTAAACAGATTGAACAGTGACACGTGTGTAAGAAATTTTACATTTTTAAATTTGTCTTTAACAAAATTCAAATACCTGCAAAACATTATCTGGTCACCGAAACCGGAATCGTAATATACAAGCAGTGTTTTGTCTTTATGTTCCGTGCCGTCCCAGTGGTTTTTATACAACGTTTTTATTTCAGGCTTTTTGGCCATATAATATTTGTACCCGTTTTTAAAATCCTTCTGCGACAAATAAGACATCCCGAGAGCAAGCAGAGTCTTTTCGGAAGTCGGATTCAACTTTAGCGCATCTTTAAGGCATCTTACCGACTCTTGAAAATTTCTTTCCACACGATATAAAACCCCCAGATTATGCATGGCTTCGTAGTTCTTTTTTATTTTTATCGATTTAACATAAGCTGTTTTAGCAGATTTATAATCATGCTTTTCTTCATATAAAAGACCTATATTATTCCATCCGATATGATCATATGGTTCTATTTCAAGAGATTTTTTATAAAATTTTATTGCATAATCAACTTGAGCCGCAGTTTTTGCCATTTTTGCAAAGTTTCTTACAAAATCGACATTACCGGCTTCGTATTCAATTGCTTTTTCAAAACACTGCATTGAGCGTTCAAATATTTTTTGTTTGTAAAAAGCCAACCCCAGATTTTGATAATATTCAGCGCAGGGAAAACCTTGTGTTGCGTATTCAAAATATTTTTGTGCTTCTTGAAAATTTTGTTTTTGCAGATAAATAAGTCCCAAAAGATTAGAGACATCAGGTTGTTTTGGATTTTCAACAAGAAAATCCAGATAAATTTTTTGAGCTTCGTCTAATTTACCTTGTGATTGTAAGTTAAGAGCCTCTTGTATGTCTGCCATACCGCCCTCTTACTGTCTTAATTCTTCGTGGTAAACGCCGCCGCCGCAGATTGTTTCTATAACCTTAAGCAAAAATTCTCTTGGAGCGTCCATATGATTTATATAAAACTCTTTGTTACCGAGGTGATTTATTTTTATAATACAGTTTTGTCCTCTTTCAGCCGGAATAAACAAAGATGCAACCTCTTGCTCCAACACTGCATGAAGCATGTTTTCTTCTTCTACATTTTTAATAATTTCATTAAAATTACCTTTAAGAGCGATGATTCTATTTGATATCATTGGCATTTCCACTCCACGATATAACGCCTGCGGCTGATTATTCCATCTTGTAGTAAAGCTGATTGTATGCCATAAAATATGAAGAATCAGTACTGATTTAGTATCATCTGTTTCGTAGTATATATTATCAGTAGCTACGCCTCTTGCAGCAAAAGACTGTTTAAGATATTCAACCGTAGCTTGCATATTGTCAGTAATTTTTACAAAAGTTTCTGCAGCATTCATTGTTGAGCGCTGATACTCCAAAAACTGTTTGTACATGTGAGTTGAAACAAGATTAATCCTCTCTTGAATGACAGAAGATTTTCTAATCGACGTTTCAAGGTTATCAAAGCTGTTAAAATTGTTGTCCAAATTATCTCTCTTATAATCTATAGTGCCGTTTACTTTGAAATGGTTCTATTTGACACTTGTAACAATATTGTATATAAAATTTTACAATACAGGTACATAATTTTTAATTTTTTTTACAATACAATACACTTTATACTATTTATATGGATTTTTTGTCAATATAATATGCTTATACTCTGTCTGTATGTTGATTTTTGGTTATTGTTCATATAATATTTTATCGAAAAACTTTTTTAAACAAGGGTAGAATGTTATGGCAAATGTTGCTAATTGTAAAAAATGCGGAACGCTTTTTTTACAAACGTCCAATAAAAGAGATGTTTGTGACAAATGTTTTGAAGAGCAAAATAAATTGTTAAGTGAAATAAACGCATATGTAACAATGTACCCCGAAGAACATATTTCCTTAGATGAAGTATTAAAAAAATTCGGGCTTACAATTGACGAATTTGAGGCATTCTATGTTGCCGGAAAATTTGTTAAAATAGCACAAAAGGTCACAATGAAATGCGCTAAATGCGGAAATGTTGTTCCTATAGCAGGAAAAACCAATATGCTCTGTTCCGCATGCGCAAAAAAAATACAAAATGAAATTTGATAATTAATGAGAATAGTTGTAGTAGGTTATGATAAAATGTTTTGCAACCTTATTTTGGGTTCGTTAGAGTCTAAAAATAAAGTTGTGGGAGTTTTTCGTCATGAACGTGTTAAAATTCATCCCTTTTGGCTGTTTTTTAAAGACATTATTGCCCCCGGAAAAGACTATTCCTTTATAAAGAGTTTGAATTTGCGAGAGATTAAAGCAAGAAGCGTTAATTCAAACTCTTTCAGAAAAGAAATATTAAAGCTTAATCCGGATATTATTCTCGTCGGCTCATGGAGTGAAAAATTCAAAAAACCTATTATTGAACTGCCTAAAATCGGCACAATCAACTGCCACCCTTCACTTTTACCAAAATACAGAGGACCAAATCCCTACATAAGAGTAATTATGAACGGCGAAAGCGAAACAGGAATTACTTTTCATTTGATGGATGAAAATCTTGATACGGGACCGATTCTTATGCAGAAAAAAATTTCAATTTTGCAGGGATATAATGGCGATACAGGCGAAACTCTTAAGAACAAATGTTGCAGTCTTGCTAAAACCGCAGTGGCTGAACTGTTAACAGCAATGAATAACGAAATGATAATACCGACAAACCAGAGTGCAAAGGACGCCTCATATTATCCTCAAATTTGTGAAAAAGATATTTTAATAAATTTTGACAAAACATCAAACGAGATAAATCGCATTATAAGAGCGTTGACCCCGTGGCAGCCTGCTTATATTGCACATAAAAACAGTTTTTTGCAGGTAGGTAAAGTTAAATTTTTTGAAAACAAAACAAAATATAATAAGCCGGGGTTAATTTTGAAAAAAAACAAAAAGACACTATGGGTTGTAACGGGTGATAATAAAATTGCGAAAATCAGCGGTTTAAAACTGTTCGGGAAATTCGGGCAAATTTTTACCCCGTTTTATATGAGTTTTTGTGTAAAAAGCGGAGATTTGTGCCGCTAGATTGCCTACTGCTTTTATCAAATTATTAATAAAAGTTAAACAAACAAATAAAAATAACAAAAAAACAAATGGCGTTTTACACGCACAGATACTTTTGGAATTGATAATATTTATTATCAATACTTTGTACAACTTATTTAATATTTTTAATACAGTTTTGCGGAGCCACTATCGTGAATACGTATGGCTGTTCAAAGTATTTGTTCGCTACTCTTATTATGTCCGTGGCTGTTATACTTTTTACAAGCTCGGGAAACTTGTTTATGTAGTCGTATCCTCTGCCCGAAAGTTCAAACCAGCCGAGAGTTGAGGCTTTTTCCATATTTGTTTCCTGTGAAAGTATAAAATTACCGAGGATTTTATCCTTTGCCTCTTGCAGCTCTTTGTCGGAAACAAACTCTTTTTTCAACAGATTAACCTGTTTTAAAAGTTCATTTTTGGAATGCTGCGCCGTTTGCGGGTTTGTGCCTATGTAAAGAGCGAATATCCCTTTATTTACATTCGCAGCAAAGCTTGAACCTACCTGATAGGCCAGCCCCTGTTCATCTCTAAGCCTGTTGAACAGTCTGGAGCTCATACCGCCGCCAAGAATTGAATCGATGACCTGCAAAGTTGCCACATCTTTTTGATTTTCCACACCGTCCGTAAGCCAACCCATTACAATCCAGGCTGCTTCTACGTCTTTTGCTTTTGCGACTGTTTTGTTAGCGTTTAGCGGTTTAAAAACGTTTTTGTATGTGCGATAGTCAAATTTTTGGACATTTGTTTGCTTATCTAAACAGAAAATTTCTGTAATTGCATTGATTATATCGCTGTCGTTAACGTTTCCGTTAACTGATATTACAAGATTTTCCGGATAGAAAAGTGCGTTGTAATATTCCGTGATGTCATTATGATTTATTGTCGGAATTGTTTTTTCCAGAATTTTGCCCGTAACACCGTAAGGTGTACCATGCCAGATAGCCGTTTTAAATTCTTCCAGTGCAACATTCACCGGCAAATCTCTGTTTCTTTGGATTGCCTGAAGCTTTTCTTTTTTTACTTTCTCAAGCTGCTGCTCATCGAGTGAAGCATTGTTGACTATTTCGTTTAACAATTCAAAAGTAAGCGGAAGATCATTTTTTGTGGTTTTAACCGCAATACTAAACATGTCAGAACTATTAGACGGTTCTATTATTATACCGTTCTGTTCCATTATTTGTGACAAATCAAGCATAGAGTATTTTTTAGTACCTTTAAGCATAAGAGTTGCCGTTACTGTTGCAAGTCCGGGCTTTTTTTCTATATAATTTCCGCCTTTTGAATAAACAGTCATTGCCACAATGTCATTAAGATGATTGTGGTTGATGATTAAGTTTATGTTGCAGGGCAATTTGTATTGAGAAATTGATTTGTCTTTTTTTACAAGCACAGGTTTGTTAGGGTGAGTATGTTTTTTAATATGACTTATCTGTTTTGTATTTTCCTGACAGGTTTCGTCCGGAAGCATTATAGAAATAGCTGCCTGATTGGGGTTGAGATATTTTTTTGCAACTTTTATGATATCGTTTTTTGTTACCTTGTTTATATTTTCTATGTATTCGTCATAATATTTGGAATCACCATAAACAAGCGTTGTATAACCGAGTTCGTTTGCTATATTAGAGGTGGACTCTCTTGAATAGAAGGTATCCCGTTCAATTATGCTTTTTGCTTTTTGAATTTCTTTTTCGTCAAAGTTGCCGTTTCTTATCTTTTCAATTTCATCAAAAACGGCTTTTTTAACCTTTTCTTTGTTTATGGGGATAAAGTTAGCGCTTACGTATAAAATGCTGTCATCCTTCATTGAGGCATGTCCTGCTGAAATGCTGTATGCAAGCTGCTGTTGTTCTTTAACCGATTGGTATAATTTAGAAGAACGGCCGTCACCCAGTATTGTTGCCAGCACATCAAGTGCATAGCTGTCAGAGCGATCCTGCTGGGGAACACCTCTGAAGCCTATCATCATATAGCCTGTTTTTACTTTGTCATGAGCTGTTACTTCCTTTGATTTTTCAAGGTATTTGTCCTGTTTGTACTCCGGAAGTTTTATTTTTTTAGCTTCCTTTTTGTTGAAATCATGTTTTATAACATTCAATGCATCCTGTGTGTTAACATCTCCGACAACAACAGTTATCATATTAGACGGATTGTACCAGGTGTTGTAAAAATACAGTATTTCTTCTCTTGGGATGTTTTCTATAATTTCTTTTTTACCGATAACCTGTCTTTTGTACGGGTGATTCTGGTAAAGCGATTTTATCATATTTTCATAAAGTTTATTTTCGGGGTTGTCATTGGTTTTTGCAATTTCTTCTATAACCACTTTCCTTTCTTTTTCCAGTTCTTTACTGGGGATAAGCGGATTAAGCAGCATATCGGCATGCAAGTCCATAGCAAGATTAAAATATTTAGACGGAATGGTTATGTAATAGTGAGTAAAATCTTTGCTTGTTGCAGCGTTTGTCATTGCACCTTTAGATTCAAGAATTTTATCAAACTCGCCTGTCGGATGTTTGGTTGTTCCTTTAAAGAACAGGTGTTCCAAAAAATGTGCAACGCCGTTGTTTGTGTCATTTTCATTGATTGAACCTGTTTTTATCCAGGTATCAATAGTGACTATCGGGTTGTCATGAACTTCTTTAATGATAACGGTTTGTCCGTTGTCGAGTTTGAAGGTTGAATAGTCCTGCGCAAAAACACATTGTGCAAAACCTACCACTATCACGAAAATTAAAATTGAAAGATTTTTTATATTTTTCATAACCTGTCCTTTTTTCTTATTTGATAACAAATTATACTATATATTTTATTTTCTGCGCATAGTCTTAATATGCCGTTATATAGATTATTTTTTTATAGCCCTGCCGGTTAATGGATTAACTCATTAATTCGTTTAACATGCGGTTATGTTTAACAAATATTCCGATAAAAACTTTTGGACCGGTGATAATATGTCATACAACGATTGTGCAATAGAGGGGTTTTGCAGCATAGACCCTATTGTTTACTCGCTTATGGAGGTTTTGCTTTATGAACTAAAGCAGATTACTTACTATTACATAAAAATGCAGGAACTCGGCTACGAGAATAAAAAACTTAAAAATCAAATTATAAACTACCTGTCTGTGGTGTTAATCGGGTATGAATTCAACCGCAAGGAGTTTGAGGATTTGATTTATAAAATCCACAACGAAAAAGAATCCGTAAAAGAATCTTATATTGCAATCTGTGACAAAGAAAATATAGACTGTCAGATTTTAAAATCCAATATAGATTTTAAGAAGTTTAATATGTCTGCTATCGTCCAACAGGGCGAACAGCAGGCCGTTTTAAGAAACAAAATTTTAAACTCGGATGTAAAAAATATCTACGAGATAATTTTGAATCTGATTAAAAGTGCAAGTATAAGGCTTGTGGAGCTAAAATCTTACACCGATGACTACGTGCCGGAAGAAGACGCAATATTAAAACTGTTTAACAGCCTGAATTTTTCAACCATGCAAGAGTCTAAGCTCCTTAGAAAAATTCATGATTTTGCAAAGATAAATTTTCAAATTCATCAAAAATTACATCAGTTCAAAGAAGAATATTACGGCAAAATTTCTTTAAACGATGTACAAATCGGTGTTAATAAAGGCAAGTCCATACTTGTATCAGGTCAAAACCTTAAGGATTTGGAAAATCTTCTTGAAGCTTTGAAAGATACAGATATAAATGTTTACACCCATGACGGGCTCATTGTTGCACATGCTTATCCTAAATTTGAAAACTTCCCTAATTTGAAAGGACACTATCAGATATCACTTGATAATGTGCAGTATGATTTTACCTCTTTTAAAGGGTCTGTTCTTGTTATAAGAAATTTTCAGTATCTTCTTGACAGACTTTACCGTGGCAGAATATTTACCACCAATATTATCAGCGGCAAAGGAATGAGCCGTATTGAAAACAATGACTTTTCAAAGCTTATTCAAATTACTCAGGAAAGTGAAGGTTACAAAGACAACCACAGAATCACCACCGTTAAAGTAGGCTACGATGAAAATGTAGTCATGCAAAATGTAGATGAGCTTATTAAAAAGATTGAAAACAAAGAGATAAAACATCTGCTAATAGTAGGACTTTTAAACCACGCAGCAATGCACAGCGAATATTTCAGCGAAATGGAACAACATTTAAACGATGATTATTTTGTTATAAGCACGGTTATGACCGCCAAAAAGGATAATATTTTGTATTTTGATTCCTTCTTCAATTCTTCTTTGATTTACAAGATACTTGCGCACATTAAAAACCGTGTGGATTTTGAAAAATTTCCGGTGAGTGTGTTTATTACCACCTGCAATCTGCATACAATGTCGCATTTGTTTAATCTGCGCAATCTCGGAATAAAAAATATCTATCTGCCCGTGTGTACGGCTAACGTTTTAACCCCGAATATGCTTGAGTTTTTAAAATCAAAATTTAACGTAAGACAGATATCATCAAATCCTAAAAAAGATTTAAAAAATCTTTAATTTGTCTAATAATTTCATATAGTCAACTGCCCCCGACAACTTATTGAACGGGTACAATAAACAAGTACAATATTAGCTATACAACAAGGGTACCCAAGGACTCCGTTCGGAAGGTGCCGGTGGCACGTTACGAATGGAGGGAAGTGCATGGGGTCTACCTCTCAGAAACAATTATCAATTGTTTCTTCGGCAGAGTCGTAAGATGCTAGACTCGGCGCCACTCGCTACCTCTCACAAACAATTCACTGGATTGTTTGCTCGGCAGAGTGTGTACCACTCCTACTAGCGAGGTCCCACTCAGACAAAATTCCTTCTGTTTCTACTGGGCAGCATGCGCAGCGGGTAACAAAAATCTGAAATATATATAGACAGAACTCATTAACAAGGATACAACTGTTATACTTACCCCGTATTTTAAGTATTTCATAAAGGAAATCGGCTTGCCGTATGCAGCTGCAGTTTCAGAAACTATTACGTTTGCTGCGGCGCCTATTATTGTCATATTTCCGCCAAGACAAGCCCCCAGTGACAGGCACCACCACAGCGGATGAGCATACTGTGCGCCTTCAACAAGCTGTATTTGATATATCATAGGAGCCATGGTTGCCGTATATGGAATATTATCAACAACACCGGACAAAATGCCAGATGCCCACAAAATCAGCATAGCTGCAGCAGATTCATTGCCGTTTGTTACGTCAAGAATCCATTTTGCCATTATTGAAATTCCGCCGGCGGCTTCAAAACCGCCAATTATTATGAACAAACCTATAAAGAAAAATATGGTATTCCATTCAACACCTTCCAGTATCTTTTTAGGCTCTTCAAAAATCAGCAAAAAGCTTGCACCCGCAAGAGCTATTACGTATGACTCCATATGAATTACATCATGCAAAATAAAACCTAAAATAACCAGCAAAAGTGTTATTGACGAACGTATTGCAAGAGCTTTGTCCGTAATGGTATGTGAATTATCCAATTCGGCAACAGCTTCCATTTTTTCTTTTGTTGCAACAAGATCTTTTTTAAAACACAGCCATAAAATAAACATTGTTACCGCAAAAATTAAACATACAATATCAGTAAGCTCCAGCAAAAATGTCATAAAAGTGAATCCGGCTTTACTACCGATGATAATATTAGGCGGGTCGCCTATAAGAGTAGCCGTACCGCCTATGTTTGAGGCTAAAATTTCTGTTATCAAATAAGGTATAGGATTTATATCCAGTTTTTTAGCTATCAAAAATGTAACCGGTACAACAAGTATAACTGTTGTTACGTTATCCAAAAATGCTGATGCAAAAGCAGTAAAACACCCCAGAGTAATTAAAATTTTTGTCGGATGACCTTTGGTTTTTTTTAAAAGAGCATTAGCCACCCACGTAAAAATACCGCTTTTACTTGCAATGCTTACTATAATCATCATGCTGATCAAAAGAAAAATCACGTTAAAATCAACAAAATTGATAAAATAATGCGGGTCGATTGCATCGTGCCCCTTTGACTGCGCCAAAAGTCCGAGTACAAGAGTCAGAGCCGCACCCAGCATTGCAACGGTTACTTTTGAGATTTTTTCCCACGCAATAAATATATATGCAACAATCAAAATTGTTGTCGAAAACATCAACGCATGGTTTTGTATATAATTTAATATTGTTTCCATAATTTCTCCCCGTATAATTATTTATTAATTTTATCATAAATAATAACGGGGGATTTTTATTTTGTGCACTATATGACAGTGGACACAATCGAAATTTTTAAGATATGATTCGTATAAAATTCTAAGCCGCCCCAGAGAATAAGACCCCCCTCTGCAACAACCCTCAATATAAAACAACTGCATAAATACCATTACAGGTACTTTCAAGAACAGCCGTTTTGTTGTAATATATTAATTATTATTAAGCAAAATCAGGTTAGTGTTATTATGTTGAAATTATTTAATACTTATTCAAATACCATAGAGGAATTTAAGCCCATAAACGGCAACCACGTAAACATGTACGTATGCGGTCCTACCGTATATGATCACCCGCACCTTGGGCATGCACGCTGTTATATAACTTGGGATGTGGTTTATAGATATTTAAAATTCCTCGGTTATGACGTAAAATACTGCCGCAATGTAACGGATGTGGACGATAAAATCCTTAACAAATCCGTTAAAGAAAACTGCACACCTGATGAAATTGCAAAAAAATACTATGACATCTTCACAGAGTCCATGAAAAAGCTCAACAACCTTAAACCTGATGTTGAACCTTTTGCCACAAAGACTCTGGGCGACATGATAAAAATGGTTAAAACTCTTATAGAAAAAGGTTACGCCTATGAAGCTGACGGAGATGTCTATTTTAGAGTTAAAAAATTCCCCAGATACGGCTATTTGAGCAAACAGCCCATTGATGACCTTGAAGCCGGAGCCAGAGTGGAAGCTTCTTCCATAAAAGAAGACCCTCTTGATTTTGCACTGTGGAAAAAAGACGAAAAATTCGGTTACAAAAGCCCTTGGGGTGTAGGCAGACCGGGCTGGCACATAGAATGCTCCGCTATGAGCAAAAAACATCTCGCTGATGAAATTGATATCCACGCAGGCGGTGCGGATTTAATCTTCCCGCACCACGAAAACGAAATTGCACAATCAGAATGCGCCAACGGCTGCAGGTTTGTAAAATACTGGCTGCACAACGGCTTTGTTACCATTAACAAAGAAAAAATGTCAAAATCTCTTGGCAACTTCATAACAATCGACGGGCTGCTGGAAAAATATGACGCCAATACAATCAGATTCTTTATCTTAACAAACAACTACAGAATGCCTGTAGAATTTAACGACGAAGCTCTGGAAGCTGCAGCTGCGGGGGCAAAAAGACTTAAAAATGCAGCAAACAATGTTCTCGCATGGGTCGGCAAAGATGCTTTGATTGAAAACATCGAGGGTGAAGAAATAGAAGAATTCAAAGCCGCAATGGACGAAGATTTCAACACCTCTAAAGCGCTTGCCGTACTTTTTGAAATTGCAACAAAAGCGAACAAAGCAAAAGATGCAAACAACAAAGAAGACGCAATAAAATATATTTCGATGCTGATAAGGCTTGCACGTGTAATGGGCTTTGATTTGGAAAAAGTTGAACTTGACGAAAATCAGCTTAAAGAAAAGCTGTCAACGATTATTGATGACTTTGACTTTATCGAGGACAAGAATATCGGCGCAAAAGAAGCCATGGAAAAGATTATCGAGGTAAGAAACAACGCCAGAGCACAGAAAGACTGGGCAACTGCTGATGCAATAAGAAATTCTCTCGATAAAATCAACATAGTCTTAAAAGATTCCAAAGAAGGAACGGTTTTTGAATTAAAATAGTTAACTTATAGAAGGTTGGCAAATGTATGCTAAAAGTAGGTCTCACAGGCAATATTGCCTCAGGTAAATCAATTGTACAAAGTTATATAGAAAAAAAAGGCATCCCTGTCATCGATGCGGACTGGATTTGCCACAGATTAATGGATGATAACGAAGAAGTTATCGAAAAGGTTAAAGCACTTTTTCCTGATCAGGATATTTTCCTTGAAGACGGCAGACTCGGACGCCATAAAATAGGGCTGATTGTTTTTGCCGACCCCGAAAAAATGGAAGCGCTCGAGGACATATTGCATCCGCTTGTTGAAAAAAGGATACTCGAATTTTTTGAAGAAAACGAAAACGAAGAAATCGTTGTTGCTTCCGTGCCTTTGCTTTTTGAAGAAAATATGCAAAACCTTTTTGACAGAACAATTCTCGTTTGTGCGGATAAAAAAATCCGCCTTCAAAGGCTGATGACACGCAGAGGCTACCCTCTTGAACACGCACTGGAACGTATCAATGCACAGGTTTCGCAAGAGGAAAAGAGAAACCTCGCCGATTTTATAATCGAAAACAACAACAATCTTATTGAACTCGAAACTCAGATTGAAAAAACACTCGAAAGGTTATGGTTATGATATTTAAACTCCACAAAATCCCCGACAGGTTTATTTTTCGTGTAATTTTTCTGCTGATTATTTTGTGGAATCTTAAATACCTGTTTTTGCTTGTGCAAATACCATTCACCATGCTGTTTGTTGATTATATGGGGAAAAACGCTTTTTATTCACAGGTAAAAGACATAAAAACGGCAGTTAAAAATATAGAAAATTTTCAAGACGAGGGAAAAATCGGATTTGTGTCAGACACGCCGCAGAACAGCGTTTTTGACCTGGAACCTTCAATCAGAAATTTCTATATTGCACAATATGCAATAGTCCCGTCAGTTTTAAAAAATGATAAACTCGAAAATTATTTAATAGGTGCTTATGAAAACACGCCTAAAAATATTGAAATACCTGACGGGTTTAAGATTTACAAAAAAATTAACGACAAAACATATATATTTAAAAGGATAGAAGAATAATGACAGGCTCATTGTTAGGATTCATACTCGGATTACTGGTCACTCTGTTCAGCGGCTATTTTGCCGTATCAATAATATCAAGAGAAATGGAGCTGAGATTCAGACTGCTGTTTGCGATTCCGCTCGGTTTCGGTATAAATTCTATTTTATATTTTCTGTTTTTATGTTTGCACATAAACAGCTTTGAGTGTTTTAAATGGTTTGAACTGGCTCTTGTTGTAGTGCTTGCATTGCTTTATTACAATGAAGAAAAACCCGATTTGAGCAAACATAAATTCAAAAAACTGTCTAACTGGTTTTATCTTTTGAATTTGTACGCTGTTTTGATTTATTTTAAATATTTTATAAATAATCCGATGGGCAGCTGGGACGGCTTTAGAATTTGGAACATCAAAGCCGAATTTTTGTTTTTAAACAATCCGCTGTGGCAGAATGTATTTTCGCTTCCCCATTTTATGTCGCATAACGATTATCCGATGATGCTCCCTGCAACTACAGCAAGGTTATGGAGCTATACCGGTGTTGAAAATTATGCAATAAATGCCACAATCGGCTTATTCTTCACCTTCGGGCTTGTGTACCTTTTGTATCAGGCAATCACCTACTTTAAAAGCGAAAAAGCTGCTATAGCGGTGACTTCGGTATTTATGATATTAGATATTTTCCTTGTAAA
Organism: Candidatus Gastranaerophilales bacterium; assembly: GCA_944325555.1. Taxonomy (GTDB): domain Bacteria; phylum Cyanobacteriota; class Vampirovibrionia; order Gastranaerophilales; family Gastranaerophilaceae; genus Limenecus. Next base: position 106,353 of record CALVAN010000004.1, on the reverse strand, counting down.
CGGTGCCGCCCAATGCGCCGATATACCGTTGGCTTATATGTATTTGTGCACAATAGTAAGTTTATTTTTGTACTTCAGAAAAGAAAAATTTTCTTATATAGTACTTTCGATAATTTTTGGCGCTTTGAGTGCATGGACAAAAAACGAAGGCATGTTGTTTTTTGCCGTGTATATGGCAACAATTTTGGGATATTTTTTCTTCTCAAAAAAATACAAAAGACTGGGGCTTGCTTTTTTAACGGCAATTATTCCTCTGGCGCTGCTTATTTTATACAAAAATATGTCCCACGCAGCCAATGATTTGATTGCGGGTTTTGTTGCATTAAAAACATATAACTTTGCACTTGATTTTAGCAGATACATTATTATCCTCAAATCTTTTGCAAAGATGTTTTTGCTTCGTTTTCCGCTTTTGATTGTTTTGGCATTGCTTTGCATTAAGGGATTTAAAATTAAAAATATCAACAAAACTCCTTTTATACTTTCTTTAATTGTATTTGTGCTGCTTGTTGCGGGATATTTTATGGTTTACCTTTTCTCACCGCATGACATTACATGGCTTACGCAAAATTCCATGGACAGGCTAATGCTGCAGATTTTACCCGTGGCATTATTGTTGTTTGCCGTTAATTTAAGAATAGGCAAACCCGACAGCATAAAATAATCCCGTACTATATAAAAAATCTATGACCGTTTCCCCCGCAAAACGGTGCTTAATACTGCCTGTTTAAGCTTTAAAAATACATAACTTTAAATTTGCAAAAACAAATGTTGACATTTTATAGACAACTGTCTATAATAATATTATGTTAAACGAAAACCTCAGTGAAAAACAAAAAAACTTTTTTGAAAACCTCAAAAAAGCCTACGGCAAAGAACCTCTTCCGAGTTTTGAAAAAATCGCACAGACCTTCGGGTTTAAACATAAGAACTCTGTCTGGCAGTATTTTAAAAAACTCAAGGAGTGTGAACTCATAAAAGAAAAAAACGGAAAGTTTTTTATAAATCCCGAATGTTTCGGCGCAATTTTGTTCACCTCCTCAGTAAGGGCAGGCTTTGCCACCGTGGCGGAAGATACTATAGAAAGGCGTGTATCTTTAGACGAAGATTTTGACCTTGATAACCCGTCAGTGTTTATGTTTACCGTATCGGGGGACTCTATGGTCAATGCAGGTATCTTTGACGGTGACAAGGTAATAGTCAAAAAAACACCCTACGCAAAAGACGGTGACATTGTTCTTGCGTACATTGACAATGGCTACACCCTGAAAACCTACAGACAAAAGGACGGAAAAATCTGGCTTCAGCCCGAAAATCCTCAGTACCCCAATATAATCCCTAAAGAAGTCCTGACCATTTTCGGTGTGGCAACGGGGATTGCAAGACAGTTATAAAAATTTTAACTCTAGATATCCTTCCTAATAAATTAAAAAGCGGAGATTATTTTGCAGATAAATCTTTTGACGGTTCTCCGCTTTGATTTTCTTTTTTCTTCGTAAAACATTTAAATAAGGTCTAAAACATGGCAGAGATAGCACTTGTAGATTGTAATAACTTTTTTGTTTCCTGTGAGCAGCTCATGAACCCGCTTCTGGCAAACAAAGCCGTATGCGTTTTGAGCAACAACGACGGCTGTATAATTGCACGCTCAAAAGAAGCAAAAGAAATGGGAATTCCCATGGGCTACCCGCTTTTTAAGGCAAGAAAAGAGTTCAAAAACGTCATATATATCTCAAGAAATTTCAAACTGTACCATGACATTTCAAACAGAATAATGGTTAAACTTATGAGCTACACGCCTGATGTTGAGCAATACTCCATTGATGAAGCATTTTTGGATTTAACGGGATTAAAAAAACTCTACCGCTGCTCTTACGAAGATATCATCGCAAAAATTAAAACCGAAATAGAGCAGGAAATCGGCGTACCCGTATCAATAGGGCTTGCACCGACCAAAACCCTTGCCAAACTGGCCTGCGAAAAAGCCAAAAAAGATACAACCCTAAACGGTCTTTGCCGGATAAGAATAAGAGATATCGACGAAATCCTGCGCCGCACATACATAGAAGACATATGGGGCATAGGCAGAAACTCTGCGGCACTCTTTCACAAATACGGAATAAACAAATGCAGCGAAATTGTTAAACAAAACGAGTTCTGGCTAAAAAAAATCTGGGGCAAAAGAGGGCTTGAACTAAAAATGGAATTAAGCGGAGTCAGCGCATACCCCGTAGACGCAAAAATAGAACTGCCAAAATCAATACAAAAAACAAGCGCCTTCAGTCATTTTACAAACGACAAAGAATATATTAAAGGCTCCCTGCATTATCACTCGCATCAGGTTTGCTCCAAATTAAGAAAACTGGGAATGCAAACGGAGATTGTGTTTGTCATGCTTCGCACAAAAGATTTCAGAGTGTTTACGGAAAGAATGGTGCTGCCCGAGCCGACAGACAGCGAGTTTTTGATAAACCAGTATGCGGATAAAATGCTTGAAAAACTCTATGACCCTAATATTATTTACAGGTCGTCGGGAATTTATGCGGACAAATTATCCGAAAAAGCAGCCTCGCAGCTGTTTTTGTTTGAGGACGAAAAAACCAAAAAAGCTAAAAAGCTTGCGCAGGTATGGGACAACCTTGAGGCAAAATTCGGACGAAACTGTTTTCAGGTGGGTACAATGCAAGACCCGCAGCAAGAAAGCAAAGAGCACGGACAAAATATTTTTTCATAATAAAATTAATATAATTATTTGTTAAAAAATATTCTTTAATCCAGACGGTGAAGTTTTTTCTCTTTAATAATTCTTTCTTCTGTGTATCCGGGGACAATCCCCTTGCCTTTCACAAGATAAAACAAAAAACCGTCACGACCTATCATATTAGGCCCCTTTCGCCCATTAATATCAACTACAAAACGTGCGAGCAAATTTTTTGTGTCTTCTTCAGATAACCCGTAACCTCCGCCATCATGATCAGTATTGATGTAATTCAAAATCATACCGTCAGCAAAAATTAGTGAATAACTTTCAGTTACAGTCCAAACAGAACCGTCCGGTTTTTTATAATCTTTTTGAGCAAAGCATTCCGAGCCGTTATCTTTTGAACAGACCTTAACAGCATTCACGTTCGCAACAAAAGCGTTCCAAAATTCCTCCGAATTATTCCATTTTGTACCAAAACCCACAGGTCCAAAATCAGGTTTCAGTCTGTTTACTGCCTGCTGTAAAACCGAATAAGCCTTTAAACACCCAGCTACACTTTGATTATCCCCGATATTTTGATTCAATGTCGGGATGGTCATTGCCGCAATTACACCGATAACCATCAATGTTACAAGTACCTCAGCAAGAGTGAACGCAAATATTTTTTTCATTTTTACCCTCGATTTTTACTGCTTTTCATTTATTAAAGCAGTTTTAAAAGAAACGGGCATAACTCAGGTTCACTTATCTTATCTTATAGAAAAGCTTATGAGGATTGGAGTTACAGGTCAAGAGACTGTGCTTAAAATTTTGTAATATTTTACACAATATTTGCATAGTATAATTACATCATGAAGCAAAAACTCCTTGATACATTAAATACCAAAAAAATCTTCAAACTTGTGCTGGGGCTAGGGAACAAACATTTTGAAGAGATTGAGGATTTAGTCACAATATACGCCATAGCAGGTGCGGACATGTTCGACATAAACCCATCTAAAGAAGCAGTGGAAGCTGTCTTGAGAGGGGTAAAAAAATCCGGAAAAAATCCCGAAGATTTTTATTATTCAATCAGCATGGGGCTTTCAGGCGATACTCATATCCAAAAATGTCTAATAAACAAAGACAAATGCAAAAATTGCGGCAAATGCGCAAAAAAATGTCCGCAAAATGCAATTGTTCCCGATAAAGACAGTTATAAAGTAATACAAGAAAATTGCATCGGCTGCCAAAAATGTGATGACTGCAAGGCAATTTCCTTTACCGAATGTGAATATGATGTGGAAAGAATAGTCAAAATTGCTAAAAAATACAAACTCGATTGCATTGAAATCCACCTTTCCACAAAAAAAATCCCCGACAAAGAAATAAAATATGTTATAGAAAATTTCAAAGGCGCTTTGAGCCTTTGTTTGGACAGAAAATTCTATAGCAACGAAAGAGTAAAAAAACTCATAAACAAAGTCACAAAGTGGAAAGGCGACACAAATTTTATTATTCAGGCTGACGGCGTTCCTATGTCAGGCGGTGACAACACCTTTAACTCCACCCTGCAGGCTGTTGCCATGGCACACCTTGTACAGCCTTACGGTACATACATATTTATGTCGGGCGGAACAAATGAAAAAACATCAGAGTTAGCAAAAATGTGTTCTCTTAGATATAATGGAATCAGTATCGGCTCTTATGCCAGAAAAATTGTTAAGGATAAGAATTTGACGGATGCGGTAGCACAGGCACAAAGACTGATTGAAGTTTGCAGAAATGATTAGTAAGGTTAAAAGTTTTTTAAAAAAATACAATCTGTTATCACAAGAAAAGACCTTTGTGGTCGGATTTTCAGGCGGGTATGATTCCATGTGCATGCTGGACATGCTGCAAAGAATTTCACAAAAAACAGGTTTTAAACTGATAGCACTGCATCTGAACCACAACTGGCGGGGGAAAGAAGCAGAAATTGAACAGGAAAACTGTCAAAAATACTGTAAAGAAAATAATATTGAACTCTATTGCGAAACTTTACCCGAAGGTCTGCCAAAAACAGAGACTGTTGCAAGGGAAAAACGTCAGGAATTCTTCAAGAAATGTTATAAAAAATTCCACGCAGACGGAATATTTTTGGCTCACACAAAATCGGATAATACCGAAACTATCCTCTACAGACTGTCAAAAGGCACCGGAGTAAAAGGTTTGTGCGGAATATTAGAAACCTCTGCCCTTGATGAGTGCAAAATTTACAGACCTTTGATGAATTTTTCCAGAAAAGATATCGTCAAATACTGTACAATTAACAAACTTGTACCAAACAATGACTCCAGCAATTTTGACACAAAATATGCCCGCAATTTTATACGCCACCAGATAATCTCGGAGCTTAAGACAATCAACCCAAAAATAGATGATGTTATTTTGAATCTTTCACGCATTGCCATTTCCGAACAAAATATTGTCAAAGAATACCTGTCCAAAATAAAAAAAGATATTGTCAAAGACGGATATTTTATTACACAAAAATTTATTGAACTTTCAAAAGATGTACAAAACAAATTTATACTGGACTTTCTCATAGAACAAAATCTGGATTACGATTCCAAAAAGGTGGAAGAAATTTATGACTTTATAAACAAAAGTGCAAAATACAAATCGGGCAAAACTCTTTCTTTAACAAAAGACCTGTGGTTGTTTGCTTCTAAAGAAAAAATTTGTACAATTCAGGATTTAGAACCCGAAAAAATTACGGAAGAAGTCAAAATAACAGGCTGCGGCACATATAAATTTCACGACACTATTTTTCATATTGAAGAATACAAAGAACACAACCCGCCCGAATTTCCTAAAGCAAATGAGCCAAAAGCTTATGTATATTTAAACGGTTTTGACGGATTAACACTGCGCACACGCACACACGGAGATATCGTTCAGCCTTTCGGAATGGAAGGAACAATGAAGCTCAAAAAGCTGTTTATAAACAAAGGCATAGAAAAATTTAAAAGAGATGATATCATACTTTTATGCAAAGGTAATGAAGTCTTATGGGCGACAGGCGTCTGTCTCAGCGAAAAACTGAGAGCCAAAACTCTCCCGACACATATATTAACAATAAAAGAACAGGTGTAAACTTATGCTCGACAGAAAAGTTGAAGATTTAAAAATTCTTTTTACACAGGAACAAATAGAACAAAAAACAAAAGAGCTTGCAGAAAAAATTAACAAAGACTGCGGCACGAACAACGAACTTGTTTTAATTTGCGTATTAAAAGGTTCCACAATGTTTTGCTGCGACCTTGCAAAATATTTAAAAATGCCCGTGGAAATGGAATTCATCAGAGTTTCAAGCTACGGCAATGCAAAAACCTCATCAGGCAATGTTCAGGCAATCGATTTGACCCTGCCGCATCTTGAGGACAAAAATGTCTTAATAGTTGAAGATATCATTGACACAGGCTGCACAATGGAGTTTTTAATAAACATCCTTTGCCGAACACACAAGCCAAAAAATCTTAAAGTGGTAACACTTTTAAATAAAAAGACCGCCAGAAAAGTCAATATCGAACCCGATTATTACGGATTCGATATCGATGACAAATTTGTTGTAGGCTACGGCTTAGACTACGAAGGCTATATGCGCAACCTGCCTTATATCGGTTATTTTGAATAACTATGGTCTGTCTTTAAATAGTCTTACATACCATGGCAAAGCATCATACTCCGCACGTGCTTTAGCTTTTGCCTCTGCTTTAGCCTTTCTTTCAGCTGCCGCCTTGCGGTTGTAATATTCATGTGTTCTTTTTTCACAGAATTCTTCATATTTTGCTTTTTGTTCATCAGTAGCAGGATATGAAATTTTTATTTTATTACCCTTTTTCATCCACGGAATATCGTGTTTGTGTGAAACATTAGGATCATAATCCTTTGGCAACTTGCCACTATCTTTTAGCTGTTGAATAAGGTCTGTAATCTTTAAGTCAAATTCAGCGGCAATTTTCATTAAAGAATCACCGTCTTTGATTTCATACATTACAGGTGTAAGTTTGGGCATACCGTTTTTGTTGGTTTCTACGGTATCGGAAGCCCCGAGTGTTTTACCACCGGATGCTGTTTCTGTTGTGCCTGCAGCTTTTGCTTCTGCCGGTGCAGCTGTATATGTTATTGCGTTTACGCTTTGTACTGATAATTCTGCCATAAAAATTTCTCCTCTAAAAAATATCCATATTTCATGTAAGTATTTTTAGCGGAAAAAATTGCCAAAATTGTAAACAAAAATTAATAATAAAAATTTTATACACCGGACCCGGGCGGCATATCTATCTTTTTAAGACGTTTTTCGAGCTTTTTGTACCATTTTAGTTTTTGTTTGTACAAATACTCATACTCTTCCACATGTCCGTGTCTTATATCCTCAAACTGTTTATCACACAAAGCTTCAAAATCGTGTTCAAGTTTGTGAGTCAACTCTTTTCTGTCAAAGTTGGTATCTGTAATTATAACAGGTTCGCCGACTTCGCACAGAACTTCGGGTTTGTCCTCACGCAAAAACGGATAGTTGACAGCCACAGGAATAAGATTTATACCGCCTGCTTTTTTTACGACATTTTTTGCTATATAAGCCATGCCGGTTTGAAATTCAATCGGTCTGTACATAGGCGGTCTGATAATCCCCTGCGGAAATAACCAGAGAGAAATTTCCTTGTCACAAAGCATTTCCACAGAATACTGCAATGCCTGCATAGATGCCTGAGCGGATTTTTTGTTAACAGGAAAAGCCCCTGCCTTCGCAAGGATAGGGAATCTGTTCATTTCTTCAATCATCATTCTGATTTTTGTTTTAAAAACTCTGCGGCATAAATTGTAGCCTACAATACCGTCCCACCAATTGTTATGCGGTGCATAAATAATATTGGAAAAATCAGGATTGCGTTTTTTGTAATTTTCCTCGTTTTTAATTTTTAAAGAGAAAAATCTGTTTTCCAGCATGTTATAAAAAAACATATCGGCAACCCACATCCAAAAGGGAATATTTTGCGCTTTGCGGAATTTTTCATCCTTATTGCGCAATTTTGTAGGCGGAACATCCGAATATAACTGTTGATTTTCTTTATGAAGTATTTCCAAATCCCTATACTACTCCTTTTATGTCATTTTACATTGTTAATAAAAAATTTTGAAGTATTCTTACAATTTTTTTACAAAATCCGTTTAAAACCTTTCAAGTTTTACTGATTTTACAAGAATTTTCCGCATATTATCTTTTTTAGAAACATAAAACTCAAGCTCTATATCCTTTGCCGAAAATATTTCGTCTTTGTCGCTGTATGTATATTGAAAATCATACTCGGGAGAAGTTGTCCGTGTCTTTAACGGTTTTTTCTTAGAATACAATTTTGTTGAATATATTTCTTTTGAGTCATGGTCATATTTTAAACTAACTGTCACAAAAAGTGTATTAAAATCGGATTTTGATGTATTTTCTATGTTAAATTTGACTTTGACAGTTTGTTTTGAACGCAACAAATTATTTTTTAGCTGCAGTTTTTGGATATTTATCTTAACGTCATCAGGCGTAATATAATACCTTTTTTCAAAATTTCTTATTGCCCTGAGTTTGTTGTGATAAAGTTCCGTTTTTATATCCTGACTTTGCAGATAATAATAACGCATTAACTTTATCAAAATTTCTTCATAAATATCAAAATTAATCAACCCCGGATCCATTTTATAGGTTTTTTCCATATAAGAGTTTGCAATTATAGGGTTAACATCCTTATACAATATAGCCAGTTTGTAATACACAATAGAGGTTTCTTTATACAGCAAAGCCGTTTCCAGACTTTCTATAGCTTCATCAATTTTATGTTTTTTGAAATCTTCATCTGCAATTTTGTTGTAACAATCTAAAATACCTACAATTGCAGAATCCTTCTTTTCCGAATCAACTTTTTTGTAATAAAAATATGCGACTTTATATTGCTTTACCGACTCTTCATAATCATTTTCTTTCCACAACAAATCACCAAGATTCATATAAAAATCGCCTTTGGCAATAAGAAGCGGTTTGTGGTCAGTGTTTTTTAGTTTTTTTACAATAGCTAAAGCTTCTTTATGTTTTCCCTGTTTTAAATACAAATTTGCCAAACCGAAATATGAGCTGTAAACGCCATAAGGCGATTTGTTTATGGCAATTTTATATTGTTCTTCCGCATTTTTTTCATCAAGCATAAGTTCATACAAATTACCCAGTTTAACATTTAAAACATAATCTCCGGGATTTTGCGCAGATAAACCTGAAATTTTTTTAATAAGTTCTTTAATTATTGCATCGTCTTTTGGAGTATTAGTTATTTTAGCAGCCATTTGAATATGATGCTTTGCCACTACTTTAGAAAATGCCGTTGCAACACTCGCAATAACAAGTGCGATTAATAGTGATATAAAAATAGTTCTTAAATATTCAAATACAGCCGTTTTATTCATAAAGTTCCTGTATTGAAATTGATTCAATACCTTCCACTAAATTTAATTCCTTATGTAAAAATTGTACAGGATTTTTGTCAAATATATCCAGTTTAAAACTAATTTTCATCAATCCGGGATTGGAATTTGAATTCACCTTATTTATTTCGAATATAGAATTAAAATTTTGAATAATCTTAGAATAAATATCATCAGCGGTATTCATCTCGGTATAAAAACTTACTTTAAATCTTCTCGGGTTTTTAGAGCCTTTGTGGATATACTGTTTTTCAAAAATTCTGATTAAAACTAAAGTACCAACGGCCAACACTGTACAAATAGTAGCAAGTGCAGTAAATCCACAGCCGCATGCCATACCTATACTCGCCGTAATCCATAGTGTAGCTGCTGTAGTCAAGCCGTAAATCGAATATCCATGTCTTAAAACAGTACCACCGCCTATAAAACCTATACCGGTTAATATCTGGGCAGCAATTCTTGCAGGATCAGCCTGAGGGCTGTGCGCATATACGGGAAAAGCGTGTATTGAAAGCAATGTAAATATACAAGAACCAAGACAAACAAGCATGTGCGTTCTCAACCCTGCCCATTTGTTTGTAATTTCTCTTTCAAAACCGATTGCAAACCCGAGTACAATCGCAAGAAGTATGTCTAAAAGCATAACTTTATTAATTATTAAATGCTGAAATATAAACTGTTCCATCTATCCTCAATTATCCCGTAACTAAAATACTCTATCTGACCTTGCTTTTGGGGTCTAAGATATCCCTTATTGTATCACCTATCAGGTTAAAAGATAATACCGCAATAAAAATTAAAAAACCCGGAGCAAGAAGCCATGGTCTGTAGATAATATTAACATACTCCTGCGCTTCTTTCAGCATATTCCCCCAGCTTGCATCAGGCTGCTGTATGCCAAGCCCCAAAAAGCTCAAACCCGATTCAGACAATATATAAGACGGCACGGATAAAGTCATTGCAACAATTACATAACTCAAGGTCTGCGGCAGCAGATGTTTAATTATAATTCTCAGCTTTGATGCCCCGATAGATTCCGCCGCCTGTATAAACTCCTGATTCTTTATAGATAGAACCATCCCTCTTACAACACGTGAAAATCCTGCCCAGCCGATAAGAGCAAGTATCACTACAATCAAAGAAAACCTCTGTATGCTTGTCATATTAGAAGGCAGAATCGCCGCAAGAATAATCAAAAGATAAAAACTCGGAATAGACATTATCGCCTCGGAAACCCTCATCATAAGGTTGTCCGCAATACCGCCGAAATATCCCGAAATCCCGCCGTAGAGCATACCCAAAGGAAACGAAATAAACAAAGCAAGAAAACCTATGGTCAAAGATATCCTTCCGCCAAAAAGAATCCTCGAAAAAATATCACGCCCGTTTATATCAGTACCGAGCAAAAACAACCTGCCGTCTTTTTCAACCGTTACAAGATGCCTTTGCATGGGGATTAAACCGAGAAACTTGTACGGCTCGCCTTTGGCAAAAAATTTCAAATAATACTTTTTGCTTCTGTCTAATTTATAAGTAATTTTCAATTCATCAGGATTAAAATATCTTTTATAGTTATAGGTGTACGGTCTTGAAAATTTCCCGTTTTCATCAATCGTAAAAACCTGTGACGGCGGCACATAAGCCCTGTGCCTGTCTGAAAATTCTTTTGAATACGGAGCGAGAAAATCCGCAAACAAAATCCCGAGATACAAAATCAAAAGCACAACAACGGCAGTTGTTGCATATTTGTCTTTAAAAATTTGAGCAAGCACGGAATTTTTATTCATCAGTTCACGCTCACTCTCGGGTCAACAAGTTTAAGTAAAATATCCGCAAGTAAATTCCCCGCAACAAGCATTATTGTACCCATCATCAATGATGCCATTACAAGGTTTATATCGGATTTCATAACCGCCTCAAGAATCAACCTTCCAAGCCCCGGATATTGAAAAACATATTCTGTCAAAGCTGCCCCGCTTAGTAACGAAGCAAACTCAAACCCCAAAAGTGTAACCATAGGGTTAATTGCGTTTCTTAAAGCGTGCTTGTAAACTACTTTGTTCTCGCTAAGCCCCTTTGCACGTGCAAATTTTACGTAATCCGAACCTAATACATCGAGCAGATTTCCTCTCATTTGTCTTTGCAAACCGGAAAGAGAAATCGTAAAAAGCACAATCACAGGCAATACAAGGTGATGTGCAACATCCAGCACCTTATGAAAAGGCGACAGCGTGGAAAAGTTGTAGCTTGTCATACCGCCTGTCGGAAACCAGCCGGTTTTTACCGCAAATATTAACAGTAAAAGCGCAAAGAAAAACGATGGTATCGCCATACCAATACTTGTTACAACCGTAAGTATCCTGTCTATAGGTTCTTTCCAATGCAATGCGGCATAAATCCCGAGCGGTATCCCGACAAGCCATGTTAACAAAATAACCACGCTGGTAAGCAAAAGCGTGTTAGGAATACGCTCCATAAGCTTTACACTGACTTTTTCTCCTGTAACAGTGACACCTAAATCGCCTTTTAAAAAGCTTTTCAACCACAAACCATATTGCACGATTTTAGGTTTATCCAATCCAAGCCGCTGCTGCTCGGCTTTTAAAGTTTCCTGAGAAATTGAAGGGTTAAGTCTTAATTCCCCGAGAGGGTCGACGGGACTGAGTCTTATTATAAAAAAGCTTATGATTGATACCAAAAATAACAACGGTATCGCTTGCAAAAATCTTTTTAATATATAAATAATAAGCTGCATAAAACTATTTTACAGTAGTGTGCAAGTTTTGCAATTAGTTTATTGTTTAATATTAAATTTGTAATTCTTCAACGATTTAAACAATTAACCACATGGTCAATATGCCCAAAAAAATTTCAACCATCGGGTTGATGAGAAAATACTGCATATAGAGTAATTTAATGTATGAGGGAGTGTATTATCTCCCGATAATGGTAAGAAATTAACTTGGGCAGGAAAAAAGAATAGTGGAACTTACGGGATTAGATATTACTCTAAGACGCATACAAGCTATTGAAAGCACTTTCAACAGCCTGAATTCTTTTGGCACAAATCCTGTCACATCAAATCAGGATTTTCAAAAAATTCTTGATGCCAACATGTCTAAAAAACCGGAAAAAGTAAAAGACACCCCGTTTGCACAAAAAATATTTTCCAGTGAGTTAGTTTCAAAACCGGACGGCAATGCAGATATCGATGCACTTATAGAGCAATATTCCGCCAAAAACGGTCTTGACAGTGCATTTGTTAAAGCGGTTATAAAACAGGAATCAGGTTTTCAAAGCGATGTGACTTCTCACTGCGGGGCAATGGGATTAATGCAGCTTATGCCGGCTACTGCTAATTCACTTGGCGTAAAAGATGCCTATGACCCGGAGCAAAACATCGCAGGCGGAACAAAATATCTTAAAGGCCTTTTAGACAGATTCGGCGGCGACAAATCTCTTGCCCTTGCCGCATACAATGCAGGTCCTAATGCAGTTGCAAAATATAACGGCATACCGCCTTATAAAGAAACACAAAACTACGTTAAAAATATCATGAGTATGTATCAAAAATACTCAACACAGGGAGGTCAATCTTGATTTCAAGAGGTATCGACATAGCAGCAAAAGGTATGATGAGCCTGATTGATTTTCAGGATTCCATCGCAAACAACATAGCCAACGTTAACACAGCGGGCTATAAAAAAGAAGGTTTGTCTTTCAGAAACGTTTACAATGCGCTCATTGAAGAACCCGTTGAAAGAAACAACCCCAAAAACCACGACGGCAGGTTAGTAGGCGAAATAAGCATGGGCTCTGTTACAAACAAACTTGTCCACGAATTTTCTCAAGGCACTTTATCAAGAACGGACAACCCGCTTGATTTAGGTATTGAAGGCGACGGCTTCTTTAAATTGAGAGCACCCGACGGAAGCATTATGTACACAAGAAACGGTTCTTTTTGCATAAATTCTCAAAACCTATTAACAGACATGCAGGGCAACCTTGTTTTAGACGAACTTAACCAGCCCATCCGTTTGAACATGGTCGAATTAAACATAAGTTCGGAAAAACAATTGACTGTAAACGAAGACGGGATGATTGTTGCAACAAGAAATGAAAATACTCAGGCATTGCAAAGAATAGGTATTTTTGATTTTGCGGACAAAGATAACATGATGGCAATCGGCACCTCAATGTATGTTCCGAAAGACATAAATACAAACCCTGAATTAAGAGCACAAAAATTTTCAATTCAACAGGGCGCAATCGAACTTTCTAACGCAAATGTAATTAACGAAATGATTAATTCAATCAATGTTTCACGTAACTATGAAACACTCAGTACACTGGTAAGAGAAAAATCAAACCAGCTTTCACAAACAATAAATTTAGGCAGACTAAACTCATAAAAAATAATCCACGGGAGATAAAATAAAATGTTAAGATCACTAACGACAGCAGCAACAGGGATGATAGCACAACAAAACAATTTGGACGTTGTGGCTAACAACGTTGCTAACGTTAACACATCAGGCTTCAAAAAATCCAGAGCCGAATTTCAAGACCTTCTCTCAACCGCAGTAAGAACGCCGGGTGCAATGATTACACAGGGTACCTACCAGCCTGTCGGTGTTGAAATCGGGCTGGGTGTAAAAACTTCTGCCACAAGAAAAGTTATGACGGGTGGCGTAATGCAAAGCACGGGTAACAAATACGATATGGCTATCGAAGGTGAAGGCTTCTTCCAGATTGTAAGACCTGACGGAACTTTAGCTTACACAAGAGACGGTTCTTTTTCTCCCGATGCTGTAGGTCAGTTGTGTACATCAGACGGATATCTTCTGCAGCCGCAAATCACAATTCCGCAAAACACAACCGAAGTTAACATCACACCGGACGGTAACGTTTCCGTTAAAGTAGGCAACGACAACACACAAACAATTGTCGGACAAATTCAGCTTGTAAGATTCCAGAACCCGTCAGGCTTGTTATCCATAGGTCACAACCTGTTTGTAGAAACTCCGGCATCGGGTACTCCTATCCCCGGCACACCCGATCAGGACGGGCTTGGTTCCATTCAACAGGCGTTTTTGGAAGGCTCAAACGTACAAATCGTTGACGAAATGATTAACCTTATCAAAGCCGAAAGAGCGTTTGAAACAAACTCAAAAATCATTACGGCAGCCTCTGATATCTTAAGAACAACCAACCAGATTGTCAGCTAATAATTTCAGATAAAAAGAAAGCAACATGAAAAAATTAATTAAAACATCTTTAACAATTTTGACATTAACGGGTTTTGTATTAACAGGACTTGCTTCACAGTGCTTTGCTCAGGTTCTGCCCGCAGAAAAGTTTAAATCTCTTGTTGCTGCGCAGGCTAAAAAAGATCTGGAAAAATATGACCTTGATGAGTGTGATGTTACTGTCGGACATATTCCCATACAGAGCTTTAATCTTCCTGACGGAAAAGTAACCGTAGAAATTGTTTCCAACGGTTACAACAATATGACCGCCAAAGAATTTAAAAAAGTAAATATCAAAGTTAACAATTCATATGCAAGAACATATTATGTCCCGATTGAAACAAAAGCCTACAAATATGTAGCCGTTGCAAAAGAAGTTATCGCAAGAGATAAAGTTATACCGCTTCAATCCGTGGAATTTAAAAAAGTTGATATCATGGGCAACCTTGATAACACGGTGAATGCGAACGATATATCAAAAGAACTTGTTGCCAAAAAGATGTTTTATCCCGGTGACATAATCACAAAAAGATACACCATGGCAAAACCGGATGTTATAAAAAATGCAATGGTGACAGTTAACTTTAGAACAAATTCAAACCTGAATGTTTCTGTAGAAGGGATAGCTCTTATGCAGGGCAACAAAGGCGATATGATTCAGGTAAAAAACAAAAGGTTTAATAAAATATATACAGGCGAAGTCATAGGAACAAATCAGGTGCTTGTACAGATATAAAAATTTTTTCAGGGGAGAGATAAAATAAAAAATGGCTAAGATTAAAAATACAAAAAAAATAATAATAGTACTTGCGGCATTTTTAATGATTCTGTCGGGCATACAAAGTGCTAAATCTGAATCGTTATATGTTTTAGGGGCGTCCCAGTCGTTTTATGCCGAGCCTAAATCTCTCTTTGGCAGCGTAAGAGCACGTTCTGTCGGCGACCTTGTTACAATCGTTTTAAACGAAACTATTACCGTCAACGATTCGTTAAACTATTCCGCTGACAGATCTTCAAATACCGTCGACAACTTTACAAACTTCTTAAACAAAATTTTACCGGGCACCCCGTTAAACAACCAGTTTAACAATTTCGGGGGATCCAACACAGTAGAAAGTACAACCTCAAACCAGCGTTCAATGGGCGTGACCGATTATGTCACAGTACAGGTTGTACAGCTTTTACCTAACGGAAACCTTATGGTACAGGGTAAAAAAACAATACTGAACGGAACGGAAAGAGTAGACTTTCTTGTTAGCGGTGTTGTAGATCCAAGATGGATTGACCAGAACGGTCAGGTAAGTTCAAGAAACGTTGCCAACCTGCAATTCGCACTGGCAGGCAAAGGTTCTGTAACAAGAGCAGGCAACGAAGGCTTCATCAACAGAGCAGTAAGATATCTGTTCTAATAACAAACAAAAACAGGATAATAAAAATGAAAAAATTATTCACAATACTTTTAATAACATTAATGATAACTGGTCTGTTTCCGATAGAAACAATGTCGGCAATGGTAAGAATCAAAGACATTGCCCACGTAAAAGGTGTCAGAAACAACCAGCTTGTCGGTTACGGTGTTGTGGTCGGTTTGCCAGGTACAGGCGACAACTCCCGTTCAACCCAGATTACAAACCAGATGTTATTAAAAAACCTCGGTACGGTAATTGAACAATCAAACTATATCCAAAAAGGTTCATCAGCTGCGGTTCTCGTTACCGCAACAGTTCCACCGTTTGCTAAAAACGGCGACCAGATTGACTTAACCGTTTCCACAATGGCGGACGCAAAGAGCCTTGAAGGCGGTGTACTTGTACAAACTCAATTGCGTGCACCTAACGGAGAAATTGTTGCAATCGGTCAAGGGCCCGTATCAGTCGGCGGTATTTCAAAAGACTCCAACGGCTCCAGTACAAGAACAGCCATTACAACAACAGGAAGAATCCCAAGAGGCGGTATTGTTGAAAGAGATATTAACACTACAATCGGGGACGAAAATTCTCTGACACTTCTGCTTGACCGCTCGGATTACACAATGGCAACAAGAGTTGCAAATGCAATAAGCAAAAACGTTACTGCAGCAAGAGCCATGGACGGTTCAAGCATCAAAGTTGCAATCCCGGCAAAATTTAACAACGACAGAATCGCCTTCCTTTCAATACTCGAAAACATGATGGTGGATGCAACAAACGACAAAGCAAGAGTCGTTGTTAACGAAAGAACAGGAACTGTTGTCATAGGCAGCGAAGTTAAACTTCTTCCGGCTGCAGTTGCTCACGGAAACATAACGGTAACAGTACAAACAACAAATCAGATTTCACAGCCCGAACCGTTTACCGGCGGCTCAACAACAGCTTTCGCCAACAGCGCAATATCGGTTAACAAAGGTACGGGAAGCCTTGTCACCATGCCTGCTAACAGCACACTCAATGATTTAGTCAGAGCACTCAACGCAATCGGCGTTACACCGATTGACTTAATATCAATCCTGCAGGCACTTCGAGAAGCAGGCAGCCTTCAGGCGGAAATAGAGGTAATCTAACATGTCATTTATATCAGCACAAACATCATCATTACCAGCAGATATCATCAATACGGATGTTCAAACTCTTGATAACATCAAAAGACTCGGCTCACAAAAAGCTCAGTTAAAAAAAGTTTCAACAGAATTTGAAGCCATATTTGTGACAAAAATGATTTCCGCACTTGATAAAAGCGTGGACAAAGAAGGCGGAATCTTTGGCAGTGATGACAAATACATGGATAAATTCAAATCCTTTATCTTTAACGAAGTCGGACGCCAGATTGCTTCCAACCCGAATTCAACAGTAGGTTTTGCAAAACAAATTTATACACAAATGGAAAAATCACTTCCGAAAGAAGCGGATGAAATCACCGCAGCCAACGCTGCAACTGCAGGGAAAATGCCAAGAGTCGACAAGGAGATATAAGTATAAATGTTAGGGTCAGTTAATTCATCACACGTAAGCGCAATACAACTTTTAAATGCAGCCAATGCATTTAAAAATACAAAAGCCGCACCTTCTGCCGAAACAATACAAACAAACGAACCGAAAGTTTCGGAAGGAATTGATATAAACGATGATTCAATTTTAAAATCACAAAACGTAAACGAAATCAAAAAATATGCGCAAATGGTAGGAGAAAACGACCTCACGGACGACGATATCAAATACGGGCTAAGCTATGGCAGAAGCGTTATTGTAGAATACCTTGCCTGAAAAATTTTTAAATAACACGGGAGAAAATTATGATTACAGAACAGATAAAAGAACTTGAAAATCTTATAGATAAAGAAATAGACGGATACAAAAACATAGAAAAACTCTATACGGATAAAAAAGAGATTCTTATCAAAGGCAAGGCCACAGACCTGTATGATGTTGATGCAAAAATTATCAACACTTACAAAACAATCAACGACCTGTCCGAAGCAAGAAAAACCGTTACAAAATCCCTTGATATCCCGACATTTTCCATAACGGATATCATCAACAAAATTAAAAATACAGATGAACAAACTGCCAAAAAGCTTGAACAGAAAAAAGCAGAAGTTAACGAGCTTGCTAAAAGAATTTATAAACTCGAAAAAATTAATATAGAACTTACAAAACACGGCCTGCTTTTAACGGGCAAAACAATAGAAGCAATGCTCAAAGGCGTAACAACAGTTAATAATGAATACAATGCAAAAGGTCAAAACATCACGGATGACAGGCTGAAAATGTCATCAATTGTAGAAGAAGCTTAAAAAACAGGAAAAGAACCATGTCAACTTCATTAATCAGTATTTTGAATATGTCACAGCATTCAATTGCAAATAACCAAGCTGCATTAAACGTTGTGAGCAACAACATTTCAAATATGAATACCACAGGTTATTCAAAACAAAGTGTTGCCTTCAGCTCTATTCCGGCTTACAATTCGTATAATTACTGTTCATCAATCGGCAGCCTGCAAATAGGAAGCGGTGCACAGCTTGTGGCAATAAACCGCAACCGTGCCCAGTGGCTTGACAATTACTTTAGAGAACAATACACGGAATACGGCTACTACAACCAGATAGGTTCAATGACAAATAATATTGAAAATTTGATGAACAACGAATTGAGTTCAACAGGTTTGCAGCAAAAATTGTCAGACTTTTTCTCTGCTTCACAGGCTCTGACAACAGATCCGACTAACAATGCATACCGCATAGCTTTTGTTGAAGCAGCAGAAGATGTTGCTAATATGTTAAACAGCATGTCCTCGAGCCTGCAATCCATGAGAGAACAGGCAGTCGGTACAATAGGCGACCCTGACAGCTTTGACAAATCACAAATTAAAATGAGTGTTGATGAACTGAACAACAAACTTGCTCAACTTGCTGAAATCAACACCGAAATATCAAAATCAATGGCAGGCGGAAGTGCAAACAATGACCTGTTAGACCAGAGAGATGTTTTGTTAGACGAAATCTCGCAGGCAATGCCCCTTACCATAACAACAAACACTAACGGCACGGTTAATGTTCATCTGGGCAACAAAGTTCTTGTAGAAGGCGGCGAACAAAAACTTCAGTTAAAAGCTGTTCAAACTGACGATGATAATAACCCGGTTGCAATCCAGCTTCTTGATATGGAGGGCAATGTAAAAAAATCAGACGTTACAGGCCAATTCACATCAGGCTCAATAAAAGCAATTATTGATTCCGGTGCAAACGGAGAACTCAGCTATAAATCCGTTCTTGAGCAGATTGACCGCATAGCCAAAGCCTTTGCCGAAGAAATGAATAATATACAAACCGGAACCGCAGACGGCACCATACCTTATTGTATAGACGAAAACGGACAGCTGGTTCAGGCAACGGAACCTATCTTTGTTGCAGAAGGCGGCGGAGATTTTACAGCAGCAAATATAAAAATTAATGATGCAATTTTAAAAGATCCTAAGCTTATTGCTACAGCACGGGGCGATGCCGATATGGACCCCAACGCCGTGGGCAATACATCTAACCTTGAGAGATTTAATCAGCTTGAAACCTTAAAAATCCCTGATTTAAGTAACTCAACGCCAGCCGGCGAAGGTCAAACTCTGAGCGGATTTATTACAAGTCTTGTAGCTGACATAGGTTCAAAAGTACAAACAATAAACGAAGCAGCTACTGCACAGCAATCAGTTGCTACTCAAGCCGAAGAACAAAGAAACGCATACACCGGTGTGGATTTGAATCAGGAACTCTCGGACTTAATCAAATTCCAGCGTTCTTACGAAGCCTCGGCAAGAGTATTTAATACAGCAGCAGATTTGATGGAAATAATAACCCAATTAGGAGCATAATAAGAGGTCAATATGTTAATAAGATCAACAACTTATAATAATTCCAGTATGATGAACTCCCTTATGGAGCAGCAAAATAAACTGTATGAAATATATAACAAACTTAATTCAGGTAAAAAGTTTACTAATATTTCAGAAAATCCTATTGACTCAACTTCTATTATGGATTTAAACACACGTCTGCAAAAAATGGAAACTTATGAAACCAATATTAACAATGCGACGACTCAATTGGATTATCAGGACTCGACTTTTTCTACAATAATAGAAAAAATGCAAAGAATTAACGATCTTGCGATTCAGGCTGCTAACGGTGCAGGTGGTACTGAAACAATAACTGCATGTAAACTTGAAATAAAAGAATTAAAAGAAAGTATAGTAGCACTTGCAAATACACAGTACAACGGGCTTTATATTTTTAGCGGCGCAAATACAACTACTCCGGCATATACACTTGAAGATGACGGTTCAATAGTATATCACGGCACACCGTCAGATGACCCGGGTTATGCAAGAAAACTCGAAATATCAGACGGCATATACGTAGATCTTAATATTGCAGGCGATGCAGTATTTGGAAACTTTGACAACACAACTGACCCGCCAACCGGTGAAGGTTTGTTTAAAGTTTTAGGCGATTTGGAAGCAGCTTTGAACCTTGATCCTGCCGATACCACACAAATTACGGCACAGCTGGATAACATCCAAAATTCAATTAAAAATGTGTCGGAAATTCAATCGATTTTCGGTGCAAGTTCCGCAAAAATGGAAATGACGCTTAATACTATCAGTGAAACAAATATTATTCTGGAATCTCAAAAACAAAATCTGCAAGAAGTGGACCAAGCAGAAATAATTTCCGAATACATAAAGCAAAATTACGCTTATCAGGCATCAATGCAGGCTTATACGATAGTTCAAAACCAATCTCTATTGAATTATATGTAAAAAAGTTTAATCTTACCATTATTTAATTTACGGGCGTGACTAGGGATATAAGATAGTTTTGCCCTTTTTTTTTGCGGATTTGCGGACGGACGGAGCAAACAAAGCGAAAATAAATTTTACTGTTTGTTATATTCCACGGCTTACAAAGTAAGCCGTATAGGGTTCGGGGCGGAGCCCTGACGAAACTTCGATTAGAAACAGTTGTGTTTTGAGAAGATTTTGACCGTAGCTTGTCACGGCAAAATCTTTGATAAAACATCTTACTGTTTCTTTTGATTAGCGTTCTTTTCTTTCTTTTGGTTCATTTTCTTTCTTTTAATCGCAAAAAAGAAAGAAAATGAACATAAAAAATAAAAACAAAGGTTTTTGTTTTATGTGCCACCAATTCTTTGACAAAAACTCTTAATCATTTTTTCAGAGTTCTTACAAAGGTCGATTTTTGATTATTTATGTTAAGAAAAAATTATTTTTGTCACTGAATTACATAACATATACAATTGCGAGCGAACACAAGTGAGCACGGCAATCCGGTCAAAAGGCCGTGCAATACGTGTGTGGCTAAAGTTTATCCTATTCCGATGTCATCCTGAGGAGCGAAGCGAGCTCAGGATCTTACCAATTATGAAAGACAACGAAGAATATCGATAAGATTCTGAACACACACAATCCTCGCATAACGCAACGACCGACGCTTCAGAATGACAACAGATATCGGACATGCCCTGCCTGCGACTCTGCTCTATTATACACGAACGATAGTACCGAGCGTGAAGCAAAACAATAAAAAAGGAGCAGCTCATAAGCCGGGTTCTGTTTTTAGATAATCATCTGTCTGGGGTTGCAGTTGCCTGCAAGCTCAAGCGGTTTGTCAAAAGACGGCGGGTCACCTTAACCTTTTTATCAACCTTGCACCCGACCGGGGTTTACCTGGCCAAGACCTCTCAGCCTTGCCGGTGAGCTCTTACCTCGCCGTTGCACCATCGCCTGTATTCACTGACAAATCAGGAATCATCGGCAGTCATCATTTCTGTGGCACTGTCCTCACGGTCGCCCGCACCTGACGTTATCAGGCGGTCTGCCCTTGGGTGCCCGGACTTTCCTCACGGAGTTTTTCATCCGCGCGATTATCCGGCTGCTCCTGATTTTAAATTTAACATAACAAATCAGCTTTTTAAAGGGGAACTGGTACATTGTGACTAATTTAAATCTACTAGTTCAAATTTGAAAAATAATACTAATAAATTATTTTTTTACAACGCCCAAATCCTTGTCGCAGTAAATAAAAACACCCGTTTATAGACCATGTGGTCTACATCAGCAGATAGATGCTAAATTACTGTTATTTCAATCCCCTAGCCGATGAGAGCCTACTGCATTTAGAGGTAATATACCATGTGTAAATAATATAATTACACGATTAATTTATTCAAAAAATAAAATCTTGGGGGGAGTAGATGAGAAGAGGGATTGAATTTAAGAAAAAAGCCAGAATCATCATAGTAGATGACAACTATGAACATCTGTCAGGCATCAAAGAGTTGATTGAAATCGAAAGCGATTTTGATGTTGTGGCAACAGCAACAAGCGCAAGTGTTGCAATCAGTCTTATTAAGAAGTATCGTCCCGAAATCGTTTTAATGGACATCAACATGCCTGAAAAAGACGGTCTGACTGCAATAGCAGAGATTGAAAAACTTGATTTGGGAGTGCGTATCATCGCTTTAACAGGCTATGATGATCCTGACTTAATCTTCAGAGCCATGAAAATCGGTGCTAAAGGCTATATCTTAAAAACAATGGCATCGGCTCAACTCATCTATGCAATAGACGAAGTTGCAGCGGGCAAGATTTATCTTCCTGCAACTTTGTCCTCAAGATTTTTCGAATATTTTCAACAGTCCTTCAAAGAAGAAACAGAAAACACAGAGGACGAAGAAAACCTCTTGAACTATCTTACTCAAAGAGAGGAAGAAGTTCTTGACCTGTTGACACAGGGCATAACTTACAAAGGCGTGGCACAAAAACTGTTTATTTCAGAAACAACAGTAAAAACCCACGTCAACAATATCTTTCAAAAACTGCAGGTCAATGACAGAACACAGGCTGTTTTGTATGCATTGAACAACGGATTTTTGAACAGAAGAAAAGTCAAAATCGCTATATAGCAAGGACTCCACGAGCACGATTGAGTATCGTGCGAGATGGAGGCAAGCTAAGTCAGAAGCGAAGCTTCTGCGTGCTGTATAGAAATTAAAAAGCAAAGCGGAGCGAACAAAACGAATCCAAAAAGCAAGGGACAATCAAACAAGTCCCGCATTTAAATAATGGTATGATTAATGAGCGGAGCAAACTTTAGACAAAAAAATCTTTTGAAAGATTTAATTTATCTGGGGCAAACAAAACCCGTAACGAAACAAACCGTTAAAGGTTTGTTTCGCTTTGCACTTGAACCGCTTTTGGAAGCCCAAACTCAAAAAGCCGTTGTTCTTATAAGAGTTTTTGACACAAAAGAGCTTGACGGTGTTTTAAAAAGACTTGAGTTTAC
This sequence comes from Candidatus Gastranaerophilales bacterium, assembly GCA_944325555.1. GTDB lineage: Bacteria > Cyanobacteriota > Vampirovibrionia > Gastranaerophilales > Gastranaerophilaceae > Limenecus. The sequence continues at coordinate 83,078 of CALVAN010000004.1, read as the reverse complement.
AAATGCCGAAGTTTACTCCTTTGACGATGTAACAAACGGGGAAAATCTTACAAAAGACGATATCTGGGGGCAAACGGAATTTCTTGTACTGCTTTCACCAAGATATTCCGCATGTATTTTGTGGGATTATTCCACAGAACCTGTAAAAGATACCTCATGCTTGTATTATATGCTTAACTCAAAAGAGATTAACAACGTAATACGTATTATCTCTCAAAATTCCAAAATCGATTTAATGAGATATACACAAGAATACACTCCCGAGCGCAGAGGCAACGAACTTTTAAATCAGGCGGTACATAAATTTATCAACTTTGCCGATTCCTTTGTGGAAGAAGCTGCACTTACGCAGGCAGAAGCAGGGCTGCTCGGAGAAAGCGATGACATTGTAAAAAAATATGAGTACATTTCAACAAAAACTAAAGTAATCTCACACGACATAAAAAATCACCTTTCAATTATTGATTTGTATTCAAAAATAATCGAAAAAAGACTTGAAATGGTCAAAAATGCAGAGCTGCACGATTCCATTACAAATGCCGTATCAAGCATTAAAAAATCAAAAGATGCCATCGGAGTACTATTAACGGAACTCCGAACAATACAAAGCGCCAAACTCGAAACACACAACTTTGCTAAAATCCTGCAAAACGCAATTGAACTTGTTAACGCAAAAGCCCAGCAGCAGGAAGTCAGATTTGAGGTATCAAACAGCTATGACGGCAATATTCTTGCCGACGAAAACAAACTGCTTAACGTAATGATAAACCTTTTCTACAACGCTATTGATGCGGTAGATAAAAATGGTGTTATTAAAGTTAAAACAGAAATCACCGAAGATAATATGCTAAAAATTCTTATATCAGACAACGGCTGCGGCATAGAAAAAGATAACAGTGAAAAAGTTTTTGAAGAAGGATACACTTCAAAAGTTACTGGCAGCGGACTCGGCTTGTATATATCAAAAGAAGCAATGCAGGAACAATACGGCGATTTAAAACTTGTAAGTTCCAATAAAAATGGAACAACCTTTGAAATATCAATACCAAAACTTTAAAAAACAAAAAACAGAGAGGAGGTAAAAATTGGATTTGTTTAATGTAAGAGCCATTGAAGTATCAAAACTTGCAATGGACGGACTTGTTAAAAGACAAACAGCTATTGCCTCTAACACAGCTAACGCAATGACACCCGAGTATCAGAGAAAACAGGTTGCATTCGAAGACCAGTTAAGAGAAATCATTGCAAAAGACGACGTAAGACGTGACTTAAGACAAATAAACAGTCAGGCATACAAAAACGAAACTTATAAAACAGGCTATGCACCATCAACGACCCCGGTTCAAAATATAGCTCAAAGGCTTCCGCAAGAACAGTTTATGTATATTCAGCAGACCCAATCCGACCTAAACGGATATGCTCCCGAAGTTATTAGAGATACAAGCTGGATTGACTACGGAAACGGCAACAACGTAAACGTGGAAGAAGAAATGATGGACATGGCTAAAGCAGGTGCCCAATACAATGTCCTCGCTACCTTAGAGGGGCGTTTTATGTCAAACCTGCTTGATGTAGTAAGAGGCGGAGGAAGTTCATAATAAATGAGTTTTAGTGCATTCGACATTTCAGGCAGCGGCATGTATGCCCAAAGAACAATGATGGACAACATCGCCAGCAACATTGCCAACGTTAACACAACAAGAAACCCTGACGGTACACCGGGGGTTTACATCAAAAAAAACGTAAGTTTCAAAGCTATATACGCTGACAGATTAGGCTCGCACGCTCCTGCATTTCCTGACGGACAGCACGAGGTGTTTTTCAGCCCCACAAATAACACAATGATGCTCAAGGGCGGAATATCTTACGACGACAGAACAATATCTCAAGGGGTAGAAGTAGCAGAAATTACACCTGCAAACGACCCGTATAAAACCGTCTATGACCCGTCAAACCCTGAATCGGATGCTGACGGATTTGTTACCTTGCCAAACATAAATGTTGTAGAAGAAATGGTAAACATGGTATCAGCCTCCCGAGCTTACGAAGCTAACGTTACCACAGCAGAAACCACCAAAGGCATGATTAATGCCGCATTAAGAATCTAATCATCGTTGAGCCGGAGCTTTGGAAAATCCAAAGTTTCCGGCAATAATAAAACAGGAGTATAAAAATTGCAATTTAACCAGATAGCAAACAATTCCATACAAAATTACAACAAAATCTTCAGCCAGAATATGGAAGCGTTCAACATAACGTCCGACAAAAACGGAATGACCGCTTTTGACAATATTCTGAACGGAAAAATGCAGGAGATGAGCAATCTTCCACAAGGACCGATTATAAATACGGGCATTCAAATGAATGTCGGGCTTGAGAATATGGGAATCTCTCCCATTGAAAGATTGGATAACGTGACTCAACCTCAGGAAAGCTCCATGGACTCAAACAAAAAGCGTTCAAACTCTCCGGTTGAAAACATGGCAAACGACATAGGCAATGCATTTTCTAAAAGTTTAAATGACGTAAACGCTTCTCAAAATGCAGCTTACGAAGCTGCGGAAACCTTTGCCTCAGGCGGAGATATCAGTGTTCACGAAGTAATGCTTGCATCGCAAAAAGCAAATTTAACAATGCAAATGGCACTGCAAATGAGAAACAGACTCATTAACGCATACAATGAAATATACAATGTCAGGGTATAATCCTGCACAAACCTAAATAATAAAAAGCCTCTTAATCAATTAAGAGGCTTTTATTAATTTTGGTTTTATGTCAGTTTAACATCGGGTTTAATTTAAACACCTGCTGTTTTCTTTTGAGGTGCAGCACCCGGAATAGCCTGCCAGTTTGCGGCCATGATCTTTTTGAATGATTTAAGAGCTGTGTCTTCGAGTTCACCGAGTTCATCAGCTGCCATAATGAGTTCTCTCAACGGCATCAATGCTCTTTGATCTCTTAAAACACCCAATGCAGCAGCTGCACCGGCTCTTACTAAATCATTTTCTTTTTTGTTTTGCATAACTTCTATCAAAGCAGGAACTGCTTTTTTATCATTCAATTTACCTAAAGAAGTTACTGCATAAATTCTGACATTTACCCATTCATCGTTCAGCATAGTGATGATTTTATCAACTGCTTTAGGGTTGCCTATTTCGCCCAATGCTCTTGTTGCATCGCATCTAACGTTAACCTTTTCGTGATCCAAAGATTCAATTAATGCATCTGTAGCAACATCACCAATTTCGATTAAAGCATCGGTAGCAGTGATACAAACTTGTGGATTTTCGTCATTCAATGCTTCAACTAACGGTTCAACAACTTCTTTACCGCCTAAACGACCCAATGCACGTGCAGCACGTACTCGAACGTCTACGTTACGGTCTTCTCTTAAAGATTCGATAAGAGGCGTAGTTGCAGCGATATCGCCAAGTTCGCCAAGTGCTCTTGCAGCATATAAACGAACTGAACCGTTTTTGTCGTTTTTAAGAACATCAATCAGCGGTTCAACAGCCTGTGAATCGCCAATTTCTCCAAGAATACGAGCAGCATTATATCTAACCTTTTCAGAATTACTTGTTCTCAAATCATTGAGTAATTCATCAAAAGATTTTTTTGCTTGTTTTTTTCTTGAGTTCACACTAATTGTCATGTCTTTCCTCCGACATTACCTACTTAAATTATTCCTACACGTATATATAAAAAATTATTTTTTGAATTTATTGACTGTTTGGCATTGATTGTAAACAACTTCTTTACATATCTTTATAAAGGGTAAAGAGAACACTTATTCTTCTCTGTTTTTCTATTATAACATTTTTTTTGACTCATGGAATACTTCTAATGTTTAATTAATATAAAAAATGTAATTTGTTTTTTAAAAAATAAAGTTCTTTATGTAAAATTAATATCTTATTATTGGCTAATTTTTGTAACAAATTGTTAATAAAATTGAAATGCAATATTTTTGTGCAATTAAAATTTCAAAATCTTAAAACATGTGCTCTCAGACAACTACCAGCCTTTTTTACCTTCAAGCCAATCCAATATTTTTATGATAGTCATGCCAACAAACGCACCCAAAAACAGACCGTCTATCAATCTGATAAAATCATTTGTTACAAACAAATTAAAATATTCGGCAACAATCTCTCCTATTGCAAGAGTGCCTATTATTATATAAACAATTTTGTTCATTTTAAATTTATGCAAGTATGCGTACATTGTTATTGCACCTGAAATATATCCGCCCATACATCTTGCACAAATAGCTATAGGATGCCCCAAAATTAAAAACAATGATGAGCCATGAACTTTACAAAGTTTATGCAAAAAATTATACAAAAAATCAGAAACAACAAAAACTTTCATAGAAGCCAGCGCAGGTGCAGCAAACGCAGCTATTACAACTAACACTGCAAATGTTGCAAACATACCGATAATTGCATTTTTAAAACTCCACTTTAGAATGTTGCTCATTTATGTAAACTCCGACAGTATAATTTGTAAGTACATAAATAAATTATACACGTAAAAAAAGTATTTTATAGTTTTATCCTTAAAACTTTGATTTTTACTAAAATGACTTTATAACAAAAAGGACTGCCATTTTATGACAGTCCTTTTTATGTATCGTTTTATACAGAAATTAAAATGCACACATTCTGTGAACACGTACAAAGTTTGTTCTTCCGGTAATAAGTTTAGGAATAGAACCGATAATGATAACTCTGTCGTCTTTTTTAAATTCTGTTTTTTCCAATAACAATTTGTCGATTTTTTTCAACAATTCGTCATTCAAAACAACATCCCAATCTTTTTGATAAGGGTGCATATCCCAGAACAGGTTCAATTTTCTGCAAACTTTTTCGCTGTCTGAGATAGCCATTACCGGAACTGACGGTCTTAATTTAGAGAGCAGTTTTACCGTATAACCTGTATGCGTAAAGGCAAGAATAGCTTTTGCACCCAAATCCTTAGCCATTTTAACTGCAGCAGCAGCAACAGCCTGCGGAGTAGGTTCATAGTTAGGATTCATAGGCAAATCAAGGTTATAGCTTACAAAATCACTTTGTTCAACTTCATGAGCAATCATAGCCATCATTTTAACAGCTTCTACAGGATGTTTACCTGCGGCAGTTTCACCTGACAACATTACAGCATCTGTACCATCCAAAATAGCATTAGCAACGTCAGAAGCTTCTGCTCTTGTCGGAATCGGATTGTCAATCATAGATTCCAACATTTGTGTAGCTACGATACAAGTTTTTCTGTGAGCAAATGCAGCATCCACAATTTGTTTTTGCACCATTGGAACTTTTTCCGGAGCAAGTTCAATACCGAGGTCACCACGTGCAACCATAACAGCATCAACTACATCAAGAATTGATTCAATATTTTTTACTGCTTCAGGTTTTTCAATCTTAGCTACTATAGGAATATCAGCACCAAAGTGGCTTAAATATTTTTTAGCAAGCAAGATATCGTCTTTGTCTCTTACAAAAGACAAAGCTAAATAATCTGCATCATTATCTACAGCAAATTTAATAAAATCTACGTCACGTTCCGTAATAGCTGAAAGGCTTTTTGTACCGCCGGGGATATTAATACCTTTTCTTGGTTTAAGCAATTCTCCGTCAATAACTTTAACATGGACTCTAGAGCCTTCTCTTTTGATAACCTGTATTCTGATTTTACCGTCATCTAAAAGAATATATTCGCCTTCACGGACATCTTCAGCAACACCTTTATAATCAACCGGAACAATGTTAGGATCTGTTTGTTCAAGACCATATTCCAAAACAAGTTCTTTACCGGGTTCTATCGGAATAGGTTCAATCAAATTACCTACTCTGATTTTTGGTCCCTGAAGGTCTACCATTACAGGAATAAAAGTTTTTAATCTTTTTTCTACACTTCTGATTCTTTTAATTGTTTCTGCATGAGCTTCTGCAGTGTTGTGAGAAGTGTTAATTCTAAACATTGTAGCACCAGCAAGAACGAGTTCTTCAATAGTTGATTCTTCACAGCTGGAAGGCCCAAGTGTGGCAACAATTTTTGTTTTGTTTTTTTTCATCATTTTTCTACTTCCTTATAGTTTCGACTAAAATTAGTTATAAATTTAAAAAGGGCAAACGATGAGGTTTGCCCTTAGTAAAAACTTATTGATGTTCTTTTTGATATGCGTATGTAGCTTCCATCTCATCTACTGAAGCATAAACACAATGGCAGCCGCAATCTACGTGAACAACTTCACCGGTAACACCGGAAGCCAGGTCAGAAACAAGATACAATCCTGTTTTACCGACATCTTCGAGTGAAACATTTCTTCTTAACGGAGCTTTTAAAATAGCTGCTTTTAACATTCTGTCAAATCCAGAAATACCTTTTGCAGCCAATGTTTTAACCGCACCGGCAGACAAACAATTGACTCTTACGCCGATTTTACCGAGATTATCAGCAAGATATCTTGCAGAAGCTTCAAGTGTAGCTTTTGCAACACCCATTACATTGTAATTTGCAACTACCTTTTCTGATCCGAGATATGTTAAAGCAAGGATAGCACCGCCTTCATTAAACAACGGTTTTGCAGCTCTTGCAAGAGATACAAGAGAATATGCGCTTACGCTTAAAGCTGTATCCCATCCTTCTTTTGAAGTGTCTATAAAATCACCCATCAAGTCTTCTTTATGAGCAAAGGCAACTGCGTGGATAACAAAATCCAATTTTCCATAAATTTTTTCATATTGTGCAAAAACGCTTTTAACTTGTTCTTCGTTTGTAACATCACATTCAACAATCATTTTTGCATTCATTTCTTCTGCCAAAGGACGTACTCTTGACTCCATAGCTTCGTTAGCATAAGTAAATGCAATTTCAGCCCCTGCTTCGTGAATTTGTTTAGCAATAGCATAAGCAATACCTCTGGCGTTAGAAACACCAAAAATAATACCTTTTTTGCCTTCCATTAATTTCATAAAAAATCTCCTTAATTAGTATAATTGTATCTTAGTATTAACATGTCCGAATGTCTATATTTTTGTTAACTTTGAGTAATTTTTAAAAGTGTAAATGTAACAATTTTGGATTTACTACTACAAATGTATTGGCAAAATAAAAAAAAAGGTGCATAATATAATTAATAAAATATATGGTCATCTAAATAATATTTTGTGTTTATTTACTTTAATTAATTAAGCCTTTTTACAAAAAGGTTAGAAATGAGGTCTGTAATGAGTGGTTTAAATGGCAAAAAAATGTTTAGGAGAATATTGTCAAAAGTAGAAGAAGCGACTATTGAAAAAGCACCGACATTTAGAAAAGGAATAGCAGAAAGAATGGCATCCGCTCTTAAAGAAAATTCTCTCGAAAGAATTCCGGGGCACGATATGCTATCTTTTGAATAGTTTAATTATTAAAAAGAGGTCTTTTGATAAGACCTCTTTTTTTATGTTTTTATTTTACAGTTCCATCAGTCAAATCAAATACTACTTTAGAACCGTCTTTTTTAAATAGAATCATATCAGGGTTGTCATCACCTGTTACATCTTTAACCATAAAGGTATCTTTTTTAATTTCAGGGTCATTTGCAACTTTTTCAAATCTGTCAACAATGTTTTTAGAATCCATCATTGTCATGCCTTTTTCTATACCGATTCCAGCTAAAACTCCTATCATTCCGCTGAACATTATTAAACCGCCTTGTACAGTATTAATAAGACGATTTACAATTATATCATCTTCGGTATCATCATGTTGTGCAGCTTTAAAGCTCACTCTTTCATTATTTTTATATACATTTTTATTAATGTTTGGTGTGTAAAAACCGTTTAAGGGTCTGATATTCATTTTTTTCTCCCGATTAAATGCTCGCTTATAATTTAAAGCCGAACATAAGATATTTTGCCATTACTTTAATAAATCGTTACAAAAAATTATACAACAGAATTTTCAACAAAATTACGATACTGCAAAGCCTGCGCAATGTGCGAACTTTCTATATTAACGCTTTCTTCAAGGTCAGCTATTGTTCTTGCCAGTTTAAGTATTCTGTCATATGATCTGCCGGAAAGATTAAACCTTGATATTGCGGTTTTCAAAAGAGTTTCGCTGTTATCATCCAGTTTACAAAATACTTTAATTAACTCCGCATTAAGCTGTGAATTTGTAAAAATAGGATAGTCTTTATACCGTTCTGCTTGAATTTTTCGTGCTTTAACAACTCTTTTTCTCACTTCTGACGAAGATTCTGCTTTAACTTTTGTATTTAAAAGCTCTTCAGGAGTCAATCTCGGAACTTCTATCTGTATATCAATCCTGTCCAGCAGCGGTCCCGAAAGTCTTGAACGATACCTTTGTATTTGAAACTCCGAACAGGTGCACTGTTTTTGAGAGTCCCCCAGATACCCGCACGGGCATGGGTTCATCGCCCCGAGTAATATAAAATCCGCAGGATATTTTATGCTTGTCTGTGCACGAGAAATAACAACCTCGCCGTCTTCTAGCGGCTGACGCAAAACCTCTAGCACCTGACGGGGAAACTCGACAATTTCATCCAAAAACAACACTCCCCTGTGAGCAAGTGTGATTTCTCCTGGTTTTGGACGGGAGCCGCCGCCTATTATTCCCACGGCAGAAGCCGTATGATGCACCGCCCTGAACGGACGCTTGTTTATAAGCGGGCTGTCGCTGTGCAAAAGTCCAGACACACTGTATATTTTAGTCAGTTCAATGGCTTCCTCAAGCTCCAGCGGCGGCAAAATAGACGCAAAACTTTTTGACAAAAGAGTTTTACCCGATCCCGGAGGGCCGGAAAGCAAAATGTTATGCCCGCCCGCAGCAGCTATTTCCAGCGCTTTTTTAGCCTTTATTTGCCCTTTTATATCCTTAAAATCAAACTCGTAGTGTGTTGTTGTATATTCATTTAAGTAATCCTCAATATCAACTTCGCAGGTTTCCAGCTCTTTTCTTTCCTCCGGGATTGTACAAAAATGTTTAACGACATCGCTCAGAGTATCGGCGCACAAAACTTTTACATCGGGAACCAGTGCAGCCTCTTTTGCATTTTCTCCGGGCACAACCACCTGTTCGATATTCAAATCTTTTAAACCCGAAACAATCGGCAAAATACCGTTAACAGCTCTTAAAGACCCGTCTAAAGACAATTCTCCCAAAAATGCGGTATTTCTAATCAAATTTTCATCAACAACGCCGTCACCTGCAAGTATGCCCATAGCAATAGGCAGGTCATAATTTGTGCCCTCTTTTCTTATATCGGCAGGGGCAAGATTCACAACAACTTTTTTATTAGGAAAAGAAAAGCCGGAATTTTTGATTGCCGAGCGGACTCTTTCTTTTGCCTCGGACACAGCCGTATCAGGCAAACCAACAATTATAACAGCTGGAATTGATTGGATTAAATCAACCTCAACCAAAATTTTGTAAGCCTCAATACCTATAACTGTTGATGTAATTACCCGTGAAACCATAACAAGGTCATATTAGCATAAAACCCGAGGTTTTACATCAATGTAATCAGTCTTGTGAAAGACAGCTTAATGCTTCTTTTAAAATATCCTCGGACGAATCTTTTTTATCAACAACCCTACATGCCTGTTTTATGGCGGCTTTAGCCTCTTGTATAGAATACCCCAAAGATAAAAGCACCGCCTGAACCTCATTCAAAGCTTCAGAAGAAACTTCAGAAACAACACTATCATCGGCAACTTCCGACAAATCAAGCGGAGAATTTTTCTGCCAGTTAATGAGTTTGTCTTTAAGCTCGAGTATAATTTTTTGTGCAAGCTTAGGTCCAACGCCTTTTGCACGTGAAAGTTCCTTGTAATCACCTTTTATGACAACCGAAATCAAATCACATCCGGAAAATTCATCAAGCAAAACAAGAGCTACCTTCATACCGACACCGGACACCGTCATTAAAATATTGAAGATATCCCTATCCTCTTTATTTAAAAATCCGCACAAAATCATTGCGTCTTCACGATGAATAAGAGTTGTATAAACCTTTGTATCAGTACCTTCCTGCCCTGCTGCAGCAACTGCTCTCCCTGTTGTATTAATCAAATAGCCGATATTGTTGCACTCCACAACAAATGACGCAGCGCCTGTTATGTTATTTTGCTTTGAAACAATTTTGCCTTTTATGTAATCAAACATCAGATAATCTTCTTTCCTAAATTTTGCACCATTTCAATATCTTGTTTTGGGTCAGCCCCTATTGTTGTCAGATAATTCCCCACCATAAGTCCGTCAACAGAGGTCATAAGAGCTTTTTCCTGATTTTTCTTACTCAGTCGTATTCTGCCGCCGCATAACCTGACAACAGATTTTGGGTTAGCAATTTTTATAACAGCCATGGTGCGCAGCACATCTTCTTCACCAATTTTATCAATATAACTTTCAAAAGGTGTATGTGCTATCGGCATGAGAATATTTATCGGAATTGAATCGGGTTGAATTTCCGAAAGAATCATTGCCATTTCAACACGCTGTTCTTCTGTCTCGCCCATGCCTAGAATCACACCGCAGCAAAGCTCCATTCCGTATTTTTTCACAAGTTTGCAGGTATTTATCCTCTCTTCAAAGGAATGTGTTGTGCAAACTTGAGGATAATAGCTTCTTGAGGTGTTGATATTGTGATGGAAACGTTTTAAACCAGCCTGTGCAAGTTTTTTTGCCTGTTCTTCATTCAATATACCTATAGAAGCACAGCTTTTTAGTCCTTCTATTTTATTAATTTCCCCGATCATCTCAAGCATTTTGTCAAAATCGCTTTCATCGGGAGTTTTTCCTGAAGTTACTATTGCAAATCTTGAGGCACCGTGTGACAGAGCATCTTCTGCCGCCTTTGTTACCTCTTGAATGTCAACCAGCGGAAAAGAATCTATTTCTGTATTGTAATGAGAGCTCTGTGCACAGTATTTGCAGTTTTGAGAACATTTACCATTCCTTGCATTTATAAGAGAACAAAACTCCACTTCGTTTTTTACATACATTTGGGATATGTTCAACAGCTCCTGCAAATCCAGATTATATAATCTTATCAATTCCTCTTTATCAAGCATAACTATATAATATAATAAACAGCAGATTTTGTTTAAAACCTGCTGTTATTTGTTTATATTATTTTATTATGTCAATATTTATTTTGTGCCTTGTGCAACCTGTTCAGCTGCCTCTTTTTTCATATTTGAAAGAAAGGTTTTAATTTCTTTAAAAAAGTCGACAACTTTATCTTTTACCCAGTTAAAAGCCTGTTTTGTAAAGTTCCAGGTTGTTGTAAAACCTTTTTTAAAGAATTCGCCTGTTTTTTTGAAAAAGCCTTCCGTTTCGTTTTTAATATTTTGTGCGGTTTCGGAGTTTGCAACTTTTTCTTTTACTTCTTCTTTTACTTGTTTGGCTTTGTCTTTTAATGCGTCAACTCCGTCATCAACTTTATCTTTAACATCATCCGCTACATTTTGGATTTTTTCCTTAAGAGGTTCCGTTTTTTCTTTTAAAGTATCAACGCCTTCGCCTACTTTGGTTTTTACCTCTTTGGCAGCCTTTTGGACTTTATCCCCGACAGTTGAACCTAAATCGGAAACATTAGAAACCAATTTTGTTTTTAACGGTGTAAACATATCTTTTAATGTTTTAAAAACACCGGCAATATTTTTTCTATACACAACTGCACCGGTAATAGCCGCAGCCGTGCCGACACCTGCACCTATATATGCTGCAGTGCGTTTTGCATTGTTTTTTTTGACTGGCTGTTGTTGTCCGACTGATACGTTGGAATTTACCGAACCTACTGACATAATAAAAATCTCCTATTTCTTACACTTCTGCCCATGTAAAGTAATCTGCAATTTAATTTTTGACAAAATTAACCGTTTTATTACAATTTCGTTACAAAGTATCCAGCATATCTGAAGTAATCATCTTTTCATTAAGATATGGACTTATGTCAGCCGTTTTTTTGTCTTTATTCTTGTAATTAAGCTGTATATCGGTTGGATAGTTTTCATACCAGTTTGTTATATACAGTTTGCCGTTAACGTCAATGATACCATCTTTAAAACCTTTTACCGCTTTTTGAGGATCTTTATAGGTGCGTGCTTTTGTATTTTTGTATGCAAAAATTTTTTTATCGGTAACAAGATCTGCCATCCTGCCGTTTATGCCCAATGCCTGCTCGATATTTTTTAATTCTTCATTAAGATAATCAATATTTTTTTCTATCTGATCTTTATCCTTTATAACTTTGTGCGCACCGCTTTCATAGTCCTGTTTATAAAGTTTGAAAAGTTTATTAAATATTTCACTGTACAACATAAACAAATCATCTTCACGATAACCGTTTGCGTTTTTTGTTTCATTAGGCAGCGCCCTGACAATTAAACGAACTCTCTCTTTTTCTATTAAAGGAGTAAAAGTAAACAATACATTTGCCATTCTTGTTGTATAAATATCACGAATTTTTTTGTATTGTGCATAATTTCCGTTCTTTAAATGTTGCAAGGCACGATGATTCAACGCATGGAAAGGATTTGCAGAAAGATTAAATGCCACAAAATCATATTCATTGGAATTTAAGGCTTTTTCAACCAGTTTTTCCATTCTTTCCTGTGTTTTTTTATCTTGTATATTCCAGCCGGCAGTATCAAATACAATTTCCTTTTCGGTAAGTTCGTTTACCATTTTTGCCAGATCAAGGTAATCATAAACTTTGCCGTTTTTATCCTGCAAAAATATCGTTGAAGAATCCGCATCGTGAAATAATGTGTTATATTCGTTTTTGGAATTTTTGAAAATACTGAAACCGAGCCTTTTATTTAACTCTTGAAAACCGTAATAAAGTTTTTCGAAGTCTTCAAAATCTATTTTATTTATTTTATCGGGCGCTTTTTGATAAGAAGGCGGCATAGCACTTGCATAGCAGTGAGCGCACATATTATGGCATCCTCTTTGAAGCACAAATTCTGTAGAGTGCTGGGCAAGATATTTTATCTGCCGCATGGAAAGCCCTTTAAAAACATCAATACCTTCTTGTATTCCCTCAAGCCTGTTAATATTATACATATTTATATTTTTATAAGAGATATGCTGCCGGTTAAGACTTCTTTTTCTATTTTTTATATATTTTTTTATTTTTTCTTCTTCACTGCAGCCAAAAGATATTTGATATTTGTAAGAGGGCAGTTTGTTTAAATCAAGCACGGTATTATCTGCCTGAGTCGGATTTTGAATCCGTTTCGAAGGTTCAATATTTGTGTATGAATATATATAACTTTTTAAAATCGGGGTTATCATACCCGCTACAAAAAACAGGAATAATTTTTTTTGCTATGTAAAAAATATTTATGTATAATTTGAAACAATACGGTAAACAAAAATGGAAACTAAAAAAGGCAAATTATTTGTAATATCGGGTTCATCGGGTGTTGGAAAAGGGACACTTTTAAAAAAGCTGCTTGAAAAAAATCCGCAGCTTGAGGTTTCTATTTCCGCAACGACAAGAAGCCCCCGCCCCGGAGAAGCCGACGGTGTTAACTATTTTTTTGTTACTAAAGAAGAATTTTTAAAAGAAGTTGAAAACGGCGACTTTTTGGAATGGGCAGAGTTCAACGGAAACTATTACGGCACAAGACAAGCGTGGGTTGAAAGAAACCTTGATAAAGGCAAAAACCTGATTCTTGAAATAGAAACAAAAGGCGCCCTGCAAATAAAGAAGAAACTTCCCGATTCCGTATTAATATTTATCCTGCCCCCTTCAATAGAAGAGCTTGAACACCGTCTGAGAGGCAGAAACACAGAGGATGAAGAAACAATTCAGGGACGTTTGCACGAAGTAAAAAGAGAAATTGAATGCTCCAAAAATTACGATTACACAATTGTTAACGATGATTTAGACAGAGCTTTGGACGAACTGGAAAGAGTTATTAAATCCGTTATTCGTTAAAAACCCATTTTTTACGAGTTGTCCATTGAATAACAGTTAAAATCAGGATTATTAAAAACAGAATATATGCTCCTGCCGAAGCTTCACCTATATTAAAATATTCAAAAGCGTTTTTGTATATCCAGTACACAAGCACATTTGTCGAATCCATAGGCCCGCCCTGCGTCATAAGATAAATTAAATCAAAAACTTGAAATGACGAAATAGTCGTTATTACAAGTACAAAAAATATTGTCGGGCTTAAAAGCGGCAGAGTTATTTTAAAAAAAGTTTGTATTTCATTTGCACCGTCAATTTTTGACGCTTCATAGATATTCGAATTTATTGAAGAAAAACCGGAAAGAAAAATTACCATATTGTAGCCTATAAGTTTCCAGGCAGAAACTATAATAAGTGCAATCATTGCGGTTTTTGTGTCATACAGCCAGTTAATATGTGCTCTTAAAACATAATTTAATAACCCGTTATTCGGGTCAAAAATCCACTCCCAAGCAATAGCTATAACTATCATTGGCGTAATGAACGGCAAAAAATACGCCGTTTTAAAAAATTCAGTTCCCATTATTTTATTATTAAGCACAGCTGCAAGAATCAAAGGAATGATTATTGCAATAACAGCCGTGGACAGTGCAAAAACAATAGTATTTTTTATAATTATCCCGAAAGCAGGTGAAGAAAAAAGCGTTGCATAATTTTTAAGTCCCACAAATTGAATGTCAGAAAGCAAATCCCATTTGCAAAAACTTAAATAAAAAGAAAAAAATACGGGAATAACAATAAATATCAATGTGCCGGCCAAAGCAGGCAAAACAAACATATTTATCTTAAAATTTTCCGTTAACAAATTTTTTACTGATTTTTTCACAAACACAATTATATCAAAATTACCTTTTAACTTGCTCCTGCAAAGATTGCAAATTTTACCTTTAAAGCTTTTTGTGAGATAATATAAAAAAATTGAAATACGAGGCTATTATGACAAACACACTGGATTTTAGAGCATTTGGGAAAAATGATATAAGAGGTATTTACGGTGAAGATGTAACGGAAGAACTGTTCTACTTTGCCGGCAGAGGTTATGTAAGATTTGTCGTAGAAAATTTAAACAAACATCTGCCTGAAGACAAACAAATTACCGCAAAAGATATCTGGGTAAGTGTTGCGCAAGATGCAAGGACACATTCGGAATCCCTTACAAATGCTTTGATAAAAGGTGTAACCTCAACAGGTGCCTGTGTACTCAATATTGGTATGGTACCGACACCGCTTGGGTATTATTCAGAGTTTGCCCAAATTCCCGAAACCGTTATCAGCGTCGGCAAAGTTAACGGCGCCTTGATTGTAACAGCCAGCCACAACCCGAGTGAATATAACGGATTAAAAATGACATTTAATAAAGCCTCTTTAACTGAAGAACAAATTAAAGAAGTTAAAGCTTTTGCCATGGAAGAGGTTAACATACGTGACACCTCTAACAGACACGGCATTGTAAGAAAATACGACATAATAGAGCAATACAGCGAAAACATTGTTAACAAATTTGCCTCAATCGGCAGAGGTATAAAAGTTGTAACAGACTGCGGCAACGCCACGGCAGGTGTTGTTGCCCCGCAACTGTACAGAGATTTAGGCTGTGAGGTTGTGGAACTCTTCAGCGAACCCGACGGAACTTTCCCCAATCATCACCCAAATCCGAGCGACGAAAAAACGCTGGAAACCCTCAAAAAGAAAGTTGTTGAAGAAAAAGCAGATGTAGGTATTGCTTTTGACGGAGATTCCGACAGAATCGGTGTTATTGATTCAAAAGGCAATGCCTTAACAGGTGACAAGCTGCTTTTAATTTATGCTCAAGACATCATTGAACCCCTTGCTCGCAGAGGAGAACACCCTGTTGTTGTATCCGAGGTTAAATGCTCTCAGGTGTTGTATGACACAATCGATAATATGGGCGGCAAAGCCATTATGACCAAAACAGGTCACGGTTATATCAAATCAAAAATGAAGGAAACAAATGCAATACTTGCAGGTGAAATGTCAGGTCATACCTTCTTTAAAGACAGATATTACGGTTTTGACGATGCTATTTATGCGGGCTGCAGAATTATCGAAATTATTGCAAAACAAAAACTCCAAAATCCGGAATTTAAAATAGAAGACCTTTTAAAACCTTTTGACGGCGTTTGCACTTCAAAAGAGGTAAGATTCCGCTGCCCCAACGATTTTAAAAAGGTTGTTCTTGAAGACATGCAAAAAGCGGTTGCAGAAAATCCCGATTTGTTCGGTACAAAAATAAAAGATATTATCACGCTGGACGGTATGAGAATCATCCTTGAAGACGGATTCGCAATGATTAGACAAAGCAACACGGAACCCGTTTTTACACTCAGGTTCGAAGCAAAATCACAGGAAAACTGCAAGCATTACGAAGACACCTTTGTTGCTTTGCTGGATAAAACCGTTAAAAAATATTGTTAGAATATTAAACAAAGCTAACTTTACGTCAAAATCAAGCAATCACAAGCTCTTCAAGCGGCATTGTCAAAAGTTTGCTGCGATAGTCATAAATCTTTTGCAGCTCGTTTTGCAACTCCTCAAACATTTCACTCTCCTGTACTTTGGAATACTCAACGGGATGTAAAAATACTATCTTGTATGTATTAACGTTTTTGCTCTCTATTTCGAACATACCGAGTGACTCGAGCATATCAAAACAAAGTTCCGTAACCTCGTCGGAAATCCCGAGAAAATCAGCTATATCAGAAAGAACAACCTCTCCGTTTTTGGCATTTGAAACATACTTCAACATGCCGGAGATATTTTTTATTAACTCCTGAGGCTCGATATTTTGGTTGTTGTAATTCATAAAATGCAAAACCTTTGCACCGGTTTTTTTGATAATTTCACTCATAACGGATTCGCTTGCGGGATAATCAAAAAACATAACCTGAGAGCAGGGCGAGAGATTTTTTCTGCTGCGAACAAGAGAAAATATCTCGTTATAGTGTTTCAAATTTTCACATACGCTTTTGTTTTGCGCAAACACCTCTGTCGGCACTTTTGTAGTGTTCAGGTAGTCGCAAATTTGCCTGAAAATATCTGTTTTTTTACGGTGGTCATAAAATTTAAAATCAGTTTTTGTTTGTTTTATCTCAAACTCTGATTTTATATCCTGAACATCAAGCTGAATCGTCGTAATCCCGTTAAAGACATTAAGCTTCGGATAAAAAACAACATCAAAAGTTTTGCCCTGCGGAATGTTTAACTCACAGTGATTCCAATACACACACTCAAAAGGTTTGTTCTGTTCATTTTCGCAAAATATTTTGAGGTGATTATTTTTCTGCCCCATAGTACGGACATTGTTTAAAATAAGATTTCTTGTAATAAACAAAGGTGCCTTGTTGCCTTCCCCAAAAGGTTCAAGCTTTGAGAGAGTATCAATCAAATCTACCGAAATAAACGAAGAATCAAGTTCCAAATCCGCTTCGATTGAAGGAATGAGCTTTCTTCCGTCAAGCTGAAGTTTTACGGCTTCGTTTAATGCATGTTTAACCGTTTCAAAAGAGGATTTTTTAGGGTCAAACACAAGCCCCGCAGCCTGTGAGTGTCCGCCGAAATATTCCAGAAGGTTTTCGTTTTGTGCAATAGCGTCACGGATATGAATTTCCGGGATGCTTCTTGAAGAACATCTGATAAAACCTGTGTTTTCGTCTTTTGTCATCAAAAATACGGGCTTATAGAATTTTTCAACAAGTTTTGAAGCGACAATACCGATTATGCCGATATGCCAGCCCTCTTTGTAAAGTATAATGCTTTCCTGCGGCGGTTCATTTTGAAGCATTTCCAGCGCTTCTTCATACATGTTGTCGCACAAATCCTGACGAATGCGGTTTAAATTATCAAGCTCCTGCGCACAAAGGTCTATTTCTGCCTTGTTATCGGAAATCAAGAGTTTTACGGCATTGTCTACCGTATCAAGACGTCCTGCGGCATTGATTCTGGGGGCAACGCCAAAAGCAATATTTTCCGAAGTCAAACCGTTTTGTACATCATACCCGCCGACACTCAAAAGTTGTGACAACCCGTAATGCGCCCCCTGCTCTATAAGCTTTAAGCCGGCTTCCACAAATGAGCGGTTTTCATAAAGCAAGGGCACAACATCCGCAATCGTACCGACAGCCACCAGCGGCAAAAGCTCGTTTGCAAAGTCATAATCTTCTTTTTTTTCAAGCAAAGCACACGCCAATTTAAACGCAACACCCACACCCGCAAGCTGATTCAAAGCCTCGATTTCTTCCACGGTCAAATCTTTTTTCAAAGAATTAAATGCTTTGGGGTTTATAATGGCAAAAGCCTCGGGCAAAATTTCGGGAGCCTCGTGGTGGTCGGTAATGATTACGTCAACCTTAAACCCGTTGGCAAAATTTACCTGTTCAACATCGCTGACCCCGCAATCAACCGTGATTATCAACTTTGCTTTATGTTTTGCTATCAGTTTTACAAGAGCTTTTGAGTTTAGCCCGTGGTTTTCGTTTTCTCTGTTGGGAATATAAAATTCAACATTTGCGTTTAAATGACGCAGAGTTTTGTAAAGGAGAGAAGATGATGTAACGCCATCTGCGTCAAAGTCGCCGTAAACAATAATTTTTTCTTGCTTTTCTATGGCATCAAAAATCCTGTCTACGGATTTTTCCATATCCGTAAAAGCAAAAGGAGAGGTTATTTTCATCTGCGAGGGCTGCAAAAAATCCCGTATTTTTTTTACGGTATCCATGCCCCTTTGTACAAGCAGCTGCGCAAGGAGTTTGTTCCCCGCAGCCTGAATCAAATCCTCTGAGGGTTCAACAAGTTCTTTTGTTTTCCAGATTTTTTCCATTTTGTAATATAAGTATCAAAAACGAATTATTCGTTTTCTTCTGTTTCGTCGTCGTCTTGTTCGTCTTTATCTTCTTTAATTTTGTCCACAACCATCTTTGCCATTTCTTTGGCAACGGCTTTTTGCACGGGAAGAGGGCTGTTCTCAAGCATATTAATAGCGGTTCTTACGGTTGTATCAAGATCATACCATCTGCTTTTGCCCTTTTCCACAAGACCGTCTTCTACTGCGGTCATCATATCTTCAACACCCGTGTATGTATGTTCCGCAATGTTGTGTTCGATAATAATTTTAATAACATTCAACGCAACTTTAATCTGCGTTTCGTCGTCTGATTTTTCCAGAGTACTCATGGATTTTGATAAAATCGGGTCTTTGTCGTACCATCTGCGGTAGTTGTGGCTGTATTCTTCTTTCATACCTCTCTCCTTTTAATTTTTTGAAAACTTATGATTTTTTAAATTGAACGCCCTTGCCGCTTTTAGGGTAAGTCCAATCAATATGTTTACAGGCTACTCTGCAGGCACCGCATTCCAAACATTTTTCGTAACTTACGGTGAGTTTTTTTTCTGTTTCATTATAGCAGTAAACATTCGCCGGACATACTATTGTACAGGTTTTTTCAAGACATTGCAAGCATTTTGATTGGTCAGGCTTCAAATGGCACTGCGAGTCAGTTCTATACTTGACGCTAAAGAGTTTGTCTTCAATTTTTTCAGGAATTTTTTCGTTCATATCTGTTATCCGAGCATTATTTCAATATATCAAACATAACTTTTATACCGGCGAAACCGTCTTTAAAAAGTTCCGCAAGACTGCGTTTTGTAAAAAAGTGTTTTGTAAATTTCTGGAATTTACCTTTTTTCTCAACTCCGTCGGCGGTTGTAAATATTCCAAAAAATTCATTAACTTTTTTAGAATAATAACCAATGGAATTTGACCTTCCGGTAATTGTTTTTACAACATCCTTGTAAGTTTTCAAATCTTTTAAAATAAAACTGTTGTCCAGTTTTTTCTTATACAGGCACAGCTGATTTTTAGAAAAATCAGCTTTTTCAAAAGCCTCAAGAGCCGTTTCACCGGCATATTTTCCGCTTATCATAGCAAAATTCGTTCCTTCAAAATGAACGTTGTTAACAAGCATTGCAGCATCACCCGTAACCATTGCACCGTCAGTGTATAATTGAGGCAGCCTGTTATAGCCGCCTTCCGGAATCAGGTGAGCGGAATATTCCAAAAGCTCTCCGCCCTCTATAATATCAGCAACAAACGGGTGGGTTTTCATCTTTTCCAAAAGTTCATACGGTTTAACCTTATGATTCTTTAAATCATCCAGCCCGACGCCAAGCCCTACGGCAACGGAATCCTTGTTTGTGTAAATAATTCCCATTGCAAACATATTGTTAAAAGGCTCCCCGACAAGCTCCATTGCGCAACCCGCATGGTTTGTCAAACCGAAGCGCTGCTCAATAACTTCTGACGGAAGCTTAATAACCTCTTTTACACCGAGAAAGACATCTTTAGGCCTCATGTCTTTTCTAAGACCAAGCTGTCTTGCGAGCAATGAGTTTACGCCGTCCGCAATAATCACCACCTCCGCATAATATTCTTCCACGTCGGTTCTTATGCCGATAACTTTGCCGTCTTTTACAATTAACTCTTTAACAAGAGTGTTGGGTGCATAATAAACACCCTCATTTATTGCCTGTTCAACACACCACTTATCCCAGTTTGCACGTGTTATAACAAAAGCATTTTCGTTATGCGACGGGTTTTTATAAGATATTGTGGTGGAATCTTGTTCCGACAAAAGCACGTAACTGTGTTTTGAAACAAATCTTTCTATAGGGGCTTCTTTGTAATTTGGGAAAATTTCAGCAGCAGCGTGAGAATATATAACACCACCGTACATATTTTTTGCACCGGCATAATTTCCTCTTTCCACCAGTACAACTTTTTTACCGCTGCGTGCAACAGTAACAGCGGCACTGACACCTGCAGGTCCTGCACCAACAACTATAACATCTGTTTTATTCTGTTTATTTTCTTCGGTCATATTTCGTATAAAGCCCCCTGAGTCTAATTAATTATACTATTAATTCCGGCTTCACCGCAATAAACCGTTTGTCGTAAAAGAGTTTAGGGTTGAAAATTAATCTTTATATTAGAATGAGTTAAAAGCAAATGCAAAAAGACTGTCCCGTTAAACGACAGTCTTTTTTATTACAATTTCAAAATTATTCTTGAGGTTGTTTTTTTGCGTCTTTATCAATTCCCATGGTTTCCAGCGATTTGATAAAATTTTCCGCTGCCGATTTTTGAATTTCCGGCGGAACAACCCTTAAAAGTTCTATTGTTTTAGAAATTACCGGATCTTTATCATACCATCTGTTACCATTTATAGGCTTTACCATTTCATAGAATTTATCTATAGTTTCTTTGGAAACTTTTTCTTCTATTTTTGCAAGAAAAATCTCTGCCTGCGCTCTCAATTCATCCTGATAGTTGCGCAGGAGTTCAACTACTTCCATTAAAACCGGATCATGATCATACCATCTTTTATATTGAGGCATTTATACTTCCTTTATTTGTTACCTCTGCAATATTTGCCGTTAAAATATCGCTCTCATCATTGTATCTTACTATATTTGCCCCCAAATTGGCAAATTTTGTTTCAAAGAGTTCATAACCTCTATCTATATGATGAAGTGCTTCAATATCGCTTTCGCCTTCTGCCATAAGGGCTGCAATGATAAGAGAAGCTCCCGCTCTAAGGTCGCTTGCTTTTACATTGGCACCTGTCAGCTTATCAACTCCTCTGATAAGCGCATGGTTTCTTTCCTGATGGATATCTGCACCCATACGGCGAAGTTCCGGAACCTGCATAAATCTGTTTTCATACAAACTTTCCGTAACTATACTTACACCGTTTGCAGTAGTTAACATAGCCATTGCAATTGCCTGCAAATCTGTCGGAAATCCGGGATACGGTTGTGTAACTATGTTAACAGGATTTAATCTTTGATTGCAGCTAACTTCTATAACAGTAGGTTCTATAAGTTTTATGTTTGCGCCCATTTTTATAAGTTTTGAGTTATAAAAAGTTAAATGTGACGGCAAAACATTTTTTATAATACCACGCCCTTTAGTAGCAATAATTGCAGCCATGTACGTGCCGGCTTCGATTCTGTCGGGAATGGTTGTATATTCAATCGGATGCAAGTCTTCTTGTTTTACACCGTTGATAACTATTTCCGATGTACCTGCTCCGGAAACATCTGCACCCATTGCATTCAAGAAATTTGCAAGATCAACAATTTCGGGTTCTTGTGCAGCATTTTGGATTCTCGTTGCTCCGTCAGCCAAAATGGCAGCCAGCATAAGATTTTCTGTTGCACCTACAGACGGAATATCAAGATAAATATCCGTACCCACAAGTTTTTGTGCGTTAGCGTGTACATATCCGTTTTCTATCTTTATTTCCGCACCAAGCGCTTCAAGCCCTTTAATGTGAAAATCCACTCTTCTTTCACCTATTGCACAACCTCCGGGAAGTGCAACAATAGCTTCTTTACATCTTGAAACAAGCGCACCGAGTATAATAAATGAAGCTCGCATTTTACTTACAAGTTCATATTTTGCCGTAATACTTGATATATCGGTCGCATCAATTGTTACTTTTTTGGCAATTTTGTCATATTTTGTTTTTACGCCTAACTCTTCAATTACCCTGAGCATTATGTTAACATCAGTAAGCTCGGGGACGTTATGAATAACAGTTTCTCCTTTAGACAAAATTGCTGCTGCCATCAGTTTTAAGACAGAGTTTTTTGCACCGCTGATGGAAACTTCACCTTTTAATGAATTACCGCCTATTATTTTTAGTTTCTCAACCAAGATATCCCTCCGGGATTAAATTTATATCCGTATAGTGTCTTTTCTTCTATCATAATATAACCAACATAAATTGTCGTACATAATTTAATTAATGTAAATTGCCTCAAAAGAAATTATATATTTCCTATTTTTTGCAAATTTATGTTTTTGATATTCCAATCATATTGCGGAAGTTTATTTTGCTGTTGTTGAATATTTTGCTGCTGAACTGCTTCCGGTTGTTTTACTTCTGCAGGTGCTGTTTTAATTTTTTGTACCGGAGTTTGCGCTGAAGACGCAGCAGGTTTATCCATTACAGGAGTTATTACTGCCGGTTCCTGCGTCTGAATATCTACTGCAGGAATAAATTTCTCGCCTCTGAGTTTTGGCGGGTTGTTAGAAGAGTTTTCTATATCATCTCTTATTGAGTCAAACAATCTTGGTTCTTTTTGTTTTTGCTGATTTTTAATTATGGCATTTTGCTCTTCAAGTTGTTTTATCTCGAGTTCCTGACGTTTTTGTTCCAATAATCTTACATTTTCGATATGTTTTTGTTGCTCTTTTTCAAGACGGCGTTGTTCACGTTTTGATTTATAATTTTGCTGTGCTTCGTTTATATTTTGTTTGATTACTTCACCGTTAACGCTCGGATAGTAAATTTTTGTACCTTCATTAACAAATTTGCTTTTCATTTCTACTGATTTTGGTTTTTCTTCCGGAACTGTCCACGGGTTGACTTTTTTATCCACTTCTTTGCTAACATATTGCGACATAGTCATAGAATATTTTTTTATTTTGGTTAACTGTGCATAACCCGGAGAAAACTGCGCAAAACCTATATCATAATCAGCAGCTTTTAAATCCCTCTGGTACAAATCCTGCCAAATTACAGAATATGTTTTTTTGTCTATTAGTGAAACAAGTGTATTAAGTTTATATGTAGGAATAACGGAATCCCCCTCAGCAAGTCCAAGTTTATTCCACCAGGTGGTTTTTAAAAATCTGCTTTGTATATCCATACCGCTTGTGACAAGCAGAATGTAATCCGCATTCATATCATTCGTTACACGTTTAAGGTTTATAAAATCAATATTGTAGTTGTTTCTGTATTCTCTAAAAAATGTAAGATAATAAAGAGGTATATTTTTTTGCGTAATCTTTGCCATTG
Organism: Candidatus Gastranaerophilales bacterium; assembly: GCA_944325555.1. GTDB lineage: Bacteria > Cyanobacteriota > Vampirovibrionia > Gastranaerophilales > Gastranaerophilaceae > Limenecus. Next base: position 59,195 of record CALVAN010000004.1, on the reverse strand, counting down.
TTTCGCCAAGCAGCGGAGCTTTTATTCGTCCTGTTTTATTCAGCTCGTTTATAATATCCGCTGCTATTAAATCTGCAGCAGCACCGCATGTTAAATAAGTTGTGCCGTTTCTTTGTCCCGAATCACTTAACACAAGTACCGTTGGAATTTTGTGATTTTCTTTTGAAAAAGAAGGAGTTTGCGTAAATACAGTAAACATACCAAAAACGACTGATACAATTATTATTAGCTTAATTATTCCTTTAAAAATCATACTTATCCCCATTGTCTTAGTATTTATTATCAACCTTTTTTCACTTTTTTTTATCCCTTAAATACAGTATTTTAAAACAATTAGGGTTAAAATTTTTTATGCTTGTAGTAGAATATATTTTACGGAAATTAATAACAAACAGGTAATTTGCTTATGTTAGACAATCAGGAACTTTTGAATTTAGCAAAACAGGCTTGCAGTAATGCTTATGCTCCGTATTCAAAATTCAATGTCGGAGCGTGTGCACTTTACGATACAGGCAACTATTATCTGGGCTGTAATGTTGAAAACGCCAGTTACGGTCTTTCTTTGTGTGCGGAACGCAATGCAATGTCAAATGCAATTGTTGCCGGTGAAAAAGGAAAGCTTGTTAAAATTGCCGTATATTCCACAAATACAAAAAACTGTATGCCTTGCGGTGCTTGCAGACAGTGGATGGCAGAATTTAAAAAAGATAAAAATTTGCAAATAATACTTGAAAGCGAAGACTCAAAATGTGCGGTCTTCACTATTGACGAACTTTTACCTTACGGCTTTGAGTTGTAATTTAGCTTTAACAGGTCGACCAACCTTCGTCTGCAATTAATAAATCGTTATTGCCGTTAACTATATAGAATCTTATTGTCCGTCAGAGCTCTGTTCTTCGTCGGATTTTACGTCCTGCGCATCGACAAAAGGAGTTTCTTTATGCATTTTTATGCGGGAAATTCTTCTGCCGTCAATTTCTAAAATTGTATAAGTAATATTTTTATCTTCTATAACATCGTTTAATTCAGGTTCTCTTCCTAAAAGTCCAAAGACATATCCGCCGATTGTCTGAAAATCTTCATTTGGAATATCCAGATCAAAACGATCGTTTATATCATCAATGTCCATTTTGCAAGAAACGTTTAATGTATTATCGTCAATTTTTACAACTTCAGGAGTTTCAACTTTGTCAAATTCGTCGTAAATTTCTCCGACAATTTCTTCAAGAATATCTTCAATCGTAACAATACCTGCAACTCCGCCGTGCTCATCAACAACAGCTGCGATTTGATTTTTTGAAGCAATAAAATCACTGAGCATATCTGATATAAATTTATTTTCCGGAACTATTAACAATTCTCTGGTTAACATCTCTATTGAGAAATTTTCGTCAACATGGTTATTTTTAATAACTTTCAAAACATCTTTTGCATTAATTACGCCGATTATATTATCTACATTATCTCTGTAAACAGGGATACGTGTATGACCGGAATTTATAATCAAATCAGCAAGTTCATTAATGTTTTGTTCAACACTAATCATTGAAATTTCAGTTCTCGGAATCATAATTTCTTTAACAACAGTGTTTGCAAAACCAAAGAAATTTGAAAGCATTTGTGCTTCATGACTGTCAATTGTTTCGAGTTTTTCACCCTCTTTGATAAGTTTGTGGAATTTTTCTTCCCAATTATCTTCAGCATCGTGGGCTTGCAGTTCTATTGTTATGTGAGCAATATTTTTAATAACTTTTCTTATTTTACGCTCAAGCATGTCTGCAATATCATCGGCGTCTTTCATCTGAGTTTCAGGATCAACTTCTATTGTCATGTTGATAATTACTCCTGAAGAGCCTAAATCTATTGTTTTTAATTCAATTACATCTGTTACTCCATGTATTGTTGAAGCAACCTGTCTGATTTTTTCTTCTACTTTGGGCTCTGCCGCCTGTACAGTCAAACTGCTTACATTGTTTTTTAAAAGATAAATCGCAAGGAAAAACAAAATAGTACCAATAATAATAGACGCAATAGCATCAGGTATGTATGCAAGTGCCGGCGGCATTACAAATTTTGCAAGTGTTAAAGCGATAAAAGCAACTATAACACCGGTAAATGCTGCCGTATCTTCATACCATACAAATTTTGTTGTAGGACTTTTGATTTTACCTATGTATTTTATTGAAATAAAAAATTCTTTTATTATATTTTTTTCTTCAATGCCGACTTCATGCAAAACAGCCTTAGAGGCACTGACTACTGCCCAAGCTTCAAAACATATACTGCAAATAAGTGCAACGGCGATATACGGATAATTTCTTAAGAGTTCTGCAGCTTCTTCGGCATGAACAAGTTTTTCAAACCCGTGATACAGTGCAACAAAAGTACCGCCGAGCATTAATATAGAAGCAAACATTGCCCAGACATTAGCTTCCAACCCGTAGCCAAACGGGTGAACATTGTCGGCAGGTCTTGCTCCTCTTTTTATTCCGACCAGCAGACATATGCTGTTAAACGAATCCACCCCGGAGTGAATTGCCTCTGCAAGCATTGCGGAACTTGATGAAAACAAAAAACAAATAAACTTAACAAGTGCAATACCCAAATTTGCTATCAAAGCTTTGATTACAGCCATAAATTTTGAGTTTTCAGCATCTTCGTGTGATATGTTGTTTTCAATTTTTAACGAAATAGTTTCTTTATTATCCTGTAAGTTTTCTGTGTTATTAGTTGTTTCAATATTATTACTGTCTGATGACATCTTATATCCTTATTATTTTTAACAGTATATATAATACCCAGAATATTTGGTATATGCAATATGTTTACGTTTTTAGTAATTGTTATGAATTGTAAAATGTAAATATTATTAATAGCAAAATTTATTTTGTTTGTACTTTCAATAGTTGTATTATTAATAATAATGACTGCAAATATTTCAAAAGGGAATCTTATGGATATTAAGGCTATCAGCACACTTCCTTTACCGAATACGACCTATGTAAAGACACCCGCATCTAAAACGACTGCTGATACTCCCAAAACACAAAAACCTGTAAACACTAAGACAGCTGAAACTTCTAAACAGCAGCCTCAACAAAAAACCAATAAAACCGCTGCAAATTTTAAAAAAGCTCTGCCATATGCAGCCGGTGTTGTAGTGCTGGCAGGTTTAGGTTTTTATTTGTTAAAGGGCAGGGGCAAAAATGTTGTTGACAAAAATTTAAAAGAAAAAGCTAAAGAAGAACTTAAAGAAGAGTTAAAAGAAATCGGCGAAGAAATAAAAGAAGAATTTATTGAAAATAAAAAAGTTTCTCATCTGCCGGCTATACTTGCGCCGAAAGAAGAATATATCTGTACCGGTTTTTCAAACGGCAAGCCGATTTACGTAAAAAAATCAGAGGTTGTAAGCGCTGCTATTACTCCAGCCATAGACGGATATAAAGAGATTAAAAATAAAATAAACCCTTTAAATGACGAAATTATTGCAAAAATAATTAAAAACAAAAATGAAAAGTTTGATGAAATTAACAGAATCATTGCGGAAAACACCAAAGACGGACATATAAATTTTAATATAATGAGAAAAGTTGCCCATGATTTTTCAACGGACGAGGCCGGCAGAGGTGCGGACAGATTCCATCAGGCAGCTGAGATTCTTGAACAATCTTATATCAGAGAATACATAAAACCTGACGGTTTTGAAAAACACGGAGTGTACAACCTGTTTGATACAATGAAATCTGACACGGAGCTTATGTCTATATACACAAAAATGCCTCTTGAAGAAGCCGTAAACAGAATTAACTACATCTGTTACAATGATCTTTTAAAATGCAATGCCGCTAAAGACATGTCTAAAGAAACATTTTTTGACAAAATGTTCGACAGACTGATAGAAAAACGCCAATTTAAAAAATATAATGATACCTTTAAAATTGACGGAAACTTTAACGATATAATGCAAATTAATCAGGGACTAAGAAAAAATACGGAATCGATTATTAACACAGAATCCCTATCTAAAGCTCAGGGTACACCTCTTGAAAGGTTAACACAAATTGCACAAAATGAACCGGATGCCCATAAAGCCGCATATATTATGGAAAAGGCTATTTTAAATGATTTTATGAGCAAACCTTCGGGTGAAAAATTATTTTCTGAATTAGAAAAAGACTTTTTAAACAATAAAGTTCTTTTCGACATTTATAAAAAAATGCCTAAAGAACAGGCTCTGCAAAGAGTTAATGCATTTAGAAGGTTTGAGCTTCCGCCTCAGATAATTGATTCTGATAATGAACATACATTGAACCTTCTAAAAGAGACAGCTAAAAAGCTCGGTACAACAATTAATTAAAGAGAGTATTTATGACGTAAAACAGTTATGTTTAATATGCAATGTGTCACTAACTTATATAAATAAAGGGAGATTTATATGGACATCAAATCAATCAGTACATTATCTTTACCGCCGGCAGGCAATTTGGTTGCCGCAACTCAGGCAAAAGTTGCCGCCTCAACAGCAGCTGCAGCAACTGCTCCTGCTGCTAAAACAACCGTTTCCGCTGCTACCGCTCCTGCACAAGTCGCTAAAACCGAGGAAACTAAAACAGAAAACAAAGATTTAAGCAAAGCAAAAACAAACTTCAAAAAAGCCGCACCATATGTTGCGGGTGCAATTGTACTTGCAGGTCTGGGCGTTTATTTGGTAAAAGGCAGAGGTAAAAATTTAAATAAAAAGACCGTCAATGAAGTAAAAGAAGGTCTGGCGGATGCTGCAGCAAAAGCAAAAGAAGAAGTAGCAGACGCTTCAAAGACCGCCCAAAAGGGAACTACAGAAGCAGCACAGGCAAAAAACGTAACAGAAACAGCTGCTGATGTATCTAAAGCAGAGTCCAAAGCAGCAACAGCAGAAGCACCGAAACCAGATGCCCCTTCTGCTAAACCTGAAGCTAAACCCGCTGAGGCTCCTAAACAAGAAGCTCCTGCTGCTAAAACAGAAGAAAAACCTGTAGAAGCTGCAGATGCAAAAGCACCTGAGGCAAAACCAGAAAATAAACCCGCTGATGCACCGAAACAGGAAGCTCCTGCTGCTAAAACAGAAGAAAAACCTGTAGAAGCTGCGGATGCAAAAGCACCTGAGGCAAAACCAGAAAATAAACCCGCTGATGCACCGAAACAGGAAGCTCCTGCTGCTAAAACAGAAGAAAAACCTGTAGAAGCTGCGGATGCAAAAGCACCTGAGGCAAAACCAGAAAATAAACCCGCTGATGCACCGAAACAGGAAACTCCTGCTGCAAAACCCGAAGCTAAACCTGAAGAAGCACCAAAAACAGATGCCCCTGCGGCTAAAACAGAAACTAAACCCGCTGAGGCTCCTAAACAAGAAGCTCCTGCTAATGCGGAAGCGAAACCGGAAGCCAAACCTGCTGAAGCTTCTAAACAAGATGCTAAACCTGAAACAAATAAAGCTAAACAGGAATCCGCTCCCGTAAAAGAAGCCAAACCGGAAATCAATCTTTCCAAAAAAGAAACTATAGATAAAATTGACGAAATTCAAAAAGCCAGTCAGGAAGAAGCAAACAGAATTATCGGTGAAAACTCAAGGAACGGACATGTTGACCTTGATAAAATGAGAAAAATTTCTGATGATTTTTGTGCCGATGCAGAAGGCAGAGGTGCTAAAAGATATCATCAAGCAGCAAATCTCCTTGAACAATCTTACATAAGAGAGGCAATAAAAACGGAAGGTGAAGCCAAAACAGGTCTTTCTTATTTATATGACATAGTAATGAACAACCCGAAACTGTTTAATTATTATAAAAAAATGCCGGTTGAAGAAGCTGCAATCAGAGTTAACAACCTGCGCAACAACGAACTTGCAAACTGCAAAGTTGAAAAAGAAATAACTGCCGACAAATTCTTCAATGACGTTGTTGCAAAAATTGTAGAAAACAGCCGGAAGAAATAAAAATTGTCATACAATTTTATTAAAAATAAAGCCTTTCTTATTGAAAGAAAGGCTTTATTTATATAATTAACAGCTGTTTATTTCCACAGTGTAAGTTTTGTAGTATCATCCAATTCTCTTATCAAATCCTCTCCGAGAATTTCCTGAATCACAACCTCTGCCGCAAAAACAGATGTTCCGGCAACGAGATGTCCGCCAACGCATTTGCCTTTCTTATCTGATGCCACAATATGCAAGTGGCAGAAGGGTTTTCCGTCTTTTATCGATATATTTCCGCTGCAGGAGACAATTTCCAAAGATTCGTCATAGGCATAAGTTGTATAAATATACTCTTTAACATCCTGTTCATAAAACCCGTATTTTAAGCTTGAAACAGCGCCTATTACCTGAATATATCCGGTTTTAATATATTCTTTCTGGCAAATTTTTGTTAATTCCTCAAGCAAATCCGAGCCGTAATCCAGCTTTGCAACAAAGGTTCTTCCTCTTTCATATTGTTTTAAAAACATATTTTTTCCTGTCTTATTTCAAATATTTTTTCTCTAAAGTGCTTTAAATGTCGTATTTTAATTATCGCTAAAATAATATATAATAAACCACGTTATGGCTTTTTTCTAAACTTTTGTAAAGTTTTTAAATAAAGTTATAAAGTTTTGACCCCGTTTGGTCGAAATAAAAAATGTATTATGGTGTATTTATGGACAATTTTGCATTATTAAAAGAAGATTCTTTTGAAGAAAGCTTAAGCGAAATTCTGCAATTGAATCAAAAAAATGAAAAACATACAATTCTCCTGGTAGATGATGAAGTAAACAACCTGCAGCTGCTTCGCAGGACACTTCGTCATGATTATAATATCCTTACCGCCTCTAACGGAAAGGAAGCGTTGGAAATTGTTGAAGGCAAAGGGGATGAAATTGCATTGATTGTAAGCGACCAAAAAATGCCGGAGATGGAAGGGACAGAATTTTTAAAACGTGTTGCGGGAGAATATCCCGATATCGTAAAAATTCTTTTAACAGGGCATTTGGATGTAGATGCAATTGTTGATTCCATTAACGATTGCCACCTGTACCAATATATAGTAAAACCCTTTGACCCCGAAGAATTAAAAATGACCATAGATTCCGGTATAAGAAAGTTTGATCTTGTTAATAACAAAACGGTTATTTTAAAAGATTTAAGAGAACTGTTTTATAAAACAATAAAACTTATTGCCTCGGCTCTGGACGCAAAAGACCCGTACACGCACGGTCACTCGCTGCGTGTAACTATGTATTCTTTGATTCTTGCAAAAAATCTTAATCTTGATGATACAACCCTTGAAGAAATAGAAACAGCCGGGCTTTTGCATGATATAGGCAAAATAGGTATCCCCCAAAAGATTTTGTGCAAACCCGACAAGCTTACGGATGAAGAATACGAGCTTATGAAATCCCACCCTGCACGTGCAGAAAAAATGCTTATGGGTATCAAAAAACTTACGGTTGTATCCAACTGGCTGCGATGCCACCACGAACGCTGGGACGGCAAAGGATATCCCTACGGATTAAAAGGAGAAGAAATTCCTATATCCGGTCGTATTATTGCGCTTGCCGATACTTATGACGCAATGACCTCGACCCGTTCATACCGCAAGGCTCTCTCTCACGAAACAGCTATTGAAGAAATAAAAAGATGTGCCGGTACGCAATTTGATCCTGTGCTTGCGGATCTGTTTGTTAAGTGTTCGGAGGAAATTAAAGCTGCAAAAGAAGACCCCGAAACTTATTATCCAAAATACAGCTATCTGCAAAAACAGATTTATGAAACAAAATAATTTTGTCTGAGTAAGACCTCGCTTGTACTCAGGGGCATCCCGATATGTACGGCTAGTAAACTCGCCTGCATTTCAAGCCGAGAATGATACACACTCTGCCGAGCAAACAATCCTGTGAATAGTTTGTGAGAGGCAGCGAGGTCGCCTATGCGATAATTTTGCTCAAGTGACCCCATGCACTTGTTGCCGATGCCCTTGTTGTATAACCAATATTGTACTTGTTTATTGCGTCGGTTCAATGAATTGTCGGGGTCAGTTGACTATATGAAATACGCAATTTTTTACTTACAAAATTTTTTATTAAATTAAGTAAGTTTTAAAGTGTAGGAAAAATTGCATGGAAGTAAGGAACAACGTACAGGGTTATTATGTCAGCAACGTTACTCGTAAAGCGCAAAAGCAGAACTCATTAAAGTTTTTAAGCGATGTCGGTTTAAAAAAAGATGTTGTCGATATTTCTACCCAAAAAGATAAAAAGAATGCTTTAAACAAAAGCGTAATTATCGCATCGGGGTTGGCTGTTGTCGGTACTGCTTTATACACTGCAACAAGAGGCAGATTAAATATTTTCAAACAAGCTGCAAAATCAGGCGAATTTATTAATGCAAAATCCGTTAAAGAGGCCGTTAATTACGGTAAAAGAGATTTAAAAATACGGCGTTATGAAAATTCCGAACTTGCAGATCTTGATATGATAAATACCCTTAACGAAATGCTGCATAAAGAAAAACGTCTGACTGGAGAAATCCCACAGGTTATACGTTTTTTGAAAAAAGGAGAATTGCACGTTACCGCTCCCATGGGGTATAAATTAGACCCTAAAACAAACAAAAGAGTTTTGTTTGTTAACACGGATACCTTTAATCGTTTTGACGAGGTTATTAAAGATTCTTTTGTCGAAAGAGGCAGAGGAACGGGTTTGTCAAATTTTATTGCATTAAAAGACGGAAAATATGTTTTATCTGATTTAAGTTACAAATCAAATGCCATGGACAAATTTATAGAAAAATTGAACACCTTTAATCCAAATTCTTCTTTCAAGGATAAAATGGAATTGTATCAGGGTATATCAAATGCAAAAAGTGCAGCCCATGCAAGAAATCTCGGGTTAAAGGACTACAAAATGCAGGATTTTGCCTTTGATGATATATTTGTTCACGAAATGGGACACATGCATCATCGATCAATATACCCGAGATATGAAGAAGCCGGCGCTCAGATGACACAGCTGAGAAAAGATTTTACACTTGATACGGAAACAAGCCGGATACCCTACAGAGTATCAAGTTATGCCGCAAGTTCTCCTCTTGAATTTGTAGCAGAGGTTTACACGGGTTTGCGCAAAGGACAGCACTTTGATAATGAGGTTATGTCTTTGTATAGAAAATACAACGGACCTTTAGTTTAATACACAAAAAGACCTTTCAAATGAAAGGTCTTTTTATTTCATAAAATTATTTATTACTACAGCGAAGCTCGTTCTCTTGCGGCTTTGTTTTGCTGTCTTTTTTCTTCAATGCGCTCAATGCGTCTGTTTCTCTTATAACCGTAGCCGGCATATATGCCTATACCGATTAACAGCCACAGAGGGAACAACAATGCATGTTTACCCATGCTGATAATTGCAACGCACATCAAACTTCCGCAAAGCAGTATGCCTAAAGAAGGGAACAAAGGCGAGAAAGGAACTCTGAAAGGTCTTTCTCTGTCGGGGTCTGTTTTTCTCAAAATTAATACGCTGACACAAACCATAATAAACGCCGTAAACACACTGAATATACAAAGCTGTGCAGCGAGATTCAAATCAAGGAACAAACATCCTATCATCATTGCTCCACCCACCAGCCATGTGATTACATGCGGAGTTTTATAAACAGGATGAACTTTTTTAAGTATGGTCGGGAAGAAGTTATCTCTCGCCATTGCAAAAAGTATTCTTGTTGCAGCAAGCTGCATTACCAGCAATACTGATGTCAAACCTGTCAAAGCACCGATAGAAATAAAACCTGCAATCCAGTTTTGACCTGTTTTTTGTATTGCATGCGCAATAGGTGCATTAATGTTAATTTGGCTCCAGGGTACAACACCTGTTAATACAAGTGCTACAAAAATATAAACAACGGTACAAGCAAGCAATGTACCTATAATACCGATAGGAACATCTCTTTGCGGATTTTTAGTTTCCTCAGCAGCCGTGGAAATAGCGTCGAAACCTGTATATGCAAAGAATATAGTAAATGCGCTTATCAAAACACTGCCCACACCGTTAGGCATAAACGGAGTCCAGTTTGCCGGTTTTACATAAAAAGCACCGACGCCGATAAACAAAGCAATAACAAGAAGTTTTATTGCAACCATTATACTTGCCATGTTTTTGGATTCGGAAATACCTTTAACAAGAATATATGTAACAAGTGCAATAATACAAATTGCAGGAATGTTTATACAAATAGGCAGTATTCCGAATAAATGCGGAATATGATCAACAGGATTCATCCCCATTTTTAAATAAGCAGCCTTAGCTGAACCGTAATCACTAATTAACCATAACGGCGGGTACATAATATGATGAATAACACCCTGCAATGCTGCCGGTAAATGGGTTGTATAAGTTTCAAACCCTCTTAAGAATTGGAACAAATAACCTGTCCAGCTGCAGGCAACCGCAATATTACCTATTGTGTATTGAAGCATCAACACCCAGCCTACCATCCAAGCGGCAAGCTCGCCCATTGTGGCAAACGTGTATGTATAAACACCGCCCGATACCGGAATCATTGCGGCAAATTCAGCATAACACAGTGCTGAAAATATACACGCAATAGCTGCAATAATCATTGAAATAACGAGTGCCGGACCTGCTCCGGGATGAGAAGCAGTACCAACAACCGCTGTACCTACCATTGAGAAAATACCCGCACCGATTACGGCACCTATACCGAGTATAATCAAATCAATCCAAGTTAACGTTTTGTTCAAGCCTGTTTCTTTTGTATCGGCTATCATGTCGTCAGGATTTTTGGTCTTCAACAACTTAGAAATAAAGTGTTCCACCAATTTCGGTTCAGTAACATCTTGTTGGCTCATGTAAATATCCTTATATTATATGTTAATCGTTGTTTTTTTAAGTAAGGGGAAACCTAATTTTTCTCTTTGTTCAACGTACAATTTGGCTACCATGGCAGCCATTCTTCTCACTCTGTTAATAAAATTGATTCTCTCATCTTTGCTGATTACGCCTCTTGCATCAAGCAGGTTAAATGTGTGAGAACATTTTAAAACGTAATCGTAAGCAGGCAGTACAAGTTCATTTTCCACACAGTTTTCAACTTCCTGCTGATATAAATCAAAGAGTTTGAAAAGAGTTTGAGCGTTAGAAACTTCAAAATTGTATTTTGACTGCTCAATTTCATTTTGCAGATATATTTCACCGTATTTCAATTCGTTATTCCACATAACATCGTAAACGGAATTTACGTTTTGAAGATACATTGCAATACGTTCAAGACCGTAAGTTAACTCAAGTGCAACGGGTTTGATTTCCAAACCGCCAACCTGTTGAAAATATGTAAACTGGGTAATTTCCATACCGTCCAGCCATACTTCCCAACCTACACCTGCAGCACCCAGAGTCGGAGATTCCCAGTTATCTTCAACAAATCTTACATCGTGCTGCGACAGGTCAATACCCATTGCTTCCAAACTTTTCAAATAAAGTTCCTGCGCATTGTCCGGCGAAGGTTTTAAAATAACCTGATACTGAAAATAATGTCCCAGTCTGTTAGGGTTTTCACCGTAGCGGGCATCAGTAGGTCTTCTGCAAGGTTCAACCATTGCGGTATTCCACGGTTCAGGCCCCAGAGAACGCAAGAATGTTGCAGGGTTCATTGTGCTGGCGCCTTTTTCAATATCATAAGGCTGTTGAATTATACATCCGTAGTCTGACCAAAATTTTGATAAATTTAAAATTAATTCTTGGAAGGTTAAAGCCATTCTCTTTTTATTCCAGTACTCTTACAAATTTCTTTAAATATATGCTTTACCTTTGCTGAGTAGGGTTTTCACACACATTTTCTCTTTAAGTTCTACCATTATAATATAATCGGTCATATTTTACAAACTATTGTAATGATTACACTTAAAATTGTTACATGTGTAATTGATTAATAAAAAAATTTTTGCCCGAATTTAAAGTTATTATTTGCTCATGAAAATGTTAAGCAAACACTGTTAAATATTTTATATTTAAAAATTTCCTTTTAATCTATTTATCTTATAATTTAATTGCGGACAAACAAATTTTATTCAGGGAAAATTATGAAAATTTCAATTTTAGGTTCAACGGGTTCCATAGGCAGACAGGCTGTAGAAGTTATACAAAAAATGCCTGACTATTTTGACATTGTTTCAATCTGCGGCGGGGACAATATCGAGGAATTGCGAAAACAAATAAAAATTTTAAATCCGAAAAATGTCTGTGTAAAATCGCAGCAAAATGCTCTGTTATTAAAAAAAGAGTTTCCTAAAATAAATGTTTTATACGGTGACGAAGGATTAATTGAAGTTGCGTCCGACAAAACTAACGACAGAATTTTAGTTTCCGTTTCAGGCAAAACCGGTTTAAAGCCTACACTTGCAGCCATAGAAAACAAAATAGATGTCGCACTTGCTAACAAAGAAACTCTTGTTATGGCAGGTGATATTGTTATGGCAAAAGCAAAAGAAAACGGGGTGAAAATTCTTCCCGTGGATTCCGAACACGGAGCAATACATCAGTGTCTTACCAAAAGAGAAGAAGTTGAAAAACTTATTATAACTGCATCAGGCGGACCTTTCAGAAACAAAACAATTGATGATATAAAAAATGCAACCGTTGAAGAAACGCTTCATCACCCAAGATGGAATATGGGCAAAAAAATCACCATAGACTCGGCAACCTTAATGAACAAAGGACTCGAAGTTATAGAAGCGCATCATCTTTTTAATATGCCTTACGAAAAAATTCAGGTGGTTGTACACCCTCAAAGTATTGTACACAGTGCAGTGGAATACGTTGACGGAAGCGTTATTGCACAATTAGGCTTTCCTTCTATGCACATTCCGATTCAATACACCTTAACATATCCGCACAGATACGAGGGTATTGAAACAAGAAACTTTGATTTTATAAAAGCGGGAAGGCTGGATTTTGAAGCGCCTGATTTGGAAAAATTTCCGTGTTTAAAACTTGCGTTTGAAGCAGGAAAACAGGGCGGTACGCTGCCGGCCGTTATGAACGCAGCAAACGAAGAAGCAGTATTTATGTTTTTAAACGGAAAAATTTCTCTTTGGGAAATTTATGAAATAACAAAAAAAATAATGTCGGAGCATAATAATATTTTAAATCCGTCGCTTGAACAAATTCTTGAACAGGATAAAATTGCACGCGAAAAAACAAAAAATCAACTGCTGAACAAATAAATTTACATTGTAAATATTGCTACATATTTTGAGATTTTTTTATAAATTTCATGCTAAATTATACATAACTTGAACCCCATTGGTAAGTTGAGAAAGATAAAATTTTTTGCAGGCGGAATGGTTCATCTGCTTATTCAAAAACTTTAGGGTTAAGGAATAGTTATTATATATTTAGTCAAGGAGATTTATTAATATGCCGGATTATTTGACCAAAGAAGAAATCAAACAATGGAGAGGATCTTTGGAAAAAATTACGTTGGAAGAATATGCCAAAAGATTAGGCAAAGTAATAAATGAGGAGAAAGAAACCAACGATATGGTGGATATGGTTTACAAACACCATTCATCAGAAGTCAGATATGTAACAAACGAAGATACAACTATTTCTCAAAGCAATTTTAAAGCAGAAAGAATAAGCTCGCTGGCACAGCAATCTTTTGACAGAGAAAAAGAAATCAAACTGGAAAGAGATTTAAGAAAAGCTATTAACAAACCAAAACCGGCTGTAAAAACAGAAAAACCTGCAGCTAAAACGGAAACTAAAAAAGCAGCGGTTAAGGAAGTTAAACCCGCAATAAAAACAAAAACCGCAGCAAAAACAGCTGTTAAAACAACTGTACAACCTGCAGCCCCGCAGGCTTCTATCGTAAAAGAAGAAGTTGCGGTAACTTTCAAGAAAAATCTTACACCCAGAGAACAAGCTGTTTACGAACACTTTTTAAACAACAAAAATCACATTGTTTATGCAAAAGAACTCGCTCAGGTGTTGGATTTGCCAAGAGATTATGTTTACAAATACATTAAAAATCTCAGAGCAAAAATGAATGAAAACGCAATCCAAAATGCCGATAACGGCGGATTTGTTTTGAAAGTTTAAAAACAAATTATTTAATACATAAAAAAGCCTGCATAAAATGTATGCGGGCTTTTTTATTTTTTCATATAATCAATTGCTTCGGTAAAATAAATTCTTTTCCGGAATTATTTTCCGCAAGCTTCTTTGTAAGCATCAACATATTTTTGTGCACTTTTATCCCAGCTGAAATCAGCCTTCATTGCATTTTCAATAAGATGTGCCCAATCTTTTTTATCCTTAAATATATCGATGGCATACCTTATACAATCCATCATAGAATACGGGCTGTAATTCCAGAACTTAAAGCCGTCGCCGTTTTCCAGAGGATATCCGATGATTGTATCATCCAGTCCGCCGGTTGCACGTACTATAGGGATTGTTCCGTATTTTAATGCAATAAGCTGACTCAACCCGCACGGCTCAAACGCTGACGGCATTAAAAACATATCCGCCCCCGCATACATAAGGTTGCCCAACTGTATGCTGAATTCAATTTTTGCTCTGATATTAGAACTTGTATTGCTCAAATAACTGAACATATCTTCGTAATGCTTTGCACCAGTGCCGAGTATTATAAACTGTGCGTCCAGCCCTTTCAATTCTTCACATACAGGCCCGAGCAAATCAAAACCTTTTTGCTCAACAAGTCGGGAAACTATTGCAATCAGCGGTTTATCCTTTTCATAAGGCAGACCGAACTGTTCCAGCACTGCCTTTTTATTATCTTCTTTGTATTGAACATGATTTAAGTCATAATTTTTTGCAATAAATTTATCGGTTTCGGGGTTGTAGACGCTGTAATCAACACCGTTTAAGATACCGAGCAGTTTGTGTGAGTTATGGTTCAAAGTCCAATCCAGACCGTGTCCGCCTTCGTAGGTCATAATTTCTTTTGCATAGTTAGGAGAAACAACTATAATTTTATCGCTATAGTTAATTGCACCTTTCATCCAGTTGAGCATTCCGAAATGCTCAAGCCCCCAGCAGTTCCAAACATCTTTGTGGTCAATTTGTGCAAAGTACAACAAATCGTCAAACCACTGACCCTGATAAGCAATGTTGTGTATGGAGAAAAAGTTTTTTGTATCTTTAAAGAACGGATCATCCTTATAATTTACTTTCATATACACGGGAATCATCGCCGTGTGCCAGTCATTTGAATGTATAACATCGGGTTTAAAGTTCAAAAGTCTTGCGTATTCAATTGACGCATGGGAAAACGCAATAAATCTTTCGTGCTCGTATCTTGTATCTATGTATCTGGGGTAAACTTCATGAAACGGTGCAAAATATTTGCTGTTATCGAGGAAAAACACATTGATGTTCGTATCGGGCAGTTTTGCCATTTTCAAATTAAAATAATATTGACCGTAGCTGTAATCTATTGTCAGTTTAGAGTTCGGCACCTCTTGAATATTGTATTTCTGCTGGTCGATACACCCGTGCAAAGGAGTAAATATAGCAACCTCGTGCCCCATTTTTTCAAGCACCTTAGGCAGACTGCCCACAACATCTGCAAGCCCCCCAACTTTAGAAAAAGGAGCCACCTCGGCTGATACAAACATTATTTTCATGACAAACCCTCTATATATTTATACTTTTTGCATAACAATTATAACATTTATTTGATGTAAAAAAAGCAGTCCGACAAAATCCCGAACATTATAATCAAGATATTTTATAGTCTATTCCCTGTTTTTCAAACATCTTATTAAAAAAATCTTTAAATTGTTTTACCGTATCACTTTTCAAAATCATATACAAACCGTATTTAAACGGATGCTTTTTCTCGGGCTTATCCTCTAAAAGAGCTCTTTCAATATATTCTTTTGCAAGTTCATTTGTTCTTACGCACAAATCCCTCTGATTCGGCGGATTATCCGTTGTTGTCAGTGCTTCGTGTAAGAGGTTTTCGGCTTTTTGGTTAAGGTCTTGAAAATTTACACTTTTGTCATCAATAATTGATTGCAGCACTTTGTTGCGCTCGTCAAAAGAAGTAATTGCAGGTTCAAACTTGTATTTTCCATGGAAATACACGGCAGTATCTTTTGAACAAATTTTTATATGCGAAGCTTTATTTTCAAGCATTTCCATAATACTTGCAAGTCTTAAAAGCTCTCCTATGCGAAAACTCTTCCTTCTGTATTCATCCGCAACCCTCATATCAAAGCCGACAATATTTCTGGTTTTGTCTTTTTCCATTGACAAAAGTTCGTGTCCCAGCTCTTTGCCAAAAGGATTTTTAACCTCGATATAAAGGTTATTTTCACCTCTGTGATATTTTGAAATTTTGACAAAAACATCACCGATAGCGCCTTTGTTTAAGCTAAAGGGTTCAAAAAATTTACGCCCGTCGGTTTGCTCCGGAGTTTTCCAGATAATTTTTGCGAGGGGATTGTTTTTAACTGATTGTGGAGATATTGAAGGAATTTTCATATAAGACATAAAACCCGTCAAAAAATAATTTGCTATTTTTTATAGTACGTTTATTTAATATTGGCAGACTAAAGTCTGCCCTACCCCTCAGGATAACGTTTTTTGTAACCGCATTACACAACTATTCAATCCCAAAAAAGTAAAACAAATTATCCCTTAAATTTCATACACTGCAGCGTAATAAAATTCATTTCCTCTTTGGAAATAGTTGTAAAAGTCAGCGCAGTTAAAAATTTAAAAGTGTTGTTAACCCTTATAGGCGTGCAATAAACAAGCTCCGCTTTAGTGTGTATAACCTTACCCGCAAGCTGCAAATCAACGTCCAAATCACTGTAAGCACCCATTTGTCTGTCTGAAATATAAGCCAGTCCTTTAGCGCAAATATTTTTTGTCGTAGCTATGAGTTTGTCCAACTCTTCGCCGTCAAAATTAATAGTTAAAGTAAAATCAGTTTCGATGTTGGCTCTTAAATATTCCCTTCTTTGAGAATGTTTTATATTTGAAGGGAACGACAACATATAAAAAGTAGTATCATTTAAATAATTGCTGGATAATATACGGCTTGTTGCGTTATAGATACCGTCCTCGGCATAAATATTAATTTCAATCTCTTTTTCGGGCAATTCCGTTTGTTTTTCAAAAAAGACAGTCAATTTTTCGTTTTCAACGTAATAAATCGTACAAAAATAACTTTTGCCGTCTACTATTATTTCCAGTTTGTTAGAAGGTTTTAAAAAGCTGTAATTATCCAAATCAGACTCCGTTCTTTTACAAATTTATTATATTAAGATTCGTCAAAGCAGTCAATTTTGCAGAACTTAAATAAAAAATTGTTAGAACGTAAAAATTAATCTATAATTAAAAAAAATAAACAGCAGGACAAACTTATGACAAGACAACCTTTTTTTTATGATATTACATTGCGTGACGGCAACCAATCACTGAAAAAACCATGGAACATAAAGGAAAAGGAGTATATTTTCAACAAACTTGTAGACTTTGGTGTTCAGGCGGTTGAGGCAGGTTTCCCCGCAGCATCGGAAATGGATTTTGAAGCGGTGCAAAGACTGGCGCAAATTGCACCGGAAAATCTTGTCATAAGCGGACTTGCACGTGCGGTAGAACACGACATATTAAAAGCGGTTGAGGCAATAAAAGACTGCAAAAGACCCAGAGTCCACACTTTTATTGCGATGAGTCCGTTTAATATGAAATACGTTTTGAACAAAGATCCGCAAGAGGTGCGCAAAACCGCCATAGAGGCAGTAAAGTTTGCAAAAGAAGAATTGTTAAAAGTAAACAAAAACGGAGAAGTTCAATTTTCCGTAGAGCATTTTGGCGACTGTATGGAAAACCTTCCGTTTGTAACAGACACACTCAAAGAAATTGTCCAAGCGGGCGCAACCGTTATAAACCTTCCCAACACGGTGGAAAGAACCAGAATAAAAACCTTTGTGGATATGGTTGCACAGGTTTACGAGGCGCTGCCCAAAAATATTATGATTGCCGTGCATTGCCACAATGACCTCGGTATGGCAACAGCAGCAACTGTGGAAAGCTACTTTGCCGGAGCAACACAGCTGGAATGCTGTCTTAACGGGCTTGGTGAACGTGCTGGCAACACAAATATGTATGAGGTTGCCGTTGCGTTGCATAACAGCGGCGTTGAAGTTCCGCTGAACCTCGGGGAAATTTATGAACTCGCACTCACCGTTGCCGATATGTCTAAAACCGAAATTGCGCAAAAAGCCCCGCTCATAGGTCAGGAGGCACTTGCCCACAGAAGCGGAATCCATCAGGACGGCGCAGTCAAAACAAAAGATATGGAAAAAGGTGCTTACAGACCCATACACCCGACACTTATCGGCAGAAAAGACGACGAAAAAATCGGCTTTACAAGCCAGTCCGGTAAAACTGCGGTATTTGAAATTATTTCTGATGCCGGTTATCCAATTACAATGCAGGAGGCAATCCGCATTACGCCTGTTGTTAAAGAGGCTGCGGAAAAAGTCGGAGAATTGCCGACAAGAAATATTATTGATATTTACTTTAATGAAGTATTTAATGTCAAAGGTGATTTCAGACTTGTTGCGTTTGAAAAAATCGCAGAAAAATTATTCAACCTCAAATTTTTCCATAAAACAGAATTTTTTGATATGAATGCAGAAGGGAACGGTCCTGTTGATGCTTGCATGTCAGCATTAAAACAGGCAGGTTTCCCTCAAAAACTTGTTGATTACGAACAGTATGCACTGGATGGCGAGATTTTCGGCTCCGGAGCCACCGCAATGACGGTTATCCATTTTGAAGATTCAAACGGCAGAACCATTGTTGCCAGAGGCAAAGACGAAAGCACCTCAAAAGCAAACGTTAAAGCTATATTTAACGGTTTGAATTTAATGAACCATTGACGGCATGGTAAAACACAATGCAATAGCAATCACCCAGAACACCGTCACCCAGAAATAAGCAAATGCAATACGGAATTTTTTCCGCCAAGGCTCAATTATATTGTTTTTGAACATGTTTTCAAGAGCTTTATTTTTATACTCAATATCAATTTTGTCTTTTAAACAAGCAATAATATCAACTGCGCTGTCAAAAATTTCTATATCGACTTTAATCACATCATCTTTTGTTTTTATAGTTATAATTGTTTGCACAGATCTGCCGATAAAGCCGTCAACAATAAATTGTGTAATATCTTGAAACGGTACAATTTTTTCTTTCTTGTCCCAGTAAACTATCTTTAATGAATCATCACCCGCACCAATAAATCTAGGCAAAGTTTTATCTGTCGAGCGAACAGTCGAAACTACTATTAAACTAACAAGAAAAATTAAAATGCCAAAGCCCCAAATAGCCTCTTTTATATATATTGCCAAAGTACCGCTTATTATAAAAATGGCGCTGAACATTAAAAAAAATGTAGCTATTGAATGTCTATAATCTATTAAAGAACATGGTTTTAAATTATTCATTACTTAAAAAATTCCTTTAATTTTTCTATTTTTTCTTTAGTGTCAGATTCAAAATAAATCCTCAACAACGGTTCGGTACCGCTGGGGCGTATTAGCACCCAGGTTCTGTCATCGTCAAGATAGTATTTTATACCGTCTTTGTCATCGGTTTCTTTTATTCCAAAGCCTGCAATTTTTTCAAGCTCCGAGTACTTTTTCATTAAAATTTCAAGCTGATGATTATCAAGCAGTTTTACATCGACACGCTCATTAATAAAAGTACAGCCCGCAATTTGTCTTAAATCCTCTTGCAATTCCCACAGCGATTTATTTTCATAAGCAAGCATTTCTAAAACCAGCAAATCGGCAAGTATGCCGTCTTTTTCCGGAATATGACCTTTAATGCTTAAGCCGCCGGATTCTTCACCGCCGATTATAACGTCATATTCACGCATTGCGGCACCCACCCATTTAAAACCGACAGGGGTTTCTATAACCTCAACATTGTAATAATCCGCAATTATATCAAGCATTCTGCTTGCCCCGACTGTTTTAACCAGCCTGCCGGAATAATTTTTGTTGTTGATTAAATGCCCCAAAAGCAAAGCGATAATTTCATTGGGGGTTACAAACTCCGCTTTTTCGTTGATTACCCCGAACCTGTCGCCATCACCGTCGTTGCTGAGCCCTATTGCGCTGGTTCTGCGGGCAATGAGGTCAATTAATTCCGACAGATATTTTGCTTTCGGCTCGGGCATACCGCCGCCGAAATTGGGGTCATGATGCATGTGCAAGGTTTCACAACTTATGCCGTTGCGTTTTAAAAGTTCGTCAAAATAGCCTATGCTTGCACTGTAAAGACCGTCGTAAACAATTTCTCCGTCATCATCTTCTCGGGTAAAGTAGTCTTTTATTTTTTCAAAATTAATAATTGATTCAATATGTTTAAAATAAGGTTCTTTAAAAGATTCGTATTTGATTTCGGGTTTTTGCAGTGATTTAAACACAACGGAATCAATATTTTTGATGTTTTCCATTATTGCATTGGTAATTTTTGTGGTGGCGGGTCCCGCATAATCGGGGATGAATTTTATCCCGAGATATTCCGGCGGATTGTGAGATGCCGTAAACATCAAAGCAGCTGCGTTTCTGTATTTTGCATTAAAAGCAAGCACCGGTGTCGGAATAATTTCCGATGAAACGGTAACGTTAAAACCAGCTTGCGATAAAATTTCCGCACTGAATTGTGCAAACTCTTTTGCCATATTTCTGGGGTCATAGCCTATAATAACAGGCTTGTTTATTCCGTCCTCATCAATAATGTATTGTGCAATGGCTTTTGTTACTATTTCCACGTTTTTGTGATTAAAATCCTTGCCGACAACGGCTCTCCACCCGTCAGTACCAAATTTAATGTTAGTTTCCATACCTTTTCCCGTAAGTCTGATTCGCTATTTGTACAATTTGTCAAGTTAAAAACAATTTTGTACAATGTAATAAATGTTATTTTACCAGATAATCGGCGTACGGCAAAATGATTGAGATAAATGAAGAAATAAAAGAACTTTTGTTTTTGGGTCCTGTCGGCACCTACAGCGAAATTGCCAAAAACCAATTTTTAACAATGCTTGCTCAAAAAAATCTTGAGCAGCTTCCGTTTGCAACCGTAAAAAAAATTATAGAGTATGTTGACAAAAACCCGCACACGGCAGGGATTATTCCTATAGAAAATTCCATTGAAGGAATGGTAAGAGAAACTCTCGACAATCTTTTGAACCTGAAAGACCACAATGTGCAAATTTGTGCGGAAACCGTTATTCCCATTCATCACTGTCTTGTGTCAAAAGCAAAAGATATAAAGAAGATAAAAAAAATCATCTCTCATCCGCAGGCGCTTGCGCAATGCCAGAATTTTATAAGCAAACATTTTGATTCCACTGTTGAGCAAATAGAAAAAGCCTCAACCAGCAAAGCAGCACAGGAGCTTGTTAACCTTGACGAATCATACGCAGCAATCGCAAATAAAAGAACAGCGGAGTTATTTAAATTGAACGTGCTTGCAAAAAACATAAACGACGAGCCCGACAATAAAACACGTTTTGTAATGCTTTCCCGCTGCAGCACAACTGCCACTGACAGTGACAAAACAAGCATTGCTTTTGCCACAAAAAATCAACCCGGTGCGCTTGTTAAAGTTTTGAACGTTTTTGATGCACTTAACATAAACTTGTCATACATCGATTCAAGACCGTCTAAAAAAAATCTTGGAGAATATGTATTTTTTGTGGATTTTGAAGGGCATATAACAGATGAGCCGTCACAAAAGGTGCTTGATTTAATCAGGTTGAATACAAATTATATAAAAATTCTCGGATCATACAGAAGGTTTTAGCTTTTTGTTGTTGGAGCAAAACCACAACCCGTAACTTTATTAAAAAGTGGAAGTTCTTCACTCAGTCAGTCTCGTACGATTCAGCACTACATTAACCTTGTTCACATGGTTGTTAGCTCGTCTGCTTTACAGACTCGACTCAACAGTCGCACAAAATCCGCTTGACATATGTATATTCAGCACACTACAATAATTAAAACAGCACAATAAAGGAGAACAATTATTAGCAGAGATTTTTCAAACGGCGGCAAGGATGCAGCCCTTATTAACAGAAACATCAGATGTAAAGAAGTTAGATTAATAGGCAGCGAAGGAGAAAACTTCGGCGTTATACCCACACAGGAAGCCCAAAGACTTGCCGATGAAAAAGACCTCGATTTAGTAATTGTATCACCAAACCAAAATCCCCCCGTAGCTAAAATCATGAACTACGGCAAATATAAATACGAGATGGAAAAAAAGGCTAAAGAAGCCAAGAAAAAACAACATACCGTAGAAATTAAAGAAATTAAAATCAGATACAAAATAGATGTTCATGATTACAATGTAAGAATTAAAAATATTAAAAAATTCATTGCCGCAGGCGACAAGGTTAAAATAGTTATTATGTTAAGAGGTCGTGAAATGCAGCATACAGAGCTTGCTTTTGACCTTGCCAACAGATTTATTGCAGACCTTGAGGGTGAACCTATCAATGTTGAGAAAAAACCTTCCATGGAAGGCAGAAACCTTATTATAATTCTGGCACCTGCTAATTAGACTTTGCCCAAAAGGGTTTAAAATTTTTTATATTTTCAATAGCTTCTGCATAATTGCCGTTAAAATTTATGCATCTATCGTCAATTTGCACAAAAGCCGGTGTTTTAACATTAGTAATTGATGAAATATATTGGGTAAGATTATTAGATTCAACCCAATCTCTTATGAGAAATTCCTCACGTGTGGAAAAAATAACAACTTTAAAGCTTTGACTTAACAATTGTAAAAAATCCCTCGCATCTTTTCTAAGCGGGGGTATAAAATCCTTTACATATTGTCCGTCATATTCATTAAGCACACCATCTAAATCAACAAGAATTGTTTTCATATTTTTCTCTTTCTTTAATTAAGAAAATTTTATTGCGAATTGGCAATAAAACCATATTCATTATAGTCAATAATTGCAGATATGCAATATAATGAAAAATTAGCTGACTATTTAAAATCATTAAGAGAAGCAAAGGGATTTAAGCTTAATTCTTTTGCTTACAAAAATTGCATTGAACCCTCTACTTTAAGCCGTATTGAAAATCACATTTTGGAAATAAAAATTTCCATATTAGAAAAAATTGCACACGGCTATGACAAAACACCCGCAGAATTATTAAAAGATTTTGAAAATTCGGAATTTAAATAATACTCTCAATCTTTCCGTGAGAGTCAGACCCGCCGGTCATTATAACTTTATACTTTCTCGCAATTTTTCTTACTGTCTCTGCCGTGTGGAATTTAATTATCCCTCTGTGGCGTCTGTAAGGATAGTACGATTCCACCCCGTCCAAGCCCAAATCAATTAATGATTTTATAAAATGATCCAAATTAATAGCCCAATAACATGCCGGATGCGCCAATACAGCCGCCCCGCCGGCAGAATGTATGGCTTTTATTACGTCTTTGGGGTGTCGGTGATTAAACAGCCTTACAAGGTCGGCTTCGGTTTCTTTTTTTGTTTTAGCACAGAGCTTTAAAAGCTCCTCGTTATTTATATCCACCCCGTAACCCAGCAAATGCACAAGCACGCCTTTATACCAGCAGTCAAATTCTATTGCTGTTATAACCATTGCGCTTTCGAGAATATTTGTTTTTTTATACCCCTCAACGGTGTTGTGGTCGGCTATTGCAATAAGCCTGTAACCTTTTGACTGTGCGTCTTTTAAAAGTTCTTCGGGGGTTAATTTTCCGTCGGAAAAATTTGAATGCATGTGCAAATCGACTTTACCGTTAAAGTCTTCTTGCGTTAATCCCTTCAAAATATCCGTTATATTTTTTTGCTCGTCCATACTTTACATGTTAATATAAACATAATTTCATATAGTCAACTGACCCCGACAATTTATTGAACAGGTGCAATAAACAAGTACAATATGGGCTGTATAACAAGGGCACCTGCAACAAGTGCAAGGGGTCACTTGAGCAAAATTACAGCTTAGGCGACCTCGCTGCCTCTCACAAACAATTCACAGGATTGTTTGCTCGGCAGAGTGTGTATCATTCCTGGCTTGAGATGTAGGCGAGTTTACGAGCCGTACATATCAGGATGCCCTTGGGTACAAGCGAGATCCCTTTCAGACAAATTAAAAGAGGAATAATACAGGTATTATGGCAAAAACTAAAAAAGAATCGGCTTTTGCAAGCGTTATGAAAATATTTTTAAACGGAGTAAAATTATACTTTTTAAACTTTGAAAAATTTTTTAAATACATGGCTTTTCCAATATTCGGACAGATTATCGGGATAGCCCTGATATTTTTTGCCTCTTATATTTTTACACTGCACGTGTCGGCATTAACAAACAAAAACCCGATTTTTGACAATATTCCTCTTGTATTTTTAATGCTGCTTGTTTTAACTTTGCCGGGATTTTTTATCTTCTGCAAAGCTTTTTGGGACTACATTGTCGCACTTGCTGCACTGAATTCCATGGCAAGCTCGCTTCTTGAAGGCTGTAACATAGACGACACAGGCGTACACACAGAACTCATAAAAAGACGCACTGGTTCTTATATCTGGTTTCTATTGCTGATCTCCTTCATTTATCTGATTTTGTCCTTCCCTCTGTTATGGGGGCTTTTGGTAATCGTTTTTGTATATATGTCACTGAGTTTTCAGGTTTTTGCGCTTGAAGAAGACAAAAGCGCCTTTGAAGCTATAAAATCGGCAATAGGATATGTAAAATTTAACTTCTGGAAAACGGCAATGCTTCTTGCAGTGCTCGGTATAACAACCTACTGGCTTGTTCCGGGGCTGATAAGCTGGGGGTTTGATATCGGAGATTTAGGCGGATTCTTCTCATATCCGGTTGAACAATACATCAGACTGCTGCCTTTAGACGGTTTCAATTCGATACTTTCACAAAATAATATACCATTTACACTCAAAAGTTATTCCATTGCCAAACATATAGTGCTTATGGTTGTAAGCTTTGCGGTTACGGGCTTTACGCTTCCTTTAAGAAGTTTATGCTGCACTGCGTTGTATAAAGATATCAACAAAAGAAATTACGCAGGTAAAATTGCTGCGGAAAAACTGGCGCAAAGAGCGGGAAAACCATCAAAACGCAGAATCAAAGATGAGGATGACGAGGATTAATGTTTGTCTGCAAAAATTGTAAATCCGTAGATAAATTTGAACTCATGTTTGCCCCGAACTATCAGGGTGCAAAAAACTACAAGCAGGAGTACAACAAAAACGGTGATATAGTTATTACCGTTGACGGTTACACGTTTGTACCCGACTTAAATTTTATGAACAGGCACGCCGTTTGCAGATACTGCGGACAGATTTATATGTGGGATTACAACACAAAAAAATAAAAACGGAGTTAATAATTTATAACTCCGCTTTTATTTGCTTTTTCATATAGTCAACTGACCCCGACAACTTATTGAACGGGTGCAATAAACAAGTACAATATTGGCTATATGACGTGGGCACCCGCAACAAGTACATGGGGTCACTTCCGTAAAATGCTAGACTCTGCGCCATTCGCACTCCGTGTACTACTCCTGCAAGTGAAGTCCCTCTCAGACAATATAAAAATTTATTTCACAGCCGGTTCGCTGATGTGTTTTCCGATTATAGGAGCAATTTTTTCCAAATCGGATTTCAATTCGGCAAACTGTTCGGGATAAAGTGATTGCGCACCGTCGCAAAGTGCCGTATCAGGGTCGTAGTGAACTTCTATTATCAAACCGTCGCAGCCCGCAGCAACCGCAGCACGTGACATTGGTGCAACCTTATCACGCAAGCCCGTGCCGTGGCTCGGGTCTATAATAATAGGCAGGTGGCTGAGTTTTTTAACAACCGGTATTGCCGAAAGGTCAAGAGTATTTCTTGTGATTCTTTCAAAAGTTCTGATACCTCTTTCGCAAAGAATAACCTCTCTGTTTCCGCCGGACATAACGTATTCCGCAGCCATAAGAAGTTCTTCTATGGTGTTTGCCATACCTCTTTTAACCATTACCGGCTTGTTAATGTAGCCGAGTTCTCTTAAAAGATTAAAGTTTTGCATGTTTCTTGCACCTACCTGCAAAATATCAACGTATTTTAAGCACATAGGAATTTGAGAAATTTCCATAACCTCAGAGGTTACCGCCATACCGTATTTGTCGGCAACATCTCTTATTATTTTTAAACCTTCTTCTCCAAGTCCCTGAAAAGCATAGGGTGAAGTTCTGGGTTTAAATGCACCGCCTCTTAAAATCTTTACGCCCATTTTGCTCAATTGTTTTGCGGTTTCGTCCATCTGCTCATAGCTTTCCACCGTGCAGGGGCCTGCAATAAGCCCTATATTATCCCCGCCGAATTTTACACCGTTGACTTCTATAATCGTATCTTCAGGCTTAAACATACGACCGGCAAGTTTGTAGCTGGAGCTGATACGTATAACTTCCTTTACACCGTCTAAAAGTTCAATATCACGGGGGTCGATTATTTTTCCGCCCACAGCACCGATGACTGTCTGGACTTCGCCTTTAGACACATGAGCATCAAAGTTTTTTCTTTTTATAAAACTTACCACCGCCTGTATTTGTTCGTCTGTTGCAGACGGATTCATAATAATGAGCATAAAATTTTATCCTTTTCTTTTTTGTTACTAATGTTTACATAAAATTTGAGCAATTTTATTTTTGAGTGTATTTTATTAAATTATAAAATACGTAAGAATTAATATACATGATGGTACAACAAAAATTATTTTTGTAGTATTATTTCATAAGTCAACTGACACCAAAAATTTATTGAACGTGTGCATTAAATAAGTTCAATTTTTGCAAAACACACCGGCACACGCAACAAGTACAAGGGGTCATATGCGTAAAATATAAGACTCTGTTTAAATATAAAGTTCCATGGAGATTGTATGATAAATGTTAAAAGCAAAGACAAAAACACGTAAGTTCCGTAAAATTTCCGATGATTTAAGAAGCGACGTAAAAGCACCGCTTGTGGAAGCGCTGGAGAACTTTTACAAAAATCCCATGATGCAATTTCACATCCCGGGGCATACGGGCGGACGTGCTTCGTACCAGCCGTTTAAAAAACTTGTCGGAAACCGTGCTTTGCTTTTAGATACTACTGATGAATTTGATAATTTAGGAACTCTCCACCCCGCAACAGGTCCTATAAAAGAGGCTCAAGAACTTGCTGCACAGGCTTTCGGTACTCAAAGAACATTTTTCCTTGTAGGCGGTTCAACAATAGGCAACCTTACCCTTGCTATGTGTCAGTCTAAAAAAGGGAAAAAAGTTATAGTTAACAGAAACTGCCACCGATCAATTTTAACGGGTATGATTATCTCCGGTGCCGAACCCGTATGGGTTTTACCTGAAAAATTGGACGAGTGGTCTTTGTGGGGAGAAATAAGACCTCAGGACATAGAAAAAGCTTTACAACAAAACGATGATGTTGCAATGGTTTGGATTACAAACCCGACCTACGAGGGCGTTGTATCTGACATAAAATCCATTGCACAGGTATGTAAAAAATACGATGTTCCGCTGATTGTTGATGAAGCTCACGGCTGTTTGTGGAATTTCAACAAAAATCTGCCGTCCTCTTCAATACATCTGGGGGCAGATGCGGTTGTACATTCTCTGCACAAAACAGGCGGAAGTATGTCGCAAAGCTCTATGCTGCATATAACGAAAAATTCTAAATTTAATCCTGACGAAATAGAAAGAACACTGCAGCTTTTACAGACAACAAGCCCTTCCATGTTACTGATGGCAAGCCTTGACGCCGCACGTGCAAACCTCGAATCAAAAAGAGGAAAAAGACAATTAAGCCGTGCAATACAATATGCAAAATTTATACGCAAAAAATTGCATAAAATCGAAGGTGTGAACGTACTTGAGGCAACGGAAAACTTTAATCAGGATATTACAAAAGTATTTATCAGCGTTGACGGTTTGTCCGGAAAACGTCTGGAAAGTATTCTGGAAATCGATTTTGATATAGAGGTTGAATCCGCAAGCGATGTAGGTGTTTTACTTTTAATAAACATCGGCAATACTAAACAGGAAATTCAATATCTGGTTAACTCAATAGAAAAAATAGCAAAATCAAATTATTCTGATATTTACTATATTGAAAAAAGAAAACACATGCCTATGCTCACTCCAAAGATTATAATGAATCCCAGAGAAGCATACTACAGCGAAAAAGAAACAATACCCAAAGAAAAAGCAATAGGCAGAATATCTGCGGAAGTTATTGCGGAATGTCCCCCGGGTATTTCAATCCTGCTTCCGGGTGAACTTATTACAGAAGAACATATGCCTTATTTGAATGCTTATAACTGTATAGAAGTCATAAAAAAATAATTATAAATATCAGATGCTCATACAAAAAATTTATACCCGAAAGGGTACAATGTTTTTCTGTTATTTTAAGCTATAATATTATATCGTTTGTAAGGAGTTTTTGAATGAATAAAATTACAATTTATACTTCAACCGCTTGCCCGTACTGTATCAAAGCAAAAAAACTTTTTAAAATGCTTAATCTCGACTATGAAGAAATAAACAGCGACGAAAATTTTGATGAAATGTGCGAAAACCTGAGCAAACAATACAACCGCCCGGGTATATCCACAGTTCCGCAGATTATTATCAACGGCAATTATGTAGGCGGATATGACGATTTGGAACATTTATACAAAACAAAAAAATTGGATGAAATATTAAACAAATAAAATCGCCTGTTTTACATTTTCTTTTCAACAAAAATTTATGATATGCTTGTTATCATGAACAAATTACTTTTCTGGATGGATTGTACACGTGCATACGCTTTGCCTATGTCAATTACAGCATGGGCAATAGCTTTCAGTGCAGGTATTGCTGCAAAAGGCAGTATTATTTACGGAATTATTGCTCTGCTTGGCATAATATGTGTTCATCTTGGCGGAAATCTTTTTGATGACATTATTGATTACAAAAATTACTTAAAAAAACAAAAAAAAGACAAAAATATAAATATCAAAAAGGGAAAATGCAGATGTTTTATAGACGGACAAATTACGACAAACAAAGCTCTTAAAGTTTGTGCAATACTTTTTGGCATCGCATTAGTTACGGGCGCTTTTTTTATAGAAATATACGGACTACCGATTCTTGAATTGATTGCAATAAGCGGAATCCTCTGTTTAATTTATCCAAAATCCGGTTATATAGGATTGAGCGAAACTGTTATAGGCATACTTTTCTCACCTTTATTATTCACCGGCGTTTATTATGTAATGACAGGTAAAATATCTTCAGCACTTATCTGGTTGTCATTATCATTTGCAATTGTCACTGTTACTTTGCTTTATACGGATTTCTTTCTGGATTACAACAACGATAAAGAAGAAGGTAAAAAAACAATCCCGATAATTTGCGGAAATAAAAACAATGCATATTATTTTTATATATTTTTAATATTTTTAATTTATGCAGTTCTTTTTCTCGGTATCCATGCACATTTGTTATCCACAAAATTTTTTATAATATTTTTATCAATATTTCCCGCATTAAACACAATAAAAAAATTACAGCTATACACTGATAAAGAAATCAAAAACGAAAAAGAATTTATGTCAGCAATGAACAATGTACAAAGATTTATCGCAATATTTGCCATTCTTTGCATAGTAAGCTTTTTCTAATAAAAAAAAGCCCGCTTGCGCAGGCCTAGAAAGAAATACTGTATATATTGTAACTGTAAGATTATTAGTCTTACTAACCTCCATTGACCAGGCTGATTGCGATTTGAGGCAATGCATTTGCCTGTAACAGGAGTGAAGAGGTCGTTTGTTGCAGTATTTGATATTTTGTATAATTTGCCGTTTCTTCAGCAATATCAGCATCCATAATTGTGGATTTTGCTTCAGTTAAGTTTTCAATTGTTGTTGTTAAAGAATCAGTCGCAGCATCCAATCTGTTTTGAGTAGCACCGATTTTTGCTTTTTTGTCATTGATACTTGTTACTGCGGCATCAAGCATTGTTATATATTGGGCTGCAGCACTGGCATTTGCAAAAGCAGCGTCTACGTTTCCGCTAAGACCGTCAGCAGGAGTCAGCGCCGGCATCGTACCCGTAGCATCTGCACCAAGTGTTGTGGAATCCACAGTCTGGAAGAAATCCGGATCAAGTTTAATACAGTTTGCCGCTTCATCAGAGTTTGCACCTACCTGTAACCTTAAACCGATATCAGCCAGCTGGCTGTTACCGTCCAACAGAGTCAAACCGTTAAAGTTTGAGTTTTTGGAAATACGGTCAATTTCTGCCAATCTCTGTGTAATTTCATCCTTCATCGCATTCATTGAATTTTCATCATAAATACTGTTTGCAGCCTGTACGGTTAAATCTCTTATACGCTGAATGTTATCTAACATAACATCAAGGTCGCCTTCGATTACCGCCAGTACATTTGTACCTGTTGTAATATTATTTTTTGCGACTTTCGAGCCTCTTATTTGAGTATCCAGATTTGTTGCAATGTACAGGTTTGCGGCATCATCTCCGGCCCTGTTAATTTTACAACCGGTTGACAACCTTTCCATTGCCGTAGACATTGCACTCGTCGCTTTGTTTAAGTTGCTAACCGCCTTTAGGGCAGTTACGTTCGTATTTACTATAATAGCCATAATACAGTTTTCCTTTCTTAAATAATTCCTCTTGTACCGACACCCAAACAGGCGTTGGAGAAAATACAGTTACA
The DNA here is from genome assembly GCA_944325555.1 of Candidatus Gastranaerophilales bacterium. Classification (GTDB taxonomy): domain Bacteria; phylum Cyanobacteriota; class Vampirovibrionia; order Gastranaerophilales; family Gastranaerophilaceae; genus Limenecus. The sequence continues at coordinate 28,336 of CALVAN010000004.1, read as the reverse complement.
GTATTTCTATTAATTTAGTGATGTGGTGTTGTGGTGATTTGATGGCCAAAAAATCATTAACCTTTTTTGCAGCTGCCAGAGGCAATTACAAATTTTTCAAAAAATCGTAGCAGGCTAAAAGCCACGCTATAGGTGATTTAGTGATGGTTAATTTTTCTTCACACATATTAATACGGCTCTTTTCAGTGTTTCTGGATGCTTAAAAAGTTAGAAATTTAACTAACTAAAGTATGAGTTTTAAAAAATAATTAAATTTTCAAAAAAGCATGCTAACAATTTGTAATAAATTACACGAATAAGAGTTTTGATATAAAATAGAATTAAGGACTAATCGGAGAAGGTTTTTGCAAAACATTGTTGTACTCATCACTGATAACGAAAAAGTAGCACAAAAAGTAAACAAAAAGGTGCTGCTGCTCAGAAATACAGATATATTACAAACAATCCACCATGCCGATTGTTTTGATAAGGTAAAAAAAATAAAACCGGTTCTCATTTTTTATCATTTAAAATTAAACAGAGAAGACGACTTTTTAAACTTTTTACAAAAAGCAAGACAAAACAAAAATCTTAAAACATGCTCCATAATCCTTATATATGACGATTTGGATGAAAATCTTTTGTGCAGCGCTTTTGAAAAGGGTATAACAGATTTTATCAGAACAACTGCATCTGATACAGAATACACGATAAGAACTCTATGGTGTCTGCAAAAAAGAGATAATGTTGAAGATAACCAAAATAAAAAAGATTTACTTTCCCAGTTAAAAATTCTGGACAGAAAAAATCAGGTCTTTACGGAAAATTACACCTACACTGTTTTAAAAGAAGAAAGTAAAAAAGACTGGGGCTGTTTTGCGGTTGTTGCACCGGATATAAACAGCAGGAACAAAATCTCACCCGACACTTTAATGAGTATAATAAAAGATAACGTAAGAGCCTGTGATATACTCGGCTATGCCTCTGATTTTAAAATTTATCTGTGGTTCAGAAACACCTCAAATGAAGATACAAGAAAAGTCCTTACAAAAATAAAAAGAGCACTCACAAGCGACTTTACAATAAGCGCAGGCTATACGGAAACAAAAGAAATTCCGTTCGACGAAGCCGAAGTTTTAGCAAACAAAGCTTTATCCAAAGCTCTTTTAAAAGGCAATTCTTTTATATGTGTACAGGAAAAACCAAAACCGCAAAAACAAAAAACAACAAAAATAGATATTCAAAATTTTAAGCAGCACAAAGAAAATTCTGTTAAAAAATTGGAAAATATTTTGTCACCTCTGTTTTTCCAGATGCAAAGAACAAACGAGGATAAACTTTTTGAAACTAAAATAACCCAAAACGTAAACGATCAAAAAAGCTATTTTACATTAAAAAGTAATGATTGCGAAAGCTCTTTTATTGTAACTTATCCCGGTTTTACAACAATAAATATAGAAATTCTTCAAAAAATTCAAGACAAAGAAAGCAGAAAAAAATATTACATAGATACTAACGAACTGTGTGAAGAAAAAATTGAAGAAATGCTTGAAGATTTTATACAAAATTTTCAAAATTTAACAGCAGCAATATAAAAATACAAAAGAAAGGATTTTTATGACAATAAATATTACGGCTGAAAACTGCGCATTTTTATTTATAGACGTACAAGAAAAATTAACGGCAATGCTGAGAAAAGACAAAGCCGCCAAAAAAGCGGAAATTCTGGCAAAAACAGCCAAAATTTTAAACATAAAAACAGTTTTAACCGAACAATATCCGCAAGGACTGGGCGCCACAATCCCGCAGGTAAAATACTGCCTGCCTGACAGTGCAAAGTTTTTTGAAAAAACTAGTTTTAACGCACTCGATACGGAAGGCGTAAAAGAAACAATCGGTGACATAAAAAATGTTTTTATCTTTGGTATAGAAACACATATCTGCGTTTTTCAAACAGCATTGGCACTTTTAGAAAACGGATACAATGTTTTTGTCGTAAAAGATGCCTGTGCATCACGAGAAACAGATGAATTTAAAGCAGGGATAAATTTGATGGAAAAAGAAGGCGCAAAAATAATGACAACAGAGATGGTTATTTTTGAACTTTTAAAATCCTCAAAACATCCAAACTTTAAAGAAGTACAATTGTTAATCAAATAAAAAAATTACGCCGGAAAAACCAAAATTTTTCCGGCGCCAGTTACAAAAAATGATACTAAAAGAATTTTCTGATTTTTTAAAAGAAAACGAAGAAAAACCTTCAGTTTCTCTTTTATATATATGGTTAAAATTAAAAATAGAAACACCTGCCAAAACAAATGTTGACAGAATTTTGCAAAAAGAAATTTATATTGCAAAAAACAAAGCAGGAAATTTTTTGTTCATAGGAAAATCACCCTCGGGCAGAAATCTGATAGAAAGCCTGTATAATTTTGCTCTGAGTTTTGAACAGCAAAAAATGGCACGCTGGATTCACAAACAAAAAGCAAATGATTTCAAAAAATATTAAGTAAAGTTAAAAATAAAGCATGGCAACGGTTTCCATGATTACCCATGCCGATTTTTTATAATATAATATTGAATTTTTACGCAAAAATACTTGTAGAAAACCTGTTCAAAACTACAAATTTGATGTTCAAACTTTTGCAAAAAGTTTTTAGTTTTCTACAAACAAAAATTAAACAAAAAAATTTTTGAAAGTTTTAAAAAATTATTGAAAAATTTTCTACAAAAATTTAACAAAGTTTTGAACAGGTGTGTTTGTTTCTATTGTTTGGTTTATAATAGTTTTATACAGAAATTTATTTCTTTATTACTTATTATTATTTTATTATATTTATTTATATAATTAATTTATAAATAAAAAAAATAAAAACTTTCAGAAAAAATTTTTATTGAAAATTTAAAATAAAAAACAAAAAAATTTATTGCAAAAATCGTCAGGAGAAAATATGTCAAACATGGAATTTACTATAGAAAAAGAATCCTTGCTTACTAATTTAAAAATTGTTGAAAAAACAACAATAACAAGAGGTATCCAACCGGTACTTTCTAACATTTTAATTGTTGCATCTTCTGACAATTACATTACCTTTGCTGCAACAGATTTAGATATTAATATAACAACAAAAACTATAGCATCTGTTCAAACTCCCGGAAAAATTACATTGCCTGCAAAAAAACTTTCCGAAATTGTTTCCCGTTTAAGCAACAAACCGGTTGTTTTTTCATTGAATGCAGAAACAAATGTTGTTAATATAATTTGCGGAAATTCTAAATTTGAACTTATCGGTATCAGTGCTGACGAATTTCCTCAAACAATTACCGAAGAAGAGTTAAAAGATAAAGAATGCGTTGAAATTGACATAAATCCTTTTATAAAATCGATTAAATATACTGCATTTTCTGCGGCAAATTATGAAAACAGAAACATAATAAGCGGTGTATTTTGTGCAATTTCAAAAGAAAATATTGAAATGGCAGCAACAGACGGAAACCGTTTGACAAGAATTGTAGAAAAAATTACAAACGAAAAAGAAACAGATATAAGCTGTGTAATTCCTTCAAAAACCTTGCAGGAATTTTTAAGAATAGCTTCTTTTGTAAATGATGAAAAATTGTGTTTGATAATTGAAAAAACAAGAATTATTTTCAAAACTTCTTCAATGATTATGACCTCACGTATTCTTGAAGGTGAGTATCCGCCTTATAAACAGCTTATTCCTCAAAGCTGCGAAAAAAATGCAATAGTTAAACGTGAAGAAATGATTTCCGCTCTTGAAAGAGTTGCGGTTATGGTTAATGAAAGAACAAATATTGTTAAATTTATTTTTGGCGAAAACACTCTGTTTTTAAAAGCCGATACTCCCGATGCGGGATTGGGCGAGGATTCCATTTCTGCAGAATATACTGACGAAGAATTGACAATTGCTTTTAATTACAGATATGTTCTTGATTCTTTAAAAATTATGGAATCCGAAAAGGTTAAAATCGGTTTGGGCGGAAGTTTGTCTGCAACATTATTCAGACCTGACAGCGAGGATGATTATCTCTGCTTGATTATGCCTATTCAGATAAGATAGGTTTATACTTTTTATCAAGTTTTTTAAAAACTAATTACGGCTTACGTTGTAAGCCGTAGGGGGTTCGGGGCGAAGCCCTGATGGAAGTTAGATTAGAAACAGTTGTGTTTTGAGGTAATTTTTACAGCAGCTTGTCGCTGAAAAATTACTGATAAAACACTTAACTGTTTCTTTTGATAAGCGCCGGTTTTCTTTTCTTTGGTTCGTTTCTTTTCTTTTGCCTGCAAGATACAAAAGAAAAGAAATGAACATAAAAAATAAAAACAAAGATTATTGCTTTATGTTCCACCCATTCTTTGGAAAGAACTCTGTCGGGAATTGACTAAATGTGACAAAGTGAACATTTGAACGAAGTGAAAATTGTGAACCTGTCCTTACGAAGTGCAATTCGAGATAGAGGCAGGCTAAGCGAAGTAGGGTAGACTTTAGTCTACCGGCTAAAGCGGACGCTTTGCATTACACAAAAACAGAATTGTAACCAAATATTAAGCATGGACTCTTGACCTGAAAACTCAAGTCCGATAAGCTCTTCTATAAGATAAGTGACGGTCGGTTATGCCCGTTCTTTTTAAAACTGTTTTAATATTGTTGATAACGACATTGGGGGACGACATAAAAATGAAAACATATAAAGCTTTTACCCTGGCAGAGGTTCTTGTCACATTGATGATTATTGGTGTAATAGCGGCAATGACGCTACCGTCATTAAATCAAAATATCCAGTACAATCATTTTGTATCGGGATGTTTAAAATCCTATTCTGTATTGAGTCAGGCAATAAACAGAATGAAGGTTGATTATGGTCCTATAGGATTCGGCACCAAGTGGAATAATCCTGATGATTTTTGGAAAGGCTTGGTTGCTCAAATGAATGTGGTTGAAGATTGCGGCAAGAATAAAAACGGCTGCTGGTATAATTATTACGTTAAACAAAGTAATGGTAAAAATGATGCAAATTATTCTCTTGGCGGCAGGGGGAATATCGAATGGTGACTGCTGATGGCATGTTATACAGTTTTAATAAGTCTGCATTTTCTGTTCATAAAGGTTATTGCTATACCGGAGATGATGCAAAACTGTATATGGGGCGTTTTGTTGTAGATATAAACGGATTTAAAGGACCAAATAAATCAGGTATTGATGTATTCGGTTTTTATTTATTTAAGGGAAAAGGACTGCTTCCGTGCGGTTTTAATATGACGGAAAATACATCTGTGGCTGCAGGTGATTTTGATTTTTCAAAGAACGATTTAAACCGTACGGGATATATTATTGCTAACAAAAAATTTCCGCCTAATAAAAAATAGCAGACAGTTTTAAATAAGTTGAATATAATTTTTTATTTTATTAGCATAAAATCCGCAGGATAATTTTTATCATTGCGAATTTTTCCAAAATAAAAAACTAAAACCACTTGCAACTTTTTTATAAAACTAATGTCTAGTATATTAAATTACTATAATTTTTGTTGAAAATTGCTCCTTGTATCCGATACCACAAAATCGGTGCTTTATGATATTATATTTTATAAAAAGTCGGGAAAAATCCTTTACTTAGAAAACACGAGGTATATGTTTTGAAAAATATTTTGAAAAAATACTGGCTTACTGCGTTGACATTATTAATGGTTATTGTTGCCGGAACACTGACAAATTCTTCCGGTGTTTTTGCGTCATCTCCGCAGCAGCTTTATGATCAGGTTTGGAAACTTGTTAACTCAAAATATGTTGACCATACCAACAACCAGCAGGACTGGAAACGTTGGAAATGTAAATATGATAAGGTTATAAAAACTGATGAAGATGCTTATGTAGCAATACAAACCATGCTCGCAAGTTTGAATGACCCTTATACAAAATTTCTCGACCCAAAAGAGTTTGAAGAAGAAACAAGCTCTATTAAAGGTTCTTTAAAAGGTATCGGTGTGCAGATAGGTCTTAGGGACGGCAAGCTTCTTATCATTGCACCTATAGAAGATACCCCCGGAGAAAAAGCAGGACTGCTTGCCGAGGACGAAATCCTTGAAATTGACGGTAAATCCACAAAAGGTATTACTATAGATAAGGCCGCCGACAGAATCAGAGGTGAAGAAGGCACCTACGTAACCCTTTTGATTAAAAGAAAAAATCAACCAAATAAAGAATATAAAATTAAACGTGCGGAAATAGAAATTAAATCGGTTTCCACAAAAGTTCCGGAAAAAGCAAAACTCGATAACAGCGTAGGATATATCAGACTCAGCTCTTTTATCAGCAAAAATGCGACTACCGAATTTGAAAATGCCTTGAATTATTATAAAGATAAAAAAGGTTATATTATTGACCTTCGCTCAAACCCCGGCGGATTGTTAAGCAATGCAATCCTTATTTCCGACATGTTCCTTGACGGCGGTATTATCGTAAGCACCGTTGACAGGGACGGTTATAAAGAAACAACCAGAGCAACCAGAAAATACGTTACTGACAAACCTATCGTTATTCTTATAAATAAGGGCAGCGCTTCCGCAAGCGAAATTTTCTCGGGTGCGATGAAGGATAACAAACGTGCTTTGCTGGTTGGTGAAAATACCTTCGGTAAAGGACTCGTACAAGAGGTTAACAAACTCATGGGCGGTTCCGGTGCAAATATTACAATCCAAAAATATTTGACACCTAACGGAACTGATATTAACAAAAAAGGTATTGCACCTGATGTTACGGTTGAATTGACTGAAGAAGATATTAAAACCAAAAACGATGTTCAGCTGCAAAAAGCTAACGAACTTCTTGTGCAAATGATTAAAAACCAAACTGTTTGTTCTAAATAATAATTAAATACAAAATAAAAAAACACCCTTAAAATTTTTAGGGGTGTTTTTTTTTTGAACATTTTTTTATTTTATTCGTTATAGTAATTAAGAAATAAAGACTGCATTCGGTTAATATACTTCATATTGTCAAAAAACAGGCTTTTTAATATACGCAATGGTTATGACTGAATTTTAAGCCTCACATTTATACAAATTTTATTCCTGTTTGCTTTCCTATTTCAAATCCGATACATAATAACACCCCTAAGAAAGGATATATGCGTATGAAAAGATTTTTAACTTTTGTATTTTTAATGTTTTTTTCACTCGGTTTAAATACAGCGCAGGCGCAAGAACGGATGTTTACACTGCAACAGGCGGTACCAGAATATGACTTTTTAACGGGTGAGGCAACTGGCACCCTGCTTGAGGGAGCTACGTTCAGCAAAGGTAATACGGATTATCTTCTTCTTCCCCCTCAACAATATGAGATTGAAACAATGTCTTTGACAGAAGTTGCCGCTGTATCTGATCCGTTTGTTATAAAAATTGACGGAGTGCAGTATGTAATGCTGAAGGACAACAAAGACGGCGTATATAATGAGCAGGATATACTCGGCTTTTATGATACACCGGAGCTTCTTTTTTCTTCGCTTGTGGCATTGAATCAAAATGCCGATACAAAACTTACACCTGCAGAATTAAAAAATAATAATGTAAGACTGGCGGCGGTCGGACAGGATGGCAAACTGCTTGTTAAAAACACGGAAAAAGATTTTGACCTGAATAAAATTAACTATATCGATATTAAAAAACTCAGAAAATTAGCCAACTATACACCGGACGGTGTGTTCGGGCATTTTAACGTTTATTTAAACGACGGCAGGATGATTGTGGGGCTGGTTACTTTCAGTGAAAGCGAACACTTAAAAAACTTGTTTTAACTTTCACAAAAAATAAAGGATATCTGCAATGACTGTGAAAAATATTATGAGAAAAATTTTTTTAACGTTTATTTGTTTTTGCCTTAACGCAACACTTGCTTTTGCAAACGATTTTGCTCAACGGCAGGTGCCTGCTTTCAGCATAATAACCGTGCCTTCGGGAACTTCGTTTGTTGCAAAAATGCAATCGGCGGTCAGCTCCGCTACGTTAAAAGCGGGCGATAATATTGCCGCTACTCTTGATGAGGATTGGATTTATGACGGCAATGTTATTGCGCCTGCGGGGAGTATTCTCTACGGCAACGCAATACAGGTTGAACAAGCCGGCAGAGGTTACAAAAACGGTGAACTTGAATTGCGCTTTAATGAAATAATAACCCCCGATGGGCAAAGTATTCCGATTGCTTCCAATACTTTTGCTGTTGGTGTTAACGAAAGCAGACCGTTAAGAATAGCTTATCATGTCGGCAAAATGGGTATGGCTGTTGCTTATGACGGCATTATGAGGGGGAATGTTACTGACGCAAAAGATTTATTGCTGTATGCAAGTATGGGGCTTGCCGACGGTGCAATAATGTCTTTTGTTCAAAAGGGCAATGATGTTGAAATTCCGAGAAATACACTTGTTAAGGTAAAACTCTCTCACGATATAAAAGTAATTGTATATTCTTAAAAATATTAAATTAATATAAAAAACAGGCGATTCTCTTTTGAAAACAGCCTGTTTTAATGTTTTTAAAAATTTTTGAACAACTATTTTTGTTCGTATCTTTTTTTGAATCTTTCAACTCTACCTTCAGTATCCATGATTTTCTGGTTGCCTGTGTAGAACGGATGGCATTTGTTGCAGATTTCAACGGTGATGTTTTCTTCAACGGAACCTGTTTCGATTTCGTTGCCGCAAACGCATTTGATTTTCATTTTTTTATATTCAGGATGAATATCTTTTTTCATTTTGGTCATTCCCTTCTGTAGATTTATTAGTATTTAGATTTTAGACTGCTGAAAAAATATTATCAAGACTTTTGTGGTAACATTAAAGAAAATGTAATATAAAAAGGATTCATATATTATGAAAATGTCAAAATTGTTTGTACAAACACTTAGAGAATATCCTTCTGATGCAGAAGTTATAAGCCACAAACTGCTTGTTAGAGCAGGTTATATAAGAAAATTGGCCCAGGGCGTTTACAACTATATGCCTTTGATGTGGCGAGTTTTAAAAAAAGTTGAAAACATTGTAAGAGAAGAAATGGACGCAGCAGGCGCACAGGAAATGCTTATGCCGTTTGTTCAACCCGAAGAACTCTGGCAGGAATCTGGCAGATGGAACGTTTACGGCAAAGAACTTATGCGTCTTAAAGACCGTCACGGACGGGGAATGTGCCTTGGACCTACTCACGAAGAGGTTATAACAGCTGTTGCAAGAGAAGGAATTAAATCCTACAAACAACTGCCTGTTAATTTGTATCAAATCCAGTCCAAATTCCGTGATGAGGTTCGCCCTCGCTACGGTCTTTTAAGAGGACGTGAATTTATTATGAAAGACGCTTACAGTTTTGATTCTTCTCAGGAAGGGCTTGAAAAATCTTATGCCGATATGGCAAAAGCTTATTACAAAATTTTTGAGCGCTGCGGTTTGGAAACAAAAGCCGTACAGTCTGATTCAGGAGCTATCGGCGGGGCTGTATCGCATGAATATATGGTTTTAATTGATGACAATGAAAACAACGCAGGCGAAAACGACGTATTCTTCTGTAAAAACAAAAACTGCGGTTATGCAGCTAACGCAAACCACGCAGTTTCAGTGCTTGAGGCAGCAGAAGTCGACGGGGCAAAATTCGGTTTTAATGAATTTAAAAAAGTTGATACCCCGAATACAACTACTATCGAAGAACTTGCAGCCTTTTTAAAGGTTCCTGCAACGGTTATTTTAAAATCAATGATTTATGTTGCGGATAACAGAATTGTTATGGCTTTAATCAGAGCAGATAAGACTTTTGAAGAAACAAAAGTCATGAATGCCGTTGGTGCAAACGAAATCAGAAGCGCAGCACCTGCCGAGCTTGAGGCGATTTTTGGTGCAAGCAAAGGTTTTGTCGGACCAAAAGACATTGAACAGGTAAAAATTCCCGAAGAATATGAGGGCGAAAAAATTACGGTTGTTGCCGATTTAACCGCTCAGGAGATGAAAAACTTTGTTATTGGTGCAAATGAAACAGACAAACATTTTACCGGTGTTAACTGGTCAGATTTGAATACACCGATATTTGCAGATATCAGACTTGTTGAAGCAGGTGAAAAATGTCCTGATTGCGGCGAGCCTTTGTATGTAACAAAAGGTATTGAAGTTGGTAATATCTTCCAGCTCGGGACAAAATATTCTAAAGCAATGAACGCTGTTTATCTTGACGAAAACGGCAAAACACAGCCGTTTATTATGGGTTGTTACGGTATAGGTATTTCAAGAACGGCTGCCGCTGCGGTTGAGCGTCACCATGATGAATGGGGTATTAAATGGCCTGTTGCGATTGCGCCTTATCATGTTGATATCGTTCCCGTAAATATTCAGGACGAATTGCAGATGAAGGTTGCTGATGAAATCTATGAAAAACTTCTTGCCGCAAAAGTTGAAGCTGTGCTTGATGACAGAGATGAAAGAGCCGGTGTTAAGTTTAAAGACGCTGATTTAATCGGTTTTCCGTTCAGAATCACCGTAGGTAAAACAATCAACGAAGGTTTTGTGGAATTTAAGGTAAGAGAAACAGGCGAAGTATTTAAGTTTAAGCCTGAAGAAGCTGTTGAAAAAATTCTTGAATACGTAAGACCTTATATAAAATAAATAACAAAAAATTTATTTTAATATACACGGCTTACATTGTAAGCCGTGTATTTTAAATAATTAGGATTTAGTAAATTATCGGTTTACTGCACAAATGCCTAATCCGCTACACTGTTTACGCAGTTTTGGTTTATTTATTTTTATTGAAATGCATAAATATTCCAAAATGATAACCGATTTTTAACTTTAACCTGTACAAATCCACAGCCAAAATCCTAAAAATCCATGATATAATAAATGTAAATTTTTTCTTATATTTAAAATAATATAAATGTTATAAAACAGTATCAGAGGGGCGGAGTATGAAATATTTAAGTAAAATTTTACTGTTGGCTGTTTTTTTATCCTTGTTCAACTGCCCTTTTGCAGCTGCTAAAGACGAATTGCCTATAGCTGCCGATGCAAAACCGATAGACATTATTTATATCCACGGTGCTTACGAAACCAGAGATGCCTTTAACAATTCCGTGCGCAATGTACACGATGACATGGTCAAACAGTTTCAAAATGATCCTTTTATGTATAAAAATCTGTTAGATAACGGCAACAAAAAAATAGGCGAAAAAGAAATAATATTCTTCTGGGCCGATCAGACGGAAGAAAACCAGAAAATATTGGATAAAGCACTTGCTTATGTAAAAAATGTGGGGTCGTTTATTTCAAGATTTGGCAGAGAAACTTTGTCGCACCTGTTACATGACGCAATATGGATAAGCAAACCGGTTAATTACACTCCGCTTTTAAATGATTTGCTTAAAGTTGTGAAGGAAGAAAATTCAAAGGGTAATCAGGTTATTTTATACGGATACAGTGCGGGCAGCCTGCTGGCTTCGGAATATCTTACACAAAAAATGCCGATAATTGATTTAAATGAAGTTAAAAATGCGGCTGATGATGATTCTTATATGAATAGATATTTTGCACAAACAGTCAAAAAACATAAATTCAAACCAACCTGCCTTGATGCTTTAAAAGAAAGCAAACTGGTATTTTATACGGATAATGATGAATTTGTTGCAAATCCTGACATATCTTTTTTGAAGCGAGAATTTCCTAACCTGGATACATATACTGACAAATACTGCTCTCCGCAGGGTGCACTAAAGGGTATTGTCGTTTTTGGAGCACCATTAACCATATTTGATTCTTCAGCGCCCAAAGAAGGCTCCTCCAGCAACCAGCTGATGCAGCTTGCAATGAAATATCTTGTTGAAAATAACGTTTTCTTTCTCGTAGTAAATTATGAAAATGATTTTATAGGAATGCCTCTTGCCGGAAAACCGACATTAAACGATTTGCAAAATTCGCAAAATCTTGGTGATGTGACGCCAAACGGCGGATTTTTGTACGACGCTACAGGGGTAAAATGCTGGACAAACGTATTTTCTTCACATATGGCATACTGGTCAAACGGAAAAAGGTTTGCAAAAAGCATTGTAAAAGCCTACAACGACGGGTATAAATATTTTTATTCAATACCCGATACAACGGAAAAATAGGTATTATCCGTTGACTACATAAAAACTTTTGATGTTAAAATAAAACTATGGGCAAAAAAGTAGTAGCAAACAACAAAAAAGCTTTTCATGACTTTTTGATTTTAGAAAAATACAACGCAGGTATTGTGCTTACGGGTACGGAAATAAAATCAATAAGACAGGGAGCAATAAACCTTAAAGACAGCTTCGCAAAGATTGAAGACGGCGAGGTATGGCTCTATAACGTCCATATAAATCCTTATGCTCAGGGCAACAGGTTTAACCCGGATCCTGAAAGAAAAAGAAAACTGCTGTTAAATAAAAACGAAATTCTAAAAATGCTCGGCAAAGTGAAAAAAGAACAATACACCATTGTCCCTTTGAGCGTGTATCTGGAAAACGGCTGGGCAAAAGTGGAAATAGCTCTTGCAAAAGGCAAACAGCTGCATGACAAACGTGAAGCAATTGCCAAAAAAGCAATGGACAGAGATATTGCAAGAAACATAAAAATCCGTTAAGAATTATTGATTTTGTCCTTTATTTTTGCCCTTTGGCGCTATTTGACTTATAATTATAAAAAACAAACGGGTGAGGTAATATGCTGCAAACTTTAAATAAAATTAACTCCATACGTGATCTGGCAATGCAAGTTTTGCAAATAGAGGCTGATTCTATTTTGAAGTTAAAAGAAAGAATCGGCGAGGATTTTGAAAAAGCCATAGATATTCTTTACGGCTGTAAGGGACGTGTTATCGTTACGGGTATGGGTAAATCAGGACATATAGGAAGAAAAATTGCGGCTACATTATCTTCTACGGGTACACCGTCATATTTTCTTCACCCTGCAGAAAGTACACACGGAGATTCCGGGCTTATCACACGTGATGATGTAGTTATTGCTATATCTAACAGCGGAGAAACGGCAGAATTGATGAACCTTTTACCGTTGATTGAACGTTTTGGAGTAAAAATGATAGCAATGACGGGTAAAAAAGAGTCTACTCTCGGCAAAAAATCCGATGTAGTGCTTGATATTTCCGTTGAAAAAGAGGCATGCCCTCTCGGTAAAGCTCCTACGGCAAGTACAACCGCAACGTTGGCAATGGGTGATGCAGTTGCAATTTGTTTGCTTAAAAAAAGAGGATTCACAGAGGAAGACTTCCTTATGTTCCATCCGTCGGGCGCACTCGGCAGAGGCGTGCTGTATCATGTTTCCGACTTGATGATTACGGGCGAACGTATCCCTGTTTTGAGCGAAAATACAAAGTTTCTCGATACAATCCGATTTATCTCGGACAAAAAACTCGGATGTGCAATTATGGTTGATGCTAACGGGGTTATGACAGGTATCTTAACGGACGGCGACATCAGACGTACTTTGTTAAAATACAACAATACCGCTTCTTTAATAGCAAAAGATGTTATGACTAAAAACCCGAAAATTATTCAGGCAACTGATCTGGCGGCTAAGGCTCTTCATATTATGGAAAAACACTCCATTACCTCGCTTGCGGTTTGTGACGAAAAGGGTAAACCCGTCGGGATTATACATATCCATGACCTTTTAAAAGCGGGTGTTGCATAATGAATTACGAAAAAGAAATTTTTGAAAAAGCATCAAAAATAAAAGCGCTCGTGCTCGACGTAGACGGCGTTATGACGGATGGGTCGCTTGTTTTTGATGAAAACGGAGTTGAATACAAAACTTTTAATGCAAAAGACGGTCAGGGCATTGTTATGCTTAACAAAACAGGCTTTGTGACCGCTATTATTACCGCACGCCAGAACGGAACCGTAAGACACAGATTCAACAATCTTGGCATGACAAAACTTGTTGAAGGCTGCAAAAACAAGATAGCCGCACTTAAAGAGTTAATGGCCGAATACAACTTGAAACCCGAGGAAATTGCCTATATGGGTGATGATTTGCCTGACATATGCTGTTTAAAGGTCGTAGGGCTGCCGGCATGCCCGCATGATGCAGTGGAAGAGGTTCGTAATTATGCAGGCTATGTTGCCTCTAAAAACGGTGGCAGAGGTGCTGTAAGAGAGTTGTGCGACCTGATTTTAAAAGCAGCCGGCAAATATGACGATGTAGTCGGGTCAATAATCAACAGAGATTGAGCCTTTTGCCTAAAATGCTGAAAAGGCATGCCGTAAAATTAATTGTTAAAAATACACTTTATTTTTTATATTTTTTAGTTAAATAATAAACAAAAAAAATAGGGCTTTGGTCTAGAAAAGCCCTAGCTGTCTGGAATTAAGAATAGTTGGAAGTATGAAAAAGATTTAATTATATATAACTTGAAAATCACTTTAATAACAATTAGCCGGTCGGGTATTTTTTAATAATTCTTCTGATTTTTTATCTTATTGAATAAAAATAGTATAAAACATATGATTAAGTGTACAAAATGCACTTTATCTAAAATATAGTAATAACAAGGATTTTGAGAAGATATTAAGAATTTTTTAAGAAGGGTTGACAAAGAAAAGTTTATAGTACATAATAAAAATGTACTAAATAGTGTAGATAAAACACTTAATTAAACCAAGTCACAATAAAAGGACGAAAAAAATGAAAATTAATAGCATAAATACATATAGCTATTCAAATATAAATAATAACAAACAATATGCCACAAGACCTGTTTTCAAACAATCTCAAACAGACAGTGTTTCTCCGGCTATTTTAGAAGCATTTGTTGAATCTTCCAACGATAAAAGAAACAAAAGCAACTTTATGAGCAAAATTAATTTCTTCAAAGATGTTTTATTCTCTGATGAAACAACAAAACACGCTCAACAGTTGAAAGATGCTATCGAAAGCTATGATTCAACCCAAAATATATTATACAGAGCATAATATATTTTAGCCAAAACATTATAACAAAAGCTTTTTTCCCCCGTTTATAATTTTAATTTGAATAGATGCAGTAAACTCAGACCGAAAGGTCTGATTTTTTTATGCTTTTGAAGTTTGTCTGAGAGGGACCTCGCTTGTACCCAAGGGCATCCTGCGGATTTGCGGACGGATGGAGTGAACAAAGTGAACGAATCCGGTGAGCGAGCAGAAGTAAGCCGTCTTGTGCAAAGCACAAAAGGCGAATCTCTGCGAGCGTTAAGCAAATACAAGACAGCTTCACACGGCTCGTACCTCGCCTGCATCTCAAGCAAAAATCAGTTATAGATTCCCTCGTAGATTCTTCGGTCACTAGGTTCCCTCAGAATGACGATGTGTTTTTGCCTTCGGGATAACATATTTTCTACAGATTACCCTTTATCCACTCCACCATGGGCTTTAGTGCACGTGCACGGTGTGAGAGCGTGTTTTTCTCTTTCATTGTCATATCTGCCATGGTTTTGTTTAATTCCGGTATAAAAAACAACGGATCATAGCCAAAACCGTGCGTGCCTGAGGGTTTTGTGTCAATAAAGCCTTCTATTTTGCCGATCTGTGTATGTAATTTTGTTCCGTCCGGTTCAACAAGCGTCATGGTGCAGACAAAATGCGCCGAACGTTTGTCTTTTTCAACGTCCTTCATCTCTTCAAGCAGCTTTGCGATTTTTGATTTTTGATCCGGAGCATATCTTGCCGAGTATAGCCCCGGACGTCCGCCGAGAGCGTCCACACAAAGCCCCGTGTCGTCGGCAAGGGCGGGAATCCCCATTATTTTTGCGGCTTCTGCTGCTTTTATGTACGAGTTTTCTTCAAAGGTTGTTCCGTTTTCAACAGGGTCAAAATCGCCTTCCACAAGTACAAATTCAATACTGTCGGGGTGAATTTCTTTTAACATGTCGTTAATTTCTTCGAGTTTGTGCGGATTTGATGTACCGAGTGCGATTTTGAGCATATTTTCTCTCCCTGTGTTGACTATATGAAAAATTTTAACATTAATACGCAAAAAATTTTTTGTATTGTTTTTATATGTGGTATGAAAATTCTTCCTCTAAATTATACATATAATGTGCCTTTAAACAGAGTATCTTTTTCCCGCAGCTTCAACACGGATAATAAGTTGAAGGCGGATACTTTTGACGCACATGTCATCTATATGGCAAATATGGAGAAGGATAAATCCAATAACCTTGTTTTTATCAAATTTAAACAACCCGTTGAATTAAAAAAGGTTTTTGCAGAGCTAGGCAATACCGAGGACGACTATATCAGAGAACAAATGGACAAAAAGCTGCATCCGCAAGGTACATTAATCTATATAGCCGAACAATTAAACAAAAACCCCAAAATAGGCGATATAAAAGTAAAAGCTTTAATCGGTCTTGGTGCATACGCTTTTGCTTTTGAAACGGTTGACGGTGATGTTGTAAAAATCAGCGACACAAACCATTTTCCAAATAACAGAAAGCCCGATGATTTTGATTTGCCGATTAAAAAACGGGGCTCTTTGGGGGATTGCTACTATTATCTTGAAGAAAAAATAACTCAGGAGGATTTAACACAAGAAGAGTTAAGAACTCTTGTTAAGTATATAAAAAGCAAGGGTTATACAATGAGGGATTATCTTGTGCACTTTGACGACGACGACCCCGACGCAATAATCAAAACCCGCCAGTTCGGCAGAACAAAAGACGGCAAAGTTTACCTTATCGACCCCGGTTGTGCAACAAAACCGCCTTCGTATTACTTTAATATAAAGCACCTTAAAAACAAAATTAAAGAAAAGTTCGGCTCTTTTAATTTTTCAAAAGCGGGAGATAAAGATAAGTAGAATGTCTGAGTGGCACATTGATGAGAGGTAGCGAGGTCGCCTAAGCTATAATTTTGCTCAAGTGACCCCATGTACTTGTTGCAGGTGCCCATGTTATGCAGCCAATATCGTACTTGTTTATTGCACCTGCTCAATGAGTTGTCGGGGTTAGTTGACTATATGAAAAATATTACTTGCCAAAGCGTCTGTTTCTTTTTTCAAACTCAAGGATTGCTTTAGACAGCTCTTTTCTGTCGAACTCGGGCCAGTAGGTATCTGTTACGTAAATTTCGGAATACGCAAGCTGCCAGAGAAGATAGTTGCTGATTCTTTTTTCTCCGCCTGTTCTGATTAAAAGGTCAGGGTCGGGAATATCTTTTGTGTATAGGTGCTTCGAGATTGTTTCTTCCGTAATTTGTTCGGGTGCAATGCCTTCTTTAATTATGGATTGCAATGCGTGTACAATTTCGTTTCTTGCTCCGTAGTTAAAGGCAATGTTAAGGTTTACTCCGGTGTTGTTTTTTGTTTTTTCTTCTGCATGGTGAACGATTTTTATAAGATTTTTGTTAAGCTGCGAAATATCACCGAGGAATTTTATTTTGACGTTTTCTTTGTGCATGTCGTCCAGCTCGTTTAGCAGAGTTTTAGCAAGCAGCCCCATTAAAAATTCGACTTCTTCCTTTTTTCTGTTCCAGTTTTCGGTGGAAAAAGCATAAACCGTCAAATATTTGATTCCGAATTCGTCAAAAAGGCGCATGGTTGTGCGCAGGGAATCCACTCCTCTTTGATGCCCCATTGCTGAAGGCAGCATTTTTTCTTTTGCCCAGCGTCTGTTGCCGTCCATAATTATTGCGATATGCTGCAGGTTGGTATTTTTTACAATATCTTTAATATTTTGTTCAGCTGTGAGTTCCAAGTTAACCGCCCCATAAATCTTTTCTTATAATTATTATATTCTAAATATATTTAAATTTTGAGAATAATTATTTTTTATTGTAAAAAAACGGCGATAGTAATACTTTATGTTAACCGTAATTGGTTTGTATAAGTTGGCTTTTTGATTTTTATTACCGTAAAGTATTATTTTTTTGCGGCAATATTTTTGAATAAATACTTGATATCAGGAGAATTGAGCACCGTAAAAAATCCGTTTATCTTAAAGTCGGGTTATGTTAAACGGGTATTTTTTATGAAATATAAAAAATTATTGCTATCGGTTTTTGCGCTGTTTGTTTTGTGCTCAAACTCTTTTGCTGCTGATTATGTCGGAACGAAACTTGAGGAAATCGAAAAATATTTTTACGGCTATACAAACAAAGGCTCTGATATATCAAGGGTTGCACGTGTGGAAAAAGACCTTTACGGGCAGACCTCTTCTCAGTCTTTAAAAAACAGGGTCGATAAAATTTATAAAGATATGAACCTCGGCGGAGCAACGGGTGCGGCTGCTTCGCTCAACCAAAGTTATGTACCGGAAGAAGAACCGATGACAAAGGATATCGGTCCTCAGGCCGAGGCGGGTATAAAATATCCCGTGGTCGACAAACTGGAACAAAAAGTCTTTAAAAAGGCTTACGAAAACGACGATATTTACGACAGACTTGCCAGATTGGAAAAACAGGTATTCCCTAAAGATTTTGCCCAAAAAAGCACCCTCTCTTTGAATGAAAGAGTGGATGCTTTGCGTGACAAACTGCTCGGAGGGTCACAGCTTGCCGCTGTGGATATTGACCCGATGCGTGAGGAAATTATTCTTGAAAACGGACAAAAATATATGGGGGATAACGATACCCAATACAATTACTACAGCTATGAGGGGTCTAAAAACCATATAGCTCAGCCGTCGCCTTCTTTTGATTCTCCTTATTCTTCTTATCCTGATTCTTCTGCTTTTGACGACGAAACAGTCGGTTATGCGCAGAATTATGATTTGGACGTTTTGGAAAAGCAGCTCTTTGGCAAAAGGTTTGCTCAAGAACCGCCTTCCAAGCGTCTTGCCCGATTAGAGTCAAATTTATTCCGGCGTACCTTTAGTGACAATGATGAAGCTCGTATTCAAAGGCTTCTTGCTGTTACGACAGCTCAAAAGACATCTCAGGAATATGACTCTAACAAGTGGGCCCGCAGATTAAACGCCGGTATCCAAATCGGCAGTATTCTGCTTATGGTTCTGGCTATGATTTTGTAGAGCGCACCGTTAATTAATCATACAGTTGTGTAAACGGTGAGAATACCGCATTATATACACCCGAAACAGGAGTCATCATTTTTTGGAAAAATGTCTTTTTCTGTTGAGTGTTGCAGTTGTTGCAGGGCGGCAAAAATGTTCTTTGCTGTGCCGGAGCAACAATATAAGATACAGGAGCGGCTGCACCGGTTATTCTGCCTGTCGGGTTAATAGAGCAAGAGTTATTTGTCTGATAAATCGGACATGATGCAAATGCCGTTGTTGAGGCAAGAACCATTGCTGCTGCTGATAACAAAAATATCTTTTTCATAATTTTTCTCCTTTTTGTGTATCGGGAAGTTTTTGCTTCCCCGTATATTTATTTTTACATTCCTGAAAAAATTTACATTAGACTAATTAGCTAAGTAAGTTTATAACCCTGTCCGATTATGAAATTGGTAAATGTCTGATAAAATATGTTATAATTTCGTATAATTTATTTAGTCCGTCATAGAAAGAAGAAAACCAAAGATGAGCGATTCCAAACATAAAATATATTTTGTTGACGTAACAAACAGAGATGGCGTTCAGACTTCACGTCTGGGGCTTGCTAAACTGCAAAAAACCATAATAAACATGATGCTGGACGATATGGGAATCACTCAATCGGAAATAGGTTTTCCTACAACAAAGCACGAGATAAATTATCTCAACGCAAACCTTGAGCTTGTGGATAGAGGTGTTATTAAAAGAACAAAGTTTTCGGGCTGGGTGCGTGCGCTTTCCAAAGACGTTATACAGGCTATACAAAATGTTCCCCGTCTTAAATTTTTGAACCTGTCGCAATCCACATCCGACCAGATGATTCATGGCAAATACGGCGATAAAATGACAAAGGCCGCTATACTTGCCCAAACCATCGAAGCCGTTGAAACGGCAAAAACCTACGGAGTGGAAACAATCGGCGTTAATGCCGAGGACGCTTCAAGAAGTTCCATTGATTATCTGATTGAATACGCAAAAGAGTGCAAAAAGCACGGTGCTTCCCGTTTCAGATACTGTGATACTCTCGGTTATGAGGACCCAGGAACAACTTATGACAGAATTTATCAAATTGCCAAGGAAGCTCAAATTGATATGGAAATGCATTTTCATAACGATTTGGGAATGGCTGTGGGCTGCTCGGTACTGGGTGCAAAAGCTGCAGTGGATGCGGGTGTTGATGCTTATATCGACACCGCAATCAACGGTATGGGCGAACGTGCCGGCAATGCGGATTTGATTTCATGCCTGCTTGCGGTGAAAAAATCAGCCGGTTTTGCGGGCAAGTATGAAGTTGACCCCAATATTGACATGTCAAAAGCATGGAAACTTGCAAAATATACCTCTCACGCTTTTGGCGTGCCTATTCCCGTCAACCAGCCCGCAGTAGGAGCCAATGCTTTTGCGCACGAATCAGGTATTCACGCAGACGGTGCACTTAAAGACAGAAGAAACTATGAGTTGTACGATTTTGAAGAACTCGGAAGAGGAGAGCCGGAAATTGTTGAAACCGGCAGAATGATTACAATAGGTGAATACGGCGGTATTAAAGGGTTCAGAAATGTTTATAAAAATCTTGAGCTGGAATTTCACGATGAGGACGAGGCAAGAAACATCCTTGAGCTTGCGAGATACGCAAACGTACACACGCAGCTGCCTTTGACTGACAGCGAGTTGAAGTTTATTTATTATTATCCCGACATTGCGGCAAAGATAATGACGGTTACACCATACTACGAGCCGAAAGGCGAGTTGAAAAAACGTCTGGAACAAACTTCGGATATAAATTCTTCTTCTATTGTGTAAAAAGTTGTGTGCTTTGTTAAGGCCGGCACACCAAGTATCGGGCAGGCATGTTTAATCGAATATTAGATTAAACTAACAAATGTTATACTTTTACTTCTTCTTCAACTTCTTCTTTTTGCGGTGTCATGTGCTCTGCAATAAAGCCGGTGTTGAAGTCGCCCGAGATAAACACTTCGTTGGTTAAAATCTTTTTGTGATAAGGTATTGTGGTTTTGATACCCGTAATAACGTATTCATCAAGAGCACGCAGCATTCTTTTTCTTGCGTCTTCTCTGTCCCTTCCCCAGCAGATGAGTTTGCCTATCATGGAATCGTAATAAGGCGGGATTTTATAACCGGTGTAAGAATGGGAATCCACCCTTACGCCAAAACCGCCGGGGGCAATGTAGCCTTTGATTTCTCCGGGGCAGGGCATAAAGTTTTTGTCTGCATCTTCCGCATTGATACGGCATTCAATAGCGTGACCTCTAAGCTCTATGTCGTCTTGAGTAAATGAGAGTTTTTCGCCTGCGGCAACTCTGATTTGTTCTTTTACAAGGTCAACACTGGAAATCATTTCGGATACACAATGTTCAACCTGAATACGTGTGTTCATTTCCATAAAATACCAGCTGCCGTCGTGGTCAAGCAAAAATTCTATTGTGCCTGCGCCTTCATAGCCTATTGATTTTGCGGCGGTAATTGCTGCAGCACCCATTGCTTTTCTTGTTTTTTCGTCAATAGCAGGGGAAGGAGCTTCTTCAAGCAGTTTTTGGTGGCGTCTTTGTACGGAGCAGTCACGTTCGCCGAGGTGAACAACGTTGCCGTAGCTGTCAGCAATGATTTGTACTTCAATATGACGGGGATTTATAATATATTTTTCAAGATACACACCTGCGTTACCGAAGGCATTTTGGGCTTCTGTCTGGCAGAGAGTGATAGCTTCTTCCAGTTCTTCCGGTGAATTTGCTATTCTCATACCTTTTCCGCCGCCGCCTGCGGTTGCTTTAACGATAACGGGATATTTTGCTTTAGCCGCAAACTCTTTTGCAGCTTCCATATCTTCAACAAGGTCAGTCCCCGGAGTTACGGGCACACCGTTTGCCGTCATTGTTTTTCTTGCCGTTGCTTTATCGCCCATTTTGCGCATTGCTTCAGCGGAAGGCCCGATAAACTTAATACCGTGGTCGCAGCAGATATCCACAAAATCGGAACGTTCAGACATAAAGCCGTAACCGGGGTGGATTGCATCCGCACCGCTTGTGAGTGCAACGGAAATTATTGCCGGTATGTTCAAATAGCTTTTTGCACTCTGTGCAGGACCTATGCAGTATGCCTCATCGGCAAGGCTTACGTGCAGAGAGTCAGCATCTGCCTGAGAATATACGGCAACCGTTTTTATTCCCAATTCCTTGCAGGCTCTTATTATTCTTACGGCGATTTCGCCCCTGTTAGCAACTAAAACTTTTTTTATCATATAAAATAAATTCCCTAAGTCTGATAGATAGTATAATTTTATCTCAAACTTGGGAATTTATCATAATTTTTTTTATTTTGTAAAGTTACAATGTAAATTTTTATTCTACGTACATCAATACTTGACCGTATTCAACAGCTTCGCCGTCTTTTACGCAAATTTGTGTAACTTTACCTGAAACTTCGGATTCAATTTCGTTCATAAGCTTCATGGCTTCGATAATACAAACTACCTGACCGGTTGAAACAGTTTGTCCTACTTCAACAAACGGTTTTGCTCCGGGAGAAGCCGCCATATAGAAAGTACCGACCATCGGCGATGTGATAGGTTTGCCTTTTGGTGCATCGTCTTTCTTTTCTTCGGCTGCAGCAGGGGCAGCTGCAGGCATCTGTACAGCGGGAGCTGCTGCAACAGCTTGAGGTACAACCTGTGCCTGTACTATCTCTTTTTCTTTTCTTATAACAATAGCCTGTTCGTTATCTTCCAGTGTCAATTCGGTTAAATCACTGTCGGAAACCATTTTGACTAATTTTTCAATATAATCTAATTCAAAATTCATAGTAACATCCTTTTACTAAGTTTTAGCTTTTAATCAATACCGGCGTTCGGAAAATATTTTTCGGAACGTAATATTTTGCCGGTATGGATTTTATACTCTGTCGAGGTATTCGTTTGTTCTTGTATCGACTCTGATTTTGTCACCGTTAGCGATAAAGAAAGGAACGTTAACAACGGCGCCTGTTTCAAGTTTAGCAGGTTTTGTACCGCCTTGAGAAGTGTTGCCCTTTTCTGACGGAGGAGTGTCAACAACTTCGAGTTCAACGTGGTTAGGAATATCAAGACCTACGATTTTGCCGTCGTGGAGCAAAATTTGTACGTTCATATTTTCTTTAAGGTATTTAACACCGTCGCCGATGTGAACTTCGGGAACAGAAAGCTGTTCATAGTTTTCTGTATCCATCATAACGTAATCGGAACCTTCTTTGTAAAGGTATTGCATTTCACGTTTGTCGAGAGTAGCTTTTGCAACTTTTTCACCTGCTCTGAAGGTTTTTTCAACTACGTTGCCGGTTTCTACGTTTTTGAGCTTTGTTCTTACAAAAGCAGCACCTTTACCGGGTTTTACGTGTAAGAATTCAACAACTGACCACAATCCGTTGTCCAATTCCAGTGTTAAGCCTGTTTTTAAATCATTTACTGATATCATAGATTTTCCTCATATACTAATGTATAAAATCTTAACATAAAAACGACTGAAAGCGCAATTCCGACCGCTAATTTTTAACAATTATAAAGAATAATGGCAAATTTGAGGCTTTGGAATTGTAATTGCCCGTGAAAAATTATAATATCTATTTATGGCAATAGCATACTTGTGTTTAGGTTCAAATTCGGGTGACAGGCTTAAATATGCCGAACAGGCGGTAAGCCTTATTAGCCTTGCTCAAAATATAAAAATCATAAGAACCTCAGCTTTGTATGAAACCGAGCCCTGGGGCGTAAAAAATCAAAACTGGTTTTTAAATATGGCACTTGAGATAAAAACCGATTTAAGCGCAGAGGATTTGCTTTTAAAATGCCTTAATATTGAAAAAACTCTCGGCAGAAACAGAGAAAAAGAGCAGCGCTGGGGTGAAAGGCCGATTGATATAGATATCATTTTTTATGATAAAGAGGTTATCAATACGGAGATTTTGACCGTTCCTCACCCGAGAATGCACCAAAGAGCGTTTGTCCTTGTTCCTTTGCTTGAACTTATTCCCGATTTTGTTCATCCCGTATTGAATAAATCAATATCAGAATTATATGACGATTTGGATGAGGTCGAAGAGGTTGTATTGTACGGCACAAGAGGTCATATCCATGAGTAATGTCGGCATAATAGGCGGCGGGCCGGCAGGGATAATGTGTGCGTTGTTTGCGGCACAAAACCCCGAAAACAAAATATTTATTTTTGACAAAAATATTATTCTTAATACAATTCTGCCAACGGGTGGCGGGCGCTGCAACCTTGCATACAGTGAATTTAACTTTAAGGAGCTTGCAAAATTTTACCCCAGAGGCGAGAAGTTTTTGTACAGTGTTTTTTCCCGTTTTTCCACAAAAGATACCCTCGATTTTTTTAACAAAATAGGTGTAAAAACTTATGTTCAGGACGATTTAAGAATATTTCCGATTACTGATTGTGCTAAAGACGTTAAAACTGCCCTTTTAAAGCAGCTGGAAAAAAAGAATATCAAAAAAGTGTTTGAAAATGTTTTAAAAGTAAAAAAGCTGGAAAACGGCTTTGAGCTTACAACCGATAAGGGTGTGCACATAGTGGATAAACTGGTAATTGCGACCGGCGGAAAAGGCAACGGACACAAGCTTGCCGAAAGTTTGGGACATCATATTACGGAGTTAAAGCCCTCATTGAGCGCTCTTGTTACAAAGGAAAAAGAGTTTGCCGCTGTCAGCGGTATCAGTCTTAAAAACATTTCCGCTCAGGTATTTTTTAATAACAAAAAATTGAAGCTTCCGAAAAATGTTCAAACGGGGGATTTTTTGTTCACCCACAACGGAATTTCCGGCCCTCTTGTGTATAAAATATCCTCCTACTGCGCTTATGTTGATTTTAACGAAAATGTTCCTTTAAAAATTGAGTTGAACCTTGTTAACAAAGATGCGGCGGAATTTGATGAAGCGCTGCTTGCAGAGCTTAAAGGTAAAGCTCAAAAAGATGTTTTAAACGTAATAAGTAAATATATTCCAAAGCATCTTGCAGCGGTTATTTTGCAGAGAGAAAATATTAACACTTCCGTAAAGGCGGGGCAGTTATCTAAAAAGGACAGAGAAAAAATCGTTAAAAATTTAACTTCTCATTGCTTTAATGCGCTAAAACCCGTGTCGGGAGAGGAAATTGTGACTGCAGGCGGCGTGGATTTAAAAGAGGTTGATGCCAAAACCATGGGGTCTAAGCTGGTTTCAGATTTATACTTTTGCGGTGAGGTTTTGGATATAGACGGTTTGACAGGCGGATTTAACCTGCAAAACTGCTGGTCAACTGGTTATATTGCAGGCATTTCCCTTGAAGGTTAGGGTATATGGGTTTTGTGCCGGCAGTAACATAGGGCGGATTTTATTACTTTATTCGTCATTCTGAGGCGACAGTACGTAGGTTGGGCATACCTGCCCAACTCTGCTGTTTGGAGTTTATTGTTTGTTGTTGTTTTTTTATTTCTATTCTTATTCTTTACCAACCTTCCAGCGTAAACCCGCTGTCAAGGATACACCGTTTCGACCGCCGTTGTGTATCATTGCCTGTCCGAAGGCAAGGAATCTGTCCTTGAATCTCTTCTGGATACCTACTCCATACTGGACGTAAGGTTTTATGCTCATTTCGGGTAATCTTACATCATTTGCCGTTACTTTACTGTCATCCAAAAGGTTCCATACCATGTTTACTCCTATGTATGGCTGCCATCCGTTTTTGGTATTGCCAATGAGTTTTAAGCCCGGTGAAAGCTGGATTGCATGCAACGGGTCACTCTCGATTCGTACTCCGGCTCCGTTTGTGTAATCAAATGTATTAACGAATGTATATGATATCAACATACTGGGTTGTAGTATCATTCCGCCGTTAAAGAATTCAAAGTTATATCCTGTTTTGTTACCTAAGCCTGCTAAAAGCATTGTATAGTTTTCAGAACCGTACATTGTTGTGGCATCGCCTGCTGTTGCTCCTACGGATAAGGTTGTTGCGTTAAAGAAGTTGCCTTTGTAGAACGTTGCTGTTCCGCCAAGTAAGCCGCCGTTTTGATATGCGTCTACTCCGCTATAGCGCTGGCTTGCTCCGTTGTATCCTATGTATCCTGTTAATACTCGTTCAAAGCCGTTTGATATTTCTTTAATAGGAGTATCATAGCCTATTAAAGTTCCGTAGTTGATGTTACTTACTTTAGGCCCGTTTTTAAGCGGTATATTTTCAAAAGATGCATATGGTTTTACCCAGAATCCGGGGTCGTGTTGTTTTATCATTAATGGAGAATATGTTCCCACATCTGTTGCGTCACCAGTGGGGGATAATGCATATTTGCCCTGTTCTATTATTGACAGTCTTTCCATATACGGGATATTCATAAATGTATCTGCGTGCTGGAAAGCGAAGTTAAAGGTTTGGAGTTGAGTTGTATAAGCACCTGCCTGTTGAGTAACGCTTGGTGCTAAAACTGCGGGGTTGTAGTTATCACTCGGGTTACCTGATGATGATGAACCTCTTGCGAAGGTGAAGAAGCCGTCGTCAGGGTTGTAGGTTACTTCGTATTTGTAGATTGGAGAGTAAGCAATAGGACTTACACCCGTATATGCTACGCTGCCTTTAAGTTCTGTATCTGCAAAGAGGATGTTAGTAACATCTTCTTTTGCGTCAGATAAAAGCACAACATTGTTGACGTTGAGTTTTGCATCATTTGTAATGTTGTAGTTATCGGCAGTAATTCTGTCCATTGATTTGTTAGCAAGGTCAGCATCAACGGATATATTTGTATTGCCGTTGAGGTTGAGGGTCGGAACATGCATTGTGCCGATTGCGTTGTTATTAAGATAAATTGAACCTGAGTTCAAAGACAGAGACACACTCTTGTCAAACACATCTTCTCTGCCGAGATACAAATTAGTGTTGTCTAAGGATATGTTGGCATTGATTACATCGTTGTTAAGAACAACTTTGCCGGTGGAGTCTCCTGTTACTTTTAAGTCAAATGCTGTTTCAGGGGTTTCTGCAACAGCCATAGTGTTTTCATCTATTGCACCGCCGCGTATTGTGTCGTCAAAAACTATTACGCCATTGTTTTTGGCTTCGAGTTTCAGGTTGGCTGTATTTTTGTCTGATGTTGCACCTGTTGTTACGTCTACAAACGCATACTCACCGGTTGACGCATCTTGCTCAGCAATGCCATACATACCTAAGGCGTTTTGTTCTTCAACTCCGTTTGAGATGGTTTTATTACCTGAAAATATTGATTGTCCGTTGTCTGCCACTATAGATATTTTATTTGTGCTGAATATTGCCCCGCCAATTGCATTGCCTGTTTTAGATTCTGCATAGTTGCCTATGAAAGATGAGTTTTTTATCTCACCTTCTGTTATTGTCATATTTTGTTCATCCATTGTGCCTATGTAGCCTAAATTAGCTATTGCACCGCCAATAGCATAGAATCCATCTGATGTAACATAATTACCGATAAAGTCCCCTGTTATATTGCCGGTTATTCCAATGTTTGCAATTGCTCCGCCAAATGCGCCTGGAGAGCTTGATGTTGCATAGTTGCCTATAAAATCGCCTGTTATGTTGCCGATTGTTCCGCCAGTGTTATAAATGGCTCCCCCAGATGCTTCATCTTTAACAGAGCTTGCATAGTTACTTATAAAATCATCTGTGATGTTGCCGATTGTTCCATTACTGTTATAAATCGCCCCGCCATAGGCATCATTATTTGATGATGCATAGTTGCCGATGAAATCACCGGTTAAGTCACCGATTTCTGAGCTTGAACCATAGTTATAAATCGCCCCGCCAGTTGCAGAAGATGATGTTGTAACATTTAATCCTACAAAATCATTGTTTATATCTGTGCCATTTTGTTCTGTAGTAATTCTGTCAGGAGCAAGACGGCTGCTATCCACATAGTATTTTATTTCATATTCAAAAGCATTGCCGCTGCCGTCAGCGTTTGGTGTGGTGACGGTAAATGTTTTTTTATCATCTGCTATTTCTGGGTAGCCGTAGTCTGTTTGTTTTAAATCTACACGGTAATTAACAGGTACGTTTTTATTTTCAGTATCTGACCATTCGTATTTTGTGATTGTATTGACGCCTGCTTGCTCTACTTTTGTTAAGGTATAAGCGTGATTGTCTGTTGGCACGGGCACAGGGTCTTGCGCCATTGCCGGAGCTGTTATGAAAAATGACAGTGCTAGGCTTATGACTGCTGTTTTTGCCAATTTTGTCAGGGTGTTTGACAAAGAATAACCGTCATGCTGAACTTGTTTCAGCATCTGTATG
>CALVAN010000003.1 GCA_944325555.1 Candidatus Gastranaerophilales bacterium | reverse complement strand
CTTTAAAAGCCGCTTAAAGAATAAGCGGCTTTTCTATTTTGTTTTTTTATAGGGTTTCCTTATCTTGGCGAACGTTGAATTATCGTTGTTGTGTTTCAATCTTGGATTATTGGCAGTTCAAAGTTCTTGCACTCCGTTTTGATTTTCTTACGCAAATCACACTCCGTCGAACTTTTACACGGGACGTGCTGGGTCACTTTGTGACACGGCGCACTTGCCAAAATCCGCCGCAGCCGTTCTCACCAATCTTTGATTTTTATTCATTTTCCCGTATAGTGTTTCCTTATCTTGGCTGGCGTTGAATTATCCTTGTTGTGTTTCAATCTTGGATTATTGGCAGTTCAAAGTTCTTGCACTCCGTTTTGATTTTCTTACGCAAATCACACTCCGTCGAACTTTTACACGGGACGTGCTGGGTCACTTTGTGACACGGCGCACTTGCCAAAATCCGCCGCAGCCGTTCTCACTAATCTTTGATTTTTATTCATTTTTCCGTATAGGGTTTCCTTATCTTGGCGGGCGTTGAATTATTATTGTTATATGTTTGTATGCACAATAGCAAGACTATCTCCAGTCTAAAATAAGCCTGTTGAATATTCAGCTTATAGTCCCAAAAAGTCAACTTTTAACAAATACTGCGATTAAAGGGTTTACTTTTTGAAAAAAAACATTAAACTGTACATGCACTAAAGTATGTAAAGGAGATGTCTTATGACATTAATGAATGGTCAGGCTTTGTTTGCAAATGCATTGACGGGTTTATCAAATACCTATTCAATACTGGCAAAAAACAGTTCTAACTCCGGCGGAATTACAATAGATGATATAACCAATCCATCTAATACCGCATTACAACAGTTAGGCTACAACACAACTTTTGCCCAATTTTTATCATCTAACTTTGCGGCAATTGACAAAGATGGCGATGGCAAAATCAGCTCTGATGATATGAGCAATTTAACAAGCAAGTTATCCCAAAGCGGTTTGAGCTATCAAGAGCTGTGTCAATTATGCTCCAGCGGAATGGGAAGCAGCGATATGTTAAGCAATGTATTAACATATTTCAACCAAATTGACACTAACAAAGACGGAAGAGTAACAAATGCGGAAATTCAAGCATTCAGTCTTAAGGCAGATGAAGAAAAACTAAAAACAGAATACCAATCTTTTAAACCAAGCTCCATGAGCGTGTTTTATTCAGACAGTGATTCTGACAGCGAAGCTTCAAGCCTTGTAGACAACCTGTATCCGCAAGACGAATCATAAATTACAAAACACAATTTAAATTTAAATAGAAGTCACACTGCTCCGGCAGAAGGCTTCTATTTTTTTATACCATCCTTAATAATAATCAGGTTTTGAGCAATTTTCATCTGTGTTGTAGGCAAAACAACATCATTTAATCCGTTAGCAATGCTCAACACAGAGCCTGCTTTTAATACAACTTCCTCACCTTTGTATGTAAAAGTATAGTCATCCTGTCTGTCTGATCTGATAGTAATTTTATCCATTCCTGCCACCTAGATTAACTAAATTTGTTACTTGTTAATTATAACAAAAAAGTATAAAATATTAATACTCTATACAGGTATTAATTTTGTTCCTACATTATTTACTATCGGGAGAGGCGACTCGAAAACTTTGAAGTAAACCTACCGTAAACATTACGCCAGTAGGAAACGGATTAGTCAAGGCACTCACCCACCTGCGAGCCACGCAGGTAACAAAATCATACTTGTATAGAGTTTTCTTATTAAACATATTAAATATTATTTTTTTGTTAATATTTCGTAATTTTTACCCCAATAATGTTTAAAAATTTTAGAAATGGGTATTATTAATATAGAAGAAGAAAAAAAGCTGGTGATTGAATATGTCAATAAGCCCAATACCTTCATACATGATGTCAGTATATGTACCTTCCACAGGTGCTACGGAAAAGACTGAGCAAAATGACTACGAATACCAGCAAATTTTACAGGAACTTGCTGCGTTGGGCATTGCATCTTCAGGCAATAAAGCAACTGATAAGTTGAGATTAGACGCTGTAAAAAATATCCTTGAAACGATGCAAGCTCAAAGCGCTTCTTCTTTAAAAGAAAGAGATTCTATTCCTTTTGATGATGTAATGAATACTCTAAATCTTACTATAACAGGTGATTTAGATGAAGATTACAACACTACCATAGATGAACTTGATTATGAAATTTATCTTGCATCCAACGATGAAGAAGAAGCCTACTATCAGGCTCTTAAAGATCAGGTAGAAAGCGAATATAATTCAGCCAAAGAAAACAGAATAAGCTATTCTGCCGGATATAACCAGACATCCATCTTAAGCCAATATATAGCATTAATGGGCTTATGAAATTCTTAACATCGAATATTCCTTGATAATACATCAAGGATTTTTTTTGCCTAAAAACACTGGCTCAAAGCGTTTGTTTAACACATCAATAATATTTTGATAATTTTCGTTTACCGGTGTCGGTCGGCCTGCATTGATTATATCCAAAAAAACAACAGCATTCTTTGGCTTCATTGCTTTATTTAAAAACGATTCAGAATATGCAACATCTTTTCGTGCAGGGACAATCAATCCGCTCTGTGCCAATTTAGAAAGTGCATACTTTGAGGAAATAAAATTTATAAATCTAACTGCCTCATCCTTGTGTTTTGAACTTTTAGCCAATGCATACCCGGACGCATCAATATTTACTATTGAACCTTGTTTTCCCTCTGGCAAATTCACTATATCCCAATCAAATTTGGCCTCACTTCTATATTTAGGAACAAGCCATCTTCCGGAAATATGCATTGCTATTTGCTGCTGTAAAAACATTTGAGCCATCGTACGGCTTGCACTATCAGACTTTTTAGGAGCATAATTATACTTGTAAGCAAGATCAGAATAAAAATTAATTGTATCAATTGCATTTTTTTCGTCAATTATTATATTTTTACCGTCATTACTAAGTATAGAGGCACCATTGCTGAATAAAAACGGCAAAACATAATACAAATCAGTTTCATAACTTAGCGCATATATCTTGCCCTTTGATTTTGTTTTAAATTGCTGCGCAATATTTAAAAAATCCGCCGTAGTCCATTTGTTTGTAGGATAAGCGATATTATATTTATCAAAAAGATTTTTGTTGTAATACACAACAAGAGCGGAAACATCTCTTGGCAGCGCATAAATCTTATTATCAAATGTAAAACAATCCACAGACTTTTGGAAATAGTCCGACGTATTTATGTAAGGCGTCAAATCCTCTAAAAGATTGGCTTTAACATATTTAGGTATGTAATAGTTATTGACAAAAAGTATATCAGGAGCCAGATTAGAAGCAAAAAGCAGATGCAATTTTTGAAAATAGTTTTGAGGTATATGAACAAATTCTATCTTCATATCGGGATTATTCTGCTCAAACTCTTTTATTAACGGCAACAAAAAGGATATTTCACTTTGAGAGCCCCAGCTCGAAAATTTTAGAATAACTTTGTCTTCGTTTTGATTTTTATGCACTATAAAAAACAAGAAAAATAACAAAAATAAAAATGCAAGTATAATAAAAATCTTTTTCATTTAATTATTATAACGATTACAAATTAACCAGTAAATTCATTTTTTTATCGGAAACTTCTACCAAGGCTTTATAATCATCCAGCTTTATAATATATCTTTCCGCAGATTTTTTTGTTTCCGAAAGTCTTGCTCTTATTTCTTTAGTTTTAATACTATCAAACTGGTTTAAAAGAAAAATTTCATCACGAATATAACCTATTAAAGAAAATTTGCCATTGTATTCAACAAGACAAAAGCCCTTATTAGAAGACAAAGGAGAAGTATATAGCAATATCGGATTTTTTGCTTTTTCTATAGGTTCAGAAAAATATTTTTGAACAAATGTATTAGGAATTTCTTTTGTGTTAATACTATGTTTAGCTGAAGGGATATCAAGCTTTAAAGAAAGATTATCCGTACGGTAAGGTTGCCTTGCAGACTCAGGTATATTATACCTTTCTTCTTGCTCATCAGTCGCCTCTTCCTCTGAATTTTCAATCTTAATATTACCGATAACCTGTTCATCCTCATTACTATCCGACATTACATCTTTAAAGGTTTTAACGGCTATATAAACAATTGCCAGCGGGAAGGTTAACAAAGCAAAAATTGCAAGAAAAGTTCCGACATCAAACCCTTCTTTTTTTTCTACATACATTGTTCGTTCAGGAGGAAGCGTTCCGTCAATAAGCTGTTGAGCTTCAGGGTTATATTTAGGATCCAATACTTTATACTTATAATCCGAAGCAAAAGCATAATTGCAGGAATTAATCGCCAGCAATATAAAGATGATGCAGTTAAATATTAATTTTAATATATTATGTTTGGTTACTTGTTCCATTTGTCAGATACAACCCAATATCTAGATAATAATGTCCGACCGGTTGTTAACATTGTAACAAAAACAACATTTATTTTTCAACATGATTGTTAAGAAAATCAACAAGACCTTTTAAACCGAGCTTGTAACTGTCAGCACCAAAACCGGAAATTTGCCCTATACACACAGGTGCAATAAAAGAATTTTTTCTGAATTCTTCTCTTGAATGAATATTTGAAATATGCACCTCAACCGCACTAAGGGCAACCGCACTTATTGCATCACGTATAGCAACACTTGTATGGGTATAAGCTGCTGGATTAATAACAATTCCCTGACAATCTTTTTTAGCGCTTTGAATTTTATCAACAATCTCACCTTCAATGTTGCTCTGGAAGGTTTCAATTTCCACCCCGAGTTCTTGTGCATAATCCAAAAGCTGTGCATTAATATCTGCCAATGTCAAAGAACCGTAAATTTCAGGTTCCCTTGTGCCGAGCATATTTATATTAGGTCCGTTTACAATTAATATTTTCATACAAATAATCTAACATATAGCAATTAACTTTGTCTAATTTTAATTTTGCATTATAATATGAGTGGGTCAAATCAATGTAAATAATGGATAAGAATTATGATAGAAATGAAAGTAATGGGTATAGCACTGGATACAAGAACGGGTTCACCGATTGTTGTACTCCACGACTTGGATAACAGAAAAGCACTGCCTATATGGATAGGCTCTGCCGAAGCAAGCGCCATTATAAGAAAAATAGAAAACATTTCTGTTTCTCGCCCTATGACCCACGATTTAATTGTACAAATTGTTGAAAAAATGGGCGGGAATATTGACAGAATTGAAATCAACGATGTTGAAAAAGAAACCTACTACGCCAACATATACCTTACAAAGGATAATGAAGAAATAGTTATTGACGCACGACCTTCCGATGCCATAGCTATTGCAATAAGAGTTGATGCCCCGATTTATGTTACGGCAAATGTTCTTGCAAACGGATCAGTTTCCTGTGATGCAGCTAAAGACGAAGAAGAAGCACAGGAATTTAGAAACTTTATTCAATCTATTAAGCCGTCCGACTTTGAAAAATTACTTAAACACGATAAAGAATCCGACCAATAAAAATCCAGAGGACTGTAATGGAAAAATATTTTGTTCCTGAAAAAGTCTTTTTAATTTTTATTCTCTTAACAGGTTTTTTCTTTGTATTTTTTATACCGCCATTTCAATCACAAGATGAACCAAACCATTTTAAAAGGGCTTATTCAGTTGCCGTGCTCAAGATTTTTTCTCTAAAACAGGAAAACAAGCTTGGAAATATGCTTCCTTGTGCAATACAGGATTTTATAAACGCAGCCTCAGATACGGGGAAAGAAGTTGTTTACGCTCATAGCGGATATAAATATTCTTTTAAAGAATTTAAAAAACTTTCAAAATATAAAATTACAAAAGATAAACAGTGGTTTTTAAATTATCCCAATATGGCGAGATATTCTCCGATTGCATACCTACCGCAAAGCTTGGGGATATTTTTAGCTTCTTTATTTACACAAAAAGTTTTATTTCTGTTTCTTGCGGGAAGAATATTTAACCTTATATTTTATGCAATTCTTTGTTTTTATGCGATAAAAACAACACCGTATTTAAAATGGATATTCGTGCTTGTATTGAGCAATCCAATGAGCCTTGCTCTTGCGGCGTCGATGTCTGCGGATGCCGTTTTGATAGGCTGCTGTTCTTTGTTTTTTGCAAAAATTTTGCAATATACGTTTTCACAACAAAATTATTTAAGCAAAAAACAGTTGTGTTTTCTTGCTTTGATAGCGGCAATGATAGCTTTAACAAAACAGAGCATAGCTTTTTTACTGTTCATATTTCTGCTGCCAAAAGCAAAAATAAAAACAAATTATTTCTGGACCATATTGCTTGTTTTACTGCCGTCAATTGTGTTATCAGCCTTGTGGTCGTTTTATGCAGCTTCTGTTATGATTCCGCTGAACAATTCCGATGCGGCTTCCCACCTTTCTTTTATAATCAGCAATCCGTTTTACTTTTTAATACTTGTTTTAAAAACATTTTTCAATATTGAGCTTTTATTCCAGACAATCGGTGTATTAGGGTGGAAAAACATTTATCTTGATATTTTTTACTATGTAATTTTTGTATTTGTTGTGTGCATTAATATTTTTTATCAATCGGATTCAAGAATAAACCTTAACACGCTGCAAAAAATAATTATAATTTTTACTGCAATAATAAATATTTTGCTGATTTGTATTTTATCCTTTTTATACTGGACCTACAAAACAACCTTTAGCTACATAGAACTTCAGGGCAGATATCTGCTGCCTTTTGTGCTGCCGTTTTTAGTTTTTATATCTTCATTTGTAAATTCTAAAAACTGCCGGTATGCGGCAATATTAAATACAGCATTTTTATTTTTATCGGGAATTTATTTAATTTTAAAAATTACTCAGGTTTATACTTATCATCCGCTGTAGCTGAAGATAAGTTATCCGACATATTTTTTTTACAAATCAAAACCAATCCGGCGACACCGGCTATAATAAGCAGTACCGAAGCTATATGCGCAATTTCTATCCCGCAGATATTCCTTACGCTGTCTAAACGGCAGGATTCTATCGCTATTCTGCCGATTGAATATAAAATTAAATAAGAAAAGAAAATTACACCGTCTTTTATTCCCTTGATTTTTCTTATTACAAAAAATAATATTAAAAATACCAGTATATCCCACAAAGACTCGTACAAAAATGTCGGATGAAAATACTCATAGCTTTCATATCCGTAAGGTCTGTAGGGCAGTGGTATAAAGAGTTTTATAAAAGGAATCGAGCACGGTTTTCCGAACGCCTCGCAGTTAAAATAGTTGCCGAAACGACCTATTGCCTGACCGATGGTGAGCCCGTAAGCAAAAATATCTGCGTATTTTAGAAAGTTTATTTTCTTTATTTTCGTATAAACCAAACCGCTTATGACCCCGCCAAGCATTGCACCATGTATTGAGATTCCGCCATGCCAGAGGGCAAAAATTTCTGGCAGATGTCTGCTGAAATAATTCCAATCCATTGCCACATAATAAAGCCTTGCCCCGAGTATTGCACACAGAATAATTGCGGGAAGCATATCCAACAGTATTTCGGTATTAACCTTCTTATAATATTTTTTTGCAACCAATCGCATAACCAATATGCCTGCAGCAATTGCACAAAACATTATCAAACCGTAATAATGAATATCAAAACCGTTAATGCTTACCAGAACAGACGACGGCGGAGATTGCATTACTCTTCATCACCCAATTCTGATTCAGAAGAATACGTGCGCTCTTGTGATATTTGTCTTAAATCTTCTATTTCGTTTGTTTTTAACCCGTTATATTCCTGTATTTGGTGATTCAAATATGTAACCTGAGATTCAATTTTTTCTTTATCAGGATCATCAGGTTTTTTAGTAAGATAAGTATTATAATTATCTATTGCGGAATTAAACAGTTCCACAATCTGTGACTTTTGAGTTTGTGTTAACTCTCTTTTCTTTGCAGGGTCAATGTTTTCTGTATCAGGCAAGTCTTTCAATTCTTCGTTACCTGCATTAATAATTGAAAAGCCTTCTTCTTCGTAAGCTACAGCTAAAGAATAGTAGGCATCGGCATAATCAGGCTTGAGCTTCAATGCATTTTTTAAAGCATCCTGCGCTTCTTTGTATTCATGTGCCGAAATCAGTGCAACACCGAGATTGTAATGAGTTTCAAATATACTGGAATCCAAATCAATGCTGGAGCGCAAACGGCTGATTGCTTTATCCGTTTCACCTGCAGCCATGTATTCCTGAGCTTTGTTATTCAACTCCTGTACGGCAAGATTGTTAATACATGCCGTAGATATTACAGAAACAAATAATATAGTAATTAATAATACAACTTTTTTCATAAAAATATTAACTCTATAATACTTTTCAACATAATAATCAAAATAAAAATATTTGGCAACCGTGACAAAATAAGATACAATAAACAGTGTACATCCGTATAATTTTTTTATAACTCCGGTTTTCATAAAAATTGTCGGACTCCTCAACACAAAATATTTTCCGCACTGCGGGCACGTTACATAAGGATTTTAATAATATGTCAGATGATGAAAAAGTTGTATCCCTCAGCAAGGCTAAGCATGAAAGCAAACCTAAAAAAGAGGAAAATAACAATCAGGGCTTTGAACCGGTATATTGCAGTTTTTGCGGCAGACCAAACACACAGGTGGTCAAAATGGTAAAAGGTCCGGGGGTTAATATTTGCTCGGAATGCACTATGATTGCAGTTCAATACCTGATTTTGGAGGACAAAATGCCCTCAGGTGAGGCTCAAAAAATTCTTGACGCCTTCTGGACAAGACTGGAGTAAAACAGCAAAATGCCTGAAAATAAATTACCCGAG
This sequence comes from Candidatus Gastranaerophilales bacterium, assembly GCA_944325555.1. Classification (GTDB taxonomy): domain Bacteria; phylum Cyanobacteriota; class Vampirovibrionia; order Gastranaerophilales; family Gastranaerophilaceae; genus Limenecus. Next base: position 134,545 of record CALVAN010000003.1, on the reverse strand, counting down.
AACAAATTACAAATTAGAGCAAAGCTTCTTTCAGCAATAATAAACCTGCAAAATAATACTTCAGACCTGTCTTTTGTCGGCAACACTCTTGATGACCTTAACACAATACAGGACAAAGATACCGTGCTTGAGATTCTGCATAAGGAGCTGCTTAAAGAAAACTCCGAAATGCGTGATTACACAATATCTTTCCTGTTGAACGAGCTTGTGGACAAAGAAAAAATCGAAAAATTGTTTTTCGAAACCCTTGCCAATCCGAAGATAAAAGATTCTATAAAGGCAAAGATAGTTACTTTTTTGCGTGAAATCGGAAAACACGTAAACTACGAACAGTATCTTACCTATTTTGAAAATCCTGATGACATAATAGACTTAGATACCGTTAAACTCCTTGAAAATGCAAGAATAAATCCCGAAGCTCAGATTGATTTTCTTGATTTTATAAACGCTCTTGCCGACCCCGAAAAAGAAATGCTTGTGGAATCCCTTGCAAACGACTATGACGGAGATAATCTGGCGAATATTCTCATCCCGCTTGTGTTAACCAACCCTTACAGCAAGATTGCGCAGCTTGCAATAAAATCACTGGGCGAAAGCAAATCCAACCTGGCTTATCCCGTGCTGGCGTCGCTATTGGAAAACATTGACGACCTCGGTGTCAGGGCAAACGCACAAAAAAGCATGAGCCTTTTAAAACTTTCCGGAGTAAAAGAGGATGTTACAGGAGAATATTACAAAAAGCTTCTTGCGGACACCCCTGTTTATAAGTGTTTTGTTAACTTTCCCGACGGACACGGCAACATTGGTTTAATTTTTTCAAGAAAAAATCAAAGTGCTTTTATACAAATGTTTGCACTTGTTGCTAATGATATTGACGGGATTGTTGACTGCTTCGGCTTTAACGAAATTACGGAAGAAGAATTTGACCGTATAGTGAATAAATTCTATCAAAACGACAGGGTCGTTGAGGTTGATGAAGTATTTTGCAAATATATCCTGCAAAATGCAGAAAAAATCTCCCGCCTCAAATACGAAGAAATCCCCTACGAATACGCTGCCTGGTCAATGATTACAAAAGATATAGATTATCAGCAAATTGACTTGGCACAGGGGTTAAAAACAATAGAGTTAAATGAAACACTTTTAAAACAACTATATGATAAAGAATATTTTGGTAAGTGGTTCTTTGACACGGCGCACAACGAGGATTTTGCCAAAGTAATCGATAAAATAGCCGATAACAAAATTTGCGATATATCGGAAATTGAACAAATCATAGCGGACGGCAAGGCGTGTATCTTCAGCAATAACTTCATGAAAATTTTTGACCACAGGCTGCTTTTGAGCGCATATCTTGCAAAAATGGCAGATGAGCAAACCTTTGCGGATTTAATATATTCCCTGATTCCATACTCGGAGGTCAAAGATAAATTTATATGCGACATACTTAAAAGAAGCGTGTATGAATATTTCCTCACCCAAAAAGAACGCTACGAAAACCTTAAAAATGCGACTTCGATTTTTACAAGACGAGCCAACAAAGATTTGCAAAATATTGATATAAAATACATACAAAATTGCATAAAAACAATAGAAGAAAACTGGATGTAACTTATGCACAAGGTAATGGGTCTGGACATAGGAACAAAACGCATAGGCATTGCATTAAGCGACTTTTTGCTTTTAACAGCACAACCCTGCGAAACAATAAGCAGAGAACCGGAAGAAAAAGCACTGGAAAAAATTGCGGACCTGTGTGCGCAAAATAATGTGCAAAAAATTGTTGCCGGTCTGCCAAAAAATATGAACGGCACTATCGGAGAACAAGCGCAGGATTGCGAAAATTTTGCAAATCTGTTAAAAATAAAAATACCCGATATCGAAATTATTTTTGAGGACGAAAGACTTACAAGCCGGCAGGCGGAAAATATCCTTGCCCTGCAGGGTAAAAAATACACAAAAAACAAGGGGCTTGTTGATTTAAAAAGTGCGTGCATAATATTACAGCAGTATTTGGACAGAAACAATTAATTATAAAAATAAGAAAAGGAAAACAACAATGACAAAACACGAACACGAACTTGAAGATTTGGAAGAACAAATGATAGAAACCGTTGATGAAGAAGGCAACGTTATTAATTTCCAACTTATTGATATCATTGAAACGGAAGGCAAAGAATATGCCCTTTTACTTCCGCAGGAAAATGACGACTCCGATGAAGAAAAAGAAGTCGTCCTTATGCGATTGATAAAAGAAGGCGAAGAATATACATTCGAGATGATTGAAGATGATGATGAATTCAACAAAGTTGTGGATTATATTGACACTCTTGATGATATCGGTGAAGTAGAAATTGAAGAAGAATAGAAGTTAATATTTCTTAACAATATATCCTTTATGTGGCAATTATTTTCTTTATCTATACTTTATATATATACGAGGATAAAAATTAGAGACGAGAAAATCTACCACACACGAGGAATCACACAATGTTTAAGACCGAAAGGTCTTTTTTTTTGCCTGATTTTCTCTTTTAAATATAAATCATTCCTGTTTAGACCGCCTAACCAAGTCCAGCAGCCGTTAAACGGTTACTTTTTGTTTTATAGTTGGGTTTACCGTGTGAAGATTAAGCCATAAAGCTTGATGTAATCATATCAATTAACGAATCTTGATTCGCCCGATAAGCATTTGCAGCCTGTTTTGTTTGAAATTCCTCAATACCGCTTTGCTGGGTGCCCTGCCGGCCCATCTCAAAAGCTCCGTCCTCGGAACTCATCTGTTCTGACATTTTATCGAGCATTTGCATCTGCATGTAGCGGATAACCTCGTCCGATGTAACCTGCCCGTCGTTGTTCAAGTCCATCTCGCTGTTTGAACTGCTCGAGGAAGATGAGCCGCCAGCTGCAGAAACTGAAGCAGATGAGCTTTCTGCCGAGGGATTTTCTACTTTCCCGTTGGATACAAGCTCTTCAAAACTTGATGCCTGTGATGTTTGGGTTACATCAGGCATTGTAAGCTGGTATTGATAGATACTGCTTGATATCGAACCTATTGCTCCTACCATTTTTTAACCTCTCCCGACTTTTTAAGCCTTATTAAGTAATTATATTTTGCAAAAAATTTTGCTGTTTTACATCGTATAAAGAGAGGATTTTGTTAAGAAATGTAAACCAACGTAGCGGCTTATTATTACTAAATAAAACACGGTTAACAGGTAAGAATGATACCCTCAATTTTCCAATTATTAGCAAAATATTTCGAAAAAATGACTTTATTAAAAAAGTAGGTGTAACAGCTAGGAGGTTTTATGTCCCAATATTTATGGCAGGCAATCCCGCATCAGGGATACAACAAGTATGGTAACGGTGTAATCGGTCCGGGCAGTAAAGAGGCTCTGGATAAAGCGGTTAATTTTCATGCCGGTGACGGCAAAACAACGACTTTAATAGAGGTTTTGGACAAACCGACAACCATCCCTAACCGTTGGGGCGGCGCCGGTACTGATTATAAAATGCAGCCCGGTGAGCTTAGAATGACCTATGGACAGCAGCCTATAGATTATATGGACAAAAGATGGCAGGATGCCGCAAAGAAAATGGGAAGAACAACCCTGCTTGACCAGGCGGGAAGCGTTGATGTTGCCCTAATGGAAAGCACTCACAGAGATGCAAAAACAGGAGAATACCTTATAGGCAAATTAAGAAAACCGGGAGCAAAATATACCGCAATCAAAGATGCAAATATTGGTGTAACAATCCCGACAAAAGGTATGACACACGTGCTGACCTCAGAAGCTGCAAAAGCAGGAACGGCTCCGATAAAACTTAAACCCGGCATGGTTATAGCACAGGATGCGCTCGGTACTTACACTCCGCCTTTAAAAACACTGTTAAAGAAAAACAAACCCGTAGATGCTGCGGGAAAAGCGGTATTTGATAAACTGTCCAAATTTTCCAAAATTCAGGATCTTGCAACAAAATATGCAAAAAGCGGAGAAATTCCACTTGCAACAGCAGAAAAGAATATTCAAAGAGCCTGGAATTTTGTACAAAAATGGGCCTCAAAAATCAGAGTATAATAAATTAAAAAACTTGAATTTTCAAAAAGCCGAAAATAATTTCGGCTTTTTGTTTTGTATTATTTACACAAAAAACTTGAAAAATACAAACATAAACAAACCTGCTGCCCAGCAGTAGTATGCAAAAATTTTCATCGAGTGTTTACCCAGAAATTTCAGGAAATATTTTATACAAAAATAACCGGAAATAAATGAGATAACAAAACCTACACCAAAAGCAAGCCAGTTAAAATTCATCATCTGATGCAAATCAAGCTCCAATATAGGATAAAAAATTGATGCCCCGACAATAATCGGCAAACTTAACAGAAAAGAGTATCTTGCACAAGCAACTCTGTCCAGACCTAAAAATATGCCGGTAGAAATTGTTGAACCGGAACGGGAGATTCCTGGTATTGAGGCAATACCCTGAGCAAGACCGATGATTATCGCAGTTTTTAAATCGACTTTATCAATTTTGGTTTTCTTTTTTTCTGCAGCCCACTCGCCAAGGAACAGAATCCAGCCCGTTAAGAAAATAAATATACCAACTATATAAGGCAGGCTGATTAAACTCTCTGATACTATTTTCAAAGGATAAGCTACAAGAACCGTAAACACCGTACCCAAAAGTATAAAGCAGGCAAGTTTTGCTTCCGGATCAGAGAAATCTCTCTTTATACAAGCACTAAAGAAAGCTTTTGTAATTTTGATAATGTCATCTTTAAAATACAAACATACGGCAAGCAAGGTGCCCAGATGCAGCACTATATCAAAAATTACCTCTTCACTGCTGCCTGTTACAAAATCCTTGTGCGTAAAATATTTGTACAAACTCGAAGTTAAAACAAGATGCCCCGAGCTTGAAACCGGTAAAAATTCTGTCAGCCCCTGCATCAACCCCATAATAATTGCCTGTATTAAATTCATTATCCTATCTCGCCTTTATTTTATCTAATTCCATCTTTCATAATACATAGAACAAGAGTTTTCATTTTCCCAAACTCCAACTTTTGACACCTGAGGGAAAACCTTGTTCATTTCATCATAAATAAATTTTGCAAGTATTTCGCTGCTCGGGCTTATATTTTTAAACTCTTCAAGCTCGTTAATATCTTTGTGATCAAGTCTGTCCAATACTTTTTTAAGTTCACGTTTTAAAACCTTAAAATCCACAAGAATATTGGATTTATCGAGATTTTCACCCGTAATGTAAACCTCTACCTTCCAATTATGTCCGTGCTGGTTTTCGCATTCACCCTCGTAGTTCAAAAGGTGATGTGCTGCCGAAAATGAGCTTATAACCTTTAATTCGTACATTATTTGCTTACTCCTTTAATTTTTTCATACAGTTCTTTTGCTTCAGGCTGTTCCGGAAATATTTTCAATATCTTTTCAAGATACTCAACCGAATTTTTGGCATCTGCAGTTTCAATATATATCTTAGCCAGCAAAAGCAGTATATTTATGTTATCAGGGTATTTGTCCGCCAGTTTAAGCGCAAGATTACGTGCATTGTCATATTCTTTAAGTTCAAAGAAGGTCAGAGCAAGAACGTTCATAATCTCAGGGTCCTGATACAGGCTGTAGGCGTCCGACAAAAACTCCTTAGCAGCATCGTAGTTCCCTTTTTGGTAATAGATTAAACCTATATTGAACAAAATCAAATATTGTGAAGGGAATTTTTTCATCGCTTCCAAAAACAGCTCAAGCGACTTGTCGATTTCATTCATTTTAAGGTAATTCAAAGCTCTAAAAATACTTATATCCATAGAGCTTTTGTCCAGTTCAAAAGCTTTTTCGTAATACCCTGCGGCTGTTTTATAGTCGTTCATTACCTGATAAAAATTAGCAAGCTCAAACACAACTGACGGGTTTTCAGGTTCCAGCTCAAAAGCTGTCAAAAACTCATCTTTTGCATAGTCAAACAGTCTTTGTGAAAGATAAACGACACCTAAATCCTTGTGCGCCAAGCCGTTTTTAGGGTCAAGCTGAATTACCTTTTTAAAAATGGTTTCTGCTTTATCTTTATCACCCGTTTTCATACACAAAAGCGCATAGTTATAATAAATATCAGGCGGTATTTTGCCGAGCCTTATCATATTGGTATAAACTTTTTTGGCAAGCTCGTTGTTGCCTGTTTTTTCGTAGCAATCAGCAAGCATTTTCCCCATCGAGATAGATTTAGGATTCAGTGTAACTAGCTGAGCAAGCAGCCTTATTGCTTCATTATATTTGCCAAGAGCATGGTATGCACAGGCAAGGTTATATTGAAAATTCTGTTTTTCGGGGTGCAAGACAATAAGTTTTTGATAATAAGTTATTGCCTTTTCCCACTCATCAGCATTTATTGCTGCTACAGCCGCTGCAGAAAGATGGAATTCAGTGGGGTCTAAATTGTAAGCTTTTTCAAAAATCTCAAAAGCTTCTTTATGTTTTTGCTGCAATTGCAAGGATGTTGCAAGGTTATAATAGCTGGTTGCGTTGTTAGAATCTAACTCTACAGCTTTTTCAAAAGTTTTTTGGGCATCCTTTATCTTTTTTAATGCCAGATAGCAAGAGCCAAGATTGTTATACATCAAAGGATGTTCAGGTTTAAGCGCTATCCCTTTTTTCAAAAACTCAACTGCTTTCTCGTATTCTTTTTTTGCCGTATAAGCAGTTCCGATAATGTAGTACACCTGATAGTCCTGATCATCAAAAGATAGTGCTTTTTGTGCAAACTCTATTGAAGTATCATTGTTTTTTAATTTTAAGTGCAGCACGCCGAGGTTTTTGTATGCATCTTTGTAATCTTCTCTTAAAACAATAACTCTTTCGTATGCAGACTGAGATTTTTCAAGTTCGTTAAGATCCTCATAAATCATACCGAGGTAAAACCAGGCTGTTGCATCATCATTGTTCTGCTCAACAACCTTTTCAAAATTGTCTTTTGCTTCTTTGTTATTGCCAAGATTGACATTACAAAGCCCGAGAGTTTTTTCAACCTCAACGGAAGTATCCTGAGTATCGTTGATATAAGCTTCAATAACCGTTTTTGCATCCGTAAAATTTTTCTCGCCAATCAGCTCGTTGGCTTTATTCAAAATTTCTTCTCTATTCAAAATATCACCTCGTTATATCCATACTTATTGTACAATAAGCAGAATTATTTTGTTTGAAATAAAGAAAATTTACTTAAAATGAACCGGCATTTTAAAAATAATATGCCACCTGACGGTAAAATCTTGGCATTATTCTTGTATATGTTATGCAATTCGATTACGGAAATAAATAACAAACCAGACGCACTATATAAAAGAATTTTTCTCAAGCCATGCAACGGATTCTATATGATAAGAATGGCAAAACATATCAACGGGCTGAATATATTTGGTTTTAAACCCGTTTTCATGCAGGTATTTTAAATCACGTGCTAGTGTAGACGGATTGCAGGAAACATAAATTATTGCCCTCTCGCTCAATTTAACGGCATAATCAAGAGATTCCCTCTCACAGCCCTTTCTTGGCGGGTCTAAAACCGTAACATCGAACTTCTGTCCCCGAGCAATCAATTCTTCAAAAATCTTTTTTGCATCTCCGTTCAGGGCAGTGAGGTTTGTAACATTATTAAGCTTTACATTTTCCGCTGCGTCTTTTGTTGCACTCGGTGCTTCTTCTACGGACACAACCTCTTTTGCTGCATCGCTCAACCATATACCGAAACTAGACACCCCCGAATATGCATCCAAAATACGGCAATATTTGTAATTGTTTTTTATTATATCTTTTACAATATTAAAAATATTTTCAGCAGAACCGATATTTACCTGAAAAAAGCTGTTCGCAGAAATTTTGAATATTTTATCTCCGATTTTTTCCGTAATGAAATTTTCACCCGTGATTTTTCTCGTATCATTGCTCATGATAAGGTTTGTTTTTTGGGGATTGTAATTAATAAGACAGCCTTTTATATGTGCAAATTCGTCCGTCAATTTTTTTGATAATTTTTTAAATTTATCTCTTAACTGCGTGTCATTTACAACGAAAATAACAATCAAATTATTTTCGCTGCGGCTGTATCTGTAAACTATATGCTTTAAATCACCTTTGTGCAATTTTTCGTTGTAGCCGGAAATCCCGAGTTCCTGAGCATTTTGTCTTATAAACTCCGTTATCTTATCGATGATTTTTGGCTGAATAGGGCAGAATTTTATATTAACGAGTTCATGAGAGCCCTTTTTGTAATATCCTGCAAGCAGCCTTTTTGACACTTTTGTTTGTGCAACCGGATATTGTACTTTTGAGCGGAAAGCTCTTGTTTCAGGCGAGGCAATAACGGGCTTTACTTCTATATCTTCGCCTGTAATTTTTTTTACGTTTTCTTCAACAATATTTCTTTTTTGTTCCAGCTGAAAATCGTAATCTATATGCTGCCAACCACAGCCGCCGCAAACATTATGCATCGGACAAAACGGTTTTACCCTGTGTGAGGAAGGCTCAATTATTTCTTCTATAACGGCAGCAGCAAAATTTTTATTGGCCTTTGTAATTTTTATTTTTAATTTATCCCCGGGGCATGCGCCCTCAATAAAAATCGGATAGCCCTCAAGTTTTGCAAGAGCAGCTCCCTCATAGACAAGTTTTTGGGGTTCAATTTCCAAAAAATCTCCGCCCTTTATTGTTTCTTTTTGAGGTTTAGATTTAGAATCGTCCATAATCACCGCTATGCTATAGGCTGCGCAAACTCTTCTTCTTTTGCTTCTTCCTTCGAAGGTTCATCCGGATACACGGGATCTTGCGCAACTTTTGTTACACCGTGCGTTGTCTTACCCCAGTCCATTGTTTTTTTGAAGAAAATAATTTTAAAAACAATAAATACTACAACCGGAAACCACACACAACACAAGAAAATACCGGTTTGTACCGCCTGAATAACGCTTTGCCATCTTGAGAGATGGTTGTATTTTCTTACGCTGAAAAGCAGCCCGATTGTAAAAAAGGCACAAACCATAACCGACACAAGCAGCGAAGAAGAAACGCAATTGGGCGAATCTTTTACATATTTAAATGCCTGAAAACAAATTTCCGAAATCATCCAAAAAGGTAATATAAATTCAGTAATATAGGCAATCATATCTATACTTACCCGCAAAGACATGTCCTTAGAAAATAATACCCCCCAGCAATGTTCAAGATATCTTCTTATACTGCCTTCAACCCAACGTCTGCGCTGTTTTAGAAGAGGTATAAATTTAACAACAGCTTCTTCATATACACAAACATCAGCGCAAAATCTGACATCCCATCCCTTTATGTGAAGTCGTGTTGACATATCAAGGTCATCGGTAATTGTGTAGTTATTCCAGCCATGTATATCTTCCAAGGCCTCTCTTTTTATTAACTCCCCATTGCCTCTTAATTCAACCGCTCCTTTAATGGAATCTCTGCCGACCTGAAAATGAGTATCAAGTGCATATTCATTATCCTGACAGCGGGTAAGAAAATTTTCTTCTCTGTTTATAATTACTTTTCTTGCCTGAACTGCGCCAACGCTGTCTTTTTCTAGCAACGGAACGAGTTTTGTTAAAAAGTCGGGTTTTACACGTGCATCTGCATCAAAAACAAGTATAGCTTCACCTTTTGCTATTTTCATAGCATCATTAAGAACAGCCGATTTACCGGGGAAAGCATCTTTGTCACGAATCATAGCTGTTACTTTTTCGTATTTTTGTTCAAGCTCTTTAAGTTTTTCTGCAGTGTTATCCAAACTTCTATCATCTATAACAATGACTTCGAATTTTTCATAGTCCATCTCAAGAATGTTTTCAACAGTTTTTTCAATAACATCCTGTTCATTATGTGCCGGTATCATAACCGTAACAAAAGGCTTGTAATTCCAATTTAGCTCATCAGGCTGTTTTTTACGTTTTATTTTCTGGTGCTTTGACGCAATTTGCATATACACAACATACGAAATCATAAATGCACACAAAAAGATTATTGCCCAGAATGTAGACATAAAATTTTGAAATATAAAAAGGAATAACCATAAAGAAGCAATTAATATAGATAAAACTATTCTCTCTATCAAACCTCTGTCCTCTGTATATGTGTCCTCAAAAATAATTATACCAAAAATATTATATTGATTTGTAACAATAATAAACAATTCTGTATAAAATCGCAATATTTTAATATTGAGATAATATAATTATATTTATCAGATATACAAATGGTAACAAAATGAAAAAAACAGCAATATATCCCGGAAGTTTTGATCCTATAACAAAAGGTCACTTGGATGTTCTGCACAAAGCATCAAAGATGTTTGACAGAGTGATTATTGCCGTTCTTAAAAATGATGCCAAGAAAGGTCTGCTGCCGACAGAAGACAGAGTTGCTCTGATAAAAGATGCTTTAAAAGAGATGGATCTGGATAATGTCGAAGTGGACAGCTTTGATGGTCTTACTATCGAATATGCAAAGCAGGTTGGTTCTGATATTTTAATCAGAGGGTTGAGGGCTGTATCTGATTTTGAATACGAAATGCAGTTGTCACAGACAAATAACTCGCTTGCTCCAAACATTACTACCGTATTTCTAATAACAAAACCAAAATACAACTTTATTTCCTCAAGCACTGTTAAAGAAATTGCAAAATACGGCGGGGACATTTCGAAATTTGTTCCCGAAAGTGTGGTAAAATATTTTAATAATATATAACGAAAGGTAAAAACAATTATGACACAACTTAGAATTAAAGAACTCTTAGGCAGAGCCAATTTAATATTAGACAAGGGGTTCCATTTCCTGCCGGGTTTTGTCATGGTTAAAAGTTCAGAGATGGAAGCCATTTTAGACCGAATAGATGCTTCTATCCCCGAAGATATAAAAGAAGCGGAATCTATTTTAAGAAGACGTGAAGAAATTCAGCTTGAAGCTCAACAGCGTGCAGAAAGAGTAATTGCAGAAGCAAGAAACGAAGCTGAAAAAATCCTCAGCGAATCAGAACTGCTCGGACAGGTTCAAAGAGAAGCGGAAAGAATTAAAGAACAGGTTCTTTCCGAATGCCAGCAGCTCAGAGATAATACAATAGAAGAAGCTAAAAGAATAAAAGTGCAGGCAGAAGACGAAGCCCACCATATTAAAGAAGGTGCCGAAAACTATGCAGAACAGGTGCTTGCAAATATTGAAGGTGATTTAACACAGCTCCAGACTATTGTTAAAAACGGTCAATTGTATTTGGAAAAACTTAAAACAAGCGCCGGTTCAAACAGCAATGCACAAATGCAGAGCCAGCAGCAGGAAGATTACACTGCGGCTAATTATCCTATGTAATTTTGAGATTGAATATTATAACAGCAGAAAACAGGGCGGATTAAAATCCGCCCTGTTTTTTATATAGAAGTTGTAGGGCAAATTTTAGTCTGCCAATAAATAAAGCGTCATTCTTGCATATATTAAGTAATATAAACTTGAGTTTTAAATGTACGTAAAACCAATAATAATACAGGATAGGATAGGATAGGATAGATTACTTGTGTAGCAATAATTTCGAGCTAAATTTTTTTATTATTAATGTAAGTGTTAATTAAAATAAGGGAAGGTATTTAAGTATGTCTATTTTAAATGGAATCATGAAATTGGGTGGAAAAGCTATTAATTTTACTAAAGCAGGTGCTGTAAAAACATCTGAAGTCGCTGCAGGAAAAATAAACGTAGGTAATATGGATGTAGGTGCTTTGCTTCGTTCTCCTCAGGCAGATGAGTTTATAGCTTCGGCTGGCAAACAAAATGCAACTATACTCAGCGATAATATTGTTCGTTTTGCTGACAAAACGGCTCCGTATAGAGTAATTACAAAACGCTTGCCATCAGGCACAACTGTTACACAAGCCTATGATTTTTCAGGACCTCGTTTTAAAGAAGTAATAACAAAACAAGGCAAGGCTCTTTCTTATAATGGCGTTTCAGGCAGCGAAACAGCAGTTCTTACAAAAAACTATGTAACAGGTGCTGGAATCTATAAACCTATGTATGCTCCTGCTTCCAAAGCAGTATACACACCGGCAAATGCTAATGTAAATGATGCATTTCTCGCTAATGCTGACGGAATTACAGCATTCTCAAACAAAAATAATAAGGATTATCAGACACTTCAAAAGATGGGGCTAGTCTATTAATAACAGATACGTAATTATCATAAAAAATACCGCTATTAAATATAGCGGTATTTTGGATTTATCTGATTTTTATTAATCCATATTCTTTTGACAAGAATTCCATACGCCTCATGTAATTCTTTGACATTGTATTATCTGTGTCTTTTTCTGTTAGCATTTTGTTTCCCGCTTTTTCTTTCTCTGCGTAGTCATTAGGACACACATTAAAAAAAACAAACCTACTATCTTATTTCTGACGTCTGCTAGTCAGTCGACAATTTCTCCGTTAGAAATTTTAAATATCTCCACATCTTTTAAATATTCTTCTGCAAAATGCAGCGTGTCGACAGAGGTTATAATAGTTTGCGTGTTATTGCCGATTGCATTCAACAAATAGTTCTGCCTTATGTCATCAAGCTCTGCCAGCACATCATCCAAAAGCAAAACAGGCGTATCTCCGATTTTTTCTTTAACAAGTTCAAGTTCCGCAAGCTTGAGGCTCAAGACGATTGTTCTTTGCTGCCCCTGCGAAGCAAACTTTTTTGCCTCAATATCATTAATAAAGAAAGAAACATCATCCCTGTGCGGCCCCACAAGCGCCTGAGCACGGATTATTTCTTCAAGCTGTCTTTCTTTCAATTTTTCTTCAAACTTTTGCGCAATGTCTTCAACCGCAAAATCCGATTGTAGCGAAAAATCGATATCCCCCAGCACCGTTGAGTTGTAAAAAGTGGTTAAAATCTCTGATGCCGCAATTTGCATATGTTTTTCCATAGCAATTTTTTGCAGTTCTTTTAAAAATTTGAGTCTTAAAAATATAATGTTGCTGCCCGAAACAGCCAACTGGGTATTAAAAACCTCAAGCAGCGACGTGTCTGCGTTTATATTGCCTTTGATGTCTTTTAAGTGGTTGTTTTTTTGCGTGCGGATTTTGTTATACTTTGACAACCTGTCCGGATAAGCCGGATATATCTGGCTTATTGCCATATCAAGCCAGCTGCGTCTGTCCTCAGGCACCCCTCTTAATAGCAGCAGGTCGTTTACGGAAAAAGACACAACGCTCAAATTTGTGCAAAACTCCGCCGATTTTGATTTTTTTATCCCGTTAACCTTTAGCTCTTTACGCTTTGGTGGGTTAATCAAGACCTCAAGTTCTTTTTCAAAATCTTCTTTTAAAACCAATGCCTTTAACTTTGCGGCGGGTTCGTTCCACATAATAAGCTCGCTGTCCGTTTTTGCCCTTGCAGAATTTAAGCAGGACAAATAATACATGGCCTCAAGCAAATTTGTTTTGCCCTGTGCGTTTTTGCCTATCAAGAGGATTTTTTCCTTTGAAAATTCAAGCTTAAGGTCTTTGTAGTTTCTGTAATTTTTTAGCTCTATTGACTTTATGAACATAGGATTATTATAACATCTAATATTTTTAGAGGTTTAAGCAAGAGCAAAAACACTGTAATATCTTTTATTATGAAAAGTGTCGAAGAATTCAGAAAAAATTTTGATAAAGTTTATTACAACATGCTGCTGGATGTTGTTGCGCCTTTTGAACAAAAGAGAAAAGAAGCGTTGAAAAAAGCCGTTATTTGCCTTATTTGCGGACTTATTGTTGCAGGGTTGTTTCCGGTTATTTATAAATACACTGATTTGTTTTTAATGAATACCTTCCAAAGTTTATCCCCCGATGACAGAAGCGACCTGATGGGCTATATTATGGCTGTACCGGGGCTTATATTTTTAGGACTGGTTGCTGCTCCGTCTATTATTGCCAAAGACTTTGAAAATTCAATAAAAGGGAAGGTCATGCCCATACTTTTAAAGTCCTTACCAAAATTCAAATGGAGCAGCAAAAAATGTATTACAGACAATTTTATTTATAATGCAAGATTGTTCGGAGATTACAACAGACAATCCGGTGATGACAATTTTAGCGGAAAATATAAAAATGTTGATGTAAAAATGTGGGAAACCGAATTGGGCAAAGAAACAGGCTCGGGCAAAAACAGAACTTATACGGTAAGATTCAAAGGCGTGCTTGTTGCACTGGAACCGCCAAGGCAATACAAAGGTTTAACCCTTATCAAAAAGGATAATCTTATAGATATTACGCCGCAGGGCTTGGAGCAGGTAAACCTTGAAGATGTGGAATTTGAAAAGTCTTACAACGTTTATTCAAACGACCAGATAGAAGCCAGATATGTTTTGACAACTGCGTTTATGGAAAGATTTAAAAATATAAAACTTGCGTTTAATGCGTCAAAAATAGAAGCCTCAATATCTGAACAGGGCATACTCATTGCAATTTCTACTGGCAGAGATTTGTTTAAAGTCGGCAAACTGTGGCGCCCCGTTGCGGATTACAAACAGTTTAAGACAATGGCTGACGAGTTTGCGTCAATTCTGGAACTCATCGACACGTTGAAACTTGAGCAAAATATAGGATTGTAATTTATGCAACGGAAAGCCCTTTGTTAATCAACAGGCTTATTTCCAACTCGCCTTGAGATAACACATCCTTAAACCGTTCATAGAAAAATCCGCTTCGCTGTACCGCTATTAAATCATATTTTGCAAAAATACACTCCATCAAAAAATTGTTGCCGTCTTTTAATATGTGCGCAAACTCATCAGCTGAGGTTATGCCTTTGTTGTAACGTTCCAGCCAGTCGTGCTGTCTTATTATCAGCACAATCCTGTCTTTTAAATTTTGAGCAATATCAACCCGTTTTAAAATTTCCGCTGCAGCAAGAGCCGCACATTCCGGGTGGGTTTTGTCTATTTCGCCTTCCTTTTTGGTTAAATCGTGCAGAAGTATTGCAAGCTGCAAAACTCTTCTGTCAGAAGACGAAAGCGTTTTGTATCTTTTATCAGACATAACCCCCTGCAAAACCTTCAAGGTATGCACATCAACAGTATAATCATGTGTAAGGTGCTGTATCTTTCCGATTAACGACAAAAACTCAGGCAGCGCTTTAGTTATTGCATCTATACAAGCAGAAAGTTCGATATTATTTTTTACCGAAATTTTATTATTTAAAACAAACTTTTTAACGCAGTCATTTATCGCAGCGTTGCCATTGTTATCAGGTGTCGGACAGCCGTTGAAAAAGACATTGTCAATTACAAAGTTAAAAGGCCTTGTTTCCGCAATTTGCTGCTGCGGCGAAAGATTTTTTAAAATTTCTTTGACATCTTTAACAAAATCTTCTCTCGGATAAGAAAGTTCAATACAAAAGCCGAACACTGTTAAATCGGCTGCCAAAAAACAGCTGTCCTGTTGTTCCATTGAGTCTAAAGTTTCAAAAAAACGAGTTTGAATCTTATCCATACCAATATTTTATATTAAAAGCATTACAAATTAAAGATTGCAGCTTGTAGCTCGAGCATACCTGCCCAACAATAAAAAACAGCAATCAATGCCAACATCAAGTTTGGTAAGATTCTGCACACACACTACTGACAAAGACTTCAAAATTTGGTTTTTCAGAATTACAGCAGGATTTTTGCCTACGGGTTAAAACCAATTACAGTCTTCAAGAACGAGTAAAACGAACGTGCTCACATTGTTCTAAGAGTAAGCAAAGAATCCACTGCGGATTTTACCATATCAACACTGATATCTTTTATGCATTGGCAATCTCTTTTGCAGGCGTGTTTTTTCTTCAATCCGCACGGCTGACAGGGCAAGTTTGTTTTAACAATAACTGAATTTTTCGTTTCCGGTTTCCACTTAACAGGGTTCATCGGGCCGAAAATTGCAACTACCGGAACCCCTACAGATGCCGCAATATGGAGATTCCCGCTATCACAACCGACAATAAAGTCGCACAGCTTTGTAAAAGCAAGTGTATGGCGCAAATCAAACTTTCCGCATAAATTAACCGGTTTAATTTTTAAATCGTCTTTAACATAAGACATTATTTCTTCATAGGTTTGAGAGTCATTTTTTGTACCGTTAAAAAGCACCTGTACATTTTTTTCATTGGCAAGCCACGTCACAACCTGTGCCCATTTTTGTTTTTCCCATTCTTTTTTGCGGTTTCCGCTGGTTGCATGCACAATAACTTTTTTCAGTTCTCTGTTCTCAGGCGCAATACAATCGTTGAGAACATTTTGAACCTGCTGTGTTTCACCGTCTTCAATCCAATTTTCAAGGTAATTGTCTTTTATTTCAATGTCATCAGCTTTCAACACATCTAAAAAACAGTCTATCTCATGGCGATTTTCTCTATATTCCACCCTTTTTGTCAGTAAAAAGCCTCTACTCTCAGTGTCAAACCCGATTCTATCTTTTATTCCGGCCGCAAAAGCCAAAAATGCGCTCGAAAAAGAACGTTTGAGCACATAGGCTTTGTCATATTTCTTTTCTTTAAGCTGTTTTACATATGTCCAGAAGGTTTTCTTTTCAACACCTTCTTTGTTTTCGTAGCGATGTTTTTTTGTGGTATCAAAATAGATAAAATTATCAACATACGGGCATTTTTCAATAATTTCACCCGATACGGGTGCCACAAGCATATCAATTTGAGCATCCGGATATGCGTATCTTAAATTTCTTAAAAACGGTACGGTAAGCAGTGTATCGCCTATAAATCTGTAGCGCATTACAAGAATTTTTAATTTTTTATTGTTCATCCAAAAGCCCTCTCAAATCCAGCGACGGTTTAAGCTTAAGTGCATAAATCTCATCTTTTGCTTCGGCAATGTCTTTTAGTTTTACTGCATCTTTTTCAGTTGTTATCATTGCTTCTGCGCCGTATTTGTTTTTTAAAATTCCCAGCTCTCTTAAATCAGCACCGCCATAAATGTGATGATCAGGAAAATCCTTTGTTGCCATAACATCAAACCGTCTTAAATACTTATAAAACTGTTCGGGCTGTGCAATGGCACTGAAAGCAATCACTGCTTTTGCCCCATCAAGCGGTTCTCCGGTGACAATATTATAAATTTCATCGGGTTCCATGTTGCATACAAAAGACGGGATTGAGTATTTTTTTCTTAAATATCGGGCAAAAGTTTTTGCTTTTTTATCATTAAAGTTTTTGTTAACAACTATTATTCTGTCAGCTCTTTTTATTTCTGACATTGGTTCTCTTAACGCTCCGAGAGGCAAAACACAGCCGTTTGAAAACTGTTTTTCGCTGTCAACTACCAGTATGTTCAAATCACGTTCAAGCTTTTGGTGCTGATACCCGTCATCAAGAATCAGTTTTGTACAGTGAAGTTTGCTTTTTGCAAACTGTGCAGCTTTTACTCTGCTAGAGCAAGTTAAAACGGTTGTCCCTTTACAATGTTGTGCCAGCCAGAAAGGTTCATCTCCCGATTGTTTTGAGGTGTAATTAATTTTTTCGCCGTCAGAAATAACATTAACTTCCTTGTTAGAAAGCTCTCCGCCATAACCACGTGACAGGATTGCAGGATATTCACCCTTCTTTGCAAAGTAGTTGGCTATTTCCGCAGTAATCGGTGTTTTCCCCGTTCCGCCCGTTGTAAGATTTCCCACAGAAATTGTATAAATATGAGGTTTAAATGTTTTTATTATTTTTTTTCTGTACAAAAAGTTGCGCACTTTAACAATTATTAAATAAACTAGCGACGGAAAAGCGAGAAGCGCATATAAAAAAGCTCCGCCAACAGCTTCCGCAGGCGTATAATGCTTTTTGTAATGAAATTTTGTTAAAAGTACTTTTATGTCCATTATTTTCTAATGTAAATTATAACAGAATACCGGCTATGCAGGCAGAAAGATAAGAGGCAAGCGTGCCGCAGACAAGAGCCTTTACACCTAATTTTGCCAGATCTTTTCTTCTGTTCGGTGCGAGTTCTCCTATACCGCCGATTTGAATTGCAATAGAGCCGAGATTTGCAAAACCGCAAAGTGCAAAGGTGGCAACAATAATACTTTTAGCGCTCAACACTGGTTTTAATGCAGTAAGATCCAGATATGCAATAAACTCATTAAATACAAGTTTTGTACCCATCAAAGACCCTACATTAACCGCCTCATCTAACGGTACCCCCATAACTATTGCAAACAAAGAGAATATGGCACCTAAAATTTCTTTTAAAGAAAGATGTGCCAAATCAATATGAATAAAGGAAAGATTCATATGCAGATATTTAACAAGAAACAGCCCCAAATGACCTAAAAACCAATCAACCATAGAAATTAAAGCCGTCAGAGCAATAAGCATTGCTATAACGTTGATGGAAACCTTCATACCGTCAGAAGCACCATGTGCAATGGAATCTATGAGATTTACATGTGTTTTTTTGATTTCTACCTTAACTTCGTTTTTGGTTTGGGATTCTTCTGTTTCAGGATACACGATTTTTGAAATAACAAGCGCCCCCGGTGCCGCCATAATGGAAGCCGCCAGCAGATATTCTGCGGGAATACCCATCCCGACATACATTGCCATAACCCCGCCTGCAATACAAGCCATTGAACCTGTCATGGAAGCAAGAAGCTCGGACATGGTCATTGTGGCAAGGTAAGGTTTAATCATAATTTGTGCCTCTACCTGACCAACAAAAGCTGAAGCAATGTTTGACAAGGACTCTGCACCTGAAACATTCATAAGCTTGTACATTATTTTGGCACAAAACTCAACTACACGCTGCATTACCCCGTAATAATACAGAATATTTACAAGAATTAATATAAAAATAATAGTCGGGATCAATTTAAGCGCAAAGATAAACCCCGTGCCGGCTCCGAAAAGTTCTTCCATTCGATTCGGGCTGTTGGTTAAAACGCCAAAAACAAAATTGCCGCCTTCGTTTGAAAAATCAAGGATTTTTTGTATAAACATCCCGATATAATGAAAAATTTTCTGCCCGAGAGGAACTTTTAATACAAATACAGCAAGAAGCACTTGCAGGATAAATCCAGGAATTATCGTTTTTAACGAAATAGCTTTTCTGTTATTGGACAGCCCGTAAGCTATGCCTAAAATAACTAAAATACCGATAATTCCGACAAATCTATCCATAACATTTCCTTTTTATTCTGTTGTATTTATTGTACTTAAAGCGAAAATAAAATACTAAACATTTTTGATATATTTAATATATTTGTAACAATTCAGCAGAATTTTATTCAAGTAAAATACGGTATTTTTTAGTTATCATTTCAAAAGCTGAAAAATTTCTTTTGTTGAATAAATGTCTTTTATCACAATCACCCTGCATGATAATTCCCGCTCAACCTGTTCTACAGTTATGTTATCCAAAAAATCATTAGTAAAGGGGCGCAGCATAATAGACGGAATAACAAGTTTTTTGATATTTTTTCCATTTAATTGATTGATTAAATCCCGACCGGTTATAAGTCCGGCAACGGTAACATTATCCCCAAAAAATCCGTTTTTAAGTTCTGCAATTTCGCAATGACAGTTTTCTATACAGTTTAACTCATTCACTATATCTTTAAAAATTTTTACCGAACTTTGAGCAACGGCAAAGGTAAGTTCCAACTGTGTTTTTAACTTTTTAGGAAGTTTTTTCTTCCTTTTTTCAAAATCATCCGTCAAAAGCCTTAAAGCACCGACGCCGTCTTCTAATTGAGAAAAACTGCCGTAATATTTCTTATCAGGTATCGGATAATCCGCTTTTAAGAAAAATTCGTCACTTGCCATTGCAAGATGTTTTTTTACCTTTGCGTTAAAATGTTCCACCTGCTTAATCACATGCAGTGCGTTTTCTTTTGTTAAAGTTTTAAGATTGTTTTTGTGGAATTTTGTAATTCCCACAGGAACAATCGCAACAGATTGAATGATTGATTTGAACTTTTCAAAATCACTTAAAGTTCTTTCAAGCTCCGCCCCGTCATTGTAACCCGGGCACAGCACAATTTGTGCATGGATAGGGATATCTGCTTTTTTCAGCCATTTTAAATCTTCAAGAATATTTGCCGCTTTAGGATTTGAAAGCATTTTTACTCTGAGTTCCGGATTGGTTGTATGAACGGATACATATAAAGGTCCCAGATGAAGTTTTTCTATGCGTTCTCGATCTTTTTGCGTAAGGTTTGTCAGTGTAACATAGGTCCCCTGTAAATACGAAAGCCTGTAGTCGTCATCTTTTATGTACAAAGATTCTCGAAGCCCTTCGGGCTGCTGGTCAACAAAGCAAAAAATACAATGATTTGTGCAGGGTTTTATTCTGTCAAACACTGCTGATTCAAAAACAATGCCCAAATCATCATCAAAATCTTTTTCAATTTCAAAAATTTCCGTATCGCCGTTTGTACGCTCGATTTCTATGTCGACCTTCTCACAGCACATCATATAGCGATAATCAATCATATCCTGCGGTTTTTCACCGTTAACGGAAATTATTTTATCGCATTTTTGGAACCCCAGTTCCTCGGCAATAGAGTCTTTCAGCACCTCTGAGATTATTGCGCTCATCAGTCATTCTCCTCAAGAGTTTGAATAAGTGATTTAAAGTTTTCCACCTCTTGTATATTTTTTTTCAAAAGCGCAAGCTGGTATTTGTCATAATTAATATACTCATCCTCGAGAGCATTTTGTAAATCAAGAAGGAAAGATTCCATTTTGATTGAGATATCGTTTATAAAAGTTTGTTTAAGTTCATCATCCAACAAAGACATTACGGCAATACGGGATTGAACTTCAGTAAAAAACTGGGTCGGGTTTTCACTCAACTGTGTAAAAAACAGGTCATGAAATTTTTTTGTCCAATGCATTGCCAAGCCGTAATATGTGGATTTTTTGCCGCCCTGCGAATAGTCATTTCTCATAGTTACGACATTTGCCTGCAAAAGTCTTTTTAGAGCAGGGTAAATTGTTCCGATACTGGGTTTTGTAAAGCAGCCGAATTTTTCTATAATATCCGACCGCAGGGAATAAACGGTACGTTCCCGATTTTTTAAGCTGTATAAAATCAGAAGTTCAATCATATTTATAGAATAGCATGAAATTTTTATTGACGTAGAGAATAATTGATTTTATTATAGATATACTTGATTCGGTTGCTGATTCAAGATTGAACTTTGATTTTTTAAATGCCGATGTGGCACTCTGCCGAGAAAAACGATTGAGTATCGTTTTTCGAGAGGTGTACGAACGCCAGTGAGTACCTTCGCCATTGAGGCGCTTTTATTGAACTTTGATAACAAATTTTGGACTTTGCCGATGTGGCAGGAACCAAAAAGCTAAAAAAACAAGCAAAAACAATTGAGTATTGTTTTTGCCCTGCTTATTGGAACCGCAGCGCAGCTGCTTCGCCACAAAGGATTGTACTTTGATTTTTTAAATGCCGATGTGGCACTCTGCCGAGAAAAACGATTGAGTATCGTTTTTCGAGAGGTGTACGAACGCCAGTGAGTACCTTCGCCATTGAGGCGCTTTTATTGAACTTTGATAACAAATTTTGGACTTTGCCGATGTGGCGAAATGGTAGACGCACACGCTTCAGGTGCGTGCGAGGAAACTCATGGGGGTTCGAGTCCCTTCATCGGCAATTTTAAAACAAAGAAGGTCTGATACTTGGACTCTTCACCCCTGTTGTTCTTACGAACAACGGTGGTTTACTCTTCGAGTATCCTGCACTGTACGGCTCATTCTTCGCCTACATTGCAAGCCGACCCTTCTTCGGCAATTTTAAAACAAAGAAGGTCTGATACTTGGACTCTTCACCCCTGTTGTTCTTACGAACAACGGTGGTTTACTCTTCGAGTATCCTGCACTGTACGGCTCATTCTTCGCCTACATTGCAAGCCGACCCTTCATCGGCAGTTTTCCCTCCCTCTCTTTGAGAGAGGTAATAAAAAGAATTTTACAAAAATTATGTTTATAGTAATATAGTTTTTGTTGAAAATTTAATATTGATGTCGACGTGGCACTCTGCCGACGAGAAATGACTAAATGTCATTTCGAGGAGAGGGGAGGTATACGCAAGACATTTGAAAATAAAATATTGATGTCGACGTGGCGGAATCGGTATACGCGCACGTTTGAGGGGCGTGTGGGGAAACCCGTGCGGGTTCAAGTCCCGCCGTCGACACCATAAAAATAAAGCGGCTTTCATGCCGCTTTTGTTTTTACAAATTATTTGGCGAAAAATTATATTTACCCCGCAAACTTATACGTGCTTTTGACCGAAGGTGTTTTATCAATTATAATTGTAGGATAACAAGCGGTATCGCCGCTATATTGTATCCAAAAGGAGTATATTGATATGCGCAAAATCTTTTTTATGGCAAGTTTGTTTTTTGTATTCGCAACAATAGCTATCTCAAACATTTCCGATAAAAATACTGCAGTCTTTGCCGTTCAAAATGATAATGTTTTTGCTTCCTCGCAGGAAAATTCATCTGATTACCAGAACAGATTGTTTTTCTTACAAAAGGCAGTATCAGCCTACACTAAGGCGATAAAATATTCAAAAAGGCCTTGTGAATTAACATCAAACGGGGTTGCCGCATGTTTTGCAAAAGTTATGAAAACTTCAACAAGAAACGGTAATATTATTGTTGAAAAAAATTATTTGTGGATATTTGATATAACCGGCAACTGCTCAAAATCCGATAATTGCACAATTACCATAAAAAGAAAAGCGGAGTCTTTTCCGATTCAATTATGGCTGGATGAGGACGGTTATTTAACAACCGATAATCCGAAATATCAATAATTTTTATTTTTTTATTTGTTAATTTTTGCTTTCATAAATCGTTTGTGTTCAGAATCTTACAAATGTTCTTGGCTGCATTTTGTTTTGTTCCTTTTACACTTTACATTTTATTTTTACACCCTTAATAAAAAAGAGGGCATAAGCCCTCTTTTCTTGTATAACCTGATATCAAAAATCAAATATCAAAACTTCACTTCCGGTGCTTTCTTTTCTGCTTCCGGAGTTTCAAAGTATTCTCTTGCTTTTATACCTGACATTGCCGCAACAATCGAAGTCGGAAAAGTTCTTACGGTTGCGTTTATCTGTTTTACGCTTTCATTATAGTCTTTTCTTGCCACAGCAAGCCTGTTTTCCGTTCCCGCAAGTTCATCTTGAAGATTAATAAACTGTTTGTCAGCCTTTAAATCGGGATACCTTTCAACCACCATCAAAAGTCTTGACAGTGCGTTAGAAAGGTCGCTGTTGCTTTGCTGTATTGCCTTCATATCGTTTTTGTTCATTGCACCGCCGAGTTTGGCACGTGATTCCGCAATTTCGGTAAACAGAGATTTTTCGTGTGCGGCATAACCTTTTACGGTAGCAACAAGGTTCGGAATAAGGTCGTTTCTTCTTTTCAACTGGTTGTCAACCTGCGCCCACTGGGCATTAACGTTTTCGTCCATAAGCTGGAGTCTGTTGTAAACGCCGATAAATGAGCCTGCTACCATTATGATTAGAAGAAGCAAGACTCCTAATACAATCCATACTGTTTTTTTCATTTTTTCTCCTTTTATTTAATTTTACATATTGTTTATGTATTCCAAAAGTTTTTCCAGCTGCATTATCGCCTCATCAACAAGTTTGTAGGTTTCAGCTTTTGAAAATTTGCAGTGTCTGTCTTTTGCACACAGCAGCTTTTCATAAAACTGCTTGTCCGCATCAAAGATTTCGCAAATTTTATTCAGGTTAGCGTAAGCAGATTTTGAAACTTCTATTTCTTTTAATCTCAAAATCGCTTTAAAGATTGCGTTTATAGTTTTTGTGACGGCAAAAAGAGCATTGTTGATTTCTTTAGGGTTATCGGCAAACAAAAGATAATGTTTTCGAAAACGCATTAAAAGGTTTTTCATTTCAGCTTCACATTGCAGCCTTAAATCCTCTTTTTTTATATTCAGCGAACATATAAGATTTTCGCCGTAAAGTATTTTGTGATTGTCTTTTATATCAGAATACTCCATTGCATAAACATCAGCCGAGTTGAACCACTCACGCTCTCCCATAAAGACAGGCAGAGGGTTTTTCTCTTTATCAAATATCCTGCAGGGACAGCCTATGCCCATCCATTTTTTTACAATAGGCGCACATTTTTTCAGGTCATCGCCCGTTACGCTATCTGCAACAACCATAATATCGATATCGGAAGAAAGCTTATCCGTATCAATATTTGCTTTTGAGCCGTAAATAAAAATGCTTTTTAACCTCTGATTAAAGACCTTTTTTATGTCCTGAATAAAATTATCAAGTTTTTTCATTAATAAAATTCTCCCAAATAAAAGTTAAATTACCAGCTGCCCGACGCACCGCCGCCGCCGAAGCCGCCGCCTCCGCCAAAACCGCCGAAGCTTCCAAAACCGCCACCATAGTCCGAACCTCTGTATCCTCCATAGTAGAAAGGAACAGGAATAATACCGAATCTTATCATTACAAATATTATTACTAATAAAAATAGCCAGAAGTCATCATTCGTGCTGTTTGCCGGAGCTTTAGGTATGTTGCCTGTGGTGCTGAGAGTGTAGCCTTCCGCTTTTGCAATTGTACTGGCAAGTGTATAAGTTCCTCGCCAGATTCCGCTTTGATAGTCGCCCTTTTTAAAATAAGGGAGCATATCTTCATCACGGATTCTGCCTGCACGCCCGTCTGTTATTGTGCCCTCCAGCCCATAACCGATTTCTATCCTCATCCTGCGTTCATTGGGGGCAACCAGCACCACTGCACCGTTATCTTTGCCTTTTTTACCGAGCTTATATTTTCTGCCGATGTTTAAGGCTGTTTCTTCAACGCTTCGTCCGTCAAGAGATTTCACCGTGACAACGGCAATATCCGTGCCCGTCTTTCTTTGCAAATCCCACAAAAACGTGTTTATGGAGTTTTCTGCATTTTCGTCCAAAAGGTTGGCATTGTCCGCAATAAACGCATTAAAATTATACCGTGAATCAGCAAACACAGGACATAACGTCACCAGAAACAGAACAACTAACAGTACAAAACGTTTAAACATAAGAAGTATTATAATACATTTTTTATTAATTACAACAATCAATGGTATAATAGATGTGTAAAAAACTGAACGGACACGCTATTGAATAACAAATACCAGAAAAGAATACTGTTTATAGGCATGCCGGATATGGCATTAGTTTGCCTTTCCGGACTTGTTTCCCGTGGTTTTAATATCGTGGGCGTTGTTCCGCCGCACAGAAACGAGGGTACGTTTGAGCTTATGTGCGGTTTTGCAAACAGTCTTAAATTGCCGCTAATTTTATACAAAGACCGTTTGGATGAAATGGATTTTATTCACTCAATAAAACAGCTGAATGCAGATATTGCAGTTGTTTGCTCTTATAACAAAAAATTTCCGCCGGAATTTTTAAGAACAACAAAAGACGGTTTTGTTAACTGCCACCCTTCACTTCTGCCTGAATACAGAGGGGCTAATCCATACAGTCATGTGCTTATTAACGGTGAAAAGGAAACCGGTATAACTCTTCATTTTATGGACGAAAATTTCGATACCGGCAACATAATTGCGCAAAAAAAAGTGCCTATTGAAAAACACGAAACAATGGGAACACTGTTTAACCGTATGAATTATTTGAGCTCCGAGCTTCTTGCCGAATTTTTGGAACAGTATGAAAATAATTCCAATATAATTTCTTTGCCTCAACCCCAGGGCGAATTTAAAAAAGCACCATCTATAGATTCAAAAAATTTACGCAATTACATTGACTGGACAAAAGATGCAAAATATATTGAGCGCTTTGTAAGGGCATTGAATCCTTTTATCGTTGCAATGACAAGTTTCAGAGGGATTTTTGTAAAAATCTATACAGCGGAAGCCGTTGAAAAAAAGGTTAAAGAAGAACCCGGCACAATTTGCAGAATAAAAGACGACATAGGCGTTGCAACCGGTGACGGAATATTGTATATAAAATCTATGCAGTTTGGCTCGTATATGATTGCGGATACAAAAAGTTTTATAGAAAAATTTAACCCCAGAATCGGGGAAAAATTCGGCAGGTAGGCTAATAGGATTTTTTAATAAATGGACAAACTTAAATTTGTAACGGCGGGTCAACCGATATGTAACGGCAGCGCCGGATATGAAAAGGCTTTTGAAATTCTCGAAAATTTAAAACTGGACGGAATGGAACTTGAGTTTGTCCACGGGGTACGAATGAGTCCGCCTAATCAAAAACTTGTTAAAGAAATTTCAGCTGAAAAAAATATGGTTTTAACCGCTCACGGACCGTATTATATAAATCTGAACTCCAAAGAAGAGGATAAAATAGAAGCCAGCATAAAACGTGTTCTTGATACGGCAAGAATGGGTAAGGAGCTCGGTGCGTATTCCGTTACTTACCACGCCGCATTTTATATGGGAATGCAGCCTGATGAGGTCTACAAAAAAGTTGAAAAATCAATGGAAGAAATATGTTCTTCGCTTGACGAAGAGGGCAACGATATATGGGTGCGCCCCGAAACCACCGGCAAACCTACACAATGGGGCAACCTCGAAGAAATAGTAAAGCTTTCCAAAGATTTTAAACAGGTTTTGCCCTGTGTTGATTTTTCTCATCTGCATGCAAGAACAAACGGGCTGTACAATACTTATGATGAATTTTGCAGGATTTTTGAAACCATAGGCACAGAAATAGGCAGCTATGCTCTTGAAAATTTCCATGCACATATTGCCGGAATTGAGTACGGAGAAAAGGGCGAAAAAAAACACCTTATGCTAAAAGAAAGCGATATGAACTATAAAGATTTGATGAAAGCGTTTAAAAAATTCGATGTAAAAGGTGTTGTTGTTTGCGAAAGCCCTGTTATGGAAGAGGATGCGGTGCTTTTAAAAGAATATTATTTGAATCTGTAAGAATTTTTTGTTATCCGTAATATCGCCGTGGTTGGTTAGTTTAATTTTTGTGTTGCTGTGCAGCGTGCCTTCACTGCATTTCGCAGCGTTTATTAAGAAACATTAAGCGCAATTAAGCAAAAAAGGCAATTATTTAAGAAGTAAATACTTTATATATATACGAGAGATAAAGAGATTGAGAGAAAAAGATTTATCACTTGAGAGATTAAAAAGAGATTAATAAGTTTTTCAACATAACATACACACACTGACCTACCACACTAACCTACACACTTACACTTACTTACACACACACGAGGAATCAAAAAAGATTCGACGGGATTCAATTACTGAATCCCTTTTTTTTGCGCAATAGAATTTTCTCAGCACCTTCTCCCGTTCATTTTATACATAAATATAAGTATTACAAAATAGCATAAATTTTGATACAATATATTTCATGAACAAATCCGGAGTAATTAAAATCTTTAAACAAAGTGCAACCTATGCTCTCGGGAAAATGCTGCTTAATCAAACGCAGGATTTTTTTGAAACACTCGGAGAAATGGGAATAAGAACCTGGCAGGTAATATATCTGACAATAAAAGCACTTGTGCAAAGACAAATGAAATGGAAACTCATTATAGACCAGTGCTCAAGGTTTGCGGTTGATTCTTTGCCCATTACGCTAACCATTGTGGGAATGGTTTCTGTTATTATCTCAATGCAGGTGGCACCCGAGATGGTTAAACAGGGCGGCGAAAAATTTGTCGGGGCTTTAATGGCGGTTGTCACAACAAGGGAACTCGGCGCTATAATGTCGGGGTTTGCAATTATCTCTATGATAGGGTCTTCTTATGCCTCGGAAATTGCAACAATGAGAGTAACAGAGCAGATTGATGCACTAAAGGTTTTAAAGGTTAACCCTATCGAATATCTTTTTATCCCCCGTGTTGTTGCGGGTTTTGTAATGATGCCGATTGTTGTGATTGTTGCATCGACTTTCGGGCTCATTTGCTCCGGCGTTGCCGCCTATTTAAGCGCACATATCAGCAGGCTTAATTATATAAGCTCACTGTGGCAGGGACTTTATTTGAAAGATATTTTTGTATCACTGGGTAAATCCGCCTGCTTTGGGGCGGCTATAGCCATAATCAGCAGTACCTGCGGTTATCTGGCTTACGGCGGAGCAAAGGGCGTGGGTCTTTCAACAACCAAAGCCGTGGTATGGTCATTTGTTGCGATTTGCATAATTGACTATATCTTTGCGACAATATTCTTTTTCTAATTAGTTAGACAAACATAATCATTCCATACAAGGAACCAAACACAATGAGTATAGATGTAAGACATTTAAAAAAATCATTTAAAGGCAGAACTGTTTTAGATGATATTTCGTTTAAAGTAGAAGACGGAGAAATCCTTGCCGTAGTCGGCTTAAGCGGTGCGGGTAAAAGTACCATATTAAAACTCATTTGCGGCCTGACAAAGCCTGACAGCGGCGAGATTATTGTTTCCCCAGGGGATATTGCCATGGTTTTTCAGTATTCGGCTTTGTTTGACTCGTTAGATGTCTTTGAAAACATTGCTTTTGCTCTTAAGGAGAGAAAAGAGTTTAAAAACAAATATACAGATGCACAGTTAAAAGAAATAGTGGATCAAAAATTAAAACTGGTAGGTCTTGAGGGGATAGAAGAAAAAATGCCCCATGAACTCTCGGGCGGTATGCAAAAACGTGTAAGTTTTGCACGTGCTGTTGTAACCGATCCTAAAACAATTCTTTATGACGAACCTACAGCGGGCTTGGATCCTGTGTCATCAACAATGATTGAGGATTATATAGTAAGACTTAAAGACGAATTTAACCCCGCATCCGTTATTGTTACGCACCAATTATCCACCATTCAAAGGTGTGCGACTAAAGTGATTATGTTATATAATACTAAAATCGTATATTCCGGCACACCGCAGGATATGATAGAAGGCGGAAATGAATATACAAAACAGTTTATTAACGCCAGCATACAAGGCCCCATGAAAGTTGCTGGCAGCGACGAAGAAGAAAAAGAAAATTAAAGGAATTTTATAAAAATGCGTTTTTCATCCTCATTTAAAGTCGGTTTGTTAACATTGTCAGCTTTGGTAATATTGATTTTTTCAATATTGTGGATAAAAGGCAGGGCATTATCAGCAGGAGAAAGACTCTTTGTTGATTTTAAGGACATAAACGGGATGCGCCCCGGATCGGCTGTTCAGTTAATGGGGTTAAGAATAGGTCAGGTAGAAGATATTACTCCTGTTTTAACTAACCCGGATGATCCTTATGTAAGAGTAAAATTCGTTATAACAGAACCGGATATTACAATTCCTAACGCATCTACAATTTCTATACAGCAATCCGGTATCATAGGCGAACAGTTCCTTGAGATTACTCCGCCTAAACTCAGAACAATTTATCTGCCTATAAATAAACGCTCGCAGGTACTGCACGCCAATGATAAAGTACAGATGATTTTGAGCAACAAACCCTATGACGTTGGTAAAGTAAAAAAAATAGAAATTATACAAACAAAAACGCTTCCTATAAACATTCAGGAAGAAATAAAAACTCCTTCTGCATATAAAGTAGGATATATTATTACACTTCCGGGGCTTCAGCTGCCCGACAGATTGCAGGCAAAGGTGCAAACCGCTGATTCAAAACATTATTTATTCTTAAAACCTTATACAAAAATGGAACTTGCTTATCCGCAGTCTACCTCAAGGTTTACCGTTATAGAGCCTTTAAGACTCTCCGACTTTATGGATTTGCAATACAGAGCAGCCATGGCACTGGCTGAAACTAACGAAAAACTCAGCGCTCTTATGTCTGACGATATTATTGCAGACCTTAAAAATATTGTGGGCAATGTTGATATGCTGACAATAAAAGCTAATTCAACTCTTGACAAAACTCAGGCATTGCTTGATTCTTCCAAAAAGGATCTTGATGCTTTGATGGTTACAACAGACAAATTGTCGGCAAAAATCATAGTTCTTACTGATAACATAAACAACATTATCGGGGATGAGGACTTTAAAGACACCTTGATGTCCACGACAAAATCAATCGACAGGTTGTCACAGAACCTGAATAAGGTGCTTGAAGATCCTAAAACAAAAGAAACAATGGACAATTTAAACGCCGCAAGCAAGAATATTTCTGAAATTTCCGAATATGTTAACACGATGACAAAAGACCCTGTATTAAAAGAACAGATTAATACTACAGTCACCAAGTTTAACAAAGCACTTGACGATCTGTCCTGTACTTTAGAAACGGTTAACAGCCTTACAACGGATAAAAAAGAAGAACTCAATGACACAATAAACAACGTCAACGAAACCTCTAAAAACCTGCGTAAGTTTTCGGAAAAATTGAACAAGAGATTCCTGTTGTTCAGGTTGATGTTCTAGAATGAATGATTGGAGAAAATATGAAAAAGACTATAAAAAAAGTTTTGACCATAGCACTGTTATCAACGGCTCTTTGCTCTGTTGCAATTGCTAAAGATAAAACCGCAGATGATATCTTCTGGCAGGGATACACTCAGGGCGCTAAAGAGCAGGCTAAAGTTATGCTGCCTATTTGGGAAAAAGCTGCAAAATGCACGCCCGCAAAATCCAATGACGGCAGTTTACAGGTTTACGGCAGAGAAAACAAAATGTGCCATATAAGATATTCGCACAACGACTGCTATCTGCCTGACAGTGTACTCAAAAAATACACAAAAGCCGCAATTAAGCATATAAATAATACCCTGGCAGGCAACTGCGACCCGTTTTCAGCAGAGTCAATGTATATGCAATCAGTACAGAATAACGACAAATACTGCAAAATAAAATATTAAGACTTTAAATAGTTTTGAAAAATTCCCCCTGCAAGTTATGCAGGGGGAAAATTATGCTAAAATTACACTATGAGTATTCAAAAATCCAATCTTCCGACAGAAGTAAAACAAACTTTATCCATAATCCCTGAGTTAAGCGGTTCTTATCAGTATTTTGATAAAAACGGCGAAATCATTTATGTTGGCAAAGCCAAAAACCTGAAAAAAAGAGTTTACAGCTATTTTAACAAACACCACGATTCTCCTAAACTCAGGGTAATGGTGCCGCAGATTGCAAAAATACAATTTATTGTTACAGACAGCGAGGTTGAGGCTCTTATTCTGGAATCTCACCTTATCAAAAAACACAAGCCCAAGTACAATGTGCTTTTAAAAGACGACAAAAAATTCCCCTACTTTGTTATCACGGAAGAAGAATACCCGAGGATTATCGTTGCAAGAAAAGCAAACAAAAACAAAATTAAGGGCAAATATTTCGGTCCTTATACGGATTCAAGAGCAATGTATGCAACCCTTGATTTGATAAAAAAGTTGTTTCCCTTAAAACAGTGCAAAAACCCAAAATTTAAAGACCGCCCGTGTTTGTATTACCACATAGGGCGCTGCATGGCTCCCTGCCAGAGGCTGATTACGCCGGAAGAATACAAAAAAATCTTAAAAAATGTCGAACTGTTTTTGACCGGTAAACAGAAAGAACTAGTTGACGCATTAAAAAAAGAGATGGAAAAATATGCGGCAACAGAGGATTTTGAAAAAGCGGCAAGGTACCGTGACAGCTGGCTGGATGTTCAAAAAACAATGGAACATCAAAAGGTTGTATTTGAAAACACAAATATTAATCAGGATATTATTGCAATATACAGCGAAGGGAATCTCTTTGTCGTATCGCTGTTGCAAATACGTCAGGGCAGGCTTACGGACAAAAAGGATTTTCAATTTTCAAATACGGAAACCATGGAAGCAGAGACAGGAGAGAACAGTCTTTCCGGTGAAGAAGAAGTTCTTTCAACCTTCTTAAAAGAGTATTACACAATGACACCTGAATTTGATATTCCGAACACAGTTGTTATTCCCCGTGTTCTTGAAAAAGACGATATTGAACTTTATACAAAATGGTTGGAATCGGTTGCGTCTAAAAAAGTTAAAATAACGGATTCCCCGACTAAAAGAAACATCGAGCTTTTGAATCTGGCGCAAAAGAACGCCAAGTTTTATTTTGAAAAAGTTAAACTCCAAAAGCTTACGGAAATCCAGAGAGATTACAACGAAGTCGGAAGCTATATTCAAGAAAAACTCGGGCTGTCAAAATTCCCATATGTTGTGGAATGCTTTGATATTTCACATATTCAGGGGACAAACACTGTTGCATCAATGGTTACGTTTGAAAACGGGCTGCCAAAAAAATCCAGATACAGAAAATTTAAGGTTAAATCAACGGAATCCAAACCGGATGACTTTAAATCTTTGCAAGAGGTGGTTGAGAGAAGATATTTCGGAAAACTTACGGAAACTCTGCCTATGCCCGATTTAATAATAATAGACGGCGGCAAAGGACAGCTTTCTTCTGTTATGGAAATTTTTGATGCGCACGATTTTCATCCCGATGTTGTTTCGCTGGCTAAAAGATTGGAAGAGATTTTCAAACCGCATGAGTCAAATCCTGTAATATTTCCTATAAATTCTCCCGCACTTTATTTCTTCCAGAGAATAAGAGATGAGGCACACAGATTTGCAATAACTTTCCACAGGCAGTTAAGAGGCAAGAAAGCCACTGAATCCGTGCTTGATGAAATAAAGGGCTTGTCTAAGGAAAACAAAGAAATACTTATGCGTGAATTTAAGGATGTAAAAAAGATTTCTCAGGCAAGTTATGAACAGCTTAAAGAAAAAATCCACACCCGTGCGGCAAAGGCAGTGTATAACTTTTTTAACCCTAATGTGCAGATTGGTTAAATTTATGTTTAAAAAAATTTATTTCTGTCATCGAATTACGTAACAAATACAAGAATGTCAGCACAATTTTCGCCTGCGGGCGGACTCAAAAATAAAAACTGCATAAGCAGTGTAAGCGGCTATGCCGCAGGAATACGACTAAACACTGTTGTTTTTAGGGTAAATTTTGACAGACCGTAACGCAGTGGAGCGGATTTGCGGACGGATGAAATCCGGAAAGCGAGGTACGAAGTGAGCAAAAGCATAGCGCAGCGAACGACAGTACCGAGCGATAAGCAAATCCAAGACAGTGGATGCAAAAGACTCTGTACAACAGTCGGAACTTTGGCAGGAGCTGCTGCCGCAGGCACTGATATTTTTATTGCAGCAAGCAAAAATAACGTTTTTTCTCTTGTGAAAAAAGTTAAAAGCGTCTTACCGCAAGCAGGTGTGCTTTTAGGCACAGGTATTGCAACAGGCTTGGTTTTTGATTATGTTCTTAACAAACTAAGTGCCAAAAAAGCAGACAAAAACCCGATGCCTGTTGAGCAGAAATTTGCAAGAGATTTAAAATCAAAAGATTATTTTCCAAGATATGATGTGGAATTAGATGAAGTTATTTTAGTACATAAAAAAGATAAAAAACTCAATTATTCGCCAAAACATAATGTTTACAGATTACAAAACGACGGTTCGGCTGCTCTTATCGGCGGACCGGATTTTGTTCCGCCGGAAAACACCCACATAGACAACGGTGACGGTACCGGCAAATTTGTTACGCATACGGAAAAACCTTTTATAGAAAACAGCAAAACGGTTAAAAAATACATAAATGAAGTCAGGAAGGAAATGTTCCGTAAGGCTGAGTATGATAAAAACTATTCTTTTAAATATGACAAAGAAAACGATATGGTTGTACTAAGCCGTATGCCGGCAATGACCATAGACGGGCCTGTACCTTTTAAATCTTTTAACATCAGACCTGACGGAAGTATGTCGGTAGTCAGTGCCGACGGGAAATACGAACGAAAAATTGAAGGTACAAGCGCTGTACCCATTTTTGACGAATTTGCCGATGAAAAGACCTCGGTAAGAAAATTCAAAGCAGCATTAAAAGACGCTCTTGGAGAAAAAGAAAACTACTCTCTTTCTTACGATGATGATCAAGAAAGATGGATTCTAAGCACAAAAGATTCCGCTGAAAATGCAAAAGAAGATAAATTTACCCCGTATTACTTAATAAAAAAAGAAGGGCTAAACGGCGGGGCAGAAGCTTGGCATATTGTTTACCCAAGCGGTGATTCATTATTCTCGCCAAATGCAGACTTACTCATTGAAGATTCAAAAGAACTGCTCGAATTGCTCAACGCTTATAATGAGCAGCAAGATGCCGAAGAATAGCAGTTTTTTATCAACATATTGAATAAAAAAAATCACACACAGCCCTAAAAGTTATGTGTGATATGTGTTGTTTGGTATGTGCATTGATTATTCTTTTTCGTATATCGGTACATAGTTTATTTTTCTGAGTTTATTTAAAAAGATAAACGATATAACCATTAATACGCACCCGAGCAGTAATAATGCCCTTGAAATACCCAGAGCATGAGTAATTGAACCTGCAAAGAAATTGCTTATGGAAAGTGTTCCCAGATAACAGATAAAATGCAGACTCATAACACGACCACGCATATCATTATTTACAACAGATTGTATCAACGTGCTGGCAGGCGTCAGCGCACCTATTGTGCCTAACCCTATTAAAAACATTGCAACAAGAGCAACCGTTTCCGTATGTGTGGTGCCGAGCATAACAAACCCCGTACCGAAAAACAGGCTGGCAAGGGCAAGAAGGATATTAAGACCTCTTATTGTGCTTTTAGCTGCCAATACAACCGAAGTGAACAGTGCCCCGACTCCGGCTATACTCATTAGCAGCCCCAGCGTTTGGGCATTCTCATGCAAAACTTCTGTTGTATATATAGGCATAAGCATCGGATAAGTCATTGCAAGAAAACTGATTAAAGCAATATAAATAAGCAAAATGGCAATGGAAGGACTTTTGGAAACATAATCCACGCCCTCAAACAAACCTTCCAAAATAGTTTCGTTCTGAATATTTCCGCTTTTTTCCTCTTTAAATCGCAACTGTGTAACCAGTATGGTTACCGGAATAAAACATAAAAAGTTTATAAAAAAGCACATGCCTGCACCCACAGAAGCCAGCAGCACCCCTGCAACCGCAGGTCCTACAAGACGTGCAACGTTAAAGCAAGTTGCGTTCAGGGCAATTGCATTGCCGAGGTCGTGTTTGTCATCAACAAGATCAACATACATTGACTGTCTTAAAGGTCCGTCTACGGCGGCAACAATATTCAAAAATACAGCCAAGAGGGTTATGCTCCACAGTTGTACGTGATGAGAAAGTGTAAGCATTGATATCAAAAATGCCTGTATCATATACAAAATTTGTATCAGCATCAAAAGTTTGTGTTTGCTGAATTTGTCAATTAAAACACCGGCAAAAGGTGTCAGCAAAAACAAAGGCAAAGCTCCTAAAAACATTATTGTCCCCATAATAAACGGGGATTTTGTCATATCATACACAACCCAGCTTATCGCAATGTTTTGAATCCATATGCCTATTTGTGCCACCATTAATCCCGGGAAAAATAATCTGAAATTTCGATATTTTAATGCTCTGAAAACTGCTGCTACTCTGTTCATGTTATCAATATTTCCGTTGTTGTTTAAAACTGTTGAAATATAATCCCGCTTGTTTTATATGAGCAGGATTATATTTTTCAACAATATATTAATACCTGATAAGTGCTATCAGTCAAATTCTTTATAAATTTTTTATATGCGGTTAAGCCATTCGGTTATATCTTTATCAACACCGGCGCCGCCCTTGCCGTACACAACAAACGGAGAAAGAACTTTAGCGCCTTTGGCTAGTTTTTCCATATCCTTGTCTATGGTATAACCGCCGCCGCCTCCGTGCGTGACAAAAGGCACAATTGTTTTGCCTTCAAAATTGTTTTCGGCTAAAAATGTCATTACGGGCGGAGCCATTGTGTACCACCATGCGGGAGTTCCAACAAAAATTATGTCATAAGAACTTACATCTTTATTGTGTATCGGCGGGTGTATGCCTTTTTCTTTTTGTTCTTTTGCTATGCCGTAGGCAGTTTCATTGTAATCACTCGGGTACGGTGTAACGGGTGTGATTTCAAAGATATCACCGCCGGTTTGGGCTTGGATTTTTTGTGCAATGGATTTTGTGTTTCCGCTCCAGGAAAAATATGCCACGAGAATTTTTTTGTCCATAAGGCCTCCTGTCTTTGTTTGTGCTGCATTAACAATGTTATAAGATGCGATTCCTGCTGCAAAAATTGTGGAGAGCAGAATTAATAATATTTTTTTCATTTATTTTTCCTTTTATTTTTATGTTTGTATTAATTTTAGTACGTTAGAGTAACTATCAGTCAAGTGGCTTGCAGGATATATTTTGTACAAAGTTGCAGAATAGACTTTAGTCTGCCGACAGCAATCTTCCTCGAAGGTAAAAAAGCGAGCTGTCATTCTGAAGCATCAAACTTTTGAGTTTTTTTTTCAATCGTATGAGTTCAGAATCTTACCGGTGTTGTCGGTTAGTTTTTATTTTTTATTTTTTCTTATGTTCATTTTCTTTCTTTTTTGCGATCAAAAGAAAGAAAATGAACCAAAAGAAAGAAAAAAACGCTAATCAAAACAGACTCTATGGTATTTATCTTCAAAATTTTCTAACCGCTTCGCTTAACGAAAATTTTGTGCGTAAATACTAAGAGTCTGTAACCAAGTTCCTGCGGCAAAGCCGCTTTACTACTTACGCAGTATTGAGCGAAAAACCCAAAACAAAATCTTATTTCCCCTCTCCGGCGGGAGAGGATTGACAGCAGTAGATCAAACTTTAGCCTGCCGACAACAATCTTCCTCGAAGGTAAAAAAGCGAGCTGTCATTCTGAAGCATCAAACTTTTGAATTCTTTTTCAATCGTATGTGTTCAGAATCTTACCGGTGTTATTGTTCTCTTTCACTGTTGGTAAGATCCTGAGCTCGCTCGTTTCACTCGCTCCTCAGGATGACAATTAAGTTTTTGACGTTGTACCTTTAACGAAGTTAAAGTACAACAAAGACTTTAGATTTTTATCCGACTGAGCTACAATAAATTATGTGATATTTTTCTTAATCTGTGCCCGTAGCTCACCGTTGTACCTTTAACGAAGTTAAAGTACAACAAAGACTTTAGATTTTTATCCGACTGAGCTACAATAAATTGTGTAATATTTTCCTTAATCTGTGTCCGTAGCTCACCGTTGTATCTTTAACGGAGTTAAAGTACAACAAAGACTTTAGATTTTTATCCGACTGAGCTACAATAAATTATGTGATATTTTTCTTAATCTGTGCCCGTAGCTCAGTCGGATAGAGCGTCAGCCTCCGAAGCTGAAGGTCGGGGGTTCGAATCTCCCCGGGCATACTTTTAAATTCTGCTATAATACATTATAATAAATACAAAGAGGAACACAGGACAGATATGGAAAATTGTATTTTTTGTAAAATAGCCAATAAGGAAATACCCTCAAATCTCGTATATGAGGACGAATATACTGTGGCATTTAACGACCTTAGCCCGCAAGCTCCGACTCATGTGCTTGTAATACCAAAAAAGCACTATGCTTCATTAAACGAACTTGATGACGAAAAATTGATGTCAGCGCTATTGACTGCTGTAAAAAATGTTGTAACCAAATTGGGAATAACAGAGTACAGAACTGTTATAAATACGGGAGAATCAGCAGGTCAAACAGTTTTCCACCTGCACATACATATTTTATCCGGCAGACCGTTAAAATGGCCTCCGGGGTAGTAAATCGGTATTACAATGTCTAATAATTCGGTATTAATAATATTATTAATATTTCTTATTCTGGGGATTTTATATGTTTTTATGAAACTCAAGGAAGGAGTTTCAACTCAAAACACAAATGGAGAGCATTTGCAAATTTCGCCGGAAGAAGTATATCAACAGGTTGAAGCATTGATTAACAATGCTGATTATAATACTGCGCAAAAACTGGCAAAAAAATATTTAAACCAGAATCCGTATCACCATGATTTGCGCAGACTGCTTGTTAAAATTTATATATCGATTCAAAAAGAATATGATGCAATATCCAATTTGCTGGTTTTAATAAAAGCATTCCCTGATGATATAAGTTTGTACTCTCAAATTGCGGATTTGTATCGTGACACACACCAGAACAAAAAGGCTGTTTATTATTACAGCTATATCTTGAGCAAGGACAAATACGATTTGCACGCAATGAAAGCACTTGCTTTAATTTATTACAACAATAAACAAAAAGATTCCGCATTGAAATTGTATAGACAACTGGTCAGCCTTGTCGATAACGAAAATGAGAAACTGGAATATTATGAAATTCTCGGCAGCTTGTATTCATCAATGGGGCAGTACGAAAAGGCAATAAGTGTTTATAAAAAGGTACTGGAAAAAAATTCCGCAAATATCGAAGTTTTAAAAGATATGCGCAGAATCTATTTAAAACTTAAAGATACGGATAATGTTCTTTATTATTCCAGATTGCTTATTAATCTGGAACCTGACAATTATAAGTATTACGAAGAAATTATAGACTTGTTGTTCCACCTGCATATGTATGAAGAAGCACTGGGATATGCGCAAAAAGCAATTGAGCTGCCAAATGCGGATGTTTATACGCTGAAAAATTACATAGCCAAAATTTATATATATACGGGGAAAATAGACGACAGTATTGGATTGATTACTGAAACAATAAAACAGGATCCAACAAATTTGCTGCTGAGCCAAACGCTGGCAATGGCGTATTGTATGAACAAAAATTTTGATATGGCAAAAAAAGTCTGCCACGATGCTATCGAGGTGGCAATACCTTCTGACATAAAAGTTATACACAGCAACCTTTCTTCTATTTTGACTGAAGAAGCAGTTTATTTGCTCAATCAGGGCAAAACAAAACAGGCTTTTGAAAAATTCAATGAGGCAATGCAGTATAATAACGAAAATCCGGAAATATTCTATAAACTGGCACTTGCCAATAACTCTATAAAAAACTATTCAGAAGCCGTAAAACAGTGTAAAAGAGCTATAGAGCTTGCTCCTGAGGTCAGCCTTTATTACGAGGCTCTCGGTGATATCTATATGGGAATACAAAATTTCATAGAGGCAAAAAGATATTATAAAGAGGCAATCTTTATTGACCCTAAAAACGCCCGTGCCCATGCATTGTTAGGAACTTTACAATCAAAAGACGGGGATCACGAAAATGCAATAAAATCGTTGGAAACAGCGGTCGCATTGGATAAAGAAAATATTGATATCAGATACAACCTTGCTCTGGCTTATGAAGTAGCCGGAAGAAAAGAAGAGGCAAAAATACAATATCAAAAAGTGCTTGAAGCAAATCCAAACCATAAAGAGGCGATGAATAATATAAAATTGCTGTAATTAAAATCTGTCGTTTATTTCAACCTTGCACAAAGGATCATCCGTTTCTTTCTTTAATTTACAGGGTTTGTCGTAACCAAAACTTTGAGGATTGAAAGATTTTATCTCTAAAGCCGTGCCCTGATGCTGCCTCAAAATAGAATCACGGATAGAAAATTCATCAAAGAACGGATATTCCTTTCCGTTAAAAGCGGCTGTTTGCGCATCATAATAAGAGCGGGATTGAGAAGACATAGGCTTGTTATCCAGCGGATATTGTACGTATGCTGAAAAATATCTTACATCCGTAGTGGGATAACCTGCAGGTAAGACAGCCCCTGTAGTTGTGACAATAAACGGGACTATATCAATAATACCTTTTTTATTTTTAAAAGCACTGTTGGGACGTTTTTTCCCGTTTAAATCTACCCATACAATAAAATATCTCAAAGCTATCTTCTGCTTAGGACTTACTGCATTTATAATTTTCACCTGCTGCAGAGGCGAAATATAAAATTTCATGGAATTTGAAGCAACAAAAGCCATATTGTTATCATTAAACATGTTGCTTGTCATATATTCGGGTACCGTTTTAAAATTTTCACCGCAGTTGTAAACAACCGTGTTTATATAGCCAGAATCATCTGCTTGTAAAGGATCAGTAGCGATAAGCCTGCATAACTGCTGAGCTGATTTGTAAGGATCGGGATTAGCGTCTGCTCCCGGGAAAATTTTATTTTTTTCTCTTATTTTTTGATAAGAGTTATAAACAGCATCTTCAAGCGAGGTAAACACTCTGGAATAAGCCAAAGGTACTGCTTTGTAAGACGGATCAATTGTTTTGTACAACAGCATTACAATAAATCCGATTATTGCAATAACAAGTACCATTTCCGCAAGATTGTATGCTTTTTTAGTCATATTAATTTTCCAATATTTTTAAATAATCCTCGTAAGTTGCAAGCTCCGTTACGGAATTTAGAGCGAGTTTGTTTTTGTCAACATTTAAAACTGAACTGTTTTCTTTTATTGCATAAACAGGTATATTTTTTGCCAAAGCTTCAAGAACCGTACTTGAGCCAAGAGCGTTGTACGGGACAGATACGGAATGCAAATTATTCACCGTTATGCAATTTTGTTTTTCTTCCTCTGCTGCATTTTTTAAATCGATTAGCAAAGGGGCATTTTTTAAACCGAATAAAAGACAGGGCAAAAATGTTGGAGTTATGTATTCAGCGCTGACCTTTGGGTTAACAATCTTATCAGTTATTGTTACATCTTCAAAAGCGGGAGCGTGCACACACGGGCATAAAAGCTTTTTTGTTAAATAGTGTGAAATTATTGCTTCCACACCGCCTACAATATCCACACCGTCACCGTTTTCATAGTCATCTTCCGGAGGTTCTTCAAACGCACATACCACAGCTATAACTTCAGCACCTTTTTTCAAAAGTTTTTTACCTGCTTCTAAAAGAGTTTCCGGGTTGTTAACTTTACCCGAGGAAGCGCCGTCAGGGGTTGTAAAAAACTCAACTCCGGCAGGTTCATCGCTTATTTCATAGCCGATTACATCAATACCATATACGGTTTTCACGGCATTTATTGTATTAAGGTGAATGTTTAAGACCTTTTGGCTTATAGCTTTGTCAAATATTACGCCTATCTTATTGTTTGAAGAAGGTTTTAGACCTATATGTCCTTTGACAAATTCTTCTATTGCGAGCCCTTCAACATAATACATATTTCCCGTAATACCTGAAAACACCGCAGCATTAACGATATTTGGATTGACTATTAAAGGTATATGAGCAGCTATTTTTTGTGCATAAAGACTTGCATCTCCGGCATAGCCGCCGATGGAAGCACCGATACCTGTCGGAACTGTCATTAAAGCAACTTTTTTGTCCATAGCTATATATTTATTCCTTCTCCGGGGCTCAAGAGCATGCATTTTATACCCAGCTTTTCCGTTTTATTTTTAAAGATTGAAGCATCTGTATTAATAAGTTCAAATGTATTGTAATGCATAGGTATAACCTGTTTCACCCCGAGCCATTGTGCAGCAATAACAGCATCATCTATATCCATGGTAAAGGTTGAACCTATAGGCAAAAGAGCAATATCAGGTTTGTAAACCTCACCAATTGTTTTCATTTCAGAGTTCAGGCAGGTATCACCTGCATGGTAAATTTTTATTCCGCCTATTTCAAACAGGATTGAAGCGGGCATTCCTGCATAAGTTCCTTCGGGTGTTGCGCTGCTGTGGAAAGCAGGTAAAAATTTTGCGCTGCCCCACGGATATTTGATTTTTCCGCCCATATTAATACCTTTTGAATAAGCACCTTTTGACGCACAATAATTTGCCAGCTCAAAAATTGCGCTAATAGGCGCTTTTAATGCCTTTGACAAAGGTATTGCATCGCCAAGATGGTCGGAATGTGCATGTGTTACAAAAATATCCGTTATTTTGTTGTTATTTATGTCAAAAACAGCCTTTGGATTGCCCGAGATAAAAGGATCAATTAAAACTCCGCCGTCGTCATTTTTTATATAAAACGCACTATGCCCGATATATTGCAGCAATGTCATAGATAATGTCCCCTTTTTGTTGTTTGAACCTTCTATATTATACCAACAATTTGAATTTCATATAAACAAATTGTTGGCAAATGGTTTTAAGTTGCATATAATTATAATTATATGGAAAAGATTGATGTAGAAGAGTTAGTAAAATTTAAAATGCTCCCCTTTGATTTATATAATGATAACGGGGAAAAACTTGTTAATGCAGGCGAAATTCTGACTTCCGGAAAACTTTTGCAAATCAGCCAGTACGAAAATTTATATAAAGATACTCCTAAACAACAAAAGATAAAAAATAAAAAAACACAAGACTTTGAAGAACCTCAAGATATTTCGGACACAGCTGATTTTGAAAAAGCAAAACCAAAAGAAATTATCTTTGATAAAACCGTTAACCGTAAATCTAAAATCAAAGCTCAGGCTCAAGTTGATATGAAATCTTATTTTGCAACAACAATGTTTGCTATGCAAGAAAATGCAAAACAAGATGCAATACAAATGATAGGAGAAATTAAAGACAAAATTATAGATGATGTTCATGCAGTTTTGCCTGAAGTAAAATACTGCTCTCAGCTAAAACTGCTCGGAAACTACTATGACTGCCACTCTCTTAATACCGCAATACTTGCAACGGCACTGGGATACAAACTTAACCTTGATGAAGATTATCTGGAAAAAATTACCAAAGCCGCTTTATTGCACGATATAGGTATGACAAAACTGCCTAAAGAGATTCTTGAAAAAACCGTACTCTCCCAGCAAGATACAAAGGTTTTCCAAACACATACCCAAATAGGTTATAAAATTCTTAAATACGAAATGTCCATGCCTGAGGATATTTGTCTTGTCGCACTTGAACACCACGAAAATAACGACGGCTCCGGATATCCGTTTAAATTGTCAGGTGAACAAATAAGTGAAATGGCAAGAATTATTGGTATGTGCAGCTTTTTTGACGATTTGACGTCAAACAGAACCCCGACAAGAATCAAAAATACAAAAGATGCATTAAGAATAATGCTGGAAGTAGGCTCTAAAAAATTCACCCCGCAGCTTTTGTACCAGTTCGTTAATATGTACAATTACAATGACCTTGAGTCTTATGAAGAAATGGCTCAGTAATGGAAAACAATGTCAGAGTAAAAGTTATAGGTGCAGGACTGGCCGGAAGTGAAGCGGCATTACAACTGGCAAAGCAGGGGGTTGAGGTTGACCTTTATGAAATGCGCCCTATAAAAACCACCGGCGCACACACAACTGACAAACCTGCCGAATTTGTTTGCAGTAACAGCCTGGGGTCATTAGACGCAACCAATGCCAGCGGACTTTTAAAACACGAAATGGAAGCACTGGGTTCTTATCTTATAAATGTTGCTAAAGAATCAAGCGTACCGGCAGGCAATGCTCTTGCAATAGACAGAACCTTGTTTTCCCAAAAAGTCGAAAACCTGCTTAAAGAAAGCGGGAAAATTAATATTATAAGAGAAGAAGTTACGCAAATACCTAAGGATACTCCCGTAATTATTGCTTCCGGTCCTCTTACATCAGATACTCTTGCTGAAGATATAAAAAACTTTGGCGGTTCCGAGCATTTGCATTTCTTTGATGCAATTGCGCCTATTGTAGAAAAAGATTCCATTGATTTTGACAAAGCTTTTTATGCAAGCCGCTATGATAAGGGCGAAGCCTCTTACATAAACTGCCCGATGAACAAGCAGGAGTATGAAAAATTTTATGAGATTCTGATTAATGCACCAAAGATTGAGCTTAAGGAATTTGAAAAAGATGCCAAATTTTTTGAATCCTGTCTTCCTATAGAAGTTCTGGCTTCACGAGGCGTGGATACACTAAGATACGGACCGATGAAGCCTGTCGGACTTGTTGATAAAAGAACCGGTATAGAAAACTATGCAGTAGTGCAATTAAGACAGGATAATGTTTCCGCTACGATGTACAATCTTGTGGGCTTCCAAACAAATCTCAAATGGGGAAGCCAGAAGGAACTTTTGCATTCTATTCCGGGGTTGGAAAATGCCAATATACTAAGATATGGTGTAATGCATCGCAACACTTTTATAAACAGCCCCATGCTGCTTGAGGCGACTCTGCAGTGTAAAAAGCGAAAAGATATTTTCTTTGCGGGACAAATCACCGGCACAGAAGGTTATACTGAATCAATCGCAACGGGAATGCTTGCAGGAATAAATATGGCAAAATATTTAAAGGGTGAGGATTTAATCACACTGCCTGACATAACAATGCTGGGGGCGTTGATGAAATATATTACCACCTGCGAGCAAAAACACTTCCAGCCGATAAATTCTAACTGGGGAATTGTTGCCGACCTCGATGTGGACAGAAAAATAAAGAAGAATAAAAAACTTAAAAACGAAATGTTATCAAAACGTTCATTAGAATATATAAAATCAGTTTTTTAATTCTTTCAATATTTGAGAATGCAAAGCTCCGGCCCTGTGCAAATGATTTACAAGGGTTTCGTATTTTTCTTCCTGCTCGCCGAAGGGTACTTTCATTTTAACCAACTCATCAACAGACTTGTTTATTTTATTCAATTTCCATATAGTTTCCCTGACAGCAAGAGCACGGGCAAGCGGCTTAAATCGTTTTAAAAATTCAGAGTGAATTAAAATCCGCTTTATTGTTTTTGTAAAACTTGTTTTTATTTTTTGCGGAAGTAACAGCATTTTTGTAA
Source organism: Candidatus Gastranaerophilales bacterium (assembly GCA_944325555.1). Lineage (GTDB taxonomy): Bacteria > Cyanobacteriota > Vampirovibrionia > Gastranaerophilales > Gastranaerophilaceae > Limenecus. The sequence goes on along the minus strand of CALVAN010000003.1, from coordinate 89,923 downwards.
ATACGCTGACAACCCCCGTTTCAAAGTTTTGTTCGCTGTATTGTTTTTGAAGCGATGAAAGATTTTTTTCCAGTACAGTTTTTTTATAAGTAAGTTCTTTTTGCGCTTTTGTATCCTGAATGGTTTGTGCAACGGTAAGCTTTTCTTTAACTTCCGCAAGAGCTTTTTCACAATCCTCAAGACGCTTTTCCAGTTTAAGTTCCGGATCATCAATAACCTTGTAAGCACATTCCTCAATCATTGCAGTATCTGTTGCATTCAGACGTTTTAATAAAAGCTTCTCTTTCTTTTCTTCTTCTATCTCATCAAGCTGTTTTTTGTTAAATATAGTAACCTGCGGTTTGTTCAAAACTTTTTCATAACGATGTATGTTGACCGAAAGCTGATGACCTGTCAACTGGAAAAATTCTTTTTTTTGATTGTTTTTGTCAGGATTGTTTTGCTGTGATGAATTCATACTTTTAATTATGACTTGATAATTTTGTAATTTTACCCTTTAAATGTCGGATTTCAATTATTTTTTTATCATGTTTTTTATTTTTGAATAAACCGTACCCAAGAATGTTTTTATATTAGCACGATATACATAAGCAAGAAAAATTCCGGCTAAAAACGCAGCTGTTTTTAACATTCCGTTGGTTTTATTTTTTTTAGGCTGTGTTTCTTTTTGCTGAAGGAGATTTTTTGAATAAAATGCCTTGCTTCTTGGATTTATAAGTTGTTTGTAAAAATTCGGATCAACATAAATTTCATCATAAAAAGAGTATTTTTTTATCGGCGGCGGATTCACAACAAAATGACCGGCACGGAAATCATTGCTGCCGTTGAGCGAATATGCTCCGATTGGTTGAGATTGTACTGGTATTGATGAAACCGGTGAGGTCATGACACTAAATTCATTCCTTAAACTTCCACACGCTGTTATAAAAACAAAACAACACCGATTTTTGCATAAAAACTACAAAATTGTAAAATTTGTTACAAAACTGTTCCCATTACAGAGATAAGAAAATTAATACAGCCACAAAATTAAAAGTTTTCTGCCAAAAAGCATCAAGCCAATCAAAACACTTGTCATAGCAGCAATCAAAACCACACCGGCAGAAAGATCCTTTGCCATTTTAACCATTTTGGAATACTTATTTTTATAAAGAGCGTCGAGTGCAAATTCGATTACCGAATTAAAAAGCTCAGCCGTTATAACAAAACTGATGGAAAGTATCAAAACACAATATTCAATGCATTTAAAATTTAGAATAATACCTCCGATAATAGCAAGAAAACCTATCAGAAGATGGAATCTGTAGTTTCTCTGTGATTTATATGCAACACTAAGCCCTTGCAAAGCATACGACAAACTTTTTTTATATCCGCTTGAGGTAAATTTAGACATACTTATCCGCTTATTCTTTGTCAAAATCGATCATTTCTTGTTGGATATTCCACATTTCCGTCAACGATTCTTCATCTTGATGATCATATCCTAACAGATGTAGTATACCATGAGCAATTAAAAAATATAATTCTTTGTTAAAAGAGTTGTTACCGTGCTGCATATCCTTTGACTGAGCAAGCGTTCTGTCAAGTGAAATAATTATCTCTCCGAGATTTATTTCATTATCAAAAATGAACCGCTCATCCTCATTGCTGTCGGCAAATATTGCAAAGGTAATAACGTCTGTTGGGGCATCTTTTTGTCTGTATTCTTTGTTAATTTCGTGTATTTTTTCATCATCACAAAGTACTATATCAAAATACAAAAGATTAAAATCATATCCGTTTAAGCAAGACTTTTCCACCAGTTCTTTATTCTCTAAAAACCTGTTTACCATCTCAACCGCATCTTGTGTTGTTTTTTCAAGATTCAACGGCTGCGGAAAACTTTCATAAGTGTTTTCTATAAAGATGTTAATTTCCTTAGTCTTGTTCATTGTAATTTTCGTTATCTTCCTGCTTTTCCTCGGTATTATCATTATTTCCGTTTTTAGAAGCTTCTTCTGTTTTTTGAAGATGTTTTTGGATTTTCTTTTCTATTTTTTCTTCATCATCAGTAATTATTTTATCAGGAGCAACAAATTTCTTTTTCAAAGCTTTTTCTTCCAACTCTTGAATAATATTTTCGTGATATTTGATTCTTTGGTGATGAGCTGCTCTGAGGTTTTTGCTAAATACTGATGCTATTGTCTTTAAATCCTTCAAGGTTAGAGGGCTGTCAGACAATTGCCCATCATTTAGTTTTGTTTGAATTATTTTATTAATCATTGCATCAAGCTCTTCTTGCGAATGATCTTTTAAAGTTCTTGCCGCAGACTCAACAGAATCGGCAATCATAAGAATTGCGGTTTCTTTCATATTAGGACGCGGTCCAGTATAACGGAATTGTTCTTCCGTAACTTTATCTTCGCCTTCTTCCATTTTTGCCTGATTGTAGAAATAACTTGCTACAGAATCACCGTGATGTTGTATGATGAAGCTTTGTACAACCTGAGGAAGTCCATATTCTTTAGCAAGATCAATACCATCTTTGGGGTGTGCTGTAATAACCATTTTACTCAATCTGGGATTAAGTTTATGATGCGGATTTTCTATTCCGAAATATGTTTGGTTTTCAACAAAAAACAAAGGTCTTTTTAATTTTCCGATATCGTGATACAAAGCACCAACTCGTGCCAGAACAGGATTGGCACCTATTGCTTCGGCAGCTGTTTCACAAAGGTTTGCAACCATTAAACAATGAGCAAATGTTCCGGGTGCTTCAAACTGTAAACGTTTTAAAAGCGGCTGGTTGTTATCAGCAAGTTCAGCAAGTCCGTACGGGGTAACAAGTTTGAACATACTTTCAAACAGCGGAATAATACCAAGCACAATAATACCGCTTAAAAGACCGTTTACGGTGCCTATAAGGGTATTTGTCCAAACTATAACGGAATCAATCGGATTTATTGAGTTTTCTATTAAAAAGATAATTAAAATAGCAAATAACATTGCAAATCCGACTTCTCCGCCGATTTTAATAAGGTCAAATCTTCTTGAGTATCTTATTTTAGATGTTGCAATTGCAGCAATAATACAAACTATTATAAAAACAGATACCGGCTGTATGGGAATTTGTTCCGAAAGTGCTATTACTGTTATCAAAATAATACTGGCAATAACTGACACTCTTGGATTAGTAACTACAGAAAGTAAAACAGCAATAGCAGGAAACGGTAAAAAGTAAAAGGAGGTTCCTGAAGGTAATACCGTTGCTAGGGCAGACATTAAAATAGCGAGTATTGCCAATACCGCAAGATAATTTTTGGTTACATACTGTTTTTCGTAATACAAAAGATAATAAATAAGAGTTAATACACCGAAAGATACAAGTGCAATTATACCTACAACGCCTTTAGGGTTTAATTCCAGAATATTGTATCCTGCCTTTTGTAATGCGTCTTTTTTTACTCTCGTTACAGGCTCACCTGCAAAAACAATTCTGTCACCTTTTTCAAACTTAACTACGGTAGGGGCAACAGAGTTTATTGCATTTTTTTTCGCAAGCTCGGTAGCTGTTTCATCAAACACCATGTTGGGAACAATAACCTGTTCCAATAAAGCAGAGATTACTCTTATTTCGCCCTTAGAGGTTTCAAAATGGGAATTTCTTAAAATCATTGTATTAAGATTGTTTTTTTCAAAGTCTTTTTCTGTAACACCTTGATTTAAAACATTTGTAAGTGTTTTTTTAGCTTTTGCAAACGTGTTTTGCAAATGTTCATCGGATGAGTTTATCAAATAGTTAAGCACATAATCTCTGTTGTACTCTCCGTCAAAATCAAACAAAAGCATCATGTCTGATTTTTTTTGATTGTAATTAGCATCTTTTGCACGGATTGTTTCAATAGCTTTAATTAAAGTTGCATAGTTGTTTTTTATGTAGGTATCTTCCGCAGGAGTAAGAATCGGTTCAACCTTCTGGGCAATTTCTTTTTTATTTTGTTCCGTTTTAAAAGTATCAACAACTTTTATTGTTTTAGGTGCAATAATTTCCTTCTTACTGGTTCCGTCATCAGCTATAATACTCTGGAACAAATAATATCTTGCTCCCAGCGTCGCTGTCATCAAAAGCACAAAAAGAACAAATGCAATAAGATTTATTACTTTTGAAGACGAAAAAGTATCCGCAAGAATGTTAAAAAATTCAATTTTTTTCATATTTATAAATTCTCATAATATTTATTTTAATTAAAGATATTTTAATACTTATATCATTATTTGCAATCCTTCCGTAGTATGAGCACAGAAGGAGAAAAAATCAGTATTACAATTAATTATCCGTCAAACAGTTGATGTAATTATAAATAAACAAGCTACAATCATCATATAAGGACTACTAAAATTGTAATTTTTAGAAAGAGTTTATATGAAATTTAATCCTGCGGATTTTAGTGAATTAGAAGAAAAAAAACTTACACTTGCAGATGTCATCGCAAATCAACATCCAGTTATAAACGGATGGATTATGTTGAGTGCTGTTGCCATAGTTGCTTTGTATGCAATAACTTTTACAACAGTATAAAAAATTCTTTTCATACAATAAACTTCTTAATCAGAGATGAGCAATCATCTCTTTTTCATTATTTATTAGAGTTATTGTTAAAACTGCACAGCCCTGTTATCATAGACCTATGATAAAAAATATTTTGCTTACGGGCTCCGGCGGTTTTGTCGGAAAAAATTTAAAAGAGTATTTTGAAGGCAAATATAATATTCTTTGTCCGAGAAGCTTTGAGCTGGATTTGACTGACTTTGAAAGTGTAAAAAATTTTTTTTCTGACAACAAAATCGATTTTGTCATTCACTGTGCTTCAACAGGCGGTGTAAGAGACTGCATCGACCCTGCAACTTGTGAAGCTGACAATCTGAAAATGGTTAAAAATATTTTAGACGCAAAAAATCAGGACACCAAACTTTTGCTTTTCGGCTCGGGTGCTGCTTATGCAAAAAACAGAGAATTGCACAAAGTTAAAGAATCACAAATAGGAGATGTAACTCCGCAAGACCAATACGGAAAATCAAAAATGCACATAGCTCAGCTTGCACAATCAAGAGAGGATATGCTCTGTCTTAATATATTCGCCTGTTACGGAAAATATGAAAAAGAAACCAGATTCCCTACATACGCAGTTATGCAGAATTTAAAAAAAGAGCCGATTGTTATAAATCAAAACGTAATTTTTGACTATTTGTACATAAATGACTTATGCCAAATTGTGGACTCGTTCATAACGCAATTTCCAAAACATAGAGTGATAAATGTCACGCCCACAAAAAGCGTATCTCTTTTAGAAATAGCTCAAACGGTTAATAAAATAAGCGGATACGAAGTTCCTGTTACGTTCAAAGCCGAAGGATTGAATTTTGAATACACGGGAGATAATTCCGTTTTGCTTGAAGAATTGACGGATTTTAAATTTACTACGATTGAAGAAGGGCTGAAAGAACTGTTTTTACAATGTAAAAATTTATTAAACAAGATTTAGGAATTAACAAAAAATTTTTTTCACAAACTTAATGCAAGTTGTATAATACAAAATCACGAGAGAAAGCTTTATGACCTCAAATATTCAAAATTACAAACCGTCTTTTCAGGGCAGATTAATAATATCAAGCTTTGCCGCCAACATTATAAACGAAAGATTTCAAAAAATGCCTGGTGCATTACGCACTAAAGCGCTTGAAGAATACGACAGTTTTATACGCAAAGTCGTAAACTCGAACTATGATGTGCGTGTCTCAAAAATTCGTAAAAAAGACCTGTGCGCAGGTGTTTTCGACAACACTAAAGAACTCACTGTTGCTTATACTGAGGATAAAAATAATATTATTGCAAAATTAGGATTGAGAAGTCCCGTTAAATTTATGCAAAAAGCGTTTGAAAGAGCACAAGAAAATTTCGATAAAATATTATGAAAATATATACAATTGCCCCATTACTGCACAACCGTAACCATAGCTTAAGATCTGCCAGAAAAAAACAAGTTGTACAAAATCGCACGCCTCAGTACGCAGAATTTCCTGCAGTCAGTGCCAATCTTGCACTTGTAAGTTTTTACGGCACACGTAAAAAACAAAACGAGCAGGAAAAACACAAAACAATAAAACCCGCCAAAAGGCTTTCTTCGGGGGATTACAAAATATCAAAATACATTGCGGAGATTTCAAAAGCCCGCTACTTACACGGTGACAAAGCTGTTGTTGACCTTTCCATGGGCAACCCTGATTTAACCCCGCCCGAAAAAGCCAAACAGGCGCTTAAAGACAAAGTTAACGACCTGTGGTCGCACAGATACAACAACCCCAAAGGCGACGGCTATTTCTTCCATACAGCGGCTGACTGGTTTAAAAAACGTTTCGGCGTAACAATTGATCCAAGAAAAGAAATTATGGTCACATCAGGTTCTTCTGATGCAATTGACCATATTTTTACCGCTTATGCGGAATACGGCGACAAGGTGCTTGTCCCTGACCCCGGATATTCTTTGTATGACGATTTAATCACTCGCCACGATTTAACCAAAGTGCCCTACAAACTTTATCCGCAAAACGGTTACTTGCCTGATTTTTCTACAATGCCGACAGATGCCAAAATAATGATTTTAAACTACCCGCACAACCCTACAGGCTCTTTTGCTCCGAAAAAGACTTTTGAAGATGCGGTGAAATTTGCAAAAGAAAACGGCATACTGATTGTACACGATATGGATAACAGCGAAATAACTCACAGCGGCAAAAAGCCTGCAGGCATTATGCAGGCAGACGGAGCAAAAGATGTGGCGTTTGAAATCCATACTTTTTCTAAAGCTCAGAGCATGCCCGGGCTAAGAGTAGCTTTTGCCGTCAGCTCCAAAGAAAACATTGACAATCTTTTGAATGCAAAATACCTTTCGGGCGGAAGCGTTTACATCCCCGTACAAACTGCTGCGGCAGAAGCTCTTAAGGATGAAGAAGGGTATATCCAAAAAGTAAACAAAATCTACAGAAACCGCAAAAATACTGCAATAAAAAGACTGCACGAACTCGGCAGCGACGCAAAGCCGACACAGGGAACATATTACCTGTGGGCAAAGATTCCGCCGGATTTTAATTCCGATGAGTTTTTTAAATATGTTTTACACAAGTCACAAATTGCCTTCACACCCGGTGATGTTTTTGGCGACAACGGCGACGGCTATGTACGTATAGTTATGTCGGCTACGGAAAAACAGATAAATGACGCATTTGACAGGATTAAAAAAGCCGGAATACGTTTTGATGTATCAAAACTTGATTTGCCCGATGATCTGCAAAAAGAAATTGCCTCGATGGCTGACGGGTCTTACACAATTACCCCGAAAGAGGACAGAGATTTTGCTAACTATATGCAAATGCTTCCCAAAAGACGGGCTATGCTCACGGAACGTTTAAAGGACAAAGACCCCAAACTTATGAAGTTCGTTCCGCAGGAAAACGTAAAACTTCCGTGGAATATTTTAAAAGACGGTCAGAGCGTTTATCTTCAAAACGTCAAAGAGGGGTACTCCGTGTTTGGCGAAATAAAAGATATTTTGCCTTACAGTGACGAGAACGAATACAAAAAACTTTCGCAGGAACTGAAAAAGGAATGGAAGCAGGACAAATATCCGGATGCCGAAATTCTTCCGCCGTATAAATCAGGCAGGCTGTACCCCGATGCCGTATATTTTGTGCTTAAAGCCGATGACAAAATACAGGCGCTGGCAAATATCGAGGTTCAAGATGACGGTTGTGTCTGGGGAAGAAGCCTTAACACAGCCCCCTGGAATCAGGGCAAAGAACGTACCATAAAAAACAGTGCAAAAGCCGTTATCGCAAGAATGGTCAGCTATTGTCTTGAAACAGGCAACGACACGTTAAAGTTTGCAACGGACAAACCCTACAACATTGCTCTTTACAAATCCATCGGTATGAAAGAGGATGGGGTAAGGTATTTTAACGGTGTAAAAAACACTGTTCTGACCTTTGACAAAGAATCCATGGAAAAATATTTGAATCTGTTCCAGATAAATCTGAGCTTCTAAAAGAATTAGCCGCTAAAGGCAATTTTTGTAATTTCAAAACGGTTTTATCATTTGAACTATGAAAAAACTGTTTTATATTTTTGCCCTGATAATCCTTGCAGGGCTAGGGTTCTACATTTACAAATTAACTACCTACACGTATGTTACGGCAAAATTTAAAGAGCTGCGCCCAATACACGAAAAACTGCCGGTTTATTACAAGGGGCTTGTTGTCGGAAAGGCTCGTGAACAGCGGCACAGTGACGACTTTAACCACACGCTGATAAGGCTTGTTTTATATCCCAAAAATCTGCTTTTGCCCGAAAACACTACTGTTATGTTAAAAAAAGAGAAACATCACGACAAAGAGCAGGATTTTTTAGAGCTTGTTTACCCGAAAGAGCCTTCAAATGTGATGATTTCTAACGGTTCTATACTCGAGGGTAAAGCAACCGTTGATATTGATACCTTTATGTCAAACCAGAATCCGGATGACCTTGAAGCAATCAGGCATAACCTTGCGCAAAGCACCGAGAACCTTAATGCTGCCCTCGAGGGATTGAGTATGGTTTTTGAATCGGTAAACGACATTTTAAAAGAAAATCAAAAGAACCTGTACACAACAACGGGTAATCTGTCTAAAGCAACGCAGAATCTGGATAATATGACTACAAAATTCAACAAATCCATACAGCAAAAAAGTTTGGAAAATGCCGTATCCAATCTTGAGGCTTCCACAAAAAATCTCGAAAACTTGAGCGCTAATTTGACAGGCACTACAACCGGAGTAAACGAAGTTCTTCCGCATGTGGATGCAACTATGTGTCAGGTACAGGGGCTAGCAACAAATGCAAATGCAATTTCCTGCGGAGTTCGCAAGACTTTACGCAAAAGATTCGGCGGATTAAGGCTTTTGTTTGGAAAAGTTATTGACGAATGCGACAAACCGGCTTGCAGACAGTGATTTATGTATTAAAATCATAGTATAAACTAAAAAACAGGTTTTTACTATGAGAATTAACACCATCACCCCAAGTTTTAAACAGGTTACTGCACCTGCACAAACGCCTCAACCCAAGAAAAAAGAAACTTTTCTGGAAAAATTCCATACAGCTGCAAAAAATTCTGCTGATATGACAGACACCATTGTTGTTCCTAGAACCATATTTAAAGGTTATTTAGGCATTATGACAGGTACAACTCTTTTGACGGCAGGCGGATTGCTCGCACAGAAGTTTTCTAAAACTTCAAAAATATTGTCATTAGCAGGTCTTGCAACATCTTTATACGGAACGTTTGCTTTTGTGCGCCCGTTTATCATAAAAGATGTTCCAGGAGTGGAAAAGAAAAAAGTTTAGGTAATAAAAATTTTTTGTTATAAAATAAAAGTCAAGGAGAGGTGTCCGAGTGGTTTAAGGTGCGGATCTCGAAAGTCTGTGTGCAAGCGATTGTACCGTGGGTTCGAATCCCACCCTCTCCGCCATTTCCCCCGAATCGTTTTCGAACCCACGTTTCCGTGGGATAATTTGTATTGTTTCGAGCTAAGGCTCAAAACGTCCCACCCTCTCCGCCATAAAAAAGGAGGTTGGCTTTTGCCAAACCTCTTTTTTTATGAAGAATAGTGATAGAACCCACACAAAGCGAAGCTTTGTCAGTGGGTGAGAATCCTACGACAAACAAGGCGCAGGCAAAGCCGAGCCGTAGTTTGACGGATGCGGAATGCCGATTTTTTTAAGAACGAAGTGAATAAAAAATCGAGCGTTACCGCCACCCGACCATTTTCCCCGAATCGTTTTCGAACCCACGTTTCCGTGGGATAATTTGCATTGTTTCAATGTAGTTTTTTGTCCAGGTTGATTTGTGTAATTTAATGCCCGGTTTGTTGCCTTAATAATAAAAGTAGGTTGGGCATACCTGCCCAACAATACCATATTACAGGCGGACGGAAGTTGTATGATATTGTATTCTTAAACTTGTCGCATATTTTATTAGGACATAAAATTACAAACTCAAAGAAAAGTCCACCTCCGATTAATAGCCCCAATTACCGTTGGGCAGGTATGCCCAACCTACAAATCTAATTTGAGATTTTATATTGTTGGGCTGAAAGCCCAACCTACTTACTTTTTTTTATAAAGAATAGTGACAGACCCCACGCAAAGCGAAGCTTTGCCCAAGGTTCGAGCCGAGGCTGAAAGCCCACACCGAAACGCCGTTAAATGCGAGCGACCAAAACAGCGGATTTGCCTTCTTTTTCGGCTGAGCTGAGGCGAAGCCTGAAAAATGGCTTCACAAAACAGGATTATAGAAATATTTTTGTTGATATAAATTAAAACTTAGCGCAACCCGCTTAACCACTTGTTATATTACAATTATTTCAGATTTTTTCCCACTTATTATCTTTTCTGCCGGATCTGTTCCACACATTATAATCCAAAGAAAACTGTACCTCCACGGTTTTGCCTTTGTATTCTTTAGGCAGCGGCTCAAACGGAGAGGATTTTTTTACAGCCTCAAGAGCCGCTTTATCATACTCTTCCCCGCCCGATTTAAGCACTTTGGGGTTTAATATATTACCTTTTTTGTCAACCTTAAAAAGCAAAACAACTCTTGTGCTTTTAGTTCCTTTAGGCGGTTCCCAGTTTTCTTTTACTTTGGTTTGAAGGTTCCTCATATATGTATTAAAGTCAGGCTCGCCTATGTTTGTTTCAAAAAGAGCGGCAGCATCTTCCGGCTGTGACGCCGATACAGGATTATGTGCAGCCGCACAACCGGCAATAAACAGACAGAACAAGCATATTAAACATACAAACAAATTCTTTTTCATATTCTTCCCTTTAAGGTTGTTTATTGGTTTATTATAACACCTGTAAATGATTACTCATAACTTAATAATGTTCTACCGTTTCAATAATACGCCGCATATCAGCTGTTGTATATTTTTGCTCAAGCGGAAGCGGCAGCAGATATTTTTGAAAATACCCTTCCGAATACCTGTCAGAAAGTTTATTCCAATAAGTTTCAACATAAATCCCGTTTTTAATTAAGTATTCTCTTAACCCGTCCGTTTTTATCAGATACGGATAAACCATCGGTACATCATCAAGGTCAAGTTCAAACTTAAGTTCATTGGAGTTTGCCAGTGCATTGTGCAAAACCTTAAAATTATCCAGCCTTTTTTGTTTTGCAGAATCAAGATTCATGCCGGATATTAAACTGCGTGTCAAATTCGACATATATTTAACAGGTTCCCCGTTAAGAAACAACTCATTTTTATAAAACTCCTCATCCCCGTAATTTATAGCCGTATCAGTATCTTTCAAAAGATAGGAGCAGCAATTGTATGATTTAGCCGTATCAATTTTTTCTTCAAGTTCTTTATCGCACTCCAAAATCGAACCGTCGGGAACAGCAAAAAATTTTCGTACGGAATTAAATGATGCAATGCCGTATTTTGGCATATAAAACGCCTGCGCATTATCCACTATAAGATTTTTATATTTTTCTGCCAGGGTTTTGACATTTTTTGCGCATATCCCGAAATAGTTTGTGTATAAGATAAAAGCATCAGGCGGAAAATCCGTTGCCGGCATAAAACTTTTATCCGTATGATAAAAGTTCATTTTACAATTTTCTTTTCTTACGGACTGCCATACCACCGGACAGGTGTAATAGGGAAGCCAGATTTCTTTTATTGCATAAGCTTTTATAACATATCGCAGGGCATTTCTTGCAATATTGAGAGCAATAATATTTTTATTAAAAAAATTATCCTTGCTCTTTTGTGTTTCCAAACAAAAATCTCTGCCGGTATCTTTTAAAGAGTGCATAATTACAAAGCTCCGCATTATGATATATGTAATTTTATTTTATTACAGCTTGCTTCTGTCCACGCCGTATTTGTTGATCAATTCATTTGCCTTGTCTTTTATTTCCTGAGATTTATTTTCATCACTTAATATCTTTTTAAGAATATTTTCCGCATAACGTCCATTTGCCTCCAAAAAGTCAAGATAATAGTATGCTTCCAAATATCTGTCATAATAGTAGTTGTAATTTATAGCATCTTTAAATTTTTGATTATCGGGGTAGTTTCGCACCATTTTATTCATTTCAAGAGGGCCGTATTTACATTCAAAAATAAGTTTCCCGTCATAATCGATTGCACCCCATTTTCCGTCTTTTTTAACCTTATAAAATCCGGGTTCTTCGAGCTTGCTTATTTTGTCATAAATTGGCTGTGCAATTTGCTTGCCGTCACGCATACGGAGCAGACCGAGTTTTTTCCCTCCGTCCGTGATATAAATTGCGTCATATGTAACATTTTTCACCCCTCTGTATTTTGGAGGTGCGATAACCGCATCCATTATGTCAACAACACCGTATCCGCCGCCGCTGTAGTAAATAAAATATTCATCCGAACCCGCATATTGAAATTCTCCGGGATATTTAACCGGTTTTACCACCTTAGCATCTTTTGCTCTGGCTATTCCGCAGCCGCTGTCGGTGCACACACAAAATAACAAAGAATTGTTTATAAAGTTAACTTCCGAATAAAAAGGCTCTTGAACAACATTACCGTTCTGTTTTTCGAGCCAGCCGTATTTGCCGTTACGGGACACCTTAAAGTAATAATACGGCAGATCTTCTATGGTTTCATATATAGGCTGAGATATTTCTATTCCCCAATCTCCTCTGCAATCTATAATACCCCAGTATCCGCTTCCGTCAGTATATGCAATATATTCAGGCTCACCGGGAATAGTTTTAACATCGGAATATATCGGCAGAGTCATGATTTTGTTGGTATTCAGTTCAAAAAGCCCCCATCGGCCGCCGTATTGGTACGCACTTACACTTGCACCCAGCAATAATTTATGCGGCAATTTTGAAGGATCAATACCTATTCTTGCGGTTGCCGCTTCACATCTGTTGAAGGCAAAGGCTGCCATCGTTAAAAACATACCCAATAAAAGCAGAAATGATTTAAGTTTTTTCATATTTTATGTTCCTTGTTTAAAATAAAAGCCGGACAATGTATTATATCGTCCGGCTTTAAGCAGAAAATTTATTTGATAACAAAATCAAATTTTACGGGTGTTTCCACTCCGGCAGGGATTTCCCAGGTATATAAATTGTTTGTTAAATCAAAGAATTTTGCGTTATGTGATTCCGCCTTAACGGGGAGTTTTATTGTTAAAGTATAGGGTGCAAGATCCTCATACTTAAGTCCGTTTTCAGCAAGAACTTTGTCTAGTTCTTCGCTTCTAATGTTTACTGAAAAATCAGCCTTGCATTCTGTATGGTTTCTGGAAGTTTTGCAGTCGAGGTTCTTTTTGTTTTTGGGTTTAAAGAAAGCTTCGCTTGCAAAAATATCTTCTTTAGCGATATTTTCTTTTTTTATAACTGCCACGTAGCCGGAATCCGTTTCTGTTTTATATCTCATAAGAGATTCAGGGTTTTGTTTTCTGACACTTTCAAGAAATTTGTCACCTGCTGTCATGGACAGCTTGTCAGTCGTCATAGTGGAGGAAGCGGCACCAAAGCTGAACTTTTTCTCAATGGTTGCGCCCGCTTTGTCATCAATTGTGACAGTGGTTGTCTGGCTTACGCAGCCTGTCAAAATCAGTGTTGACATTAAAACCAGTAAAATCTTTTTCATTTGTTTTCCTTTCTGTTTTTGTTTAACCGGTTAATTTATATTGTTACCCGTTATTTCCGTAATCTTGTTTACACAGTCGTTATATCTGATATGGTCGTAGATATTCAATTCCGATTTATTACGGACATAATGCAATTGCGGCATTTATGTCTTCCATTGCCTGAGAATGCAAACCAAGCGAATAATACGCTTTACTGCGGAGACAGTACAATTCTGCCTTTTGCTCGTTTGTTTGCGCAGTTTCAAGCTGTTTTGTATATTCTTCTATGGATTTTTTTATTTTTTCTTTTTCTACTTCGGTGGCGTAATTGTCCTCGTAGTAGACAATGCGTTTTTTGCTTCGAATTGATGCCAGTTTTATCAAAAACACTGCAAGTACAATAGCTATGAGAATAACGATTTTTAAAGCTTTTATTGTTAATATTGACGTATGCAGATTTTCCATGGTTTTCCTTTTTCTTTAACGGGTTTCGGAGTCTTTATTTTACAATTCTTCCTTTTTTAATTGAGTTTGTTACACTTGCTGCGCTTGTTCGGGGTTTTCTGCGCTGTTAACCGTTTCCTGCTCTTGTGCGGCGTTTGAGCGCAATTCGTCGGCAATATGTTTTACCCTTCTGTAAACGGTAATCAAAGACCCGAGCGCAATAATAGCCAAGGCAATCGGATAAGCATAAATATTGATATCAGGAATCCGGATTGAGCCGATACAAATTAGGTTAACAACCGTTAAAAGCGCCATTCTGTGCTGTTTTGCCATAGGTCCTATAAAATACTGATTTGCTCCGATTGCCCCGCCCAATACCCTGGTATAAGCAGTAAACATCGCAAACAGGGCAGCCAAAAGCCCGAGTGTAAGAGAAATCCAGCTTGCACCGGCAACACCTGCACCGACTATAATCAAAGTATCGGACAATCTGTCGGGAAATTCGTTATAAATACCGCCGACAGCAGATTTTTTGCCGCCCTCGATAGCAACCATACCGTCAATCAAATTGCAGATAAGACGGCTCTGGATACCGATTATGGCAACAATCGGCAGCAGAAAATAAAGTTTTTGAGGCATTTGAGGCACCACATACCCGCAATATGCAACAAATGCAAGCAAGCCGCAAAACACACTCATTACGGAAATTGCGTTAGGTGTAATATTGGTTTTTGTTGCAACAAAAGAGGCAAGAGCCTGCGCCCATTTTGTATCACGTGTTTTAATTTCTCTTCTCGGTTCTGTCATTTTATTTATCCTTATTTTAAATACTTTATAATTCTTCTCTTCTTTTGTGTTCTTCCTTCAGCTTTTCAACCTCTGCACGGATTCTCTCAGTAAATTCTTTTGTTGAAGTGTTGTCGTAATATACGGGTTCCGATATATAGACATCAGCAATAAAAGGCACAAACAAAAAGCTGCCTTTGGGCAATATTCTGTCAGGTCCGTTAATATAGCATGGAATAACGGGAACATCGGGATTCATTTTTGCTATATGAGCAACGCCCGATTTAAACTCCGCAAGAGTATTGTCGTTACCTCTTGTCCCTTCGGGATAAATAATTATGGTTTCTCCCGCTCTCAAAGGCTCATTTATATCTTTAAACAGTTCTTCTTTGCTTGCTTTTTTGACCTTGCGAGAAATCGGAATAACACCGAGAAGTTTTGTAAACACAAAGGTTTTAAACTTTGTATCGCAAAAATAATCAGCAGCCGCAACTGGATGGATTTTTAATATCTGAGAGCCCGAAAATAAACTCATCAAAATCAAAGTGTCAAAGTGGCTGTTGTGGTTTGCCACTATTATGGAAGCTTCCCTGCTAACTTTAGGCAAATTGTCCGCTCCTGATACATTCACACCAAAAACGAGGTAGATAAAAGGTTTTATAAAAAAAGTAAAAGTTATATATTTCAAAAATTTGTAAAACATAAAGTTATCCTCTTGCAAAAACTATTGAGTTAAGGTACGCAAAATAATGGAAGAATAAAGGAGCCGTAAACAATAAGCTGTCCAGCCTGTCTAATATTCCGCCATGTCCGGGGATGAGGGTGCTTGTATCTTTTACGCCCAAATCTCTTTTGATTGCGGACATTGTAACATCACCGAAGAAACCGAATATTGCAAGCACCGCACCGCCGAATACGGATTGCAAAAGCGTAAACGGTGTTAAGAAGTAAGCCATCACAACGGATAATATGGTTGTACCTATTACCCCGCCGATAAAGCCTTCCCAGGTTTTGTTCGGGCTGACTTTGGGGATAATTTTATGCTTGCCCAGTGCTTTTCCGCAGAACATCTGTATAAAATCGTTTGCAACAGTAAGAACAAGTATATAAAACAGCAGCCCCAGACATCCGCCCTTAGGGTTGTACTGCATGGGAACAACGGCAATCATCCCCAGATACCCAAGAGCGTAAACCGTAGTCATCAAGCCGTACTGTATAACTGCAAGGTTCTTTAAAAAGCCCTCTGTATTGCTTGACATAACCATACGAACGGAAATAAGAATAAACATATACAAAGGAATAAACAGATAAAACAAGGTTGCCCACTGTATATAAACAATATAATAAGACGCAGGAATGGACAAATAAGCCCACCACAAAACTTTTCTGTCGGTTTTCCGAGTCGGAATAAGAGAGAAAAATTCCTTTAAGCAAAGGTAGCTTATAAGCATCAAAAACAAAAATGCCACTATTTTGTTAAAACAAAACGCAGCCGTAAAAAACAAACAAATAAAAAAGAAAGATTTTACTCTTATCCAAATATTATCCAAATCTTTTTTGGTTGCAATCTGCGCAATTTTAACTATACCAAAAAGCAAAAACACAAACGCATACAAAAGTACAATTGCAACTTTTACGTTGTGTGTAAATACAAAATGTTCCACCTTTTCTCCTATCTATTTGTTTGAATTTTCTTCAACCGATTTTGCTTCCTTATATATGCCGCCTACTCTGCGAAGCACCGTAATCTGCCCAAGGACAAAGAAAAGAAGCATACATATTTCCAAATAAGAAAGATGATACCCGCAGACCTTAAGAACAGGTGCATTATGCGTATATCCGTAATATTGCAAAAACGCAAATATTATCAGCCAAACAAGACGTTCGACTTTATCCAGAGGGCCGTGTCCCTGCCACGAAACTCCGAGCGCCTTACCGAGCATTCCCGCATAACTTACAAGAAACATTGTAGCAAGCCCCAGCAATCCGATAACATCATTACAAATAGGGCTGAGCAAAATACCGCCTACAATAAATATATCTCCGTATCTGTCCGGCAGAGCGTTTATAATTTTGCCGTGGATTTTGCTGTCATCGCCCCTTTGTATTGCGACAACACCGTCCAGTGTGTTAAGTGTCATTCTTAAAAAGATTAAAAGTATTATCAATAAAAAGAGCACGGGGTTTTCATTGCCCGCATAAAAGCAGTATCCGGTTACAAAAGTAACACCAAAAGCCATCCAGCTGAAAACATCGGGATTAATAAAAGAGATTTTTTTCGCTAACGGTAATATGAATTTTCTGTACGGATATTTTAACTGATGTAGTGCCATAATTTCAGCCTTTCAATATTTACGCATTGGTTAAAATGCTGTTTTCATACCACGCAAGCAGGTCTTTTCTTTTAACCTTCTGGGTCGAAGTTTTGGGCAAATCTTCTCTTCTGAACACCACGACAGTAGGTGTTTTGTAAGCTGCAAGGTTTGCTGACGAAAGTTTTTTAACCTCTGCTTCCAGTTCCTTTTGTATTTCTTCATCCGATTTTTGCGCAAGCTCGTCCGAGGGAACAATAATTACGCCCACTTCCTCCGTACCTGCTTTGTTACCGGATTTTATCTTCAAAGAAAGAACACAAAGTTCTTTTATTAAAGGTGATTGCTCGAGCACTGCTTCAACTTCTTCGGGGAAGATTTTTTTGCCGCCGCCCAAAACAATCATGTTTTTAATTCTTCCCGTGATTTTTATAAATCCGTCCTTATCGATTTCAGCTATATCGCCCGTATGGAACCAGCCGTCCTCGTCAATAACTTCGGCTGTCATTTCGGGCTTGTTATAATAGCCCTGCATAACATTGGGGCCTGTTGCAAGAAGTTCACCCTGTTCTGACAGTTTGACAGAAACAGAAGGCAACGGTTTGCCGACAGTGCCGATTCTGTGAGCCTCATAGCGGTTTGTGGAAATTACCGGACTGGTTTCCGTCAGCCCGTAGCCTTCAAATGCGGGGGCGCCGATTCTTTCAAAAAATTCCGCAATTTCTACGTCCAGCGGAGCACCACCGGAGATAAAACATTCGAATTTGCCGCCCAAGCCGTCTATAATCGACTTAAACATAATTCTTCTTACAAATCTCGGCATATATTTTGCAGCCGCATACATTATTTTGAAAATCTTTTGTACGTGCTGCGGTTTCTTTTTAAGCTGCTTATCAACGCTGTTTTTAAGCATTTTAGCCACAAGAGGAACAACTATCATATTTGTAATTTGTTTTTCCTTCATTGCCGCTGCAAGCTCTTTGGGGTTCAGTGTTTTTATATAAACAATTTTTGCACCCATAAACAGCATTCCAAAGAATCCTACGTTAAGTTCAAGAAGGTGGTTCAAAGGAAGAATAGACAATAAAGTGTTGTCCTTTGAAAGTTTAAACAGTTTTTCAAAATCCTTCATCTGCGAATATATATTGCCAAAACTAATCATTACCCCCTTGGGGTTGCCGGTTGTACCAGAGGTATAAACGATTAAGGCAGTTTCGTCCATTGAACGGGGACGTCCTATGCTCTTTTCAATATCCGCCTCGAGTTTTGAAACCGAAAGTATCTCGGGATGCTGTCTTTCTTCATCATCAAGAACATAAATATGCTGAATGGAAGGAACATTATTTTTCAATTCGATTGCGTGGTCAAGATAGTGGCTTGAGCACATCAAAATTTTCGGCGTACAATCCGAAAGTATATGGGTATGTTCAGGCACCGTCAATTTTACATCCAGAGGCACCGTTATTGCTCCTGTTTGAATTGATGCAAAAATACCTACCGCAAACTCGGGACGTGATTCACAAAGGATAGCTATTCTGTCCTTTCTTTGAATATCCGTATTTTCAATTAAATAATTGGCAAACTTTTTAGCCCTTCTGCTCAAATCGACATAACTTATCTCTTCATACCCGTCTTTTACCTTAAGCGACACGGCTTTTGTCTGCCCGTAAGTATCGCTGTACTGTTTCATTATATCGAGGAAGTTTGTGTACTGTGTATCTTTAATTTTATAAAAAGCTCTGCTGTCAAGCGACCTTTTCATAAATCTGACACGCTGTTCAAGTTCTTTTGTAATTTGTTTTTCATCTGCGGACAAATCCGTTATGGGCTGGCCGAATTGTATAATTATTGTTGTAAATAATTTAGGATTTTTTCTGAATTTTCCCCACGCTTCAAAACCGCCTCTTATAGCAAACGGAATAATCGGGCAATCAGCTTCTTTGGCCATAATTGCCACTCCTCTGTGGAATCTTCCGGGGTTTCCGTCGGAAGTGAATTTTCCCTCGGGGAAAATTATCACGGGTTCACCTTGTTTAAGCTTGGTAACGCCTGATTCTATAGCTTCCAACCCCACACCAAAATTCAGAGGCAACACATTAAACCACTTGAGCATATGTCTTATCACCGGAACTTTAAAAGCAGCAGGGCCTGTCACAAACCACAGGTTACGTTTTGTTGCCAGTTGCAAAATAAACGGATCCAGATGTCCGGTATGGTTGCCTGCAAGAATAGCTTTCCCTTTTTTGGGGATATTATCCACACCTTCAAATTTATAAACAAACAAACATTTGAAAATCTGCCCGAGTGTAATTCGGAGCACAAAGTATCTGAAATCTTTGTTCAAAGCAAGAATCAAAACGACCATTACTGCCGACAATACGGCTATGCCGTGAAATATAGCAAGCGGATGTATAATATCGGCACATACGGAAACAAAGCCTATACCGACAAGCGAAACAAAAGTTTCCAACATAGAGGCAAATGCAAATATTTTACCTCTGATAAAGTTAGGTGATACCTTTTGCAAAATTGTATCCACGGTAATTTTTAAAACCGAAGCACAAAGCCCTATAACCCCGAGCCACAATCTTGCTTTAAAAAACGTTGTGCAAAAAGCAGCGGTGATTAAAAACACAAACAAGCCCAAAAATGCGGCAACAAGTGTTTTGGTTGTCTTAAGGCGTCTGCCGAACAAAATCATTACACACGCACCGTAGAAAGTACCGCAGCCGAGCATCCATTTGAGTTTTGCCAATCCCTGTACACTAACCTGATAAACATCTGTTGCCAGAGTATTCATTGCGTTATAAAAAGTTGCGGAAATCAAAGACACAACAACCGCAAGCATTATCATATTGAGCGCTTTTTTATGCTTATCAAGAAAAGCTGCCGTTTGTTTTATATCTTTTATTACATCAAAACTTGATGACTCAGTATCCTCATCGTGCCTTAAACTTACAAACCACAAAAACAACGGAGCCGCAAAATACATAACACAAGTCAGATAAAACATATTCAATATACCGATATGCAGCAGCACCGTGCTGGCAATAAGACCGCCAAAGGTCAATGCCCAGGTGCCCGAACCGGAAATAAGAGCGTTGGCGGGTTTTAATGCCTGAATATTCACAACATTAGGAACGGATGCCATTTTTGCGGGGTACAAAAATGCAGTACCTATACCGATTAAAAGGCTCAAGACAACCCCGTATATCTTTATCATCGGTACAAGAGAGGCATCATTTGCCAACAAGAAATAAAACGCAATCGAAAGCGCTAAAATTAAACCTCTGTATAAAGAGCTGATTATCATTACTTTTTTACGTGAAAAACGGTCGACTATGCTGCCGGCAAAAACACTGACTATCAACGACGGGAACACAAAGCAAAAAAGCATAAGCGCTATCAAACCACCGGGTTTTTCCACACTGTTAACCAGTATTGCCATTAAAATTATCTGGATGGTAGCATCCCCCAGATGAGTCAACAATTGCCCTAAAAACAGATTTACAAAATTCTTATTAAACAGTTCTTTTACAGCTTCCATACCACACCATCAGTTCTTTATTTCATTTTTTTGCACATAGAGTATTTGTCAAACACAAATTTAACATATCTTAACATATTCAAACAGGGATTTTAAATACAATTTTTGATTGAAATTAATGTTTCAGCGTCCAAAGACCCCTGCAGAGATTCAATTGTTAGTAGATAAAAACAATTGGAAAAAACTTTTCAAAATTGCAAAAACCAAAATATAGCAACTGTAAAAAAAATTTTTAAAAGCAAAAAAATTTATTTTTTGGTTTTAGTTTTTACAAAAATTTCATATAGTCAACTAACCCCGACAACTTATTGAACGGGTACAATAAACAAGTACAATATTGGCTATACAACAAGGGTACCCGCAACAAGTGCATGGGGTCACTTCCGTAAGATGCTAGACTCGGCGCCACTCGCACTCCGTGTACCACTCCTACAAGCGAGGTCCCACTCAGACATTATATTAAGGACATTTTTTTAATGAAAATTCAGAATCATACACCGTTAAACTTTAAAGCATCTATCTCTGAACAAGTAAAATATCAACTCTACAAACAACTAACTACGTGTTCTGCCAGATATAAAGATTCTCAAAGGCTTTCTGAACAACTTGAAAAGCAAATTAAAAATATAAGCAAGTGGGGTTCAAATGATTCTGAGATTATTATTACAACTGATGAAATAGGCAGATACCGTCTTGGTCTTCAGTACAATATTACTTCATCTATCAAATTTTCGCACCCTTTCAAAGGTTTACAGGGTCGAACAGAACTATCGCAATTCCTTAGCTTAAAAGAATTTGATATTTTAAAGACAGAAGATAAAATAGTTAAAAATATGCATCATTCTAAAAAATCATAATATTTGTTTTATAACCAATATTTTGCCAATATACTGATTTTTAATGTTTAAATATCAATTCGGGATTTCGTTGTTTTATTATTTCAAGTGCATCTTGTGACAATTTGCTCGACGAAAAATCCGTCAAACTAATTTTTCCTTTATTTAAACAACCAAAATTATCCTTGAACATATTTTTATATTGTTTAAAAACATTGTTTGCAAAATCTACACATCCCGCCCAAGGATCAATAACTATCGTATTATTATTTTCAATTCCGATAACTTTACTACCGTCACGGTTAAAAACACAAACAGTATGTTCAATCGGTAATTTACCACATAAAAGGTTTCCGGTGCAGACATTTTTATACCCGTTCATTTTTAGTATCAATTCTGCAGTTTTAGCTGATTCATAGCAATTTCCGAGATGATATGTTTTCATTAGTCTTAACACTTGTGAAATATTATCAAAGTCTTTGTTATTATCCTTATAAAATCTATTTACACGCAGATAGTTTAACCTGGCAACAAGATTACGATACCAGAAAAAAATTCCTGCTATTTTTTCTTCTTGTTTATTATTTACTCTAAAATAGTTTCCTCTGAGCTGATTATAGAGAAAACACCTTGAATACAAATTCTTATTTTTCTTTTGTAAGTTATTTATAAAAGGCTGTATTTTGGTCGTTGAAATACGAGGAAAGTTTTTTTCTATCAAATGACAAACTAGTTGTGCATCTTGAATATACCTGCACCTTCCTGCAAAAGATATATCTTTATGATTGCCAATTGTATTCATATATAGATTAAGCCCCCTGAATATTTTAATTGCGCTAAAAGAGCTTTGTATTTAAATAGTTTTACACATTTTAACAAATAATCACCCGTCTTTGTTTCTATTGACAGAAACAAAAAATTATAATATTGTTTCTATATACAGAAACAAAGAGGCGGAATTATGCAAACTATTGAAGAAATTGCACAGGCCATAAACCTAATGAATAAAAAAGAAATTACCAATTTTTTTAAAGAACTATTTACTCCAGCAGAAATAGCAACTCTTTCCAAACGATGGCGTATCCTGAAAATGCTGGCAGGCAAAGAGTTCACGCAAAGAGAAATATCAGCCAAGCTGCAGGTTAGTCTTTGCAAAGTAACAAGAGGCGCAAAAATTTTAAAAACCCAAAATTCAATAACAAAAAAAATTATAGAAAGAACACAAAATGCAAAATAATACACAACAAAAAATAAATATATTCCCAGATAAAGACGGATTTTTCGGCAGCTATGGCGGAGTATTCCTTGACGAAAATCTAAAAAAAGAGTTTAAAAAAATAGCTGATGCATTTTTAGAATTAAAAGATGATGCAAACTTTAATGAAGAATTAAACTATCTCTTAAAACACTACGTAGACAGACCAAGTGCACTTTATCATGCCAAAAATTTGTCCGCAAAATACGGAGCAGACATCTTTCTTAAAAGGGAAGATTTAAATCACACCGGTGCCCACAAAATAAATCACTCACTGGGCGAAGCTCTGTTAGCCAAAAGGCTCGGTAAAACAAAAATTATTGCAGAAACAGGTGCTGGACAGCACGGTGTAGCAACGGCTACTGCTGCTGCGTTAATGGGGCTTGAATGCGATATTTATATGGGTGAAGTTGACATACAAAAAGAAAAGCCAAATGTAGATAAAATGAAAATTTTAGGTGCAAATGTTATAAGTGTTCAAAGCGGAAAAAGAACATTAAAAGAAGCGGTAGATGAAGCTTTTAGTGCATACCTCAAAGAATACGATACAGCAATATACGCCATAGGCTCCGTTGTCGGACCTCATCCTTTCCCGATGATAGTTGAGCATTTTCAATCCGTAATAGGTAAAGAAGCACGAAAACAATTTTTGGAATTAACAAACACCCTGCCTGATTCTATTGTGGCCTGTGTTGGCGGAGGCTCAAATGCAATCGGTTTGTTTGATGCATTTTTGGAGGACCTACAGGTTAAAATATATGGAGTGGAACCTCTTGGCAGGGGAATTAAAACCGGTGACAATGCAGCAAGTTTAACATACGGAACAGACGGAATTATTCACGGATTTAGATGTAAATTGCTGCAGGATGAAAACGGTAATCCTGCTAATGCCTATTCTATTGCAAGCGGGCTTGATTATCCAGGAGTTGGCCCAAAACACTGTTACCTGCAAAGTATTGGCAGAGCTAACTATGTAACAGTTTCCGATGAAGATGCAATGCAAGCTTTTTTTGAACTATCAAGAACAGAGGGTATAATCCCCGCATTGGAAAGCGCTCATGCAATAGCTTTTGCAATCAAATATGCTAAAGAAAACCAGAATACAAAAATTCTTGTCAACCTATCTGGGCGTGGTGACAAAGATGTCGATTTTGTAATGGAACATATGAAAAAGAACAATTAATTAGCCAAAAGAGAGGTTCTGTTTATACAAACCTCTCTTTCTTTATTAACTATGCATTGTAATCTGCTATATCAACAACAACATCCGAATTTTTTGCTGCGTTATAAGCATTCAAAATAGTATTAATATCCTGTTTTATATCAAGTGTAATCGGTTCCTTTGTTGTATAACCGTTGTGACGAACTTCTTTGGGAAAATCGTATTTAACTAAAGTTCGATCATTACCTCTTGATTCCATTGCCAAAATTTTATCCGTATCCAGACCATATACTGTCTGATTTTGTAACACATTGACTCTTCCCTTAAAAGACACGGGTCTAAGCGGTTGTACTGACATAATTTTTCTCTCCTAAATAATTGAACACAATACTAAGAATACACCTAAAAAACATATTTTTATCAAAAGTTTTATTAATTTTTACAAAATTTGAACAATTTTATAACTTTTTATATCGAATCTCTGATTTTTTTGAAAGTTTTATTAAAACTCAAAATTTCTTTAGGTGTATTAAATTCCTTTATTATTTCTTTTCCGTTTTTGCCGATAAGATAGCGTTTTACCTCCTGTCCCAGAGAATCAGGTATAACACAGACATAAGCACATCCGCTGTTAAAGCCGGTTGACTTTATCGTCCGCTGTTTGGCATTGTCACGGAGTACAAACATCCCCCTGTCATCTATCATTATTTTGGCATTTTCCGTATTTAATCGCAGTGTATTCATTGCATCTTGCAGATACTCACTTTGTTTTCCAAGATGGGGTCTTGTACTTGATAAAAATTTATCCAACAAATTCAAATCTTTAATTATGCAGTTATTTTTTATATTAATCAATGCCTTTAACCCCGACGGAATCTCATCGTCCAGCCCGCTTTGGGTTGAGATTTCAGGGTAATAAGAAAATTTCAGATTGTTTTCTTCGATAAAGTCCCTTACACGCTTGTCGTATTTGTCTTTTGTAACAATTACAACATCGCCCTCGTTTTTAATATTGTAAAATATCTGTTTTCCTTTTTTTATAATATTCGGGACAGCTTCTTTTACCTGTGCATTTTGCGGTTTGAGCACAAAAGCGCCTTTAAAGCTAACTTGACTGTTCAAACGGGGATTTGTGTTAATTTTCATATTTGTTTATTCTCCTGTATGTAAGAAAAACAAACATAAAAATTTTTGCTATCGGACATTACATACCTGAGCTTTAATCAACATCATTTTCCATATCTAAAATTTCTCTGGTTCTGCCGTCAAGAAAAACCCTTTCAAAATATATAATAAAAATTTGCCTTTAGTATCGTCTGTCATCTTTTTTTAAAAAATGAATTAACGTATCGGTTGTGTCGTTTTCCTGAAGACTTTTTCTGTTTGTAAGACTTTCCTCAAGGCTGTTTGCTCTTTCAGGATACATTATTTTATCAATATGTTCCCGTATTGTTTTTTCATCTTTCTCAGTCAAGCCCATATATTGATTTTTGCTGAATTGGGACAACCAATATGACCCAACTGTTCTGTCCGGTAGAGAAATAAGTCTGGCTTTATTATAGTCAACCTTTGGCATATTATTAACAGCTTCCACGATATTGGAATTTTCGTACAACTCTTTTGTACTCAAATCAAGGTATTGACCGCGTGATTTTGCCTCTTTAATTTTTTGTATTTCTTCTTTTATTCTTTTTATTTCGGCATTCAAGGTTAAATCCAATTTATTATTTTGCTCCCACTCTTTGTGCTTTTTATTAAGAAAATAGCTCTGTATATCGGCAAAAAATCTTGAATTTTTAGAGCTCCAGGAATTAACGGATCTTTCACCAGCAGTATCTATATATGATTGATATTCCTTTTGACTCTTATTGTCCTTAACCTCATTTTCTTTTTTAATTCTTTCTAATTTTGATAATTTATCTTCCAATGATTCCAGTCTGTTTAAAGGTTTGCCTATTTCTCCGATTGCTCCCTGCCAAATTTTTGTATGGAGATTCTGATATTCTTTTCTGTACTCATTCTGTTGATATATAGCTTCGCCGGTTTTGTAAACAGGACGCCCGTTCTCATAGCGGACAGGAGGTGTCAGCCTGAAAGGTGTTTCTTCAAGATAATCAGGAGCCTCTCTGTCTGGTTTTATTTCGGGCAGTTCGCACCAAAATCCGTGAGGTTCGACAAAGTCATTATTATTGTGTCCGGAACCGTATTTTTGGTCAATCATTGTTTCTCCTGCTATTGCACTATAGGTTGTAAAATTAGGCGTTCCTAACGGCGAATACGGAGTAGTCTGTTCCCAGCTGTAGGGTCTGTATATGTTAACCATTCTGTACAATTCATCGGTTTTTGTACCGTTATGCTCATTACTATAATATGTTGTATATCCTGAATGACCCTTGTTACAAATTATTGTACGGTCGACGAGTATGTTTCTCATCTCGGTATCAACACGACCTTTAAAAGCAGGATTGTTAATATTACCGTTTATTGTTTTATCAGCCTGATTTTTTTTATATGTTACTAAACCGATTCCGGGAATTTTCATCTCTTCTCTCCTAACTTTAAAATAAAAAGTGACCTTTATCAGCAAAATACCTCAACAAGATTTTTTTTGTTACCGATTTAGTAAAAGATTTACAAAAATTAAATTAATCTAAAACATAAACGGGTAAGTTTTGCTTTTGAGCAAACTCAATTAAAAAATCAGGAATATCAAAATTTGGCGTATCGTACACAAACAATGCAATTATCTCAGGATTTGTAATCAAAATTTCGTTATGATTGTGGTCTTTTTCATAAAATTTTACGGGAATTGAATCCAAATAACATAAGATTTTATCTTTTATGTTCTTATCTTCTATTTCTTCAAAACTTTTGTCTTTATACTTTTCTAAAAAATCAATATACATACCATCATCAAAGCCGCTAACCTCTTTAAAAAGAGAAGAAAAATAAGTTCTATACAGTTTGTTTTCCTCATTAAAGAGATACTTAAAAACAAGTGTATCGATATCAATCCTTTCAAAAGTCTGCATATCCTTGTAATAACCCGCATGTATGTTCTCTTGTGCGGTCTTTAAAATTGCGCCCTGTTTATAAAACAGCTTTGTGTTCCCTTTTTTCAGATTTACATAAGATGCCCTTATAACAGAGGTTTGTTCCATTTTCAAAACGTCGGTTAAACTTTTTTCATCGGCAATACCATGAGCCAAAAAGAAGATATTGGAGCTATCGCAAGCGGAGCGGATTTTTTCTATACAAAATCCTTTAGGTTTTAGTGTTGTTTGCGGCAAAAATGGTTGCGTTGATTTTAAATATCGAACTTTATCCTTTATTTTGACGTTATATTTTTCAAGCCCCTCAAAACTTATATTTCTTATTTCAAACGCCTTTTTAAATTCCGAAGCACGGGAAAACAATTTTTTATCCGACAGAAGTTTTTTGTACTTTTGAGGAGATTTATATATTCCCCTTTTCACTGTTTCTTCTAGCAAGGGGTCCGGGTATTTTGCCAGAAGATAAAGTTCTTTGCAGGACAACTCCGTCATAAGTTTGTTATCATAATCAAAAATCCCCAAAGCATCTGCTCTTTCAAACTCTTTATCCGTAAGTTTGGCAAGCAGCATCAAATCCGAGGCACAAAAGACCTTTAACCCGATTAACAGATAAAGCAACCTGTCAAAAATATTCTGCCAGTATTGTTCTTCAAGTTTTGAAAGCACATATATTGTATCAACACGCTGCTGCGGCGTAATCAAAAGCTTGTAGTAGTTTTCAAAAATATACGGAGAAAACAAATGCCTATTTATAACATTGTTCCAGTCATTTTCATCCAAATCATATAACCGGGCAAGTTCTTCATCTTTAAACAAACCTGAATCATCAAGCAGTTTATGCTGGACAATAAAACGTTTTATTTCTTCTTTTGTACACCCGGTATGCATTACAATGAATTATAAACCCAAAATAAAAGTATTTAAACAATTACTGTTTTTTATCCGTACGCACCTTTTGGATAATTTGAACTTCGGGAAGGTTTAAAAGCTCTTTTGTGACAATAAAACTTTCATCAAGGTTTGCCAATTTTGGTGAAGGGACATCTTTTTGAGAAAGGTTCAGCTGTATTTCCGTAGGGAAAAACCGTGCATAATTCATATGATAAACTTTTCCGTCCGCATCAATAAGCCTGTGCATTATGTATTTGTGATACCTTCCGTTTTGGGCAAGTTCTTTTTTTACATTTTCCATAGATGCATCATATTCCATAAGCGGAGCTTTTATATTAAAATCCTGCATAAATTTTTTCATCCTTCCGGAAGAATTTAATGAAGTATCCAAATGATTCATTTTAAAAACAACATTTGCTACCGTATATTCTAATTGCTGATCCGTTTTAATATATTTTTTATTACCGTTTAAATCTTTTTTGTATAATTCGATAAGTTTATCCACAACCTCTTGAGCAAGGGAAGCAAGTGACTTTTTATCAAAACCGTTAGCATTTTTTGCAGAAGAGTCAAAACATCGTACCAGCAGATGGAACTTAGGATTATCCAAAACCGGCGTGAAAGTAAACAGAGTATTTACCATATTATCAACATATTTTTCTCTTAGTCTTTTGGCTTTATCAAAATCACCGTTTTTTAAGGCTTTTCTTGAGGCAACGTAAGAGGCGTTAAAAACGTTAAACGATACATTGAAAGCATTAAGCTTATCCATATTTTCTTTCTTTGAAAAATATTGTGCATATTTTTCCGCACGCACTTGCATTAATTGATTGTTACGATTCCAACCCGAAGTATCAAAGGCTGTTTTTCTTCCCAAAGATTCGTACAGCTCTGTTGCAAGTTCCGTAAAATCATACAATTTGCCTTTTTTGTCCTTTATTGCAAGATTCATGCAATCAGCATCGTAAAAGAGTTCCGTTGTTCGATATATCAAATCTTCCTTGGATATGGGATTGTTTTCACCGAAAATATCAAGGTTGTGAAAACGCTTGCGCAGTGTTTTAAAACCCCTTGTGATTGAGGTGAAATCTTCCCAGCTCATTTCTCTTTTTTGAGGTTTGGCATCGGCATAACAATGAGCACACATGTTTTTGCAGCCTCTTTTCACCGCTATAACATGCAGATTTTCGCTCAGGTACTGGATTTCTTTCATGGTTAAACCTTTAAAAGCCTTTATTCCATATTGCAGCCCTTCTAACGGTTCCATACAAAAATCCCTGAGCATAAATTCCTGCTGTTTACCTGAAGATATTACATATCTGCATAAGTTGTCAGCATATGCTTTGGCTTTTACGAATTTTGTAAAGCTTTTTATTTCATTAATTACATTTAAAGGATTTGCCCCGAAACTGACACTATGGTTATTAAAAACTGCAATATAACCGACATTTTTATGCGGTGCCGACACGTGAAAAAAAGATTTATTTTGTTTTATTCTCTCAGGTTGAGAATACGATGAAGAAAAATTTACGGAGTGAATTTTCATGGCGAATCTAACCTCTTCTTAATTTATGATTAAGTAAAACCCGTAAAAATATTTTTTGCTGTTTTTTTAGTACAAATCAAAAAACGATTTTATAAAATTGCCCTTAAAATAAAAATCTTCTCTATCCTGAATTCTGTTTATAAATTTATATGCATTTTCACTTGACCTAAAATGTACATTGTATAAATTTAAACTTTCGCCATTCTTAAACTTTAAAACAACATTGTAATATGTATGACTGTTTCTCCCCCTTGTTCTTTCTTTTACAACCTCGCCATACATTACCTCAGAGATTTTAAACATTTCCGTTACTTCTCTTGGCTGAAAGGCCTTATGCGAATAAACCGTGCAAATATTTTGAGATTTTACACATTCCACATCAATAATCTCATTTAGCACAACAACTAACACGCAAACCGCAAAAAAAATGATAATCCCTAAAATTGCCGAAAGTTTTTCTTTAGTCGTCTGCTTTATGTTTATTGACATTTTTACTCCCTGTTTACATTAGATATAACAAGTCTAACAAACATTATAAGTTTGTCAATTTGTTGAATCCTCCCAAAAGTCAATACCCGAATAAATACTAACCAAGATATTTAACTTTGATAATGTTATTTAATACGTCAAATCCCGTAACCTCGAATCGGCTGTTGCGATTGAGCAAATATTCTTTTTCATTCCAATGCTGCCGGTCAATATTGAATAATGCATCCATATCAAGATATTTCGTACCCTTAGGAACTTCTATTTTTAAAATGGGGTTGTCCACGGAACGAAATCTTTCCGCAACATTAAGCTCCGTTGAGGTCGAAACAAAAGAATTGTCGGAATAAATTCCGCCCAACGTAGTTAAAACATCTTTTTGCCGTTCGCTCAAATCGGGCTGAAGTGCCCTGTATAAGACCATATCCTTTTCCGTACGAAATACTTTTGACTCATCGTTAAACAAATTATCCAGTGTTGTTACGATATCTTTTAAAGTTTCTTGAGTGCTTATGCCTCTTATTTTTCCGTGCCTTAAATAGTTATGAAGCTCATCAACAGTGTATTTGTACTCTTTTAGAGCCTTCATATCACTTTGCGTAAAATGTTTTTTTAAATTTGCCTCAGCATCGTAGATTTTAACATCACCGGTCTTGTTATCCAGCAGATAAATTGAGTCAACAAAACCGTCGTTATCTCTTAAACATTTTGCCCTCATATCATCATAACAAAGATTTTTAAAACCTTCTACAGGTCTGCCGATATGAATATGTTTGTCATTTATATGACGTCCTATTTGCATGCCGGTATTTTCAATAATCTGATTAACAAGTGCCGCAACTTCTTCTTTTGTTTTCGGTTTTTTAGCACCCTGCATTGCGACCATAGCCCGGCCGTATGTATCATGGCAGCTTGAAGAGTCAACATCATAAGACCTGTTCACCTGTTGGCAGGCAGGTTTCAAAGACGTACAAGCAAGCTCGGAGCTGCTGTTTTGCGGAGTTTCACACTTTGTATAAGAATTTACCTTCATATTTAGTTAAAAACAAAAGCGAAATTTAAATTGCCTCAAATTATACTGCAATTATTATAAAAATTTAAATTTACATAAAAAGTTTATTGATAAAAATAAGTTTTATGGCTAAAATAGCAATATAAAAATAAATAATTTTCAAAAAAGGAGAGAGTTTAATGAAAAATTGTGTGAAGTATGCTGCATTAGGTTTAACTGCTTTTGTGATAGGCATGTCCGTAAATAATTATGCTATTTCAAACGTTCCCAGCAAAATTGCAGTTGTTGATGTACAAAAAGTTGTTGCATCATCATCTCAGGTAAAAGCTCTTAAAGCTGACAGAGAAGCAAAAATTAAAGATTTAGCTAACTTTGTAACAACAGCAAGAGCTAACGTAGCTAAGGAAACAAATGCAACAAAAAGAAAAGAACTTGAAAACAAATATAACAAAGAACTTAACGCTAAAAGAAATACTATCCAGAAAGATTACGCAAAAAAACTTGCTGCTATCGATAAAAATATCTCAACTATAATCAATCAAAAAGCTAAAGCAGCAAACTATGAAATAGTTCTTGCTAAAGGCGTTGTATTATACGGCGGTACAGATATTACTGCTGAAATCACAAAAGAAGTAAAATAGTAAATTACAATAAACAAAAAACACTCCCCTATTCTTATAGCGGGAGTGTTTTTTATTTTGAAAGCTAACTATTCTAAACCTCTTATTACAAAATCTTACCCCTTTGTATCAAACTGGGTACCTGTAATTTTATCTCTTCTTAAAGCAGCGCCAACGTTATACTGCATAAGATTGTATTTTTCAATCTCATTAGCAACATTGCCGTTAAAAACCTGTTGATTGGAATCAATAAAGTTAAATAAAGGTTCCCAAATGCCGCTAACCGTACCTTCGGCAGTTTTTTCAACCTGTTTTATTGTTTTAACCGGAACTTTAATGTTCATTCCGAAAGGTTGTTTAAAAAAGTTTTCTGACATTTGCATCACCCCTGTAATTGATTACAGTTTTTATATCGTCAGGTACCTGCATAAACTTTAATGATTTTATTCAAATTGTAAAGGAATATTTACAAACCCTTTATTAAGTTTTGTAAAGTTGAATTTAACAAAAAGTTTAAAATGCTAAAAATACAATTTTTTAGAAAATTTTATATTAACTTAAAATTTTTTGTATTATTAAATAAAAAATCACTTTTTTAAAAACAGGTTCACGTTTTTTTACATTTTAAAATAGCAAATTATTTTTTTACGTGATTTGTATTTATATCAGGTCTTTCATATCATATATAGGTACATCTCACCTAAAATTTTAAATTCGGATATAAAGACACTAGTTAGACTAACAGTTATGATTACACAAATTAGACAACAAGAAGTTTACAAAAAATCAAATATACAGGCAGCAAAGCCCCAAAACTCAAACAAACAATCCTTTAAGGGAATACCGCCTGAAATTATAAATGTATCTATAATTGACCTTGCCACTGCAATATTGCCAAGGACTTACGTTGATGCAAAAACAAACGGATTCGCTGCTGCGGAAACCTTTAGACGTGAATCATCCGGTCTTATTGTAAACTGCCTTATACCTGGTTTTATTGTTTACGGCGTAGCAAAAGCTCTCGAGCTTATAAATCCTAAAGACAAAGGTATGGCTTCAAAATGGGCGAACCAGGATGCCATCACAACATTAAACAAACATTTTCTTGAGGCAAAAGGCGGTTCAAGAAGTTTTACAAACAAACTGCTTAACGATATCAGCGTTTTAAACGGACATGAATGGAAACCGTTAAAAGGCATAAACCTTGAAAATGAACGCATGGAATTTGCCAAAACGATGGCAAACAAACTTGCTACTAAAAAAGAAAAAGCTGCAGCTGTTTCTAACTTAGAGAAAAAAGTTCTGGAAATGACAGGTGCATCTAAGCATATTCAAATAGCAGGCAAAACTTATCACGCAGACTTGCATACTCTGCTGCGTGATGCAATGGATGTCGGACAAGACTTTTTGGAACACAAAAGAACGGCTGTCAGAGAAGTTACATCAGGCTTTAAATCAGGTCAAGTTACAGGTTCCCGTTCGAAAGCCGTTGCAAAAGCTGTCGAAAAAGAACTCACAAACTACTTTAAAGAGTCTAAACGTTTTATCAACAAAAAGAGCTTTTTGGGACTTGCCATTGTTATTCCTCTTGCAGCTTCAATGCAATCCATAAACAGATGGATTACAAGAAAAACTTCAGGTCAGGAAGGGGCTCCTATTTACAAAGATTTCGGAACACAGAAAAAGAAAAAAGAAATGAGTCCGAAAGAAAAATCTTCTTTCCTGTTACAAAAAATCGGTGCGGCAGCTTTAATGGTTGGGGTTGCTTATGCATCTTTAAAAGACAAATCAAGCTTGTCTAATATTTTAAAAGGTCTGCAGTTTACCAAAAATATGCCGACAATGGATCAATGCAGATGGATTGCAACATCTACATTTGCAAGCCGCATGCTAGCTTCCGAAGACAAAAACGAGCTGCATGAAGTTACCTGGAGAGATATTGCTACATTTGCAAGTTTGTACTTCTTAGGTGATTATGTTGCGAAAGGTGTAGGATATATTCTTCAAAAGATTACAAAAATTCCGCTTTTGAACTATACTAAAAATGCACCTAAAAAATCCAACAATGCCATCGTGGATTTTGGTAAAAATGTTGCCCACTGGGCAAGCGGCACAGAACTAAAAACCTTTGGCGAAGCAGCAAAAGTTTCAAAACAGGCTAAAAACCTCAGATATTTGTGCGAAGGTGCTTCTCTCGGATTTTCAATGCTCATACTCGGTATGCTTGTTCCTTGGTATGTGAGAAAACAAACCGAAAGAAAAGTTCAAAAAGAAATGGCTGAAAAATATAACAGTTTCCACACCTACCCGTCTTTAAATTTAACTAGCAACAAAAAAACTTTTCAGGCGTTTGGTATGATGATGAACAAAGCAAAATAAATTAAACTAAAAACAGGACAATATATGCTATCGCAAATTACACAAACTCAACAACCGAAAACATTAAAATACTCAACTCCGTTAAAAAACAATAAAAATAATGTTCCAAGTTTCAAAAGTTTAGGCGCACTTGGTACCCAAGTACTCAATGGCCTTAACACCAGTCCTGCAATAGGCGCATGCTTTATAGACTTTTTCTCAATGGTTATGCCAAGGACTATTGTAGACTTCGGTCGTTCAAAAGATGCCGGGTTTGAAACAGGTTTCAGAGAATCTTCAGGAACATTAAACCATGCACTTGCAGGTATTGTCGGTTTGGGCGCAGGTTATGCCGTTTCAGCAGCATTCAACAAAGCTAACGGTGTTAAAGCCCACCTTATGTTTATGGATGCAAATGCGATAGATACCTTTAAAGAGTTTGTAAACATAAGTGCAGATAAAACACAAGGCTATGATGCCAAAAAATATTGGGAAACTTTCTTCAAAAGCATAGAAGGTTTTAATACAACAAACGGCGAGCAGGTTTGGAAAAAACTTTCCGATGATACAGTCCAAAAAGCCACACAAATAATGGTTGAAGAAGGAGCAAAAAAATACAAAGTTCCCGACTCAACAATGGCAAAAATTTCAGAACTTATCACAGGAGAAACAGGCGCAGGCTCTACATTCCGTGTTGCAATTAAAGATAATGCAGATGCGATAGAAGCTCCGATAAAAGATTTGACAAGCAACGCAAATTCAATGCTTAAGGCTGTAATAGATAAAGCAAAAAATGACAAAACAGCCATTGTTGAAGATTTAGAAAAATTCCTTAAAGGTGTTAAAAACAGAAAAGTTGCAACTGTTGCAGCAGGTCTGGCCTTCCCTGTTGCAGTTGGCATGTCCGCTCAGCCGATTAACAGATACCTCACTAAAAAACGTACAGGTTCTGACGGTTTTGTCGGAGTGGAAGGAAGAGAGCCAGACCACTCTACAGGCTTTAAAATTGCCAAACTTATACTTGGAGTAGGTATGGGTTCTGCAATGATTGCTACTATCCTTAAAAAGCCTTCCGAGCTTTATACCAACATTCCAAAAGCTGCAAAAGAACTACTTTCTAACCTTCAGTATAAAGGGATGGTACCAACAATTAACCAGTTTAAGTTTATATACGGTATGACAATTATGAGCCGTATATT
Source organism: Candidatus Gastranaerophilales bacterium (assembly GCA_944325555.1). Lineage (GTDB taxonomy): Bacteria > Cyanobacteriota > Vampirovibrionia > Gastranaerophilales > Gastranaerophilaceae > Limenecus. The sequence continues at coordinate 54,717 of CALVAN010000003.1, read as the reverse complement.
TGCTGCCCGTGACAAGAATGAAGCAAGAGAATCAGCAATTAAAGATTCTCTCGGATTTGCAAACTGGCTGATTTTAGGAGGTTTTGTTTCAAAACTTGCTGCCAAAGCCTTTAACAAAGGGATTATAAACTACGATGAACAGAAATACGGAAAAGGTATTTGGAAGTTTATTCAACATTCCGTTGAAAAAACTCATGAAGAAATTCTGTTCCCTGCTTTGAAAAAATTCGGAATACAGACTGTCGACGAAAACGGCAAGGCTATTCCGTTCAGAAAACTTATGTCTGCCTTAAAAGCTGTTGCTGCAAAAGAAGGAGCAACTCCGGAAACACAAAAAATTGTTAAAGAAACATTGTCTAAACTCAAATACAAAAACTTTGCCCAATTGCTCGGCTACGTATATTCCGGTGTTGTGCTTGGAGTAGGTATTCCAAAGCTAAATATTGCAATTACAAAATACAGTGAAAAGAAAAAAGCTGCAAAACATCAAGCCGGTACAACTACAGGGACTGACAAAATGAAGCTCAACAGCGAGTTTATTCAAAAAAATGCCAATACTAAAACATTTGGAGCATTTTATAACTCTTTATAATAAATATCCCCAGGACGGGTGCAAAATGGCGAGTTGTTTTTAATTGCTACTGACTAAAGGCAGCTATACAAAACTAAAATCTGCGAAGTATGGTAAGAAACTTTTTAACTCCGTTCAGTATTTTTTGTTTCGGCGTATGTTGCATAGACCCGTTTTGTACAGCCTGTTCCACCTTAAACTTGGCAATATTGCCGTAAAGTTTGCCTACGGCATTTTGTGCCGATTTAAAAATACTGTCGGAGATTTTTTCTTTTGTCGCATCCTTGGATAAAATTACACAATCAGATCCGAAAAATATCTTTCCGTCAATTTTTTTTCTGGATGTAGTGAAATAAACATTATCGGAAGGCAGATACTTTGAATTTTGGCTTAGGTTTGTACGGATATCCGCTTTCGCTGATTTTGCCAGCTCGTTAAGAAGGATTTCGTTGTTGAGTTTTTCTCCAAGTCCTTCTCCGGAATGCCAAATATATATAGATTTATTGTTATTTATTTTCATACATAAACCATCCTGAATACAATATTAACAGGAAAAAAGAAGTAATAAAAGTTTGATTATTCAAATCTTATACACTAAAAAATAAAAATAAAGAAACATCTTATTTTCAGACAGTTCTTTTATGAATTTAGCGGTTAAACATAAAGTTTTATATAAAATAAATATTTTTGTTGGGGTGTAATGAAGTGTCCATCAACCTATAAACTTGTTTGTCGTAGAATTCTCACCCATTTACAAAGCTTCGCTTTGGGGTTCTCATCCCAATAACAAAAAAGACCCCTTCGGGTCTAAAATCGGAGCAGGGGGGATTCGAACCCCCGGCGGAGTTGCCCCCGCACAAACGTTCCAGGTTTGCACCTTAAACCACTCGGACACCGCTCCATTTTTTTATTCTGTTTTTATATGCCGTATTGTTTATGTACACAGCTTATAACCATTGTATTTGCTGATACAATTATTGCAAGTCACCAGTAACGTTGTTCTACTAAACAATATTTGGAAGAATGTGGATTACAAAACATTTTATTTTTTAATCTAAGTTCAATTTTTATATCAGAAACTTCTGAAAATTCACTATAGATATTTCCTACTATCTCAAGAGTATTACTATATGTTGACTTGCAACCCATATGCATTTTTTTATCCAAATGCTGTACAGGTTTAAAAAACAATATGTGTTCTCCGTTTTCTATTTCACATACGGGGGTTAAAAGATTATTGCGACTGTCTGTTAATATATCGCCAAAATGTATAAGTTTACCGTTTTTGTCTCTCAAACCCAAAAATTGTATAAGTTCTGATTGTGGTTTTTTCGTTTGAATAATAAAATCACTGCTGCGGTTGGCAAATAAATTTTTCCATAATTGCTCTATTCCCAAATTCATAGCAATTTTAACAATACCCAAAGACTTCATCATATCCATCCCTTCAAGATTTGACATAATTAGTTATATCAACTAAAAAAGTTTACCGATAGGTTTTGTAAAAACTTTGTAAATCTAACCTAAACGGAAAATACGATAATTTGCACCACAACCATTGCACTGTAGTATTTTCAGGTATTACTGAAGGTAAGATTAACAGGATATTGTTACTTTAGTTAAACAAAAATTACATTTCTTTATATTTTTGTTGTAATTGGGAAACAAGACTCCGGTTATTAAAATCATTTATTGAGTTTTGTTCACCAACATTCAGCGGAACAATATTTACTTGTTCTTTTTCCAAATTATTGTAATCAACAAAATGCCTGTAATCACTCAAATCTTTTATTGCAAGCATATCAGCAACACGAGAGGCCTTCTTTTGCTCTTTTGTAATATAGTATTCAAGCGCAAATGTCGGAAGCAAACCGACTATTACCCCCCCGACAACCTTAGCAACAGAATCCATAACAATTGAATTTAACTGAGAATCAGACACTTTCTTTAGATTTTTCATTGTGTTACGGTTAAGTAAAAAACCTATCCCCATACCAATTAAAGAACCAACCAAAGCAACAGGCATCTGAATACTTTGCCCTAACGCCTCAACGCTTTCTGCATAGGTTTGAGATTTGTCATCAACCGCATTAAAGGTTTTAAAAGTATTTTGCTGCAGTGTTTTGGCTTCTCTTAGTTGTTTTTCGTTCAAAACCAGTTGTTCAACAGCTTTGTGAAGTTTTTTATCCCGTAAACCATCTGTTTTCTTATATTTTTCGTATTCTTTATTGTCCTTTATAACCTGTATTAAAAATTTAAAGATATTAGTTTTTTTCTTTTCTTCAAGAGGTTTGACGTCTTTAAGCAGTGCTGCTTTTTCGTCATCAACATAAACTAGCGTATCGGGATTTTGCAGAAGCTCCTGCCTTGCTTTAAAACGGCCTATTCTGGAAGCCTGTTTTTGAACTTTATTTGAAAGTACAGCCCCTGTCATGGAAACACCTATACCGACGATATAAGGAATTGCTTTTGCATAACCTGCTGTTTTGTTCATCTTTAAAAGCTTCATTATCCTGTTTGCAATCCAGCCGGTCAAAAAGCCGCTGCCGATAGCCGCTGCTGTTGCAAAGTTAGTTGCCATTTCAACATTTTCGGCATAATCCTGCGAAGCTATATCAATTTTTTCAACCAGCTTGGTTAAAAGCTGCTGATCTCTTTTTGCCTTTTGTATATCGTCATCGGTTAATTGTTCATTAAAATGTTTTTCATTTTCTTTTAACTTTTTATCAAATTCAGCTCTTTGTTGTTCATACTCCTTATCTTTTTTTACAAGCTTTTTAAGATTTTTAAAAACATCTTTAAATCCTAAATTAATAAGCTCCTTTTTCTCTTTTTCTTCGGGCAAAGATATATTTTGAGCGGCATTTTGGGCCTGTTTAAATTGTTCCTCAGTTAAAACTGCGAAACTGTTAGGGTTGCTTAGGTCTTTTCTCATTGCTTCAAAACGCCCCTGACGTGAAGCCCCTACCTGCGTTTTGGCAGCCCAAGCCATAATCGGAAAGCTTGCTACAATACTTGCAACATAACCGATGGCTGTTGGTATCATCATTATGGGGAATATAAGTTTCGGATATTTTTTAGAAAGTTGATTCAGTCCATTTTTAACCGGCGGCAGTGCCATAGCTAGCATGCCGGCGCCAAGCCCTGCCATATTCACAATCTCAATAGCCTGACTTGCTGCCATTTCAGTAGCAACTTCCATATCCTCGGCATTTTTTTGAGAATATTCATCCATTACATCAATAGCATGCAGCAGAGCCTTGCTCCTTTGCATGTCATCTTTATTAACCGCATCGGGATTGTTTTTTATATATTCAAGCCTTTGTGCCTCTTGTAAATTCCTCTGTCTTTTCCACTCTTCGTATTCCGGTACATACTGTCTGTATTTTTTGTAATTCTGATAAACTTCCATATGTTATTAGACCTTATATCTGCCCAAGCAAATGGTTTAAAACGTGTAAAAAAATTGTTTTGTTATTGCTTTATTGCAGATTTAATATTATTTAACAAAATAAAATATTGTAATTTTTTATTGTTTATTTGATAATAATGACTACAGTTTGGTATTAGTTATAAATCTATATTTTATTAATACCGAATGCTAAAATAAAAATCGAATAGTAATAAACAAGATGGCATAGTAGCTCAGTTGGTCAGAGCGCTCGGCTCATACCCGTGAGACCTGAAGCCAGAATTGACAACTAAATAGAATTTATTAAATGGCTGGGTAGCTCAACTGGTGAGAGTGTACGGCTCATACCCGTAAGGTTGGGAGTTCGAGTCTCCCCCCAGCTATATTTTTATGTCCATATTGTGTCCACTTTCTGATTTGAATTAAATACTGTTCTTATGAATTATAAACTATTATAATGAGTTGTGTTCGTTGTAGATTTATATAGATTTTCAAAAGGTTATTATACTAAGGCTTGAATGAATATTGTATACATAAAGAAAAGCCACCCTATAATAGAGTGGCTAGTAATACTACATCAGAATAAAACTTATGCAACATCTAAGCCTGGTGCTTTTGATACAATTTCTAATTTGGTAGGTCTTATTAATCTTCTAACCCTATTACAACTATTGCTTCTGCTGTCATCATCATAACACCCACAATAAGTATCAATAGTACCTACACGAGCGTTAAATGTAATAATGTCATACTCACTGGTAGTTTTAAATTGCTTGCCTAACTCCATTTTAATTTCTGGTTCAAAGTCAACATATTCATTACCATTAAATATTTTCACATTATTCAATATAATGCGTTCTTTGTTCCAATAATCTGGTACTCTAATTCCCCAATGTTTGGGGTGTATTTCATCAATAACACGTTCACCTACCGTTGCCATAAATTCATATCTTTTATTCATATCTAATGTATACAAATTAATTTCTTCCATTTTTATTCTCCTTTCTTAATTGGAATACTTGTTATAATTTCCCAGTTTATTAATTGCTTCCATTTTCCTACCCGGAATTACGTGAGCATAACGCATAGTAGTTGTTACGTTGGTATGCCCTAGTATTTCCATTAAGGTAAATAAGTCCACCCCTGCCATTACCATACGTGTAGCGAAAGTATGCCTAAGGTCGTGAAAACAGAAGTTTTTAATTTCTGCGTGTTCCCTTACAAGATTAAATGATTTCTTAATATCCACATACGGTTGATTAGTTTTAGGGTTTATAAATACATATTCAGATATTCTCGGTATAGATTGTAATATTTTATACAATTTATCTGATATAGGAATTTCACGACTTTTACCAGATTTAGTGTCTAATACATAGATATTGCGGTTATTTAAATCTATATTATCCCATTTCATGCCAAAGATTTCACCCCTACGCATTCCTGTTTGTAGGGCTGTAGTTACTATTGGTCTTAAATACGGTGCTTTAAGGTCAATGCTTGCATATAATCTGTTTTCTTCTTCGTCGGTTAAGAACCTTATTTTATGATTATCTTCTTTTAATTTAGGTACTTTCCTAAGGGGGTTGTCGGTTAATTCACCGTTATCAATAGCCAAATTAAACATCTTACTTAAGATTTCAAGAAATCTGTTTATACTGGAGTTCTTTCGTTTTCCACGTTTCCCACTATTCCGAAGGTATTCAATATATTTTAAAATATCCTCTGGTTTAATCGTATTGACAGGTTTACCATTATTAAAATACTTTTCCAAGCCATTTAGATAATATATCTGGTTCTTATACTTCTTGTGATTAGTTTTAGCATGTTTCTTATACAGTTCAATAAGACGGTTAAAATAAACATTCTTTTGGTCTTTAGGTATTACACCATTCTTTTGTTGCTCTATCTTGTACTTTAGAGCATTTTCAAATGCTTCGGCTTCTTTTCTCGTAGTAGCACCACGACATAACCTATGTGGTCGTATCCCAACACCACTTTGAAACCTGCAATACCATTTACCATTTTCATGTCTTTCAACTGTCATTGCTGTACCGACCTTATGCAGTTAAACCCATGCACTCTATGAATTGATTAACTTTAACAAACACAGTAGAACCAATAGTTACAAAACAGGCTGCAGGAATATCTCCCCTAAGTTTCCATGTTCTGATTGTGCTTTCTGGTTTACCCAGTTGTTTAGCAAAATCTTTGATACTAATTATGCCGAATGAATTAAATGTTGCTGTGTTCATAAGAATTTTCCTTTCAGTTAATTACTACTATAATGAATTAAATATTCGCTATTATAACTATAACACATGTGTTTAACTTTGTCAACACATTTGTGAAATATTTATTCGCAATAATGAATTATAATAATTTTATTTGCTTTTATGAATTAAATCTTCATAATTATTGCAAGTAATTATGCTTTATGGTAATCTCTATAACGAGGTGTAATTATGGATAAAACTGAAAATAAGAACCCTATTATTGATATAGATGACATTAAATCTTCTACTTTAGAAGCTCTAACAATGATTAAAGGTGCAAGGAATAAGAATGGTTGGACTGTTGCTGAACTATCAAAGATAACAGGTGTTAGTGTTGGTGTAATATCTGAGTTAGAGAGTACGACAAAGAAAGAGAAGAAAGTTCCGTCATTGGTTAATTTCATTGCCTTGACACGTGCATTAGGAATGCCAAAGGAATTTGTATTAGGTTTAGTATTAGATTACAAACTATGCGATACGGAAAAAAATGTACAAGCAGAATTAATAAACAACTTAAAAGAATTAGGAATACATGACCGTGAGTCTATTGCATTTATAATGCAAACCATTGAATTTATAAAGAACAGAACAAAGAATAAACGTATATAATTCTTAATATACATCTTGAAAACGTAACGAAACCATGTTATACTATAGGTAGGTACAATGACAGATAAACAATATACCGCAGAATACACACCAGAAGCATTGGAACAATACGCAGAATTAGACTCAGGCAGTCAAGATAAAATCTTAAGTGCGATAAAGTCCTTTGAAATACTGGGAACACAGTACAAGAATATCAATAAGTTAGATTATGACTTGTATGAAATCAAACCCAGGGGTGTGCGTGCATACTTTCAATATGACAATGTCCGCAGACGGATTATAATAGTCGGATTTATCACGTTGAAGAAAACACAGGAAGCCCCAAAGCGATATATGAAGCAAGCTGTCAGAAACATTGAAAGATATAAAAGGAGTCTTACAGATGACTAAACCTAAAATTATAACTAATGATGATTTAATCAAAGCACTACCTAAAGAACGTCAAGATAAGATAAATGCCGAAGTTGAAAAGACAGTTGCTAAGTGGGGCGGTGTTCGTGCTAATAGTGGCAGGAAACGTGTAACAGGTCAAGTCCTAGACTTCACAAAACGCTTGACCGAAAAAGAAGCGCGCTTTATTGATTACGTTAGAGAACATAATATTGATGTTAATGATTTAATGCAAGGGTAATTGGGTTGCATTACTACAATAATTCAGGTGTTTTGGTAACCATTCTGCAATTTTTGCAGCAAAACAGGTTACTATTGTGCAATTTTGTTGTTACTATTCTGCAATTTATTGGTTACCATTGTGCAATAAAATTGTTACTATCGTGCAATAAGTTTGTTACCATACTGCAATTCTTAAAAGCTCAAAAGCCTTATATTTACTACATTTAAGGCTAATATTAAAGTTCCTATCTATTGTTTATTTATTGTTTAGTTATTGTTTATTCATGTTCATTTATGTTTAGACACACACAAAACAAGCTGGGTAAACCCACTTTCCCAAAGGATTAGAGATACTCCCAACCTTGTGTATTTTATTCAGTAGAATTAATATAAATCACAATTATTATATTTTAAATTGACACACACAAAACAAGCTGGGTATCCCAGCTTTCCCAAGTAATTAAGACCTTTGGTCATCTCAATAATCGAACATTAAAGGTAGTTGCACTATGTGATTACCTTTTTAATTTTATTTCGAAATACCGAATTATTACATTTTAATTTGTTCAGATTATACAGGAGATGATACAATGGTTAAAAAACAATTTAATCCAGCCGAATATCGGCAAAAACAGGAGAAAAAACTAAATCAGGGAAGAAAGCCCGGATTTAGTTTTGATGTCGTCTTAGACGATGAAACCTTAACTAATGTAGTCAAGAACGCAAGTACAGCGTGCATTTTGGATTATTTAGAAGGTAAGCAATATTTAGGTGCAATGTATCCATCTCAACCTTGTTCCTATATTGTATGTAATACTTTATTGTTTAAATTGCTCAATTTGCCGACAATGTGGGCATTTGAGCCATTAACAGGCATGTACATTTATTACCTTGCTCCAACAGATGAGGCAACTTTTAATAGGCTTCAAAGCCTTGAAAACGAGGATATTATAAGCATTTATAGCTGTTACGGTATTGTATTTAACAAATACAATTTGCCAAAGCTCTGCCCAGACTGGGGAGAATATAAGCTGTCCAATTTACCACAACTAACGCCTAAAACCCTTGATATTATTGAAGAAACGGCAAAAAAGGTTATAGAGAATAAAGATAATTTCTTCCAAATCAACAAGTTAAAACCGCTGTATAATATACCCCTAGCACTATCGCAAAAGCTCGGCAAAACTGTATTATCAGTTAATGCACATATCCTATTGGAACATCTTTTACAATTTATGACACACAGCTCCGCCGTGATTGATAATACTTATAGTGATATTTACCTTGTCGATTATCCTCAATTATGCAAGGGGCTTACCTTTCAAGGAAAACACAAGAAAAAAGATATTGTTATAAAAGAAGCCTTTGAAGAACTTCAAAGGCACAATATAATTGATAATTTCAATATTATTGATGATAATTTAACCTTTAAATCTGACTTAATAACAAAACACATAAAGCAACGAATTAGGCGGAACATGGGCTATTATGCCCAACTACCGCCAACTAAGCAAGCTCCTATAATAGCAACCTTTATTAATTATTTATACTGGATAATTAATTGTCCTTCTAATTTTACGCATTTAACAATCGCTCTTGATACACTACTCACGCAATTAGGCGTAGAACGCCTATTAAAAGAGCATAGGTTGTCGGAGATTGCCAAATTGTTGAACCTATTAAGGCGTTACGGCGTTGAATACGGCTTGCTTACCATGCCAGCCAATGCCGAAGAAATAACAAGCACAGATGTAAAGTACCTATTAGCTAATAGAACAGAATTACATAAGTATATAGTAATAAATAACCCCAAAATGGGGAAGGAGAAGAAATAAAATGAATAGATTCGATATTGAAACTTATGATTTTATTAATGATAAAGAATTCCAAGAGTTCTTTAAAGAGAAATTAGGGGGAAGAATTTACCCTAAGGCACAATACATGCGAAAACTCGAATCCACAAAAAAAGAATGGATAAAACAAAAAAACAACGTCAATAGACTACGAAAGAAGCCCAATTAATCCAAATGAGGGGTATAAATATACCTAATCATATTTTTACCCCCCCTTAAATGGCGTTATACAGCCTCAAATTAGATTTTAAAATAATAGGAGAACTTAAATACATGGAATATACAAAAGAACAATTAGCACAAATACTAAAGAAGAAAGCAAAGAAAGAAAAACAAGAAAAAGACGATATTATAAAGACGGCGGAAGTGCCAAAGCCTCTAAACCCTGTGGAAAAGGCAAAAGCCTTGTTACAAAAGACTGACAGCAAGTACCAGTCATATATTGCCAAAAAGCTCACGCCGAGCTTGAATAAATAGCCCAGTCGGCGTATATACAGCTCAAAAACTCCTATAATATAAGGCTCTTGTATATCTAAAAGGCTTGCAACACAGACATGGTGGGTGTGCAAGGGCTTTACATATATGTAATAATAAAACAAGTCCTACATCCACAAGGTAAGCTATATAAGGATTTTAGGGGGGATAGAGCTAAAATATACCCCCTCGATTTTTATTTTGATTGAGGGCTGACAAATTTTTTCAACACTCCACAAACTTTTACCTATTTAATGCTTTTCGCCAGTTTGTAATAGCTTGTTTTCTTTAAGCCTAATTCTTGCATAGCCTGCACGTGCGTTATTTCGCCCCGGCATGCCTGTTTATACAGTTCCTTGAATTTAGGCGGTAGTTCGACCGCTGGACGTCCTAATTTTACCCCCTTTGCTTTACGTTCCGCCAAAGCTCTTTTAGTTCTAGCACCTATATTCTTTTTCTCCATTTCCGCTACAGTACCTAATACCGTAAGGATAATTTTCTTCATGGACATCTGCATTAAATCGTCATTAGCTCCGTTTGTGCATAAAATCTTTTCTTTCTCATCAAGAGTTACAAACTCACAACCTTTATTTTCCACTATTTCTCTATAAATGGATTCCAACCCACTACAAGAACGGTGCAACCTAGAACATTCAACAACGATGACCGTATCCCCGGACCTTAAATTATCGAGCATTACAGGTAACTGGGAACGTTGTCGGACAGGTGTATCGCCTTTGCACTCATCACGATAAATTGTAGCTATAGTTATATTGTTAGCCTTTGCGTACTGCTCGATAGTGTGAACCTGATTATCAATTGTCATACTTCCGTCATTTTTAGACACTCTACAATACGCATAAATTCTGTTTTCTGTCATATTAATTTCCTTTTATTTCTTATATAGGGGGCATAAGCCCCCCACCTCTTTAAGCTATTGAAAATCTGCGACTTGCAACCTGTTTAGTAAACAAAGCGTAAATGTCTGCAAAATCCTTCTTGAATGCTGTTGTGTCAAATCGGTTAGATAAAACAGAAGTAAATCTTACGATTACATTTCCTAAGTCTAATGTTTCTACTTCTCTTGCGTCCATTTCGTCTTTAATTAAACCTTCTTTTTCTGCAATAACAGATTTTAAAGCCTCTAAATTTGCGTATAAGTTTTGTAATTCTGCAACTGTTTTTCTGATTTCTTGATTTCTCATTGTGTCCGCCTTTCTTCTTTCGTTCCTTACATTTTTATTATTGCATATCGTTCGTAAAATGTCAATACATTAACGAACGTTTGTAAAGATATGCTGCGATATTTTACGAACGTGTTTAACCATAGTTTTTTGGCGTTCAAAAAACGAACGTTTTGCGGACTATTCAAAGGTAAATCTATTTTAGTTCAAGAATACTTGAAACGATATTATAAATAAGTCCAATTTGTACCTTATTTGCGGTTGATAACAATTTATTTAATTTCTCTATTGTTTCCATATCCGTTTCAACTGGTGATGATATAAAAAACTGGTATAATTCCACTTCAAGAACCTCTGCAATGCGGATTAATTTTGTCATACTGACAAGGTTTTTCCCAGTCTCATAATGTGCAAGTGTTGACGGCTCACATTGAACCTTTTCAGATAGTTGCAACTGACTAAACCCTGCCAATTCTCTAAAATGTCTAATTCTTGCACCTATTGATATTGAAACATCTGTTTTCATAGCCTTATTATCCTTACTCTGTTTAAATAAATCACTAGTAAATAGTGCCTGTTGACTGGTACTATTTATCTGTTATGATTTACCTATGAAAAAGGTCTTGGTATTTGTTATGCTGTTTATATCAACACTTTCGGCTAATGCCTATCCTTTTGATGTTAAGTATTACAACCATTGGAAAGCCGTTTATCACCCTCATAGCGAGTCTAGTTATCAACACGCTTATTGTTCAGCACATAACGGTATTGAAGAATATGAGTTACCAGATAAGACTAGAATAGACTGTCTTACTGATACTTATGCAATAGAGTTTGATTTTTGTAATAAAGCCTATGAGGCGGTCGGGCAGTCTTTACATTATGCTTTCTTAACTGGAAAGAAGCCTAAAGTAGTATTGATATTAGACAGCAAGTATAAACAGCAACAAATGGTATATTATGAACGTGTAAAGCAACTAGGAAAATCCTACGGGATTGAAGTTGAATATATTTCAGATGAAGTATTAAATCTAGGTAATAAAGGCAGATGTCAATTTAAAGATTGTAAGTGTAATCGGAAGAAACATCGCTTCTGGCATGTTCATGATAATATCAAGAAAAAGGAGTTGATATGAAGAAGATTTACTTATTAATGATTGCTATCGCTATTTGTTCAAGTCAAGCATTTGCAAAGAATGTAGAAAATTTGTTTGTAGTGAAAGACACTCAGATACAGGAACTTACTCCCAAATTAGAACAAGCATTGACATCACCAACAGTTAGGGATAATGCGTTATATTCTATACAAAATAACTACTTTATCCGTTTGTACCAATCAGACAAAGATATAAATATATTTCTTAACTGCGATAAGAAAGAACAAGAACAGTATCATAGCAAGCTTAAATCACTGGGTTATAAAATATACTCTTTTACTGATAAAGACCTGCAAAAGAAATACTCATCAGATTTTAGCAGTTATGCTGAACTAAATGATATTACAATAGGTGATGTTAAAGCTAAGAAAAATAAGTACAATCCATATAATAAACCATTAAAGAATAAAGTTATTAAAACTACGAAATACGCTGAAAACGGAATTGAATTTACAACCAATAAAGTGCAGATGAAATCTAAAATCAAAAAGTATGTAAATGGTTTTGAAATAATAGTAACAAATAACACGGATAGTAATATACTATTAAAGAAAGTTGAAACAGGTGACTTTGTTGGTTTAACTGAAATAGCAAAGAAAGCAGCCATACCTACTGGTGTTGATTTTATTCCGATATATGGAATTATAGCAGGTGCGAAAACAGATTTAGAAAAGAACAAGTTTACAAGACCTTTTCCTACGAATTACACATTAAAACAAGGTAATAGTGTAAGACTTCTTGGCATTGCAAAATTACAAGTTGCACCAATTATAGATTTCACATTTGAAATCAATGGTAAAGAGTCAAAGATACAGTTACATACATATTAAATAGGAGAAAAAGGAGAATGAAAAAGGTTATTTTATTATTATCAATTTTATTAATATCAGGAACAGCATTTGCATTTGATGTTCCTAAAAATGAAGAATACTATAAAAGTCAAATCCAAAATCAACGATTTCTGTATAATGCAACTGGGCTTGCAGGTGCAATACAAAAAGACAACCCGGAAGTTGTGGATATGTTTATGAAAGCAGGTTTTGACCCTAATACAACTTTGACAGGTACACCTATGCTAATATTTGCAATATACCAGAACAAGCCAGAATGTGCCAAAGTATTACTAAACGCAGGTGCAAATCCTGAAACATCAGTACCGCCAATGTTTGTTTCAGTAAGAAGTGTTAATGCTTTAACCTATTCTATTAATAAAGGTAGTTCTGACATAGTTTCTAGTTTAATAGAACATAATGTTGATGTTAATAAAACTTGGAATGGTAAGACGCCTCTTAATCGTGCAATAGCAAAGAAACAAGTTAAAATAGTTGAAATGCTATTAAAAGCAGGGGCTACACCCGATAAGAAAACTTGGAAACTAGTTGATAAATCAAAAGATGAATACTTAAAAGAATTGTTTGCAAATATTAAAAGGTAGAATGAAACAGAAAATCAGAAAAGTTATAATAATCTTATTTTGTTTATATAGTGCGTTTTTCTTTATTGGAAGCACATTAGCACCAATAATGGCATATATGAAGCATTATGATTTTTCTGCACTATTAACCTCTTTGTACATGTATTCATGCCACCAACAGCCTGACCGTTCATTCTGGATTTTCGGTTATCCTATGGCTTTGTGTTGCAGATGTTATGGATTTTATCTTGGTGTTATTATATCAGGCATTACAGTACTTTTTAATAAACTTAGAATTAATCTAAAGACATTTATCTTTCTGCTTGTATTATGCTTTGTTGACATAATTATTAATTATGGTTTAGGGACTATACATAATACTGGTAACATTACAAGATTTATAGTAGGTGTTCTTATGGGAATATTGTTTATAACGGGATTAGATTATCTACTTAAATTAAAAAGGAGAAGTAAGAATGAAGATTAAAAAAACTATTGCCAGTTTTCTACTGGTTTCAATGATGTCATTATTTGGCAGTCCGTTGGCGACTACAGCACAAGCAACAACAGACAATATGTCGTTATATGACTTTATCAAGACAACTGAGAATGTACAAGCAAGTTACAAATATCCATCTATAAAATTATCAGCAAACTCAGCAGGGAAAGTAGTATTACCTGCACATACACCTATTGTAATTCGTTGTACTGAAACAATATCAACTAAAGATGTTGTAAGCGGTGGAACAGTCAATTTTGCGGTAGTTTCAGATGTTAAAGATAGCAATGGTAGTATTTTAATTAAGGCAGGAACTCCAGTAACAGCAGAAATAACATTTGCAAAGGCTAGAGGTATGATAGGTAAATCTGGAGAAGTAACAGTTAATGATTTCCATACAAATGCTGTTGACGGGACTTATATTCCACTTTCTGGCTCTGTATCTGCTAGACCAGACGATAAAATGACAATGTCAATAGTATTGAGTGTCCTTATATGTCCTTTATTCCTATTAATGAAAGGGGAGGAGGCACAAGTTCCAGCAGGCACAACTAAAACAGCTTATACTGTATCAGATGTTTATATCAAACCAGTTAAATCTTAATAGATAATATTACCGCCTCTGTTAATGCTGAGGCGGTTTAACTTTGTTTATGATAGTATGTCTATATAAGGAGTGTGCATGAAAAAGTTTATTATCTCATTATTGATTATATTAAATATTGCTGCTACATCTTGCTTTGGTGCTTCATGGGTACAAGTAGATGATAATAACTTTATAGACAAAGATAGTATTAAAATCTATGTAGATAATCATGGTTACATGAATTACAATAAACGTGTTTTCTGGACTAAATACGAGGGAAATGGCATATATAAAGATTTAGAAAAGGCAACTAAGAAGAAGATTGAATATGGTTTATCTCAATACATTGTAGATTATTCAAATAACACAATAGCAATAAAGGCAGGAATGACATACGATAAAGAAGGTAAACCTGTTTCAAGCTACTCTTATCAGGATTATGAAATAGAATATCGTGCAATAGCACCAAATAGTAATGCTGAGCTATGGGCTGAATTAGTCAAGAAGCCAAGATTATTAAAGAAAGCATATAAATGGCAGCAAACTCACCCTCAACAGAATACAGATATAAATGAATAAATTTCATGTCCATATTGTGTCCATTTAATATGTTAATTCATGGTGTTAGTATTTAATTCAACAGGGCTGAAAGTGTTGATATTTCATTCCACAGTACCCTGTGAACACGGCTCATACCCGGGAGGTCACTGGTTCGAACCCAGTCTATGCTATTTATTATTTTAAAAATGTTAAAATAACTTAGTGGCTATTAATATGGATACTGGTAAATGAAAAAATTTTTGTTTTTAATAGGCGCATTAATATTAAGTGGCATTAATATCACAAATGCTGAGATTATAAATGACACAACAGAGACTATTGTTCCTGTACAAAATCATCAAATTGATATAAATAATATAAAATTAAAAACAAACAGCGCAGAAACAGGAATAAGAATACTAAAAGATCACAAAGAAGTTTATATTATAGATGTTGTGAAGGAATCCCCTGCTGAAAAGAGTGGAATTCTTGCGGGAACTCGTTTATACAAAATCAACAACATAAATATCGAAAATTTTTCTCCTATAGAAATAGTAAATCTCTTATATGGACAAGAAAATAGCAAAATAACATTACAAATTAAGGCATATAACAAAAAGGGGAAAATAACATTAGAACGCCAAGTTTTAAACAAAGCTAAAACAGAAGCAGAAGAATATATGCAATATTGGTCTCAAATTGCCCCGCCATATTTCTGTGATAAAAAATATTTAATAAATAATGAAGAATATCCTAGAAATATAAAGAGATATGTTTTTGCAAATAATTACTGGGTAGACCGAAGGACTAATTTTGAAAGTTCTTACAAAAGCTGCAACCAATCTGCAAACAAAATTAAGTGTATAACGCAATTGGTTCAACGAGAAAAAGAAATTAAAAATAATCCCAAGGGGCGTGAATGGTTTATGCGTATGGCAGACCAACTATATTTGTTTGAAATGAAAACTCAGTAGGATGTGAGGAATCTACGATTCACAACATCAATAAAATATTTAGGTAATCACAGATTTTCCCAGCCTAATGCTTCGGAACGACAACAAAAAACCTAAAAAATGAAACGCAAATTCTTCGGCTAACGCCTCAGAATTGTATATGTTACATAATTCGGTAACAAATATTGTAATGATTATTATGAAAATATAATTATTCTGTACAGTTTGATATTCACTGTTTATTATACACGGCTTACTTTGTAAGCCGTAGGGGGTTCGGGGCGAAGCCCTGATGGAAGTTGGATTAGAAACAGTTGTGTTTTGAGGTAATTTTTACAGCAGCCTGTCGCTGAAAAATTACTGATAAAACACTTTACTGTTTCTTTAGATAAGCGCCGGTTTCTTTCTTTTGGTTCATTTTCTTTCTTTGCCTGCAAGATACAAAGAAAGAAAATGAACATAAGAAAAAATAAAAACATAGATTTTTGCTTTATGTTCCACCCATTCTTTGGAAAGAACTCTGTCGAGAATTGACTAAATGTCAATTCGAGATAGAGGCAGGCTAAGTCAAAAGCGCAGCTTTTGCGTGCCGTATAGTAATTGTGGCACCCAAGTTCACTATTAAAAGACAATGATGTATTTGTTTTATTCTAGATTTATCGTGAAGCCATTTTTCAGGCTTCGCTCAAGCTCAGCCGAAAAAGAAGGCAAACTCCCGACCTACTGTTTCGTTCATACAGAAAGTAACACAAACCAATGCTCGGCAACTCGGGCTATATAAATTGTTTTCCTTTGTTATATTAAAATGATTATTATAATTACATAGCCCTCAAACAAACCTCGCTTGTTGTTGTTTGTGGCGGAATCGAACGGGGCTTTGCCCGCTTAGTCGAACCCAGTCTATGCTATTTTTATTAGGGAGTTTCAGACTCCCATTTTTTGGCTATATGCATAATATTCGTCCATTTAAGACCTTAATACCCAGAAGCCGTCTTTTAATAAAAATATTAACCAAGCAAAAAGGATACGCACTCTTTTGCTTTTTCCGTTAATTTATCGGCCCCAATTATATCTGAAAATTCTATTATTTTTCTTTGGTTTTTATTTTCTTTTTTGGCATAAACTATATTATCTGCGTCTTTTCGGTAGTAGCCAATCCGGTTAGCCAGTATTTTCCCGCTTTCATTGAAAATAACATTATATTGTACTATATTGGCGCTATCAGGTTCGGTTTTGGCATAGGCTATTTTGTCAGGATATTTATCAACCAGCTTATCTTCATCATAACTCTTTTGCTTAATAATATTTTTTATTTCTTCTACAAATTTTTCCCAGAGTTCTTGTTTTGCGGCATCAATATTATCTGCTATTTTTTGTGCACTTTCAAAAATTTTTTCATCCTTAATTATCATATCTATAATAATTTTGTTAACAGACTCTTTATATATCATGATATGAGTATTTTATCAAAATTAAAACTAATTTATTTCAAATTTGGATACAACCCAAGAAGGATTTTCCCGACAATAATTTTGGCATTTATCTTTAGGACATGTGTAGAACTTTGCCATTGCATTGAAATATCATTTAAGCATTTATGTTTTCTTACTATTGCATAGAATTCTTTATCAGCTTGAGTTAATTTTGCTCCTCCTCTAAGTTCACAAGATAGCTTATCATCGGGTAAAATCTGACACTTTATCAGCACTTCTTCTAGCTCTTCTGGAGAAGTATCTAATATATTTCTAATCTCCATATCAGATTTTTGATTAATTAACTCTAATGCTGTTTTAACGTCGATGTATCTCAAAAACAACCAATCTTTAAAATATTTAGTATAATAATCATTAACTTCTTTTGACATGTTTATGATTTCTAACCTAACTATTACTCTGAATTAGCATACTTTCAATTAAATCTTATTCTCATCTAATTTTTTCTTTATCCAATTCGCATATTTTTCAGCTAATTCAGCAATAAAATTATCATCAGCAAGGGTAGAAATATTTATAATCATATACGTTTCTTCTATTGTATTTTGAGCAATACTACAAATAACAGCTCCGGTATGGAATTTTGGTACTACAAATTTTTCCATGTCAGTATTAAAACATACATCTAATCGTTTTCCATTTGCAGCAATATAACCAAGTATGTGAATATTGTTATCCACAGTAAAAACCGGTTTAACATCCAGTTGTATGGCAATCTCTTTTTTAAGTCTTTTCCATAAAAAATTTTGAGCATTTTCCAATTCTATCCATATTTGTTGAGCATTTTCAATATCTTTTGCTGTTTGAAATTTTTTCACATCTACTTTCATTTGTACCCCTTTTTAAAAAAAATTTTATAATTATATTAACAACCCAGAAATACGTCGAATATAATGCTTACAGAATATTAATTCCTCTTCTAGTAAAGATTTAATACATCTGATAGACAGGTTTTATAATACTCTCTCAATTGCGCAGGCTTTTTGATTTTTACATTGCAGCCCCATTTAAAAAGCTCATGGCAAATTGCATATTTACCCCCACAAGTAAATTTTACCTGAACATTTCCGTTATTAAGCTGTTTCATTTTTTGTGTCGGATGGAAATGATAATTCAATACATCTTCTGCAACTGATTTATCAAATTCAAGAGTTATTTTTAAAGGCTCTTCCTGATAAATTGAAAAAGAATTTTTGCAGTATTCTGTTAGTGAAAACTTTTCGTCTTTTAAATAATATTCATCCAAAATTTCAAGATTTGCGATTTTATCAACTTTATAAAGCCGTAAATCCTTTACATACTCATTAAAGCCGACAAGATAATGTTTGTCTGAAACAATCAATCCATAAGGATTTAATGTAATTCGACGGTTCCCTTTACCGGTTGGATAGTCAAACTGAACTTTTTTGTAGGCAATCATTGCATTACGCAAATCCTCCATTGTTTTAGAATTAACTAACGGTCTTGAATACTGTCGAACCGCAAACCCTTCTGATTCCATTATTGCTTCAATATCTGTTTGAATTGATTGAATTTTTTTTATCGGCGTCAATGCTTTGATTTTCTCAATCAATTCGTCAATAACCTTTTTCCTGCTTTCATCATTTGTCGTTTCTCTTAAAAACATCAGGCTGCCCAACTCCATAGCAGAAAAAGAAATCAAGAAATTCATTGTACCTTTAACAAACCGCCAGCGTTTTTTCTTGTCATTTGTCGGCACTTCTTCAACTTTATCAGGAAACAGTTCAAACAAAAGAGCTTTCATTCTTTCTGCAGAACGTCTTGAACACTCATAATGCTCTTGTATATCATCAATACACAATCCGCAATAGCTGTTTTGAAACATCATAGCAAGTTCTATTATTTGTTCTGTTTTGTTTAGTCTTGACATTCAGCCCTCGCATTTTTAACTTTTAATAATATTATAATAAAGCACAACTACGACAAAATGGGTCATAGTTGTGCTTTTTATTGATTTTATTTGCAAAATTCGTTTGCTAAATTTTCAATAGTTTTGATTATATTAGAATTGTAAATTAGTTCTTGCAATTGTTTTTCGGAATCATTGCTTAATAAAATATCATAGTAATGCTCCGGATTAACTAATGGTATAGAAAAAATATGAGCATAACTATATTTTTTATTTTTTGACTTGTATCCAAAGCGTTCATTTGCAATTTTAAGTAATTTATCTCTTTTACTTATTGCTTCTGCTGTATTTTCTGCCTGTCTGATAATAATATCAGCACAAATATTCTGATTACTCTTATTATTTATTTCAATCATAAGAATTTTATTTGAGTCTACCCAATCTGATTCTGCAAAATTTAATTCCTTATTATCAATAGACTTAGGTATAAATCGTATCCATTCAGTATCACTATCTTCTAGGATTAAATTATTATCTCGTTTAATACTCTCTATCAAAGCGTTTCCAATGTCTTCACTGGCATTCTTTAAATCATCTATAATTAAGTTTATTGCCATTTGATTTTCTCTATAAATTTTTCTACATAATTCAACGAGTTCTTTATCTTTAATCTTCATAATGTTCCTCTCTATCATGCCTTTATATTGTTCAATGAAAATTCTAATTTCATTATTCATATATTTAGACTTAAATTTTAAAACTTTTGTTATTACATCATAAACTTGTCTGTAAGACATTGGAATATAAAAGACATCAGGTTCTTTTTCAATCAAAGAAAAATTATTTTCTACTTCTGGTGACAAATAAATATATAATTTTTTATAGTTGCAATACTTCTGTTTTATTACTTTAGCATATCGTCTTAATTGGTCATCATGTTCAGATGTCCAGACTTTATTCTCAATAATACAAAGAAACTTATTTGTTGTTGCAGGGCAGACTATAAAAATGTCAATATTTTGGAATTCGCGTTTTACTTCAGCGTTATCTAAATTAAGAAAAGCCAAGTCTTTTAATAGAACTTCTATTTTATCTTTATGACAGGAAAATCTTTTTAGAGCTTCTTTTAGAAATTCTTTTAAAAAATAATCTCTAAGTCCATGATTTTCATAGGGTGTCATTAACCAACTTAAAAAATTTGAATGCCGGATTTCAGCATTTTGCAATTTTAAGACGTTAAAAATGTTAAATTTATTTGCCTTTAAAGTTAGTTCTTCTAAATCTTCTGATAATAATAGCTTTTCTAGATGTTGCTGCTGTTCAGACAGTTCTGTCATATTTCTAACTCCTTTTTAAGCCGGTCTTGTTCCTGCAGGTTTACCATTTTCACCATACAGGTGAATTGTTGCACCTCTTTTAATTCCGACTTGATTACCGTACATTCTGATATCTTCGTTACCGCTTAGTGAAATTTGCACACCGCTTGATACAACATTTCCGTTGCGTTCAATAAAGACTTGCAGATTTCTGCCATTTTGAATAAATACAGCATTTGAAGTGTAACCGATTAATTTACCTGAGAACGTTGTTGTAGAATTGCCACATTTTACAATTACATTACTTCCGCTTTGCTTAGCCTCTTTGATTGCCATAACACCGCCTTTCTTTTTATAAAACAGTTTAGCATACAACAATGGATACGACATAACACTTATTCAAAAGCTGTTTAATCACTCTTCACCAAGTGTTACACTCCGCTACATAGGAATTACACAAGATGAAATGGATGATGGGTATTTGAGTTTGGATTTATGATAATGCGAATAATTTTTCTAGATTTTTTAGTATATTACATTTTTCTATACAATTGTTCAGGCTCTCTAAATCAATCTTTATAAATACTCCATTTTCATTAATTAAAGCTTGTTTACCATTGAGAGATACATACCCTTGCGAGCATAAAATTCGAATATCATCATAAATTAAATCAAAAAATCTTCACAAGTTGTTTTTTTCATTTTTACTCCTTAGTTTTAAAATTATACACAGACTAAAATCCGATTCTTGAGCCGATAATGTCTTTTGATTTCATGTTTACTTCATCTTGTAATAACTTCGCAAGTTCTGTATTGTTATCTCTACAATCTAAATAATCTGATTTTTTATAGACCGTAGAAAAATCACCCAAAGTTAAGCCGTACAAATTTGTAATTTCATCAGGGGCTTCGATTTTAAAATAATGCTTAAACGCCTTTTTTACTTGTTCTTTATTCAAAAAGTTAAACTTAATTTTGAAAGTAAAACGTCTCAGACTGGCTTCATCCAGAATATCAATAAGGTTTGTTGTACAAACAAATGGATAAGGATGATTTTCCATAGAAGTCAACATTTGATTTACCTGTGAGACTTCCCAGTTTCTTACTGCATTCTGTCGTGATTGCAAAAATGAGTCAGCTTCATCAATAATTAACATAGCTTTCTTATTTTTAGCTTCCTCAAATGCTTTTGATATTTTTATTTCAGTTTCACCAACATAAGGTGAAATCAAATCAGAAGCTTGTTTTAACAGGACATTTAATCCTAACTCTTTTGCTAAATACTTTGCATAGGCACTTTTTCCTGTTCCACTTTGACCGTACAAACAAAGTGAAAAATTTAATTTCCCTACGCTAACAATTTTTTTCGTCAAATTCTCTATATCAATATCTGCATTAATTAAACTTGAATTATAAACGATGTTTTCCGAACATTTTGGACATTTATTTTGTTCACAATTGATTAACGTTGATACATTTTTGACATATTTTTCAAAATCTTCAGATGTACCATTTGTCAATTTAGTCGTTTTTATGGCATTTGTAATTAAAGAAGGTGGAATTCTATAAGAATTGTTTAACTCTACTAATTTTGCCGTATCAACCTTAAATTTGTTTTTTAAAATTTCTTTTTTCCACAATTCTAATCTAACATCATTCGTCAATTCGTCAAATCTTACAGCATAAGTCATTCTGCGTAAAAATGCTTTATCTACAGTTGAAATATTATTTGTAGTCCAAATAACAGGAACAGTGTTTCTTTCTAACAGCCTATTCATATATGATTTTGAGCAATAATGCGAAAATTGGTAGCTATCATTCATAACATCTTCGGCTTCATCAAATAAAAGGAATGAATTATTTGTGTTTGCTAAAATCAACTGTTTTCGTTTATAGTCAGAAAGTCTTTCCTGTAAATCTGCTACTCGGTTACAACAATCCTCTGTAGTAACCGAATACAAATTAAGCCTTAAATTTTTTGCCAAAACTTTGGTTAATTCTGTTTTTCCTGTTCCAACACTGCCCCAAAACAAAATGTTGATCCCTGTTTCCCTCTTCAAAAGTGCATTTTTAATAATACATGCTACTGTATCCACTTCATTTTTCAGGTGTTTATAATCAGATATTTTTAAATCTGTTTTTTCTTTTTCTCCCAATAAAAATTTTATAATATCATTTTTTTTAAATACATCTGACTGCAAAAATAGATTCTTTATATCCTTATTCAAGTAATAGTCATCTGTATCTAAAATCCCTTTTTGTCCAAGATTTGTTAGGACAGAAGAAATCACAATTTCGTTTTCGTCTAAAATGAAAGAAAGCACATTATTTGGAATACACCTACCTGTATAAGTTTTATCTAATTGTTCTAACAAGCATTTGTATAAAGGAAAAACATTTTGATAAATAAAACACTGTAATACCCTGATTTCTGTTTCTTCTAGCCCTAAAATTTTGCTGAAATTTTCAATTTTCTTTTGTAAAACACTTTTTTTACGTGTTAATTTTTTTAGTTTTTTCGATATTATATTGTTTAAAAATTGGAATTTTTCTTTACCTCTAAGCTCTTTATAATAGTTATCATATTGTTCTTGAGTAAATATTTTGTCAAAAACATTTTCTATATCATTTAATAAAAGTCCTAATTTTCGTCCGTTGTATAGAATTTTAGATAAAGTTTCATAAAATTTTACCATTTCATAATCGTTTTCATTCATTGTTGTTTCCTCATTTAATTTTTCTATATTTTTATTATTACCCACTACTATGTCAAAATGAGTCATAGCTATTTAAACTTTATTTATGAAAATATGCAAAAACAAAATGTAATAAATAAAAAACAATTATTTTTCATATAGTCAACTGCTCCCGACAACTCTTTGAACCGGTGCAATATACAAGTACAATATTGGCTATACAACATGGGCACCGGCAACAAGTGCATGGGGTCACTTCCGTAAAATGCTAGACTCGGCGCCACTCGCACTCCGTGTACCACTCCTACTAGCGAGGTCCCTCTCAGACATTTTATTATTTTAAATACATTAAAAATAGACGTACATATTTAAAAATGGATGATTTTAAAGTATTTTAATATTTTTAGCAGCAGGGAGTGAAACTTGTACCAATTTGGTACAATATAGTTAATGAAT
Source organism: Candidatus Gastranaerophilales bacterium (assembly GCA_944325555.1). GTDB lineage: Bacteria > Cyanobacteriota > Vampirovibrionia > Gastranaerophilales > Gastranaerophilaceae > Limenecus. The sequence goes on along the minus strand of CALVAN010000003.1, from coordinate 30,746 downwards.
TATTCATTCACAAAAAGGACAAAATAATGCTCAACCAAAAACATATAGGCTCGAACGTTGATAGTTTTCTTGAAGAAGAAATGCTTCAAGAGTCAGAAGCTGTTGCTAAAGAGAGAATTAAAGCATATATTCAAAAACAGAAAGAAGATAAAAACATAGATTCTTAATTCTCACACTTTCTTGATGTATGCAGTACTCTCAATATGTAAATTGTGTTTTCTTTAACTTGATAGGGTAAAATATACGGGTATTTTGAAATAACAAATTCTCGTGTGCCTAAAATTCTTCCGGCTCTGCCGATTGCGGGATTTAAAGTCAACATTTCTTCTATCTGTTCAAGTGCTTGAGCCACAAACTTTTTGGCTTTTGCTATATTTAATTTTTTTAAACCGATAACCGCTGTCGTAACAGTTATAATTCCAGCGCTTAGCATAGCAGCAATTTTACCCTGCTTTTTCAAAAATCCGGTTTTGAGTTCTTTGTTGTTATCCTTTTTGTCAAACAAGTCGGCAGCGGATTTATCGTTGTAAGGAACAGCAGCTTTCTCTGTATTTAAATCATTAGCTTTGTGCAATTTGTTAAACTGTGCTGTTTCGACAGACAAGTTCATTAAAAAATTCCTTCACCCTTATGGAGAAATAAAAACAAAACACCGCATATAATTTACAAAAGCATCTAAAAAAGTTTACATATATTAAATTTCAGCGAATAAATATCGGCAAGATTTTTCAAATCTTTTTATAAAAACGAAATTTTCCTCTATATGTATGATTTTTAGTGATTTTTGTATTTTTTTTGACTTTTTGTCCGACATCATTAATGAATAAGTACGCATTAATAAAGGACTTAATCATGAAATTACGCGGCGGTATTAATTTTTTTGAAAACGGTTTGACAACCAGCATACGTGCAATGCACCTGCAAACGGAAATCTTTGGTGTTATCAACGAAAACTACAACTCGTTTGATAAAGTAGGCTACCAGAGAAAAGACCCTGTTGTTTCTTCGTTCGCCGAGTGGATTGGCACACATGCTCTGTCTACCGCTGTTGATGATTCAATAGGCAGAATAGGACATTCCGACAATCCTCTTGATTTGGCTATTGCAAACAAAGGCTATTTCCAATACCAAAGCCCTGACGGTATAAAGATTACACGTGACGGACGTTTTAAAGTCGATAAAGACGGCAACCTGCTTACATTAGAAGATGCACATGTTCTTGCCAACGACGGTACTCCGATAAGATTGCATGTTATACCCGAAAAGCTTGAAGATATTAAAGTTTACAAAAACGGAGATATCCGAGTATTTAACAAAGCAACAAACCAGTTGGAATATGTTGCAACCCTGTCAGTTGTTACAAACGAGGGTGTGGCAGTACTTGACCCGAATATCAAGCAAGGCTTTAATGAGTATTCCAACGTTTCTTTAAACAGTGAAATTTTGCAGATTATACCTGTTAAAAGAAACTTTGAGGCAAACAGGCAGCTTTTTATAATGCAAAACAACAATCTGTCCAAAGCAATACAATCACTGAGCAGCACGTAATAATGAGTAATACTTCAACAAAAGTAAGTTAAGAAAGGTTAGTTATAAATGACAACATTACAAGGTTTGATAAGAAGAGGTATCATAAACACCAACATTCAATTTGAAAGATTGGGTTATATCTCAAACAACATAGGTAACCTAAACACTAATGCGTATAAAGCAGTAAGATTTGAACAAATTCTTGACGAAAACGGATACTTGGACGGCGTTGTCCGTTATGACTACCAACAAGGTGCTTTTATGAGAACAGAACGTCCGTTGGATGTTTGTCTTACCGGTCCAGGGTTTATTCCCGTAACTTCCCCTAACGGAGATGTTCAATACACACGTGACGGTTCTTTCAAGCTTGATAAGGACGGTTATATCGTAACAAATGACGGTTATCTTGTCGGGGACGGCATTAAAGTTCCTGTTAACCACGAAGGTTTGAGAATTAAGCAAGACGGTACGGTAATGATTATTCAAAAAGGTCATACGGAATATCAAACTCTCGGAAAAATTCCCGTTGTTCAATTTCAAAATCCGGAAGGCTTAAAATCCGCTGAATACAATAAGGTTATAGCTACTGAAGAATCAGGCGAGCCGAGATTGATTAAAGAACACAGCTATATTGCTCAAGGCGGATTGGAACGTTCTAACGCAAATTATATCGGCAACGTTAATGAGGTTTTAAGACTTAACTCCTCAATGATTGCAGGAACAAGACTTATCCATGTAATTGATGATATGTATCAAAAATCCATCAACCTTACTCAATAATTTTATTAATTGATTAACAATCAATAAAACAAGAAAGCAAAAAATATGTACACTCCCAAAGATCCAATTATTAAAACAAACCTGATGTTAGATTTGATTTCTCAAAGACAAAGAGCTTTGAGTACAAACCTTGCCAATATGGATACACCAAACTATGTAAGAAAAGACATCAGCTTTGACCAGTATCTCGGTACAATGAACAACCCACTGGAAACCGAACTTTCCATAAAACTGGGGCCGTCAGGTTTGATAGAAGAACAGGATGTCGGTGTTGACCCAACTTATGAACTTGCGGAAATGCAAAAAATGTCAATTTTATATGCCGTAGCCTCAAGAAAAATGTCCGCAATAATAAGCGAAATGCGAACGGCAGCAGGTGTAGGCAGATAGTAAAGATTTTTAAAAAAGCAAAGAAGGTGAAAATATGAGTTTAATGGAAACAATGAACATAGGTGAAAAGAGCTTGCAGGCACATGGCGCAAGACTTAAAATTCACGCTAAAAACATTGCCAACCTCGATACACCTAACTATGTAAGAAAAATTCCGGTTCTTAACGCAACGGATGACATTTCTTTTCACGGGTTATTAAACTCGATGAAAGAAGATGTATTCGGCGTCGGAACAATCCCGTTTCAGCAGGGCGGTGTAAGATTAACAGGTGTTGTGGAAGATCCGACTCTGGGTGAAAGATTGTATCGTCCGGGACACCCTGACGCCGATGCAAACGGTTATATTCGTTCATCAAACGTAAACCCGATAGTTGATATTGCAGATGCAAATATAGCACAACGTGCCTATGAAGCAAACCTCGCAGTAATCAATATAACCAAAAGTATGGCTCAAAGAGCCGTAGAAATAGGCAGACAATAGGATAAAATTTCAGGCAGGTAAGTAAGAAATGTTCTCTCCGACGATACAGGCATATATAAATCAAGGCGGAAAAGAAGCAGCCATGCAGCGTGTACAGCAAATTCAGACACACGTTGCTAATATCGAAAGGCAGCTTAATCCTGATGCGGTTAAAACAGAAAAACCGTCTTTTGCCGAAATTTTAAAAGCAAGCCAAAAGGGAGAAGGACAGTTCAGAACAGGAAAGAGCAATTTCCTGGCATTAACACAGGCTGCAAATAATTTAAAAGCCAATACTGTTCCGGCTAATCCTACAGAATCTTTGGAAAAAACCTTCGGTAACATTGTTAATCCGACAAGAAACCAGATAATGAATATTATCTCAAAAGCCTGCCAGAAATACGGCGTTGACGAAAAGCTTGTAAAAGCTGTGGTAAGACAGGAATCAGGCTTTAACCCCAAAGCAACATCACACTGCGGAGCTATGGGACTTATGCAGCTTATGCCCGCTACGGCAAAAGGACTCGGCGTAAAAGATGCTTACAACCCAGTACAAAACGTTGACGGCGGTGTAAGACACCTTAAGGGGCTTCTTGCAAGATACAACGGCAATGTTGTGCTTGCGCTTGCTGCCTACAACGCAGGCGGCGGAAATGTTGATAAATACGGCGGTGTTCCTCCGTTTAAAGAAACACAAAATTATGTAAAAAGCATTTTGGCTAATTACTTAAGCTAGATTGAAGGTAACGTAAGATGATAGAAAAGAAGTTTGCACCAAACATAAATTTATTTGAGAGAATGCAGCCCACAAAGCTGGATACCGGCGTAGGCGGAATCAGTCCGTTTCGTATGGGAAGAGTGGAAAAGCTTGAAACCAACGATTTTAAGTCGGTATTCTCGGGACTGGTTGAAAACTTTAACCGTGAATTAAATGCCCCTGACCAGCTTATGAAAGACGTTATGGAGGAAAACGGCAACGCAGATATCCACGACGTTATGACTGCAATGGCAAAAGCAGAACTCGGAGTAACCGTTGCTACAAACGTTACCACAAAAATTATTCAGGCCTACGATAAAATTATGCAGATTCAGTTGTAAGACTTCCAAAGAAAGCGTTTCTATGAAAAAGCATTATATTTTTGTATTAATAGCAGTAATTTTAATTTGTTTCAAGGTGTTATTGTCTGCAACAGAAAAAACAATGTCTATAGACTCGCAAAGCCCGGACGGTGCTGTTAAAATTCCGGCAGAAGTTTTAGCTAATACATCTTCAAATGAAAAATTTTCAAACGTATTACAATCTAACAAAAAAGTTATTTATATAAGCGGCCCCGATTGCCCAGCTCTTAATATTTTACATTTTGCAGTAAAAAATGAATTAAGAGAGAGAAAAATTGCCAAAAATTATACGGTTTTGCTTGACAAAAACCCGAGAGGTACAATCGGAGTTTCTTGCAGCAACGGTTCTAAAAAATGTTTGCACAATTACCTTTTGCAAAATTGTTATGAAAAAGCCTGTGTGATACATCCGCTTAAAAAAGAAATTTTTGCCATAGACGGCGATCCTAATGTTATTGCTGACAGAGCATTAACAATAAAGGATTGGTAACAAAATTAAACAGGACATATGATTCCTTCTTCAGTGTTTTGCATATTTTGGGGTTTTTCAATCATTCTCCGATACTACAAAAAAGTATTCTTTTTTATGCTTGCAAAAAGGGCAAATATCGGGAGCCTGCTCTCTTTCGCAGCGGTAGCCGCATTTTGAACATTCCCACACAACAGGCTCGTCTTTCAGATAAAAAGTGTTGTCCTCAAGCTCCTTTAAAAGCTTGTTATATCTTGTCATATGCATTTTTTCAATGCCTCTGACAGTTTCAAAAAGAGCGGCAATTTTATCAAAACCTTCTTCTTTTGCATCTTGCGCAAAACCTGCGTACATATCCTGCCATTCATAGCTTTCCGTTTGCGCAGCAGTACGCAAATTGTCTTTAGTTTCAGGAATTTGTCCGTTGTTTAAAAGCTTCAGCCAAATTTTTGCGTGTTCTTTTTCGTTTTCAGCCGTTTTATCAAAGATATCAGCAATATGGATATATCCCTCTTTGCGTGCCTTTTTGGCAAAAAAGTTGTATTTGTTTCTAGCCTGTGATTCACCGCTGAATGCCTCCTTTAAATTACTTTCCGTTTTTGTACCCTTTAAATCTCCGTTTAAACATGAAGAAAAATCAAAATCCTCGCTAAAACTCATTAATAGCTCCTTTCTCTTTTGCATGATTAGAGCATAAATTTTTAAAACATTTGTTATACTATCGGGCTAGTTCGATTATGCTATTTTATAAAATCTTGATTAAGTGTACTTCTTACCATAAATAAATATAGCAAGCTTTTTGAGGGAATTAGTCCTTTTAAAAGTATTACAAAATATTAAGCTCAAAACCTGCTTTGTGATTGGTTTTTTAAAAATAAGTTACATTAACAATTGAGATGCTTACTCAAATGTGTTACAATAGTAGTAGAAAGGATAAACTAAAGAGTTAATCATTATGAGCATTACAGTAGCCTACAATTACAAAAGTATAAGAAAGATGATTAATCATTCATTATACTTTACTGTATTGTTGAGCGTATTTTGCTCTCAGTCTTTTTTGATTAACAATAATCTTTTTGCAAATGCGGACGAAGCAATTAATACAGGAGCGAATATAAAACAGGTCGAGGAGCAGACTAGGAGTCTGACAGAGGAAAAACAACGCTGGGAATCTATGCTGCGACAGCGATACCGCAACGGGGCGATTCTCACCATTGCTGACGGGGTTAAGCATATCCGTATGGTGAAATATATCAACAAACGCCCCGTAAAAATAAACATAGTAGAAGTCAACCGCAACCTCAACCCGAATATCGAAATCGCTCCGCAACTTGCATCCGCATCCACAAAACTTAAACAAAGGGCAACTATCAGAACTATTGCCTCACGCAATAATTCTATCGCCGCAGTTAACGGCACATATTTTAAGTTCCAAAACGGTGTCCCCTTAGGCACACTTATGATTAACAAAAAGGTTTACACCGGTCCTTTGCACAACCGTGTTGCAATGGGTATCGGCAAAAACGAATTTAAAATGGCGCAGGTACAATTTAACTCAACAATCAGCACCGGACGTGAAAATGTTAAAGTGGACAACATTAATCAACCCCGCATTCTTTCAACACTTGTGCTTATGTACACTCCTGAGTGGGGTCAAATGTCACCTGCTGCACCAAAATACGGCATCAACTTAACAATCCAGGGTAATAAAGTCACTGCATTATCACAAGCCCCCGTTGCTATTCCACAGGACGGATATGTAATATCCGGTCCCAAATCTAAGCTGGGGGCTTTTTTATTGAACAAAAAAGTTAATCTTGATATAAAAATGACTCCGGAGTGGGAAAACATAGACCACATAATAAGCGGCGGTCCCTATCTTGTTAAAGACGGCGGTGTTTATATTGATGTCACCGCACAAAAATTAAACGCAATCACCGGCAAAAATCCGAGAACCGCTATCGGCTATACCGCAAATAACGAGTTTATAATGGTTACGGTTGACGGAAGGGAACACGCTTCTGTCGGTATGACTCTCGGAGAACTTGCCAGAATGATGAAATCCTTCGGATGTATAAACGCTATGAACCTTGATGGCGGCGGCTCAACAGTTATGTATGTTCAGGGCAGAATCGTAAACAGTCCCGCTCAAAAAGGCGGAATACCGATATCAAACGCTTTAACAATAACAGAAAGGACGAGGTTAGCTTATGATGAGAACAATTCGTAAACACTTAAGGAGAATGAAACGGCGCATTATTAAAAGTATTAAACAAAGTTGGAATTATTTTGTTTCTACATGTTTTTTGTTGATTTATTAGATAGAATTAGTATATTATTTCCGGAAAAAATATTGGGCGGCTTGTTTTTGCCGCCCTTTGGGTTTGTAAAAAAATATAACAAAACTACGCATTAAATGTCAAAATAATTTATTTATATGATTTGATATTTTCAAAAAGGAGAAAGAGCAAATGCATATAAATAGTATTTTGAAAAATAACAATTACAACAAAACGTACGGAACTCAACCAGCAAATAAAGTTTCATTCAAAGCGGTAAGTATTGATCCGGACAGTTTGTATACAATGCCTAACGGCAAGGTTATATCTGACGGAAATAAAAAAATAAACACCCTGCTAAATAACGGCAACATAGAAGAAATAGATAAACTTAATATTGATTTTCAAAATATAACAGAAGAAATGAAAATCAGAAGAAAAATAGCAAACGAGTTGCCATGGTGGAGACGTACACAAAAAGCACTGAGAAATATAACTAAATTTGAATCTGATTTGAAAAACCGGACTATGAAAAAGCAAGATAAAGCTGTGTCTGATTATATCAGCAGAGTGCAAAAAATTGATACTATCGCTAATGAGGTAGCAACTAAAGTTACTGCAAATAATATTGACCCTGAATATAAAAGACTAAAACAACACCGCGAGTTTGACGATTACAAAGGCAGCTTTACCAAAGCAAACGGGTTTAAAAAAATCGCCGGTTATAATACAGAAAAAGATGTTTTAAACAGATATTTTATATCTGAAATAAAAAAGGAACAAAAAGGAGAACCTGCCAATGTGCCTAATGCGGTACTTTTCTTTGGACCGACAGGCAACGGCAAAACGACATTTGCAAAAGCTTTTGCAAACGAAACAGGCTGTAAACTTGTGCCGATAAGAACAAAAGTTGAGGGCAATCATTTAAATGATAGATGTAATATTTTTTATAAAACATTGTTAGAAAAGGCGCAAAAAGCAGAAGAAAACTTTCAAAAAACAGGCATACGTACAATTATATTTATCGACGAAATCACAAAAGTTGCAGACAAAGATTCGTCTATTCTGCCGGAACTTGCGGAATTTTTTGCAAATTGCTCAAAAAAATACCATTGTACAATGTTCTGTGCTTCTAACCATCCGTTAAATATCGGGCTGCCAATGGAAGGCGAAAATGCAGTATTTCCTTATATAGTGTCTATGGATCCGCCGGATTTAAATAATAAAGCAGAAATCATGCATTATTATCTGAACGGAAGAGTTGAGCAGAACCTCGATTACTCAAAACTTGCAGATTATATGGACAAAACAGAAAAAGAAAAACAGGGTATTTTTAATATTTCTCAAATTAAAGATGATATTTGTCTTGAAGGCACTGAGAAAAAAATGACAGAAGAAGATGTGTTAAAAAATATTGAAAAATCAAAACCTAATATTACACGTGATGATTTAGACAAATATTCCGATGAAATGGATAAGCTCATAAAAAATGAAGTAAAGGAATAAAATGCCAAGTCTTATAAAACAAATGGAAATCCAAACAGTACAAAATAAAATCCCGCTTAATAATATTGCCTCAGATGTAAAACCGGAAAACAAATACAAAAAATTTGTTCCTTATGCAATACTGACTCCGGCATTTACAGCAGCAGGGGCATATCTGGGGTATGACTCTTTTGAAAAAGAAAAAAAATCGCTGAAAAAAGCCCTTGATACAAAAGTGGACACAGATATCTATAACTTTAGAAATAAAATTTTGTCCAATTTTTCAGATCTTGTTTTAAGAATAAAAGAAGGCAGACCCACAGAAATGCCAAACTGCTTGATGATTAAGGGGCAAGATCAAAAATACAGTGAAAAAATGATAAACTGGATAGGTCAAAACAGCAAAGCTGATTTTATCACTATTAAGGTTGGTGATGATATACTCGAGCATATTGAAAAAGCAGAAGAAAATTTTCAAAAAACCAAAAACTGGACATTGATGTATATAAAAGATATGGAAAAACTCATAGATCACAGTCAGGTTGAAGATAGAATTGTGGAGGGAATGAAGGATATAATGTCTGCAGCATCTGAGGACTATCACACAACAATAATTTTTTCATCGTCAAATCCGGAGAAACTGGATAAAATAGCATTGCAGCCTCACAGGGTTAAAAAAGTATTTAATATAGATGAAATTAATGAATCCAAATTTTTTGAAACCGATAAAATCATCAAAAACTGGAATAAAAACAATGACAGATATCAGGAGTTATTAAAGAATTCTAAAATAAAAACATCAGGCATTGTTAAATATGCAGCAGCAGGTTTAATTGCAGGCAGTGCAATTGCTGCGCTTGTTAATTACGGCAAGAAAATTTTAAATAAACATAAAAATTAAGGAGAGAAAAATGATTAACAAAATTCAAAACATTAACAGTATAGTTGTGAATAATAAAATTTCGAAAAGAAATTATGCTGCACACCAATTTAATGATAATACTCAATTAGAGAGAGATACTTTTCATCGTAATATCTCTTTTAAAGGAGTACAACTGCCCTCCGGAGAGTATGAGCAAAAAGAAATTGCATTTGCTAAAGAAAAATTGAACGAAAAAGATGATAAATGGAAATTGGATTTATACAGAGAAATTTACAGCAGTTTGAAACTTAACAGACCGTTAAGAGAGTTCACTGCCCGTAATGGTCAACGTGGAACTTGTGATATGAATAATCCGCTGGAAAGGTTTGTCCTCGGGGTTATGTCGCTTGGATTAAATGAAATTGATGTGCAGTTTGAAAATTTAGGTTTTAGAAATGAAGCAAGAGATCAGGTTAGAAAAATGGATATTTTAAGAGCTGATTTGCAAAACATTAAACTTAAAGAAGAAGTTGCAGAAATGAAAAAATCCGAGCAGTATTCTGAACATAAAGTAAATTATTTAAAAGAAATGAATGATGTTAAAGAAAAACAGCTAAAACCGAAACTTCTTGATTTAATCCAAAGACAAAGAGAAGGCAGACCGACTGATATGCCAAACTGTATTATGCTTTCCAACAAAAATAATGATATTAACGACGAACTGATTAAATGGACTGCAGACAATGTTAACGGAAAATTTATCACAATTAAAAATGGAGACGATATTTTAGCTCATCTTGAACAGGCAGAAGAAGATTATCAGCAAACAGGTGACTGGAATCTCATGTACATAAAAGATATGGATAAATTGATTGATCACAATGAAGTGGCGGATAACATTGTAGAAGGAATGAAAGACATCATGTCTGCTGCGGCAGAAGATTATCACACAACGATTATATTTTCTTCCACCCATCCAGAAACATTGGATAAAATAGCATTGCAGCCGCACAGGGTTAAAAAGATTGTGACTGATAAGGTAATCTCGCCGGATGAGCTGTATGTTGAAGATGCTAAAAGTAGAGTAAAAGATATCAAAAATGCACAAAAAACCCCGATGAGTACAATCAATGACCTTTTAACAATATCAGGTGCACCAAAAGATGTAAAACTTGTATGGGAGCATACACCTGAACAGGTAAAAGACGCGGAAGCTTTAATAACAGGCAGCTTAGATAAAGAAAAGGATTCAGAATATATAAAGATATTTAACGAAGCTGTTACACATCTTGTTTAAATTATTATGCAAATAACAAAGCACCGGTCAGTTTTTTGATTGGTGCTTTATTTATTAGAATCTTCCAAAATACTAAATAGTTTTGTTCAATTCATCAAATGCTCTTTGAGCAACTGCTTGTTTAGCAGCAAAATCATTGTATTTTTCAATGGCGATTTGTGCCTGCTGTTCAAGTTTTTGCAGTTCTTTTTCCCTCTGATAAATTAACATTGTTTGTTCAGGAGCTCTGCGTTTCAATTCACTTAAAAATGCTGATTTAAACAAAACTTGTTTTTGCAATTCAGTAACTCTTTGGCGAAGAACATCAAGCTTAGGCGGTTCCATAGTGTATTGTGCGTATTTTTGCTTAAGCGTCTCGTATGCATCTTTAGCATCATCAATTTTTTCAGATGTCCAGTCTACAGCTTTTTTAGCTTTATCCTTCAGCTGTGGATCATTTATTTTTTCGTCCACCCAGTTTGCTGCTTTTTTGGCTGTTTCCTTAGCTTTTGGAGTAACATAATCTGCAGCTTGCTTCATGCGCTCTTGCGCTTCCTGTTTTGATTGGGTAATTTTTTGTTTGAGTTGTTCTTTTAACTGTTGGTAAGCCTTTTTACCGCCTGATGGAATTTTCATCTGTGCTTCCTTATTTTTTACATAAGAATTAAAACATGAAAAGTAGTTTTTTTGCCAACTGCTTGTAACAAATTGTAAAAAACACAAGCTTGGCTATAAAGAAATTTTTACTTATTACCGATTACATATTAGGAGTTTAAACAAAACTGATGAAAGGATGGTAATTTATGGTAAACGGTGTAAACGGGGTTGGTTCAAACGGTCTTAGTGCTGCAGAATTAAAAGAATTTGTACAGAATCTTATAGAAGAAACCTTAGCGACGAAAGAAGCAGAAAAGGCATCAGGAACAGAAGTCAGCACAGATTCTACAGATGAAGAATCCGGAATTGTTGCGGAAGAAGAAACAACACAAGAAACAACAACTACCGAAACAGATAAAGTGGAAAATCCATTAACCGGAATATTAACAAGCATAACATCTATGTTTGAAACTCTTATGAACGCACTGCTTGAAGTCATCGGTACAAAAAATAACGCTACAGATGCAACTGATGACACAACCGCAACAGAAGGAGAAACAGCCGGAGCTGATACAGGCAATGATAAATATGTAATGACGGAAGACGAAAAAGCTTATCTCACATTACATCCGGATTACGTAAAAAATTTAATTGCAGAAGAAAAATATCAGGAACAATATGGTGATAAAAAAGGTATAATCGGTAACTTATTAAAAAATTCTCGAATGGAACGACTTACCAACAGTGTGACTGATGCGGAAGTACAGGCATATTTGCAACTTCACCCCAACGTAATTAAAGATGCTATTGCAAGCGGTAAATAACAAATCCAAAACTCAACTAATGATTAAGAAACAAAAGCAGTACAAAAACAAATGTACTGCTTTTGTACAATTACTTCCCGATACTGAGCAATTTTTAATATTCATCTGTTTTATAGCGATATGAGCCAATCACAAATCGCAACAAGTTTAATTAAAGAAACAAAAGAATTTTTCCCTGCAATTCGTTATAAAAAAATAATACAAATACCTCAACAAAAACAGAGTTCTAACATAGCGTCAGGGAAACAAATTCCATCAACTTTAATTAACTCTAAATTTTTAAAAACGCTATTTCCGACAGAAAAAATTGTTGCCAAAACTTGTTTAACCTATCGTGAAAGCGGTCAAAAAACTCCTGCTTATATAACGAAATTCGAAAAAGACAATAAAATTCATTTATATATAAAAAATGAACAAGCCGATAAACTCGGTTACGCATCTTTGTGCCGACCGCAGGGGGGAATCTTTAAAAAGCCGATAGGAAAGGATTATATATATAATTCAATGGAATTAACTGCTCTGGAATCCCGTAATCAGGCAAGAAAAAATTCACCCTACAGAGGTATAGGTACAGAATTATTAAAAGCAGCCGTGAAAGAAAGTAAAGCAAACGGTTTTGGCGGAAAAATTCATCTTATGGCTTATGATGCCAAGCCGCCGACTGTTTTTTATTATAAAAACGGGCTGAAATTTACAAATACAGAAAAAGATCTTTTAATGCAGAAATATTTAAATACTCCCGCAAACCTACGGGGGGAACTGCCTCAAGAACTACAAAGCGGTTTGATGTATCTTCCCGAAGAAAATATCGAAAAACTGCTAGCAATGTAAATTATACCTCTTTGTTTTCTTCCTGTTCTTCCTCTACGGGGTGAATAGGCAAACGGAACCCAAAGGTTGAACCTTCTCCGGGTTTACTTTTTACAAAAACCTGTCCCTGATGGTGTTTTTCAATTGTGATTTTTACAAGATGCAAGCCAAGACCCGTACCTTTTACCGTATGAGTGTCATTTTCCACACGATAAAAACGCTCAAAGATTTTTTTCTGGTGTTCTTCGGGGATTCCGCAGCCTTGATCTTCAACAGAAACTTCAATGTAATTAGGATCACGGGCAATTTCTGCACGAACCTTTATTCTTCCGTTTTCGGGAGAATATTTTATTGCGTTTGAAATCAAATTATTCAAAGCTCTTTCTATACTATCTGCGTTGATTGGTATTTCAGGCAGATCAGGCTCTTTGATAAGCGAAAAAGTTATGTTTTTTTCTTCCGCTAATACCTGCATTGATTTCAACTCGCCTTCTATAAGCGGAACAATATTTGTCAGCTCTTTTACAACCTTTACATTACCGGCTTCAAGTCTTGAAAAATCAAGAATATCATTAACCATTTTTTGCAGCCTTGCGGCTTCTTTATTGATAACTTCAAAGAACTCTTTATTTGTTTTTTCATCAAAATCATCAGAGTGATTGTATAAAGTATCAATGTATGTCCTTAAGACAGTAACAGGTGTTCTCAACTCATGGCTGACGTTAGAGATGAAGTTGCTTTTCATCCTGTCAATTTCAACTTCTTTTGTGACATCAATAAGTACTATAACGTATCCGACATAATCCTGATTGTTTGAAAACATCGGTGATATAACGGATTTTATAACCCTGCCGTCGACTTCTATATTAAATTCAATCGGCTTATTTTCCATAATATCGAGCGGAGTATCTTTAAATTGTTCGATTTTTTCTTTAAAGCAAAGTTCTCCGTCTGTGTCACAATACATCTGAATTTTTGTATTTAGGATTTGCTCATCTTCAACTTCAAGCATTTTTTTAGCCGCATTATTAACAAGTACAACATTGTCGAAGTTGTCACATACAACTACACCGTTTACAATACTCATCAATACTGCTTCAAACTTATTGCGTTCAAGAGTAAGCTCATCAATATTTTGTTCTTCGTATTGATGCAGCCTTTGAGACATATCATTAAACGCATGGATAAGATCTTTAATTTCTCCTGAAGTGTTTTTATCATCCAGAGTGTATCCAAAATCTCCGGTAGAAATCTTTTTTACGCCGTGGTGCAGTATGCTTAGCTCTCTTGTAATAAGAATTGTATTAATTAAAATCACAAGTGTAAATACAATCCAAGCAACAGTAAAGACAACAAGCATAGAATTTCTTGTGGCGTGTGATATATCTTTTGATGCACCGCCAGAAAGTCCCACAGTAACTTTACCGATATTTATCTTTTCTCCGCCAATATCAGCAACCATCTGGGCAAAACTCGTTATTTGAGTCTTTTGAGCCCTTTGGGGATAATCATTTTTAGTAGAATAAATTACATTATTTTCGTTATCTCTAAATTCGATAAAAGCAATTTCATTATTGCTGTTGATTATTGAACGTGAATGATTTCTTAAAATATTAAAACGATCAAACTCCTGGATATCTTTGGTTACTTCCACACTCTCAATAGCCAATGTTTTTGTAACAATTTCGCCAAAGCCTCTGTAAACTTCAGAGATTTTTTCCTGAATATTTGTGATAGCAAAAACAGCCAACCCGACAATCAAAAGAGTGCTGACTACCAACCCTAACAGGATTAACTTATTTTGTGTGCTAATACTGAGAGATTTCTTATCCATTACAAAAAGAATTATATCATAAATCAAAAATATATAACTATTATTATAATATTATAAATAAAAACTATTAATGTTTTAAAAAATTTTTTATATTTCATATAGTCAACTGACCCCGACAACTTATTGAACGGGTACAATAAACAAGTACAATATTGGCTATACAACAAGGGTACCCGCAACAAGTGCATGGGGTCACTTCCGTAAGATGCTAGACTCGGCGCCACTCGCACTCCGTGTACCACTCCTACAAGCGAGGTCCCACTCAGACAAATAATAAAAGAATGGAAAACATACAATTAACAACAAAAGACAATATAAAAATCGCAGCAAATTATTATCACAACGGCTTTGATTCCGTTGTGATTATTGCTCCGGGGTGGTGCATGACAAAAGATTCAAAATCTTTTGTTGAAATTGCCAATTCATTTTTAGATAACTTTGATGTTATATCCTTTGATTTTCGAGGACACGGAAAATCAAAAGGTCTGTACACCTTCGGGGCAAAAGAAGAATCAGATATGGATGAAGTTATAAAATTTGCTAAAGCCAAAGGTTATAAAAAAGTGTTTGTAATCGGTTTTTCTCTCGGTGCAATGATTGCTTTAATCCATCAAGCAAAATATAATAATGCGGACAGAGCAATTTTTGTTTCGGTACCTTGTGATTTTGACAAAATAGAAAACAAAATGTGGAAAAAAGAAGCCTGGGGAGAAACTTTTAAAAAATTTGAACTTTCCAGATTTTTATCGATACGCCCGCATTTAATTCCGCTAAAAAAAGAAAAACCTGCTGCTGAAATAAAAAAACTAAAAATTCCTTCACTATTTTTGGCAGGTAAAAAAGACCCTACCGTTTGTTTCTGGCATACGGAAAAACTATATAATCTCGCAGAATGTGAAAAAGATTTTGTACTATATGAAAACGGAATTCACTCAGAAGATTTATTTTTATACGATAAAAAAGGATTTCACAGTTTCTGCTTAAATTGGTTTAAAAAAAGTTAAAAACAAATTTACTTGTGTCGGCAATTTTTGGCTTTAAAAAGGCTTTTTGAGCAAAAAATTTTTCTTTTAAAATTATAAAAAATATGCTACTATAATTTTAGCTTAATATATAAAAGAATTAATAATTAAATATGAATTTATAAATCATTAATTTTATACATAAATATTTAGCCCGAATGCACCGCAAATAAAGGTTGGCGCATTTGAGTATGTGTATATATAGAATAAGAGGTACAGGACAATCGACACAATGACTTTATTAACCGCACTCTTGATAATTGCCCTTCTCGCAGCCGTTGGTTTGGGCGCATTAGCCTTTGCCGCAATGCAGAAGAAAAAGACAGTGCAGGCTCTATACGAGCAGCTTTCTAAAGAAACAGAAGAAAAAGAAAGCCTTTTAAAAAAAGAAGCAATGATTCAGGCAAAAGAAGCATTGCACATTGAACGTGAAAAATTTGACGATGAAGTTAGAGAACGTCGTCAGGATTTGCAAAGAGCAGAAGACAAGCTTATCAAAAAAGAAGATATGCTTGAAGATAAACTGCAAGAAGCTACTGAAAAAGAATTCGCCGTTCAGAAAAAAATGGATGAACTTCTCGAAAAAGAAGACTATCTGGCAGACTTAATTGCAAAACAAATTGAAGAAACTGAAAAAATTGCAGGAATGTCCCGTGATGAGGCAAGACATATGTTGATGGAACAACTAAAACAGGACCTTCAACAGGAACAAATGCAATTAATCAGAGAAAACGAAATTAAAATTAAAGAAGCCGCAAAACAAACAGCACAGGATATCCTTTCAACAACAATGCAAAGATGTGCCATTGATCAGGTTGTGGAATCCACTGTGTCTGTAGTGAATCTTCCGTCTGACGAAATGAAAGGTCGTATTATTGGTCGTGAAGGACGTAATATCAGAACTTTGGAAACACTTACCGGCGTTGACCTGATTATTGATGATACTCCGGAAGCTGTTGTACTTTCAAGTTTCGACCCGGTTAGACGTGAAGTTGCCAAAGTTGCATTGGAAAAACTCATATCCGATGGCCGTATCCACCCTGTAAGAATTGAAGAAATGGTGGAAAAAGCTCAGGAAGAAATTGAAGAAAAAATTAAAAAAGAAGGCGAAAACGCTGCAGTTGACATGGGCGTTTTGAACCTTCATAAAGAGTTAATTAAAACGCTCGGACGCTTGTATTACAGAACAAGCTACGGTCAAAATGTTTTAAAACACTCACTGGAAGTAGGACACATTGCAGGGATGCTTGCAGCCGAACTCGGTGCAAACATTCAGGTTGCAAAACGAGCCGGACTTCTCCACGACATAGGCAAGGCAGTAGACCAAACTCAAGATGGAACACATATTGAACTTGGTGTCGAACTTGCCAGACGTTATGGTGAAAAAGAAGAAATTGTGCACGCAATTGAAGCTCACCACGACGATGTTACCGCAAATACGATTGAAGCAGTTTTGGTAAAACTTGCAGATGCTATATCAGCCGGACGTCCCGGTTCAAGACGAGATACTCTTGAAATCTATATCAAAAGACTTAAAAAAATTGAAGAAATAGCTTCAAGCTATGAAGGTATTAAACAGTCTTTTGCCGTACAGGCGGGTCGTGAGGTTAGAATTATTGTTCAACCTGACATGTTTGATGATTTAGCCAGCGCAAAGTTAGCCCGTGATATTGCTAAGCGTATTGAAGAAGAACTCGATTATCCGGGTCAAATCAGAGTCACGGTTGTACGTGAAATCAGAACTACAGAAATCGCAAAATGATTTGACCTGTATGCGCAGGCAAATATGACAACAGAAAACGAACAAATAAAAGTATTATTTATTGGCGATATAGTTGGTCGTCCGGGACGTAATGCTGTTAAGCATTTTCTGGACGACTTACGAGCCAATGAAAATAATGTTTATGATTTTATTATTGCAAATGTTGAAAATGCGTCCCACGGGTTCGGACTTACTGAAAAAAATCATAACGACCTTGCCTCATACGGCATAAATTGCTTTACTTCCGGCAATCACATCTGGGATAAAAAAGATATTTATTCTTATATTAATAATTCCGACAGATTAATTAGGCCAATGAACTATCCTAAAGGTACTTACGGGGTCGGGTACAGAATTTTTGATGTTCTAAACACAAAAATTGCGGTTATGAATCTGTTGGGCAGAACATTTATGACTCCGGTGGATTCACCGTGGGAAATTGTGGAAACTGAAATTGAAAAAATTAAAGAAGAAGCTCCTATAGTTATTATTGATTTTCATGCAGAAGCAACGGCAGAAAAAATATGCTTTGCAAAATTTTGTTCCGAACATAAGGTTAGTGCGGTTTTAGGCACTCATACCCATGTTCAAACAGCTGATGAAAAGATTATAAATAATTACACAGCCTACATATCTGACGCAGGTTTTTGCGGCGCATTTGATTCTGTAATCGGTATGGCTTATGAACCATCTTTAAAACGATTGATTACAAGTATTCCGGAAAGATTTGATGTTGCAGAAACTCCCGTACTGGAACTTAATGCTGTCAGTATGTGCTTTGACGCCGTTTCAGGGCAAGCTCAAAGTATTAAAAGAATTAATTATATAAAAAATATTAGTGAGGTACAGACATGAAGAAAGGATAGAAAGGTGAAAGTCGATTTACACATTCACACAATCTATTCGGATGGCGTTTTTAGTCCCGAAAAGATTGTGGATACTGCTATTGACGCAGGCTTGAATGCTATTGCGATTACTGATCACGATAACGTTCTTGCTTATCCTATAGCTGTAGATTACGCTCAAAAAATCGCAAAAGAAAAAGGAACACCGCCGCTGGAAATTCTTCCGGGGGTAGAAATTAACACGATTTATAAAGATACGGAAATTCACATTTTGGGCTATTTTATGAACCGTGATGACAATGATTTTCAGGAAATGCTCAAAACTCAACAAAAAGCACGTGTAGAGCAGGCAGAAGAAATTATTCATCTTTTAAACAAAAAAGAAGGAATACATATTACATTTGAAAAACTTAAAGGTCTGGTTGCGCCTGGCGGAAGTATAGGACGTCCGCATATTGCTAAAGCAATTACAATGGCCGGCGGAACAAACAGTGTTATTGAGGCTTACAGCAAATATATTAACGATGAATCAGATGTTTACGTTCAAAGAAAGACGGTTTCTCCGCACGAAGCAATAGAAATCATCTATGATGCAGGCGGGATTCCGGTATTTGCTCACCCGTTTGATGTTGAAGATGCAGAAAGTCTTATAAAAGAGTTTATGCACTACGGATTGCGCGGGGTAGAGGCATACCATAGAAAACACTCTCCGGCAATGGTAGAATACTATTCAACTATCGCAGAGAAGAATGGACTGATTATAACCGGCGGGTCTGACTTTCATGCACCAAACCCGAACAACGGTCAGATTATCCTTGGAAAAAACTTTATTCCCGAATGGATTTATGACAAATTAATGCAGGAAAAAAAGCAGCTTGATTTGGCAAGATAATATGAATAAACGACTTAAAGCTTTTAATATGGTAGAAATTATGATTGTGGTTTGTCTTCTTGTGACCACAGTCATACTCTGCCTTCCTACTATATTTAACAATTCAAAGGAAGCAAGAATTATTGCAAATTGGAAAAGATTATTTTTAGAAGCACAAACAAACTTTGAGGTGTTTAATATAAGTGATGCAGAGCTTATACGTTCGGTTTGCAAAAGTAATGTCGAAGACAAAGAAAACGAAATTTTTAAAATAATAAGCCCATATTTAAATGTTGATTTGAGCAGAAATACAAAAAGTTTAAAATCATATCACTACAAATTTAAAAACGGCTCACAAATTCCGATGCAATCAAATATATTCACAAAGCTGTTTGCATATCAGGAAAATGGCAACATAGTTGGCTTTAAATGGTTAAATTGCAACTGCACAGAAACAACACCTTGTGCTTCAGTATTATTCGATATGAACGGGATAAAACCGCCAAATCGCATTGGCAGAGATATATTCGGTCTTTATCTGTATAAAAACGGTATATCAGCATTTGGATCTGAAGAAACAGACAGTGACAAACTTGAAAAAGAATGTAACGGTCACTCTAGCGGTATGAGCTGCTCAGAGTATTACCTTCGTGGCGGAAAATTTTAACATTCCAAATGCAACTCCACATAATTATTAAAAAAGAGGGTTTTATCCCTCTTTATTAATATATGTTTGTAAAAATGCAGATTATACTAAACCTAACATCTTTTTGTACCAACTGAAAGTTTCAAGCTCAAGTCCGTTAAATGTTGTTTTCAAGCATTGTCTTTTCAGATAACATTCGAATTCATCATTAAATTTGGATTTAACCTTTTTTTCTTCCTGTGATGCAGTTTTTGTGGACATGGTTGGCCTCCTTTTTTGGATTTTTGGGATTAAATAAACACAATTATATATAAATCAAACCTAGACCTATGAAATTTATTATAACACACTTCGCCCATGTTTGTCATTAAATTTACTATAAATGTAAAAGTTGTAAAGGTAAATTTTTGCTAAAAATATAGCAGTTTTTAAGTTTTGTATCGTTACACATCTTAACATTTAGTGTATTTATAACAATTATTGCAAAACAGCTCTGGCAATTTTCCCCGGCGGATGCAACCTGTCGCCGGAGGGCAAATCACCGTATTTTTCCTTCATACGAGCTATAAGGCGTTTTTTATCCGGATCAGGATCAAAAAACAGTTTTTCATATATGCTGACCCCGTCCGCTACAATAGGTGCAGTTGAATTGGAAAAAACTTTTCCGTACTTTTTTATAAAAGCACGATGTGCAACTGCGTTCATCCCCAAGAAGTTTAACTCCTCCTGGACAGAACTTTGACCGTCTTTATCTTTAGCGTGCCCCGCTTCATGCAAAATAGCCTCGCCTATTGCAAGCATAACAGCAAAATCCTTTGTGTTTTGATATTTTTTATTTATCATAATTGCATTTCTATCAAAACTATACTGTGCATGCACCCCTTTTTCAAAAGGTTTGGCAAAGTATAACCTTATATTTTCTTTTTCTATAAAATCTACACATTCTTTACCAGATTTGAAAGGAAGATAAATTCCTATACCTTCCATATACCTTATATCCTCAGGAGCAAAAGTCAGTTCATTAACTTCAGACAAAGCCGTGGTCAAAACATTGTCACGAACCCAAGGCAAATCCTTTTGGAAATTTATACCGTCGTTACGCTGTGCATTTGGCGGGGTATTCCATTTGCATTTTGTTAACAAAGAAGACATATTTGCATATACAGGTGAAATAGGAGTCATAAAATAAGCACTCAATTTGTAAGAGTATTAATTTTCATTATCATAAGAAATTGTATAATCAGAACTTACAGCAAGCCATCTGAAAGATTCTTCCGTATCATCTTCCGGCAAATCAACAACAAAAGTACCGCCGTATCTGCCTCTGGAAAAATTAACAATTCCCTGCTTCGATAAATTCTGCAAAGCTTTTCTTATTGTATTGGAAGAAACATCAAACTGTTTGGATAAATCGTCCATTGATGGCAGTTTATCACCGATTTCATAATTTGATATAATAAATTTTCTGATTTCATTTTCTATTTTTTGATAGCTGTAGAATGCCGCCTCTGCTGCAGAAGCAAATATTGAGGTTTCGTTAAGAGGCTGCATAATATTTTGAGTTGCCGCATCAGACGGAATTTTAATTATTGTAGTGCCGTAACGGCCGCGTCTTGCCAAGAGATAACCCTCGTCTATGAGTGTTTTCATTGCATCATGTACTGTTTTTATACTTACTTTAAGAATTTCCGACAATTCCTGATGCGCAGGCAGCCTGTCACCGATTTTGTAGTTTTCTTTTATGTAATCTTTTAGCTCTCTTTCAACTTTATAAACAAGAGTATCAGCAGTAATTGAATCCGTTTCGTTTTGCAAAACTGCGGCTTCTGTTTCAGAAAACTCCGGCTGTCTTTTGAGTATCCAGTTGGAATCATTGGAACGAAAAGCCTTGGCTTCAATAATACCCTGCGCCGCCAGAAAATCAAGTGCAAGTCTTATTGTATTTGTTGAGTTGCCTATTTCTGCAGAAAGAAAACGGGCTGAAGGCAAAGATTCGCCGGTTTGAATTTTATTTTCCACAATATATTTTTTTATTTGCGTAATGACTTTTTCTCTTTTAGACGAGGCCTTTCTTATAATAGGATCAGACGCACCCGAACCTTTAATAATTGTACCTATACGTTGTTTTGACTCTAAAAAACCGGCATCTTCAACGCATCTTACCGCATTTTGGACAGTTCCAACGCTTACTCCGAGATAATATGCAATATCCTGTTTTTTAGGGAGTAAAGAGTTAGGCTTTAGCCCGCCCTTTTTTAAACCCGACACAATCCAATCCGTCAGCCATTTTTTGATAATTGAATCCTTGGATTCGAAGGTATTTTTAAAATCAGGTATCTCTTTAGGAAGCTGCGAAATTTCTATACGTTTGAGTTCAGACTTTTCTATTTTTTCAAATGCAGTTATTGGTTGAGATGCAGATTTATCTGCCATTTTATATGTCCTCCAAGTTTTACACACCTTAGCGATACAGTTTTATCACAATTATGATTGCTTATTATACCATATAAGTAAAAAAACAACAGATAATTTTTTGTTAGTTTTTTATGAAATGTAAACTAATTCTTAACAAAATAAGGGAATTAAGCAATTTTAACAAAAAATTTTTTTTATTTATAAAAGATGTATATAGTTTTGAGGAGAAATAACGGAAAATAATCTAATTCGCTGAAAATGCATATTTTCAGATAACTAAAACCGAACAAGGGCGAAGCAGAATTGGCTGCATAGGGAAGTACTCTCCCTGTCGCCCCTACGGTTTTAAAGCAAAACAGAAAAATGCCGGAGCATAACTCCGACATTTTATCTGTTAGTCCACAATTGTATAAAAATTTATATCGCTATCACTCATCACTTTGCGGCTGATACCACTGCAGCACGTCAGGATAAATGCAATTGTCATTCAATTTCCTGCCTGCAAAGAAAATAGCGTTAAGCTCAGACTTTTGTTTACCCTCAAGGGTTTCAAAATACTGGTCTTGCCGAATCAGCACAGCAATTTCTCTTTCGGCTTCAATATTGTCATCCGAAAGTTGAGACTCAAGGTACTCAATACGCTCCTTTATTTCACGCCGCGCTGACCTGATAGCGTCCATTATTTCATCTGCGTTGTTTAGTGTTTTCTTTACTTGGTTTTCAACTAATTTCAACATAAAATAACCTAAATTGTCTGGATACGGTACACTCATTTTATAACCATCCTACCCTTATATTATACTGCATGAATCACATATATATAAAGTCTTTTTAAACGTTCAAATTTCAAAAAAACAACAATTTGTTACATAACTTAACAACTTACCGCATTAAAATCAGATTTTTTCTTATAAACATCGCTGTTTTAGCAGGCTCAAAACCTTTTTGTACAATAATATTCAAAGAAATTGCCGAAAATTTATATTTACTTTGAATTGCATTACAGCGACACAAGTGAGAAAA
The DNA here is from genome assembly GCA_944325555.1 of Candidatus Gastranaerophilales bacterium. Taxonomy (GTDB): domain Bacteria; phylum Cyanobacteriota; class Vampirovibrionia; order Gastranaerophilales; family Gastranaerophilaceae; genus Limenecus. Next base: position 7,447 of record CALVAN010000003.1, on the reverse strand, counting down.
ACATATAAAATTTCTGTTGATTCTGAAATATGCTTGTGGTTTGATTAAATTAACCGAAACCCGAGGGAACAATCCTCTCGTAAAGGGTCTTATGGCTGAAAGACCGCCTGAGGGTAAGTATTTACAAAAAAATCGAACAGGAGAACAGGCCAAAAATGGTTAAAATCAGATTAAAAAGACTCGGATACAAAAAGAACCCGACTTTCAGAATTGTTGTTATAAACGATTTACAAAAAAGAGAAGGCAGACCTATCTGCGAATTAGGACATTACAATCCTAAAACAAAAGAAATGAAATTGGATAAAGCTACTGCTTTAGAATGGATTTCAAAAGGTGCTCAACCTTCAGAAACAGTTCAATACCTTATCAACAACTGCAACGAAGACGGTACTTTGAACTACAAACAAAAAACAGAAAAGAAACTTTCCAAAAAAGCTTTAGCTAAATTAGAAGCAGAAAAAGAAGCTAAAGCACAGGCTGAAGCCGCTGCTGCAGAAGCTGCAGCTCAAGAGGCAGAAGCACCCGCTTCTGAAGAAGCTCCTGCTGAAGCTGAAGCATAAGCAAAGTTATTAACAGGGGAAAAGAACACTTATTAAGCCGCTTTGAAATCAAGGCGGTTTTTCTTTTGCAAAAAATCTTATGTAAAAAAAACACAACAAACCATGGCATTTTTTATGCGGACATGTTAATAATAAATAATACATATTTGGTTGGAGAAGAAAATGATTACAATAAAAGACGTTGAACACGTTGCAAAACTCGCCAGACTTGAACTTAGCGAAGAAGAAAAAGAAAAATTTTCCAAACAGCTCGGCGATATTTTAAAATATGTTGAACAAATGAATGAAGTTGACACAACAGGCGTTGAACCAATGAGTCACGCAATACCTATGGTTAACGTTATGAGAGAAGATGTTGTAGTCAGTGAAAATACAAAAGAGGAACTAATGGCAAACGCACCATTAAAAGAGGACGGATTTTTCAGGGTTCCTAAGATTAATTAAAAACTTTAAAAAGCTTAGAGGACGCACCCTCTAAGCTTTTTAACTTATAAATAAAATTTCACAATATATAAGAAGTGACTAGATAGGGGTATAAAATGGCAACAAAGTATATTTTTGTAACAGGCGGTGTTGTTTCATCACTGGGGAAAGGGATTGTGGCAGCATCTTTAGGCAGACTTTTAAAATCCAGAGGATTTTCTGTTGTCATACAAAAATTTGACCCCTACATAAATGTTGACCCCGGTACCATGAGCCCGTTTCAGCACGGAGAGGTTTTTGTTACGGATGACGGTGCGGAAACCGACCTTGATTTGGGACATTATGAAAGATTTACCGATACTTCTTTAGGGAAAATAAACAACGTAACCTCGGGCAGCATATACCAAACTGTTATTAAAAAAGAAAGAAAAGGCGAATACCTCGGTGCAACAGTTCAAACAATTCCGCATATTACAAATGAGATAAAATCGAGAATCAAAAAAGCCGCAACACAGTTTAAGCCTGATTTCCTTATTACTGAAGTCGGCGGCACAATAGGGGACATTGAGAGCTTGCCTTTTATTGAAGCCATAAGACAATTCAGAACAGAAGCAGGATTCGGCAACAGTCTTTCCATCCATGTTACGCTTTTACCGTATTTGCCTACGTCGGGAGAGTTAAAAACAAAGCCGTCACAGCACAGCGTTTCCGTTTTAAGAAGCTACGGTATTCAACCTGAAATACTTGTTTGCAGAACATCAAAGCCTCTTCCCAAAAAAGAAAAAGAAAAATTATCGCTGTTTTGTTCAGTTCCCGTTGATGCTGTTATCGAATGCAAGGATATGAAGTCTATTTATGAAGTTCCTTTGGCTTTGGAAGAACAGCAGATGGCTCATGTTGTACTGCAAAGGCTGCAGCTTTTGGATAAAAAACCGAATCTTGATTCCTGGAAAAAGCTTGTTGAAAAAATAAGAAACCCTAAACACACCTTTAAAATAGCCATAGCAGGCAAATACACAAACCTGTCGGATGCATATATTTCGGTTGTAGAGGCGCTAAAACATGCCGGCTACCATAAAGATGCAAAAATAGAAATAAAATGGATAAATTCCGAAGAATGCACCGATATGGCAAAGGCAAAAGAGATTCTCTCCGATGTGGACGGTCTTGTTGTACCGGGAGGATTTGGAGTAAGAGGTATCGAAGGCAAGCTTAATGCAATCAGATACGCAAGAGAAAACAATCTGCCGTTTTTGGGCTTGTGTCTCGGTATGCAATGTACTGTTATTGAATATGCCAGACATGTTGTCGGTTTAAAAGGTGCAAATTCAACAGAGTTTAACGAAGGTACTCCTTATCCTGTCATAGACTTTATGCCTGAGCAAAAAAATATAGACGAACTCGGCGGTACAATGAGGCTCGGAAAATTTGACTGCGTATTGCAAAAAGGTACAAAAGCATATGATGCTTACGGAAAGGTTAAAACAATTTCCGAAAGACACCGCCATAGATACGAAGTTAACAATGAATACAAAAAACAGATAGAAGACGCAGGGCTTGTATTTTCAGGGATGTCACCGGACGGTCAGCTTTGTGAGATAGTGGAATATCCCAAAAACGACTGGTTTGTTGCATGTCAGTTCCACCCTGAATTTAAATCCCGTCCGGAACACCCGCATCCCTTGTTCGAAGGTTTAATAAATGCTATAAGTAAAAACAAAGGAGTTTAAAGAAATTTAACAAATTAAGAAAAGATAAGAAAAAAGTGTTATTTTTCTTGAAAAATGGGTATTTATAATATAGGAAAACATGATACAGGAGTGTGCGCAATATGAACATACTTATCTCAAATGACGATGGTCTTATGGCAAACGGAATCAGAGCGTTGACGGAAGCTTTGAGCTGCGAACATGACGTTTATGTAATTGCACCTGACAGAGAACGCAGTGCAGCAGGACATTCATTGACTCTACATACTCCCTTAAGGGTTGAAGAGCTTGACCCTAAATTCGGAGCAAAAAGGAACTGGGTAACAACAGGTACCCCCGGCGACTGTGTAAAAATAGGTTTAAGCGCAATTTTGGAACCGCATGAAATGCCTGATCTGGTTATCTCCGGTATCAACCATGGTCCTAACCTCGGGGCGGATATTTTATACTCCGGTACTGTAAGCTGTGCGCTGGAAGGCGCTATGCTCGGTTTTCCGGCAATTGCGACCTCACTTGCGGGGTTGCATTATGAAGTAGAAAACTTTGCCTTTGCAGCAAACTTTATGGCTAAATTTGTCAACAAAATTAAGGATATTAACTTCCCGCAAAAATCCATTCTTAATATCAATTTTCCATCTTTAGAAGCAGAAGATATTGCAGGCATTGCCATAACAAAACTGGGTACAAGAATGTTTACCAGCAAATATGACAAACGTATTGACCCCAGAGGAAAAACATACTACTGGCTTGCCGGTGAATTGATAGAATACGACGAAAATGACGGCACAGACATCAATGCAGTACGACAAAACAAAGTTTCCATTACTCCAATAACCTTTGAGATGACACATCAAAGTATTATGAAGGACTTGGAAAAAGCTTTTTGTGAAGAACATACCTGCGACTGGTTTGCACCGGTAGAAAAAGATACAAAAAAGAAAAAGTAATAACAAACTAAAATTTTATAAACCAAAAAGCAGCTCTTAACCACAAATAAAAGAACTGCTTTTTCATATATATGCACCTATAAAAAAATTTAAAAAAGTGTATAATTGCAATAACACAAAAAATTGGAGTCTTATATGAAATACGATTTAGAAAAAATACTTTCTTTTGTAAAAAATGACGACAGATGGATAGAAAAAATTGTGATAGGCTGTTTGTTTACTATTGCGATAGTTGCATTAATTTTTATTCTGATTTGTTCAATATGGCTTGCTCCAAAAGCATTTTTACCGTTATTGATTTTGTGTACACTGCTTTCTGTTATTATCGGCTTAGCAGTTTACGGATACATACTGCAAATGGCCCACGATTATATCACCGATTCTGAAACAAAACTTCCTGAGTGGAGTAATTTCGGCTCGCATTTGTTTGTGGGCTTTAAAGCGGCATTGGGTTCAGTGTTATTCCACCTGCCTCTGCTATTTGTAGGCGCAATCGGATTATCGCTTATACATTATTTAGATATTCAATCCGAAGCATCTGAAAGTTATAAGCTGGTATCGGCAGGTGTTAATATAATCGCAGAAATTTTCTACCTTATTTATATGCTGCTTTATCCATTGTTTAACGCAAATTTTATAAAAGATTTTAATCCGTTTGAATTCTTAAATTTTTCTGCAGCATACAAACTTTTAAAAAACAATGCAATGGACTATCTTGTTCTTGTTTTACTGATACTTGCAATGGGTGTGATTTGTAATACGTCTGTATTATTGCTTGCATTAACAATTATCGGTATTTTGTTAATACCTTTTGTTTCAATATACATAAACATTGTATGCGGCATTTTAACTGCCCGTTTTGTCCAAATTGATAACGAATCAAAAAACCTTGAAGAAAAGTAGAATAAAAATAAAGGAGAAATAAAATGGAACTGGATTTTGAAAAATCATTAACGTACATATCTAAAGATCCGGGCTGGGTAAACAAATTACTTGCCGGTTCAGGTATTGTGCTTGCAGCTTGCGCAATATATATAATGCCACTTCTGGCATATATATTCACTCTGTCAAAAATAGTTACAATATTATCATTTTTCTTGTGTTTTGTATTTTCAATTTTATTAGCGCTTCTTTTAGCAGGATATTTTGCACAAACAGGCAACAGACGAATAAATTATTCCAACCCGTTTTTACCTGACTGGAACGAATTCGGAAAAATGCTGAAAACCGGTTTAAAATATTTTGTCGGTATGTTTATTTATATTCTGCCGGTTCTTGTTCTGACCGTTATTTTTATGATTTGCTTGTTTTTTGTTTTGGGAAACAACGCTTTTCATCCGGCAGCATTTATACTGTTAACCTTACTCGGAGCATTTAATCTGCTTGTTTATCTGCTTACACTTGTGTTTGGTCCGCTTATGATGGCAAACTTCTTCAAAGAGTTAAAAATTTTAGCCTATGTCAATTTTAACGATGCTTTTGCAATGCTGAAAGGCAATGTAGGCAATTATTGCATACTAATATTACTTTTCCTTGCGCTTTCAGTGTTGACGCAAATAGTTATTTCCATACTGAGTGCAACAATTGTGGGATTGATATTTGTTCCCGTTCTGTATTTTTATACATATCTTGTTGCAGCAGAATTAACTGCACAATTTGTACTTTGTGCAAAAGAAAAAACCATCGATGCACAGCCTGCAGAGTAAACCCAATTTTTAAATAAAAAATAAAAGCTCCGGAAATATTTTCGGAGCTTTTATTTTGCTTTTTTATCAAAAGTTATTTTATTGACCCAAGGTCATTGACTTGTAGTCAATAAAATGTTATATTAAAACTATCAAATAAAAAACGGGTTTCAAAGATATGAACAAAAGACAATCAGCAGCGCAAGAAACAAGACGCAAGCTTATTACAGCAGGACTTGAACTTATCAAAGAAAAGGGATTTGACGCAATAAATGTTGAAGACATCACCCATAAAGCCGGTGTTGCCAAAGGCACATTTTATACATACTTTAAACGCAAAGAAGATATTGTGCTGGATATAAGCAGAGTACCCTTTAACGAAATTGCTCAAGAGCTGCAGAATATGAACCATTTAAAAATAATTGAAAAACTTAGCCATTATTTTCACCGGTTTATGGAATGTGTAGAATCCTGCGGAATCCATGTATGCAGACAATGGACAAAGGATGTTCTGGATCCGAATAATGTTCCTGACAACAAAGACGGTCAAAAATGGGCATACGATGTGGCGATGCTAAAAGAAATACTTAACGCAGCAATAAAAAACAAAGAGCTGAAAGAGAATACCCCAGTAGAACTGCTTACACACATTATTATAAGCGAACTTTACGGGATGATGACCTGCTGGTGCATGTCTGACGGAAAGTTTGAACCGCTTAATTGGACTAATAAATTTTGTAATATACAGCTTAAAGCAATATTTGAACCATATTTAAATTAAGCTGACAAAAAACAGAAAGGAATGAGTTATGAAATACAGAAAGCTAAGAAATATTGAAGTTTCTTCCGTTGGTATGGGCTGCATGGGTTTCAGCCACGGTTACGGAGCAATACCGCCGGAAGAAGAATCCATCAGACTTATACACAAAGCCTATGATTTGGGCTGCACTCTGTTTGATACGGCAGAAGCCTACGGTCCTTATGTAAATGAAGAACTTGTCGGCAAAGCAGTAAAACCATTTAGAGATAAAATCATTTTAACAACAAAATTCGTTCCGGTATTCCAACCCGGACAGGAAATTCCCGAAGGTAAATTAAGCAAAAAAGGCGTAACAAATGCGCTCAATGACTCTTTAAAAAGACTTCAGACAGATTATATAGATATTTATTACGAGCACAGGGTTCCTCTGGATTCTAACGTTGAAGAGGTTGCACAATGGATGGGCGAATTCATAAAAGAAGGAAAAATCCGTGCCTGGGGGCAATCACAATCAACGGAAGAACAGATAAGAAAAGCCCACGCAATAACACCTTTAACAGCCATCCAAAGCGAATATTCCATGATGGAGCGAATGTTTGAAAAAGATGTAATTCCGACTTGTCAGGAGTTGAATATCGGATTTGTTGCATTTTCACCTATGGCATCCGGATTTTTGAGCGGAAAGTATAACAAAAATATGGAATACAAGGGCGATGATGTAAGGCGTGTTATAACAAGATTCAATCCGGAAAACGTTGAAAAGAATCAGCCGCTATTGGATTTGCTGCACGCAGTTGCGGACAAGAAAGGCGTTACGCCGGCTCAATTATCTCTTGCCTGGATGCTGCATAAATATCCGCATGTAGTACCGATTCCGGGAATGAGAAAAGATGAAAGAGTTATTGAAAACCTCGGTGCGGCAGATGTTGTATTGACTGATGAAGAGTTTAATAACATAGAAACGGAATTGAACAAAATCACTATTTACGGCAACAGGACTGATGAAGATATTCATAAACTCGGTTCCGTAAAAGCACGTGAATTTAAAGATTAAGAAAATTTTTGGAATTTATTTTGTAAAAATAAATTGTTTGTACATTGATAATATTTATTATGGAAAAAGCATTTTATTTAAACCAGATAGCAAAAAGCTATAACGGCTTACTTTGTAAGCCGTAGGGGGTTCGGGGCGAAGCCCTGACGGAACTTTGATTAGAGATTTTTAAACGAAGGAATGAAAATTTACCGTACCGAATTTTACATTTTGTGAGTGGACGGAAATTTTCGTTTCTGAGTTTTAAAATCTCTTTTGATACAGCGTGTTTTTCTTTTTTGGTTCGTTTTTTCTTTTTGCCTCAAGAAC
>CALVAN010000002.1 GCA_944325555.1 Candidatus Gastranaerophilales bacterium | reverse complement strand
CACACACGCGGCGTTGCTGCGTCAGGGTTTCCCCCATTGCGCAAAATTCCCTACTGCTGCCTCCCGTAGGAGTATGGGCCGTGTCTCAGTCCCATTGTGGCTGATCATCCTCTCAAACCAGCTACTGATCATTGCCTTGGTGGTCATTTACACCGCCAACTAGCTAATCAGACGCAGGCTCATCCTTTAGCACCGGAGTTTTCAAGATAAGTATTGCAACTTAGCTCGTATGGGGTATTAGCAGTCGTTTCCAACTGTTGTCCCCCACTAAAGGGCAGATTTCCTACGTGTTACTCACCCGTCCGCCACTTTCCACAGGAGCAAGCTCCTGCTTCTCGTTCGACTTGCATGTATGAAGCACGCCGCCAGCGTTCGTCCTGAGCCAGGATCAAACTCTCCGTTGTCAGAAAGTTTATGTCCATCGGAAGCTTACGCTTCCTGCTCGACTTTGCTTTAAATCGTGTCCGTTAATTTTATTTGTTGTTGAATCAACAGGTATTAATCGTTTTTAGCTATTCTATTTTCAAGGTTCAATTCTGAGGTTTACTCAGAACCAAATAAATCTTTCTCAACCGAAATTGTCCAGAATTTATTTGGTGAAAACTTTCTTGGAGTTTGTTTTCACCTTACTTAGAAGGCATTCCCAACTCATCCTTTTGACGTTACTTCATCGTAACACTTCAATTTTTGTTGTCAAGTAGTTTTTTAATTTTTGTTATTAATTAAATTTTCAGCTTTTTTATTTTTCAAACCATTCCAAACAAGAACTAGTTTTAAATTTTAGTGGCAACTTGGAAAGTAAATTTTGAAACCTTAGTGGTTTTGTTCTTTCCGGCTTCGCCTCCGTGGCCCGCTGACCACTCTATTAATGTAGCCTAAAGAAATTTTAATTTCAAGCATTTTATTTTAAAAATTTTTTAGTTTTTTATTGTTTTTTTCAAAACCCAATAAAATAAAGGTTTTCTGGCTTAACATTTCTTTATAATGTGTTTTTTTATAATAAAATTTTCACTGATTTTTTTATTTTTTACTCAAATTACGCATGTTAGATGAGGTATCATGACGAACAATTTTATAAAATAAGCATGTATCGACATGTATATAATTAAAAAGGAGAATTCATACATGAATATGCACAAAAATATCCTTAATGTTGCATTAGCAGGAACAGTATTAGTTACATCTGCGGCTTTCAGTCTCAAAGCATGTGCTCAGGACATGCCTTATGAACCTGTTTTTGAAAATGTACCTATTACAGAATCAATCAACACTGCTGCAAAGACAGAAATTGCTCAACCCAAAACATCTACAATGACGCCGGTTGAACACATTGCCGCAACAAACACAAGTACACCTGCAGCAACTGCATCTTCTCCTGAAGATAACAGTTTGCAAAGTGCGCTATTACAATTAGACAGTGCTCAAACAGAATTAAGAAACCAGTTAATTCAATACAAAAATGAATATGCAACTCTTGACAGTCAATACCAAAATTTAGCAAGACAAAGATCTGAAAAAAACAAACTAATAAAAGATACAGAAAAGAAAATAAAGAATCTTGAATCCACTAAAGAAAAAATAAGAAAAAACATGGATTAATTTAATTTGTTTTAAATAAAAGAGGCTTGTATTTTATATACATGCCTCTTTTATTATAGTACTTTTTATAATTAATTATTTAAATTCTTCTCACATTTATCTTTTTCCCATAGATTCCTTAAAGTTGTCACTGGCAGCCGGCATCCATCGGGATTTTAAATAGTTAAGGTGACCTTTACGTCTGAGTTCATCTAAGGCTAGATTAACTTCTGTTTTCAACGAGGCACTTTGCGGCTCTTTTCTAAAAGCTATTGCATAGGCATCTTGAGAATATCTTTGGGGCAATATCTTAAACTCAGGATGATCCATGACAAAACCAGCAAGTATTGTATCATCAGAAGTCATGGCCTGTGCACGTCTTTGAAGAAAAGCTTCAAATCCTTCCTGATATGTTCGGTATCCGGTCAAAACTACATCGGGTGCGAAATATCGTATATTTTTTTCGCCTGTAGTCCCCAGTACAACAATAACTCTTCTGCCGTTTAAATCTCCGACAGTTTTTATATCTGTACCCTTTCTTATCATAATAGCCTGTCCGGTATAAAAATAAGGATACGAAAAATCAACGACTTCCATTCTCTTAGGGTTAATAGTCATGGTAGCGATTAGCATGTCAACTTCCCCGGAATTGAGTTTGGTTATTCGATTAGACGCATTTACCTCTACAAAACGAACAAGTTTTTCGTTGCCGAATATTCTTTTAGCCAGCAAATGTGCAATGTCTATATCATAGCCTTGCAGTTTGCCGTTTTCAATAAAGCCAAAGGGTTTTGAGTCGAATTTAACCCCAACAACAAGTTCACCACGTTTTTTTATAACGGAAAGAAGATCCTTATCCTCTTCATCTTTCTTTGTACAACCGGCTATAAACAAGACCGACAACAAAATTAAACAAGAAATAATTTTTTTTATCATACAAATTTCCTTTTAACTATAAAAACAGCCATTTTGCCACGCCGACTGCCGCAACAATACCGATTATATCTGCCAGAATACCAGCCAGCAGGGCATGTCTGAATTTTTTAATACCGACCGAGCCAAAATAAACAGCAAGCACATAAAATGTGGTTTCGGAGCTTCCAACCATAATCGCAGTCAACTTGGTTACATAAGCATCAGGTCCAAAATTATTGGCAATTTCTGAAAACAACCCGAGCACGGCACTGCCTGAAAGCGAACGTACAAACATGACAGGTAAAACATCAACCGGTATTTTTAGCCACTCGAGTACGCCTGCTAAGAGCTGCTGTGTAATTTCAAAAAATCCGGAAGCTCTAAGCATTGAAACAGCAACAATAATAGCAATCAAATAAGGCAAGATATCAACGGAAACTTTAAGACCGTCTTTTGCTCCGTCAATAAAAGTTTCATATACGGGGATTTTTTTTATAATTCCCCATAGCAGCACAACAAGAATTATTGCGGGTATAAGCCATGCCGAGATTAAGTCGATAGTTGTTTTAATCATTTTTTATCTCCTCATCGGCACTTACCCGTACATTTGTTTTTTGAGCGGGGCTTAATTTTTCCAGCACCTTAACAATAACTATCGCACTTACAAAAGTAATTGTTGTCACAATCAATGTAGGAAAGACAATCTCCGTTGCATTTTTAGACCCGTTAGCAACAAGCACTGCTATTACCGTTGCAGGCACAAGCTGCCAACCTGCCGTGTTCATTGCAAGCAGTGTGCACATATCGTTTGAAGCTGATTTTTTATCATTATTAAGTTTTTGCAGTTCCTTCATTGCTTTAATGCCGATAGGAGTTGCCGCATTAGACAGACCGAAGGCATTTGCGCTGAAGTTCATGGCAATATCCCCTATAGCTGGATTGTCCTTAGGAACATCCGGGAACAATTTTTTTGCTATCGGAGTTAAAAGTTTTGATATGGAAGCAACAAGTCCGGATTTTTCGGCGATTTTCATTATACCAAGCCAGAAAGCCATTATACCTGCAAGGTACAAAGCCACCTCAACAGAAGTCTGCGCCCCCTTCATTATTGCGTTTACAACTTCGTTTATTCTTCCCGTATAAGCGGCAGAAAGTATAGAAACAAGTATTATTAAAAACCAGATATAATTCATAGTTTAATTTTTGCAAATTATGCGCAAAAAGGCAACTTTATAGAAAAAAATAACATTATACCAGTGCAAGACAAAACAAAATATACAAAATACTATGAAAAATTAATAACAAACATTATAATAAATGCGGAGAGTGAAAAATTACAAACAGAAAGGTGAGGCTTTAATGTTTGGGCAAGACATATTATCAACACTTTTCGTATATCTGATATTTATAGTTTTCATTCTGGTGCCGATATTCGGCATACCGTGGTTAATAGGCAAGGCGGGCAATTTTATTCTGAAAAAAATGTCAAACGGAAGTCTGAAATTTTCAGGAATCAAACTGGCTGTATGGCTGTTATGCATAATAATTTTATATTTACTTTTTAAAGAAGGTTTCTTGTTTGATAACACTATCAGTAACAGAGCAAAATGGACAGGCATAGGCTTGCTGCTTACAGGAGTCTTGGGGATGTTTCCAATCAGCATAAAAACAGAAGAAGACCCACAAAATTACGAATACGAGGATGAAATCAATGCTGAAGAAGAAAACGAAAACCCGCAGCAGTAAACCGGATTAACGTTGCGGGGCAGACTTTAGTCTATTGATAACATATCATCACCCGAAAACAAAAAAATATCGTCATTCTGAAACATCAGGCTTGTGAGTTTTTTCAATCGTGTGTGTCCAGAATCTTACCGGCATTGTTTGCCATCATTTTGTTTTGTTGCTTCTGCATTTAATATTTTGTTTTTATTTTTTCTTATGTTCATTTTTATTCAACGGTCGGGTTATAAAATTTATAAGCAGTCATTGATGCTTTTATCACATCTTTAATACCTGCCTTTGCAGGAAAGTTCTCCGGCATATAAAATTCTCCCAAAAGTTCTCCGTTTTTGGAATTATATATTTTTGTGCGGGGCAATTCTTTTGCTTTTGTACTGTAATGACCGCTGCTCTTTTTGTTTCTGGCTGTAGCAGCCATTGTTGCAGCCATATCAAGAATATCTTTTTTATCCGAAAAAGAATAACTTTTCCAATCCTCGGGCAGTATATAAAATTTGTTTTCATCGGAGGTTATCTCATACGATTCAAAATAGAGTGAACCGAAAGAGTTTAATGCCGACTCAAGCTTTTGCATAGTATTTGACTTACCGTCCGGAGAGGTTTTTGTTTCATTAATTGCACTAAAGGTAAAAGTCAGAACAAACACTGTAACAATTAAAAAATATACAAAAGGAAGAACAAAAAGAGCAAGAACAGTAAACACAACAGCCTGATTTTCCTGAGATTGTTTAAAATCCTCAACAGTCTTTAATTTTCCGTTTTCAGAAGCCCATTTGTTCCCCTTAAATCCGCATACCAGAGAATATAAAAATCCCCACGGAGTCAGCCCCAGTATAAGCATCCACAAAGTTTTATAGGCATTATTAAACAAACCCCACAACCATGTTCCGAAAAATGCGCCCCAGTTAAATTCTTTTCTGTAATCATAAGGATATTCCCCCGTTATTTTACCCTTTTTAACTATTAAAAAAAGAAAAATCACCGCATTTATCAAAAACATTACGGAAGATATCAAAAACGGGAATAAAATTCTGAAGGACACAACGGCATAAAGTACGGAAACTATGATATTAGCAGTTGTATTAACTTTTGCATTTATATCATTTAAGCGTCTTATGATTAAAGAAATACCGACACATACAATAAAGATGTTACCGCCCAGCACCCAGAGTTTTAAAAGCAAAGGTGCCTGCAAAAAAATTGTGTTTACATTAAAAAATTCCGTCAAACTTTCGGCATGTGCCATGATATAAGCAGAGGCAGCACCTGAGAACAGAAGATTAATCATACACAGATAAATCAAGTTCAAACAAAAATCCCAGCGGCCTATAATGCCTTTAAACCCAATTAAACCGCCATTAAAACTTAATTTATCAGACATAAGCAGCTCCTGTCATATCGAGAATAATTATTAATTATAAAGTAACATCACTTGCACTGAGGGGTGCTCCCATTACACGTTCAAGATTAGCTGCAGAGATATGGTACTGCATTAACGTATTATAGTATTGTAATTTTGCATTCATATATGTAATTTGAGAGTCCTTAAGCTCAAGCGCATCGCCAAGACCTACCTTATATCTTCCTGCAGCAAGTTCATATCTTTCCTGTGCAACATCCATTGAAGCCCTTGATACAGGTATAGACTGTTGTGCGTTTTTTAGCTGAATGTACGCTTGTTTTACATCAAGATAGACCTTTTGACGTTGAACCTCATAGTCCGCCTGATCTTTTTTATAAGTCAGCTTAGCTTCGTCAACCTGTTCCTTTAATAAAAGCAGGTTAAGATTGGAATAACTCAATTGTGCGCCAATCTGATAGCTGTAATCAGTGCTCGGAGTTTTACCGCCGTTTATATAAGAGCCAAAGCCCTGTAAATTAGGTAAAAATGCAACCTTTGATGCTTTAACAAGAAGTTTAGAACCTTCCATTTTCTTTTTGGCCGCAGCTAAAGTCGGACTCTGTTTATATGCAATTTCCAAAGCTTCATCAAAAGTTATATCATATCTTTTTTTGTCCAACCTGTCTTTTATGTCAAATTTAGCAAACTCCGGCACGCCCATTGCATTTGTAAGCTGAGCAAAGCCAGTATCCACCGCATTTTTTGCCTGAATAAGAGTAAGTTTAGCGTTGTCGAGGTTATATGCAGCAGTGGACACATCTATTTTGGCACGGCTTCCTATATTGTAATAAGCCTGCGCCTGTTCCAAGTGAATCTGGTATTGAAGTACAGTATCTTCATAAACTTCAGCCTGTTGCTGCAAATAAAGCAAATTGTAATAGTAATTTTTTACATTATAAACAACATCATTTATGCTTGATTGCAATGTTTCTCTCGACGCTTCATAAGTCTTTTTAGCTACATTTGCCTGAGTACTCGTTTTACCAAAGTCATATAAAAGCAAATTTACGCCCACTGTAGGCATATTCCAAGAATTATATGTCTGAGTCGGGAACCTAAAGTTTGTTACAAGCATATCATTTTTGGAATATGAAACACCTGCATTAATTGTAGGAAAATAATTTGACCAGGCCTGAGCTATCTGATTTTTATATATATCTTTACTCAAAAGTTGAGAAAGTATATTAGGATTATTCTGCAAAGCAATTTTTACACAATCATCCACTGATATAATTTTAGTCGCAGAAACAGAGCCCTCTATATCCGGCCTTTCGGAACTGAAAGCATCACCTTGTTGTGCTTGCCCATTTTGTGCCGCTTGCTCCGTATTCTCATTCTTTTCTTCAGGAAGGTTTTGCGCTTTTGCTGCATTTGGCTTAGAAAAATGTTTATGCTTTACCTTAGTTTCTTTTTTTTCTTTTTTAGCAGCTTTTTTCTCTTTTTTATCTTTATTGTCATCGACTATCAATCGGACAGAATACTGTGATTTATCCGTCTTGGCTGTAACTTTTTGCTCGTCATACTTTTCTTTTTTCTGTTTTTTAGGCTTTGGCTCTTTTTGCTCAACTACATCTTGTTTTTGAACTTTGGGCGGTTCATTTGTTTTCTTTTTGAATACATTCCACTCAAAAGCCAAAACTTGAGCAGGAGCTGCAAAACTGAACATTGAAAGTATTAAAGTTATTGCTAATGCTTTTTGTATTTTTTTCATTTCTTCCCTATTAATCTCCATTAATTCATTTTAATTCCATTAATTTAAATTATGGATCTATTTTTGCGTTCCGTCAGGTTTCTTTCCCATCACTTTGTAAACAAGGTGCTGAATTATTACATAAAAAGCAGGTGTCATAATGGTACCTAAAGTACCTGCAGCCATCATACCGCCAAATACGGTAGAACCGACAGAAATTCTTGATGCAGCACCTGCGCCGTGTGCCAAAATCAAAGGCAACATACCTACAACAAAGGCTACAACTGTCATCATAATTGCCCTGAACCTTATATGAGAAGCCTCAACAGCAGCCTCTTCAACAGAGCGGCCTCCGTTTTCATGCAATTCTTTAGCAAATTCAACAATCAAAATTGCCTGTTTTGCAGCAAGACCTATAAGCATAATCATACCTACCTGCGAATACAAGTCAAAGGCCTGACCCATAATCAACTGGAATATTAACGCACCGGCTGCCGCCAGTGGACATATAAGTAATACAGCAAACGGAATTGACCAGCTTTCATACAAAGCTACAAGGAACAAATATACAAAAGTCAGTGCCATTGCAATAACTGTAGTAGTCTGTCCACTTGACTCCAATTCCTGTTTTGAAGTACCTGACCACTCAAAGCCCATATCTTTAGGAAGAATTTTAGCAGCAACATCTTCCATAGCTTTCATTGCATCACCGGAGCTTTTACCGGATGCCGGTTGACCGGATATCTGTACGTTTTCATACTGATTGTATCGTGTTATTGATGCTGCACCTACTGACTGTTTTAAAGAAACAACAGTTGTTATAGGAACCATTTTGCCGGCACTGTTTTTAATATAAATACCGCTTAAGTCATTTGCGTTTCTTCTAAACCTTTGTTCAGCCTGCATCTGCACCCTGAACACACGTCCAAGCTTATTAAAGTCGTTTACATAATAAGTACCTAGTGTAGAAGACAACGTTGAATACAGCTCCTGCAGATTAATTCCTTGAGCAAGTGCTTTTGCATAATCTATTTCAACTATATACTGAAGCATGTTTGCCTGATATTCCGTATATACGTTAGTAAGGTTTGGATTACTGTTTGCTTCAGCAAGGAGTTTGTTCGCCCATTGTTCCATTTGTTGAGGAGAATACTCACCTTTAGAGAGCATCTGGAACTCAAAACCACCAACCATACTCATACCGGTAATAGCCGGCGGAGAAAATACACCGATTTGAGCGGACTTAATTGTAGAGAAGGATTTTCTGATTCTGCCTAATATTGCATTTAAGGATAAATCAGTTTCTTTACCCTGTATCTTTCTGATAGCTTTTTGGAAAATATTAAACTCACGTTTATCCCACTCATCCAGACGAATTACCATAAACGCCTGGTTAGACGGTCCCATACCGACAAATACGATTACGCCTTTTACACCTTCAATTTCTTTAAGCTTTTTTTCCATTTCCTGAGTAACATCATTTGTTCTTGCAAGAGAAGCGCCGGAGGGAAGGTTTATTTGCGTCATCAATACAGCCTGATCTTCGTCCGGAATAAACCCTGTCGGTATAACTTTAAACAACACAAGCATAAGAACAATGATTGCGCCATAAACAACCAGAGTGAGTTTAGGGCTATATACAAATTTTTTAACAAAGAATAAATACCAATCTGTCAATTTCTGGAAATAGACATTAAACTCCATAAAAATCCATTTAATAGCAGCAGAAGCTTTATTAGACGGTTTTCTGTCAGGATCTTCCGGTCTTAAAATAATAGAGCATAATGCAGGAGATAATGTTAAAGCACAAACTGCAGACAATGCAATAGAAACAGCAATACATACCGCAAACTGTTTGTACATCAGACCCGATAATCCCGGAATAAAGGAAACAGGAACAAACACCGCCATCAACACCAACGCCATTGACACAAGCGCTCCACCGATTTCCTTCATGGTAATCTGCGTTGCTTCAACAGGCGTCATTCCGTTTTCAAGGTGCCTTTTTACGTTTTCGATTACAACAATAGCGTCGTCGACTACGGTAGCAACTGCAAGTACCATTGCAAACAACGTCAGCAGGTTAATAGACATTCCAAATAAAGGCAAAGCGGCAAATGTACCTACCAAAGATACAGGAATAGCTATCAACGGGACAAGTGTAGCTCTCGGATCTCCCAGAAAAACGAAAATAATAGCAACAACGATAATGGAAGTTTCTATAATGGTTTTAACAACTTCTTTCATCGATTCACGAATAAATTCAGTATCATCATGAACCATTGCAAGTTCCATACCATCAGGCAGAGTTTTGGAAATTTCTACCATTTTATCTTTAACTTCGTTAACAATTTCTATTGCATTTGCACCCGGAATCTGAATAATCTGCATCAAAGCAGCAGGTTTTCCGTCGACTCTACCGTTTCTGTCATAAGTTTCCGAGCCGAGTTCTACTCTTGCAACATCCTTAAGTTTTATGCTTGAACCATCTATATTAGAGCGAATAATAATATCCTCGAATTCTGACGGTTCAAGTAAACGCCCTTTAGTTCTTAAAGTAATTTGGAATTTTTGTTTATCAGGCCCTGGTTCCTGCCCCAATGCACCTGCAGCAACCTGAATATTTTGTGTACTTATCGCATTTTGAATTTCGGCAACAGAAACATTAAGGTTTGCCATTTTTTCTGTGTTAAGCCATATTCTCATTGAATAGTTGCCTGCACCATATACACCAACGTCCCCAACACCGGGTAAACGAGCAATCTCATCTTTAATGTAAATAGTTGCATAGTTAGTTACATCAAGTTGAGAGTATCGTCCGTCCGTTGATGCAAGATTCAAAATAGCAACACCGGCACCTGATACCTGTTGTTTTGCGGTAACACCAAGTCTTTGTACATCTTCTGGAAGTTTAGGTTCAATTTGTTTAATTCTGTTTTGAACGTTTACAAGGTCAATATTTCTATCCGAACCTACTTTAAAGTATATTTGCAATCTGTATGATGCGTCCGTACTTGTTGAAACCATATAAAGCATGTCTTCAACACCATTGACCTGAGACTCTATAAGAGATGCAACCGAGGATTCAACAACATCGGCACTGGCTCCCGGATATGAAGCAGTAACCTGAATTTGAGGCGGTGTAATATTCGGGTATTTTTCAAGCTGTAATCCCAACATTGAAATAACACCGACCAGTGTTATAAACAAAGAAATTACTATTGCAAATCTTGGTTTGCGTATAAAAAAGTATAATTCTTCGTTTCTGGTTTTATCTTTTTCAGGTTGATTATTGTCTGGAGCCATAGTTCTATTAATTTTCTTTCTCGTTATTTTCGTCTTGTACTACAGAAGTTTTAGGTTCTTTAAAAGAAACAAGAGTGCCAGCCTTAAGTCTCTGGAAACCTGACTCGATAACCATCTGTCCGGGTTCAAGACCTTCAGTAACAATCCAATTATCACCTTCTTGTTTATCAATTGTTATGTATTTTTGCTGAGCTTTATGATTTTCATCAACCAGCCATACATAAGTACCTTCCGTACTATCGGAAACAGCAATTTGAGGAACCAAAACAACCTTTATCGGTTCTTTTGCTGTAGCAGTAACATTAACAAAATCTCCGGGTACCAGCAGGTTGTCCTTATTTTGGAAGGTAGCTCTGACAGAAATTGTACCGGCTGTCTGGTCTACTTCGTTGTTCATGAATTCTATTTTGCCCTGTTCTTTATATAAAGAACCATCAGAAAGTCTTATCTGAACATTCATTCCCGGATCTTTTGTAAGGTTATGTTCCATTCTATATTTTCTGTAGGCAATATAATCCTCACTCTTAATGGTGAAATAAACATATATAGGGCTTGTACTTACTATTCTGGCAAGAGTACCTGATTGAGAGTTTACAAGGTTACCTTCCGTAATAAGTATCTTACCGACACGTCCGTCAACAGGTGAAGCAATTTTCGTATAACTCAAATTAAGACGTGCGGCAGCAAGGTTAGCCTTATTAACATCACGTGTCGCTCTGTTCTGGTCACGTGTTGCAAGTGCATTATCATAATATGATTTACTTACAAAATCATTTTTAACAAGCTCTTTTGCTCTAACCAGTTCTTTTTCAGCATTAATTAAAGCAGCTTCTGATTGTCTTACAGCAGCTTCTGCTTGTTGAACGGCAATCTGGTATTCGTTAGGCTGAATAAGAAAAAGTGTTTGACCTTTTTTTACAAAAGCACCCTCTTTAAAATATCTTTTTTGCAGCCAGCCGTTGATTCTTGCAACGACGTCAACTGAATATTTAGCCTCAACACGCCCAACTGATTCATTTTTAGGGTAATAATCTCCTTCAGTGGCATAACCGACTTCGACCTCAGTAGGACGTTTTTGCATCTCTGCTGCAATTTTTGCGGATATAAATCCTGCAATTTTATTAAAAACAATAGGAACAACAATTATGGCAACGACTATTATCCCTATTAATTTCTTCCTATCCATTATGTAAACCTCTTCCCGTTACAATTATACAATTGTTATGATAACAACAATCTTTTATAATATCAATAGTCTCGAACAAGAATAGTATAATCAGAGTATAAAAAGGGATAAGTCTTTACTTATCCCATAATTCATCGGTATATTTCCAATTATTTCTTTGCAATTCCGCCGCCTCATCAAGAGGAATAACTCTATCAGTAATATCAACTTCTTGATCCATTCCTTCAATTTTTCCTTTAGCATTATCTTCGGGATCCACTTTACTGAAGGTAAGCTGATATTTGAACTTATCTTTACCGTATAGGTTCGGTTCTTTTTTAGGTCCGTTAACATCTGCTTCAAAATCGCAGCCATCGTTTGAACAATTAACTGTAAGCTCCATTCCGTCAGCAGTCAAACCATTGTCCTGAAGCTTAAGCTGGTCGTTTATTATCGTATTAACATCCTTACCGTCAACATTGTCCTTCCATTTATATGCCGGACCATATTGTACAACTGCTTCATCAAAAGCCTCATTAAACGTAAAATATGCTTTTTGGGCTCCTCTTTCAAATTGGCTGCGCTGCATAACTTTTCTTAACCCCGGAACAGTCATTACAGCAATTACACCTAATATAAGCATAACAACAGCTAATTCAGCAAAAGTAAATGCTTTATTTTTGTTAAACATAGACATAAAAAGACCTTTCTATTTTTGGCAGGATAAACCTTGTTGTGCAAGTTTTCTAAAGTTCAAATACCTGTGTACTTCCGTATTTAATGTATCAACTGTTTCCAGATAACCACCATCAATATGCACCCTGTTATCATATTTTGGATCTATGATATATACGGTAGGAAAACCGGCTATTTTGTATTCACGTGCAAGTTTTTCGTTTTCTGGAGCTTCCGCATTTATCAACACTACATTTAAATCATTTTTATTAATATTTCTGATTTTATCCAGTTTTGGCATAAATCTTTTGCAATATGTACACCAATCAACATAAAAAACTGTAAGTACGGGCTTATCTTCTTTAGAAGCCTGTTCCAGTGTCAGCCCCAAATCGTAATCAGAAGGTTTCATGTTAGCTTTAGGTAAAATAGCCATACAGCTTGTTACGGAAATTCCTATTAACAATAAGATTGCAAGTGCAATCAATGAGATTCTTAATTTCTTGTTCAAATTTGCGCTCCTTTTGGTACTACCGTTACACCGCCCTCTGAAATATAGAATCCCCGTGCCTCATCCTGTGCACGGTCAAAGCCTATATTTGTATATGGCGGAATATCTACATTCTTATCTATTATAGCCTTTTTAATATGAGAATGTCTTCCGATATTTACATTCTCCATAATTATTGAATCTTCAACGCTTGAAAAACTGTTAATTCTGACCTTAGGCGACAAAATACATCTTGACAGCGTACCGCCGGATATAATGCAGCCTTCCGAAACGAGAGAGTTTGTAGCCATACCTCGTCTTTCCAATTCTTCCCAAATAAATTTAGCGGGCGGGAAATTGTAATTGTATGTTCTCACAGGCCACTCTTTTGTATATAGATTGAATTCAGGATCATATGCAAGCAAATCCATATTAGCCTGCCAGTACGCATCCATTGTTCCTACATCACGCCAGTAGCCACGTTCAGACTCTTCCATGCCGGGGAACGTGTTTTGAGCAAAATCATACACAAAAATTCTATCGCCCTGTTCCAGCATTTTGGGAATAACGTTCTTTCCGAAATCATGGTTGGAATTTTCAATCAACGCATCTGCCTGCAGCTCATCAATGAGTTTTTCTCTGTTAAAGAAGTAATTACCCATAGATGCAAGGCATTTTGTTTCATCCCCCGGAATGTGTTTGGGTGTTGTTTTGGGTTTTTCAATAAAATTAGTCAGACGCCAGTTTTCATCAACCTCCATAATCCCGTATTCACCGGCTTGTTCAATAGGAATAGGAATCGCTGAGATGGTTAAATCCGCATTATTCTTTTTATGAAAATCAAGCATCTGCTCAACATTCATTTTGTAAATATGGTCGCCGCCAAACACTGCAACAAATTTGCTGTCTTCTGCAAGAATATGGTGGATATTTTGAAATACGGCATCGGCAGTTCCCTTATACCAGTGGCTGTCTATACGCATTTGCGCAGGAACCAAGTCCACATACTGATTAATAATCGGTGAAAGCGGCCAAGTTTTTAAAATATGTTTATTAAGAGAATCAGACTTATATTGAGTAAGTATCTTTAATTTATAAAAACCGGAGTTAATAAAATTGTTTATAACAAAATCGATAATACGATATCTGCCGCCAAACGGCACAGCAGGTTTTGCACGATCACGTGTAAGAGGATAAAGTCTTTTGCCCTCGCCTCCTGCAAGTATCATTACCAAAGTATCATCAACCGGCATAATTATATTCCTATCCAAGTACTCTTGTTTATAATAATACCACAGAACATGAATTTGTGGATATTAAAAAACAAAGGTTCGAAAAATCGAACCTTTGTTGACTTTCATTATTCAATTTATACTAATTTATCAGGATGGTACATATCTATTCCATAAAGCCTCAATATACTATTATTACCTAAGAAATTACCGTTTGCTCGTGAATAATGTCTGTTTCCGTTACTTTCGGCTGGTTTATCTTTGTATTGAATAGTGGTAGTCCCTTCATACCCGCCTGCAGTTTTATCAACTACCGTAATAGTTTTAACACGACCACTGGGATAAAAAGTATATGTTACTTCTGCACTGACTTTTTTGGCATTAGGATTTCTTTTTATACTTTGAGCAAGATGTTCGTTTGCTTTAGAAAGATCAAGCTGTTTCTTAACGGATCCGTTTCTCAGCAGTCTATAACCTTTAGGTGAAATACTGTTACCAGCTTGGTCGAACTGCATGCCGTTAGCTGCAACACTTTTTACACCTTTTAAAGCTTTAAAACTATTCGTTTTAGCATCCCATACCATGTGAGTTTTCGTTGAGGAATCGTAATAAGTACCCTGATGTTGAGTTTCTATCAGACCCAGTCCGCGTGCAACATATTCCGGATTTGTATACATTTGATTTTTTACGTTTCTCAACTGCATACTTTCAACACCGCCATTTTTATTTTTGGTTATAAATTTTTGACGCCCAGAATAATCAACCGTCTTTATTGTTTCTGTATCACCGGAGCGAGAAACAGGTATCCCGTCAACTTTAAACAAGCCACCAAACGGGTCTAAACGGTAATAAGCACCATACTTATCTCGGAAAATATCCGGATTTTCTGTTGTTTTATAACCTTTTTTTAAAACCGCATTACGTTGTGCTTGTCGTTTAGCTTCAGCTTTACTATCGGTTTCAGCTTGTGCGGCAGTAGATTTTCTATCAGCTTCGGGTTGTACTGCTTGCTTTTCACGTTTTTTAGTCTGTTCAGCTCTGTATTCTGCTTTTATTTGTTCAGCATTGCCTTTGTTTTCTAAACCGCCTGCAATTTTTATAACATCACCCATATAAAGACTTTCGTTGCCGTTCACAAGGTGTATTGCATTAGGGTTATTTTTTATTAACTCTGCTTTTGCTTGCGCAAGTGTTTCATCGTTAACTTCAATACCCTGTGCTTCCAGCGAACGGGTCAGTAAGCCTTTAATTGTTTCACCACGCTGTACTGTGTATTCAGCAGGAGTAGCAAGTCTTCGTTTTTCTGCTTCTGCTGCTTCTCTGGCATTTGCATCAGCTATTGCTTTTTCTTGTTCTGCCTTTTGTTGTGTAACTTGATTATTAAATTCTTCAACAAGACCTTCTTCTTTAATTTCATCCATTGACAAAAAGCGCTGTTCGCTATCCAGCCAGTGAACTTCTTCAAAATCGGTTGCATCTGCATTGATACGGTAGATTTTACCGGTGTTTTTATCAAGATAAGCTTTTTCATTTTCGTTGCCATATGCATCTTCCCAGCCTGACTCCTTTGCCTTTTGAGTCAAATCTGCAAGTTTTTTTGCTTTGGCTTGTTTAGCCTTGTCAAGTTTGTCTTGTTCAATAACCGTTTGTGTATCAGTTTTCACATCTTTTTGTGTTGCGTTTTTTACAAACTTAAGGAAAGATTTTAAATCTTTAACTCCTATCGCATCATCGCCTTCGAGCCCGTGTTTTTTGTTTAATGCTTCTGCGTAAGCCTTCATTTCTTTTCTGGAAAGTTTTCCGTCCTCGCCGGCTGCTTTTGTAAAGCCGTCCATGGCAAGCGCCAAATCAAGCTGGCTTAAATCTTTGCCGTCACCTTTATAAATATCAATAAGTTTTTGTGCCTTTTTATTTGCCTCTTCCAGTTCTTCTTGCGTAATACCCTCTGTAGATACCTGAGTGGCATCATATTTTTTGCCTTCATTTAAATTAATCTTGGTCATACGCACACACCTTTCATTCCTGAATAAACTAGTATGAAATCTATATCGGCAAACTTTATTTAAACTTCAATAAAAAAAAGCATACGGACAAATTTTTATGGTCAAAAACAATTGTGTGCAAGGTTTTAAAAGATATGTAAAATTTTTTTAACATTTTTGTATTTGTAATAAAATATGAAAAGTAGAAAAATCAAGGATACTTTTTATGACACGACCAATGACTATTGCGGAAAAAATATTAGCGGCACACGCAGGATTAGAAGAAGTCACCCCCGGACAGCTTATAAGTGCAAAACTTGATATCACGCTGGCGAATGACATAACGGGTCCTGTTGCTATAAAAGAATTCAAAAAAATCGGTGTCGATAAAGTATTTAATAAGGACAGGGTTGTGTTCGTTCCCGATCATTTTGTTCCGAACAAAGATATTAAATCAGCCCAACAGGCAAAAATGGTAAGAGAATTTTCACAGGAACAAAACCTGAGCAACTATTTTGAAGTCGGCAGAATGGGCATAGAACACGCTTTACTTCCTGAAAAGGGGATTGTTACTTCAGGAGATTTAATCATAGGTGCTGATTCTCATACCTGCACATACGGAGCACTCGGTGCTTTTGCAACGGGCGTCGGTTCTACAGACCTTGCCTGCGCAATGGCAAGCGGAGAAACCTGGTTCAAAGTTCCGCCCACAATAAAAGTAGAATTTAACGGAAAGCTCAACAAATGGGTCAGCGCAAAAGACCTGATACTCCATTTAATAGGAGATATAGGCGTTGACGGAGCTTTATACAAAGTTCTTGAAATAGGCGGCAGCGCCATAGAAACAATGGAGATGGACGGAAGATTAACCATCTGCAATATGGCAATAGAAGCAGGAGCAAAAGCGGGCATAATTGTACCCGATGACATTACAAAAGAGTATTTAAAAGGCAGAAGCCTCAGAGAACCTGTTTTCTACACAAGCGATAAAGATGCAAAATATGAAAAAGTTCTCGTATATGATGTTTCCAAAATTGAACCGACAGTTGCTTTTCCGCACCTGCCTGAAAACACAAAGCCTATTTCACAGGTCGGAAACGTAAAAATACATCAGGCTGTAATAGGCAGCTGCACAAACGGCAGGCTCTCCGACCTTGCCGTCACTGCGGAAATATTAAAAGGAAGAAAAGTGCATTCTGATGTACGTTTAATAGTATTTCCGGGGACACAGGATATTTATCTTGAAGCAATAAAACTCGGTTATATACAAACTATTATAGAAGCGCAGGGCGCAGTTTCCACACCGACATGCGGACCTTGCCTTGGCGGTTATGCAGGGATTCTTGCCGAAGGAGAAAGATGTATTTCCACCACCAATAGAAATTTTGTAGGCAGAATGGGACACACGGACAGCGAGGTCTATCTTTCTTCTCCAGCAGTTGCTGCTGCAAGTGCTGTGCTTGGCAGAATCGCATCACCCGAGGAATTGGAGTAATTAAAAAATCCTTGCATACGACATAAAATAGTCATTAATTATGTTGACTATTACGGGCATAATCCATAACAAAATTGCCGCACCCAAAACAGGTTTAAACAGGAAGCTCAGCTGAAATACGTTAACCTGAGGTGCCGTTTTTGAAATTATACCGAGGATTAAGTCCTGACCTAATGTTGCGAGCAACACAGGAGATGCTATCTGCAAACCTATATACAACACATTCGAGGTCAGTGTCACTAGATATTCCTTGTTAATTAACCTGTCCATAGGTATTGCCGTGGCATAAACGGGAAATATCTCAAAACTTCTGTGCAAAGCATTAATTAACCAGTAAACTCCGCCAACATCAATAAACAAAATTACGGCAAGCAGGCCAAAAAAGTTACCCAAAATAGATACCTGAGTACCCACAGTCGGATCTAATACCATTGCGGAAGAAAGCCCCATTTGCATATTAATCATATCGCCGGCAGCAGAAATAGCAAGCACTATACAGTTTGCAATAAAACCTACAAGCATCCCTCCGACAATATTAAGAATGAGGCCCAGTATAAGTGATGTCCCTGAAGGTATCGGCCCTGTTTTTACTGTCATCATTAAAATTATCGTAAGTATCACGGCAAAAGCAAGTTTAACCATACCAGGAATTTCTTTTCTATTTAAAACAGGTGCAAACCTGATAAAGCCCATAAGGCGTGCAAAAATCATTAACCCGGCACCAAGTGCAGCGTTAACCTCCGGAAAATATTTAGGAAATGCTTCTAATACAGCATCTATCATTTATCCGTTTTCACTTCCTTTATCGTATCCAGTTCAATAACCGATTGGTCAACAGACTGGTTATTATCTATCAAAACTTTAATAGTATAGTCAGTATTGGCTTTACCGTATTTGTATGTTACGTAAGAAATTCCTTCGTTATATGTTGTAAAAAGCAACTGCCCTGTCGGAGAAAAACTATCGCTTGTTGAAGTAACTTCTAATATATTAGGGTTTGTTACTTCTATGTTCTTTGGACGTGCCTCCGTGCTCAAAACATATACACCGTCAGAATGCAGATTAATAGTTTTTTGAGCAGTAATTGCAAAAACCGGTATTAGATTTTGCAGTGACAATATAAAAAATAAAGTTAATATTTTTTTCATCATTACCTCTGATAATTTACCTGTTTTTATCTGTTCATGATTGCATTACGTTCAATAAGGTTGGGGGTCGGGTTAGGCATTCTGTCCGACGGATAATGTTTTGTTTTGGAGTTGTAGTCGATAAACGGAATTTTACCGGGATTTCTCATAATATCGCCTATTTCCTGCTTATCGAATCTTGTTGCACTTTGTTTAAACTCCGCATCAAACGGGCGTGTATATTTGTGGTAATTAGCTGAAAGCACATAGTTTTCAGAAGCCGGTATGCTGTTAAATGCCATCTGATAACCTTCCAACAATAAGTTTGTTAATAATTTTACATACCCCATACCCATAATCATAAGTACCAGAAATACTGCAAGAATTTTAGGGGCAGCAGCAATTGTCTGCTCCTGAACCTGAGTTACAGCCTGCAAAATACCAACAACAAGCCCTACGCCGGCAGCAACAAGTACGCACGGCATTGATATCATCAGCATTGTTATAAGCCCTTTGCCCATATATTCAAGTAATATTTCTACCATAATTTTTATCCTGTTTTTCTAATTAAAGCTTGCCACAAGGCCATGCACAATCATGCTCCAGCCGTCTACCGCAATAAATATCAAGAGCTTAAACGGCAGAGAAATAATTGTCGGAGACAGCATAAACATACCTAATGCCAAAAGCACGTTCGCCACTATCAAATCAAGTACGATAAACGGAACATAAATAACAAACCCTATTTCAAAAGCAGTCTTTAGCTCGCTGACTATATAAGCCGGTGCGACCTGCCATATTGTAATATCATCAGGTGTCTTGGGCTTTGGTGCTCCTGAAAGCTGTATAAAAAATGTCATATCAGACTGTCTTGTCTGTTTCATCATGAATTCTTTCAGCGGTTTTGAGCCTTCAGATATAGCAGCAACAATATCACCGTTCTTTTGGTATGGAACAGAACCCATTTCCCACATTTTGCTGAAGACCGGATTCATTGTATAAATCGTCAAAATCATAGACAACCCGATAAGCACAATCCCGGGAGGAACCTGTTGTGTACCTAGAGCTTGTTTGAGCATTGAAAATACAATTGTATATCTTAAAAAACTCGTCATACAGGTAAATATCAACGGTAAAAGCGAAAATACCGTCATAACTAACAGCATTTGCAAAACCGGATTTAAGTCTTTTAATACGCTTTCCATTATTTTATATCCCTTGCTTTTTAATTCATTTAGTCTTTTACGGTTACATTTTCATTTAATTTTCTCAACAACTCCCTCATAACGGGACGTTTTACGTTTGTTGAATTACCTTCCAGAGCCTTCATAACCTCTGTATAATCAACACCTGCTGCAGCTTTTTTGCCCTCGGGTTCTTTTTCTGAAGCTATATAAGAGCGTTCTTCCAGCGGTTGTTCAACTTTGGGCTGCGATAGAATTGACTTAATGTTTTCTTTGAAAGAATTCATCGGCTGTTCAACATCAATTGTCGCAATATTTTCCAATTGTACGTTACCGTTTAGTTTTGCAAGAAAAGTCGTTCTATCCAAATCAGCAGCAATCAGGAATCTTTCACTGCCTGCATTAACTATATAAAGAGTTTTTCGGGGTGATAACCTGAGTGCATTGTCAATTTTCAACCCCTTAGTATTTTGAGCAGAATTATTACCAACCATTGTTTTTTTGTAAACCATTACACCCAAAAACAACAACCCTACCATTGCCATTGTATAAACTAAAAAGTTAAGCAGATATGTTCCCATATGTTTTTTCCTATATTAATTACAAATCATCTTCATCTACATCAAAATCACTATAGTCAAAATCTTCTTCATTCACTTCAGAGTTTTCGTTTTGAAGAAGAGGCTGTTCTTCATAATTTTGTTGAGGTTCGTTTTGCACTTCCTCCTGTACTGCAGGCTGAGCAGGTTCTTCATAATACTGTTCTTCCGAGTACTGAGCATTTTGCGAAGCCTGATTTTTTTCTTCCGTAAAAATTTGATTGATTTTGACACCGTACCTGTCATTTATAATGATTAATTCTCCGGAGGCAACAATTTTGTCCTCAACTTTTAAATCAATTTTGTTGTCATAAACAGAACCGATATCCACAACCAGACCTTCAGAGATTTGTTTGAGCTCTCCAAGGGTAAGTTTGACTTTTTCAAATTCGGCATTTATTTCAACCTGAATGGTATCCCACATGTTATACATATCAGAACCGGGCATTGTTTTATCTCCTTTCGCTCCGTTAGGGCTTTCGTCAAAACCGTGTTCGTAATCCGACATTATCGCAGGATTTGGTACAACCCTGAATTGTATTGAATGATTGTCATATCTTAATGTCATCATTGAAGATTTGCTGTTTTCAAGTACTACAATATCGTCTTTTTCAAGAGTTTTTAAATCGTTAAGGCGTATTCTTGTTGTACCAACACTAAGATTGACATTAGCACTACAGTTTTCAAAATCGGAAATTGTAAATCTTTCTTCTATTGTTTCAACAGGTAGAGGATCTATTGCTGCAACAGGTATTTTAATAACAATTCTTCCCAGAGTTTGCTTATTAACCCTCACGAAAAATGTAAGATTACATTCGTTATAATTATTATTCTCTTCTGGTAAAGCTTCTCCTGATTTAACCAGCTCACAAAAATTTTGGTACAAAAAATCATCAAACCCTGTAAGAATTTTGGCTTCAAGATCCGTCAATTTATCTATATTAAAAGTTTTGCCGTTTGCACCAAGAACATTTTCCAACAGAGACTTAACAAATTTTTTGGAAAGTCGTATAAAAACAGAAAGCTCACGATTTAATCTTATTTGTGTAACAAAAAATTCGTCACGCTCTGCAAGAAGATTTGTATTTTCGCTTACACTCATCAATTTTACTTCAGGCTCGAATCCCCAAAATTCAGCAAAAGTAGCAGCCACAATGTTGGTAAAATGACTGTCAAACCAATCATATGTGTTTTTCAGATTATTAGAAAACTCTGATGTTATGTATTCTTCTTCCTGCCCGTATTGCATATTTTGCAAAGTGTATCCCTTAATCTTTACAACTTCCCCTATAGTAATCTTAGAAACACCGGACAGTTTTAACATCATTTATACGGTGGATTTAATTATTTTTTTGAAATCAAACTCATAAAAAATTTTTTAATTTTATTTGTAATGTAGACGGGTTACGGCTGGGTTCAACCGACGGTTACTGCGATACGGATTATATAATATCTTTGAGCATCAGATATTTTGTGTATTCCGCAGTGCGTCTCGGGGTTGCCCATGAGGTGCCGTTTCGGTATATTGCTGTCGGGTATGCATATTTAAAATAACAGTTGGTTTTTACCGGTATCCCTTTATAAAATTTTTGACCGTCTTTTTCTTCAATCTCTTTTGATTCTCTGTCGAGTTTCTTAATGTCCCTGTATAAATCTTTTACCTGTTTTGAGTAAGGGACATCTACGCCGGCTCCGCCCGCAATGTTAAAACCTCTTTGACGGTATGCTATGAGTATATCCCCGTTTTCATAGTTGGGGGTAAATATACTTTTTCTGCTGGCCGAATAATCTCCAATTTTTCCGTCATGCTTCAGAGCACCCACACCTTGCGTACCGTTGTTAAATAAATTTGCGTTTATGGCATTTTCTTTTTTACCGTCAACGATTTTGTTTGAGTTTCCTGCACCGACAAATATTTTGACACCGTGCTCACTCAATTGTTCATATAGTTTGTTATTGTCCATCAGTTCCTTTAAATCACTATAACGACTTGCTGCTTCTTGGATAAGTTCTTTTTGTTCTACCATCGGCTTATTTTTTAGCTTTATAGCAAGCATATCTTCCAGTGTTTCTTCACTGAATTCTCGTGCATACGAACAGGAAATTGCGTCTATTTTTTCACCCTCTTCTACCCTTTTTAAAAGCTGCACCAGTGCTGCATAAGGGTTGAGCCTGTTGTCATTTTCTGAAATATCAATAAACTCATAATGGTTAAAAGGATTACTTCTTTGAATGATTTTTTTAACAACTTCGCCGTGAGGGATTTTTTGTTGATCGTCAAAAGTCAGGGGAACATTTGCATGCAAAAAATTGTCAAGTACAATAACCTTTTTCGGTTTAATTTGCGCCTCTTTGATAAATTTCCCATAATCGTCAAGAATGCGGACATTGAGCGTTCCGTCTTTGTTTTTGGATTTTAAAAGTATGTTGTAGGTTCTGAGGTCTTTGGGGTTAACGTATGTGCATTTTTTTAGAATATCTCGCTGACTTCCCGACAAAAGCAGCTTCAAATCTTGCTCTGAAGCATCCGGATAAAACCCTTCCAGCGGTTTTCTGTTCATTGTGTTTAGCGGGTCACGGTATGGTGCGGTTTTGTTCAATGTACGTGCTATCTTTCCGTCCTCTGAAGAAAAGACCTTTTGATTTTCCGCTTTTATATAGGGCGAGCCCTTGCTGTAATCTTTGTTTATCTGCATAGTTGCACAAAACACGTGAAACTTAAAAATTGCTTTATTATAAATTTATTTTGCAGCTCGGACAAAAAATATGATTTATGCTAAAATGCCTATGTAAAGATAAATACAGGCGGGGAGTATGGTTAACGGTAAAACACTTATTTTGATAGACGGTCACGCACTTGCTTTCAGAAGCTTTTATGCGCTTGAAAGAACGGGAATGAAAACCTCTGATAAAGAACCCACATGGGCTGTTTTCGGCTTTTTTAAGGCAATATTTGACCTTCTTAAAAACCCGCAGATTAACCCCGATTGTATCGCAGTTGCCTTTGACGTTAGCCACCATACTTTCAGAACCGAATGCTATGAAGAATATAAAGCTAACCGCCAGCAGATGCCGGACACTATGCAAAGCCAGATGGGTTTGATTATGGAAGGGCTGAAGGCTTTTAATATCCCTATTTATACAAAAGAAGGCTTTGAGGCGGATGACGTTATAGGAACCATTGTTACAAAAGCCTCAAAACTCGGGCATAAAACAATTATCCTTACCGGTGACCAGGACGCTTTTCAGCTTATAGACAGAGAAGGCACAGTCAGTGTCTTGATTCCGTCAAAAGGAGAACTTATCAATTATGACTGGGCAGGGGTGTATAACAAACTGGGCATATATCCCGATCAGGTAGTTGATTACAAAGCTCTTAGAGGCGACACATCTGATAACATCCCCGGAATAAAAGGCATTGGCGAAAAAACAGCAGTAAAACTTTTGGACAGATACCAGACACTCGATAACGTACTTGCTCACGCTGATGAGGTCGACGGAAAGTCTCTTAAAGAAAAACTCAAAAACGGGGTAGAGGACGCAAAACTCAGCTATTACCTTGCGACAATAAAACGTGATGTTGATATAGATTTTGATTTTGATAAAACAAATCTCGAAATGCCGGATGTTGATGAGGTAAGCGCATTTTTTAAGCGGGTTCAGTTTTTCAGCTACTTAAAAAATCTTGAGGAAATTTTGCGCCCGTTCAGTGTATGTTCTGTTGAATCACGTCCCGAAAGCGTTGATAACGGCTTGATGAAAAGACAACAAATGGCTGATGAAAAGCTTATTGATTTTATAAGCCTTAAAGACGGCAGTGCAAAACCTAAAGAAACAGAACCCGAACAAGCACCTGCCGCAAAGGTTGAAACAAATACACAGCAGCAGCTCGGGTTATTTGCCGGTGTTAATAAAAAACAAGCCCTGACAAACGAGCGTAAAACCGTTGTTACTGAACAAGATCTTGAGAAATTAATTGAGGTTTTAAACAAACAAACGCTCATCGCAATCGATACGGAAACGACCTCGGTTAATGCGCTTGAGGCGGATTTGGTCGGGATTTCTATTGCATATAACGAACAGATTCAGGCAAAAGAAGGAAAAGTCGTTGTTTCTCAAGAGAGAGGTCAGACAAAATCCTTCTACATTCCTGTTTTTCACAAGGTCGGAGAACAGCTTGAGATGGATTATGTGCTGACAAAACTCAAGCCACTGTTGGAATCGCCTTCTATATATAAAACCTTTCAAAATGCAAAGTATGAGATAAATACGCTTTTAAAATACGATATACATCTTGGGGGTATAATTTTTGATACAATGCTCGCAAGTTATATTAATGACCCGTCGAGAAAGCACGGGCTTAAGGTTCAGGCAGCAGAAAATCTTGACTATTTTATGACGGAAATTGACGAGCTGATAGGAAAAGGCAAAAATCAGCTAACCATGGATGATGTTCCTGTTGAACAGGCGTCGGATTACGCATGTGACGATGCTTTCGCAACGTTGGAGCTTACACGTTTCTGGCAGGAAAAACTAGACAATGAAGGTTTAAAACTTTTGTACGAAATGGATGTGCCTGTTTCTCTCGTGCTTGCAAAGATGGAAGCGCAGGGCGTTTCGCTTGATACTGGATATCTTGCAGACTTAAACAAGGAGCTTGAGGGCAATTTAAAAGAAATTGAAGAAAAAATTTATGCGGACGCAGGCGAAAAATTCAACATAAATTCGCCTAAACAGGTTGCATCAATCCTGTTTGAAAAACTGCAAATTCAACCTAAAACTAAAAAAAGAGGCGCACAAAAATTTTCTACTGATGCAAAAGTTCTCGAAGAACTGGCTAAAGAACATGAGATAGCAAAGTTCCTTTTGCAGTACAGGCATTATGCAAAGATGAAATCCACTTATGTTGACGCATTGCCTGATTTGATAAGCCCCGTTGACGGAAAAATCCACACAAGTTACAACCAGACAATTACCGTAACCGGAAGACTTTCTTCCTCTAATCCGAACTTGCAAAATATCCCCGTTAGGACGGAACTCGGCGGCAGGATAAGAAAAGCTTTTGTTCCTCAGGATAAAGAGAATCAGGTGCTGTTGTCGGCGGATTACTCGCAGATAGAGTTGAGGCTGCTTGCTCACTGTTCAAGGGATGAAAACTTAATCCACGCTTTTAATTCGGGTGAGGACATACACGCACAAACAGCAGCAAAAGTCTTTGGTGTGGGGCTGAATGAAGTTACGAAAGAAATGCGAAGCAGAGCCAAAGCCGTAAACTTCGGCATCGTGTACGGTCAAACCCGCTACGGGCTTGCTTCAGCGCTTGGCATATCCAATGAAGAAGCGCAGATATTTATTAACAAATATTTTGCCACTTATCCGCAGGTTAAAGAGTATATGGAATCATCTATTCAAAAAGCATACTCTAACGGCTATGCGCAAACTATTTACGGCCGAAAAAGATATCTTCTTGATGAGTTAATGAGCACAAACCGAAACATAAAAGAGTTTGCGCAGCGTGCTGCGATAAACACTCCTTTGCAGGGGTCTGCCGCAGATTTAATAAAACTCGCAATGATTGATTTGGACAAGAAGTTTGAACAAGAAAAAATAAAATCAAAAGTGATTATGCAGGTACACGACGAACTTATCATAGAAACATATAAAGACGAGCTTGAAAAGGTAAAAGAACTGACAAAAGAGGCTATGGAACTCGGACAGCCGCTTGCGGTACCTCTTGTCGTTGATATGGAATGGGGTTCAAACTGGCTTGAGGAAGGAGAATAAAATGAAAAAAACAATACGTAATTTCTTTGCCGCTTTGTTTGTTTTGATTAGTTTTGTTTCCTTGTCTGCGCAGGTCAGTGCAGAATCCACTCTTGATAAGACGCACAAACAGACTCAGGCATCTTATACAAGTTATCATGACTGCATAAGGCTTTATAAGCTTCCTTTCGGCAAGCTGTATTTTCTTGCGCTTTCGGCTGCAAATTCTCTGGGGTACGAGATAAAAGAAATGCAATCTCGAAACGGGTATATTATTATAGAAGAGGACGGGCGTGAATTTTTGCTCTCCGTGAATGCAAAAAACAAGACATATACTTATCTTAAACTTGCTCCGTGTGATAACAACTATTATTTTAACCCTCTGATTCCTAAAAGAATTTTTAATTATGTTGATTTGAATTTTAATATGGATATAAAGGATTTGAAGTTTTAGTGAATTTTATAGATTTTCTGTTATTTATTATTATGAAAATACAATTTTTCTATATGGTTTGATGTTCATTTTTTATTATGCACGGCATACGAAGTAAGTAGTATGGGGTTCGGGGCGAAGCCCTGATGGAAGTTTGATTAGAAACAGTTGTGTTTTGATAAGATTTTGACCGTAGCTTGTCACGGCAAAATCTTTGATAAAACACTTAGCTGTTTCTTTTAATAAGCGCCGGTTTCTTTCTTTTGGTTCGTTTTCTTTCTTTGCCTGCAAGATACAAAGAAAGAAAATGAACATAAGAAAAAAATAAAATAATAGTTTCACACCCGAATAAAATACCTAGTGACAGTCCCGAGCTTTTTATATATACTAAGCTTATGACAAGAAGAAACATTAAAAACGTAAGAAACTTTTGCATAATTGCTCATATCGACCACGGCAAATCCACACTTGCCGACCGTCTGCTGGAATATACAGGAACTGTTGCGCAGCGTGATATGCAAAATCAGCTTCTTGACTCTATGGACATAGAACGGGAACGGGGCATTACCATAAAACTTAACGCCGCCAGAATGAAATATAAGGCAAAAGACGGTCAGGAATATGAACTCAACCTCATTGATACCCCCGGCCACGTTGATTTTTCTTACGAGGTTTCCCGCTCTCTTGCCGCTTGTGAAGGCGCCTTGCTTATCGTGGATTCAACACAGGGCGTGGAAGCGCAAACACTGGCCAACGCATATCTTGCTATTGAACAGAACCTTGAAATTATCCCCGTAATCAACAAAATCGACCTTCCGTCTGCTGATGTCGACAGGGTAAAAGAAGAAATTGAAGAAGTTCTCGGTATAGATGCCGAACATGCTATACCCGCAAGCGCCAAAGCTGGTATAGGTATTGAAGATATTTTAGAAGCTATTGTAAAACTCATTCCACCGCCGGAAGATACCTCGGATAAACCTTTGCGAGCACTGGTTTTTGACAGCGCCTATGACCCTTATCTTGGTACATTGTGCTTTTTCAAAATTGTGGACGGAAGCGTAAAAGTAGGCGACAGAGTCAAGTTTATGGCATCGGGCAACAAATACGAAGTGACGGAACTTGGCTATTTAAACCCCAACAGAGTGCCCGTAAATGAGCTTTGTACAGGTGATGTAGGATACATGGCGTGTTCTATCAAAGAATTGACAAGGTTTGTCGGTGATACGGTCACACTGGCTGATACACCGGCAGCAGAACCTTTGCCTGGATATAAAGAGGCTTTGCCTGTTGTGTTTTCAGGATTGTATCCTGTTGACAATGATGATTATCAAGACTTGAAAGAGTCTTTGGAAAAACTGAAACTCAATGATTCTTCTATTACCTTTGAGCCGGAAACCTCATCTGCTCTCGGATTCGGATTTAGATGCGGATTTCTGGGGATGCTGCACATGGAGATTGCGCAGGAAAGGCTGGAGAGAGAATACGATCTCTCACTTGTAACAACGGCACCTTCGGTAGTTTACCGTGTTCATAAAACCGACGGTTCAGTTGTGGAAATTGATAACCCCGCAAACCTTCCCGATCCTCAGTATAGAGAATACATCGAAGAGCCATATGTAAAAGTTAACATCATTGCACCCAACGAATATACAGGCACCTTGATGGATTTATGTCAGACCAAGCGTGGTATCTTTGTAAATATGCACTATATTGACAAGGTGCGTGTTGATATTGAGTATGAAATGCCTTTGAGCGAGGTTATTGTAGATTTTTACGACCAGTTAAAATCCCGTACAAAAGGCTATGCGAGTATGGACTATGAATTTAAAGAGTACAAACGCTCAGACCTTGTAAAACTTGATGTTATGCTGGCAGGTGAGGTTGTTGACGCATTGAGTGCAATCGTTCACAAAGACAATGCTTTTTATGTCGGTCAAAAACTTACGGCAAAGCTTAAAGATATTATCCCCCGCCAGATGTTTGAAGTTCCTATTCAGGCAGCAGTCGGCGGCAGAATCATTGCCCGTACAAACATCAAAGCATTGAGAAAAAGCGTACTGGACAAATGCTATGGCGGTGATATTTCACGTAAACGCAAGCTGTTGGAAAAACAGAAAAAAGGTAAAAAACGTATGAAAGCGGTAGGTCGTGTGGAAGTTCCGCAAGAAGCTTTTATGGCAGTACTGTCGCTTAATGAAGAATAATATAATTATCAACACGATGGAATTATAAATATTTTTTAACAGTATTTAAAAATTCAACAAGCTGAATCGGTTTAGAGATGTAATCAGCGCAGCCGAGTTCTTTTGCTTTGTTTACTTCATTTTCCATTGCACAGGCTGAAACAACAATGACTGGATTTTTTTTATCATACGCACGCAAAAAATCATATCCCGAAACAACCGGCATTTGAATATCCAAAATAATAAGTGCATATTCATTTGCCAATGCTTTATCCAATCCTGTCTGTCCGTCCATTGCCGTATCAACGGAATATGACTGTGCCTCAAGGATATCCTTCATTAATTTTAAATTCAGCTCGTTATCTTCGACTAAAAGTATTTTGCCCATATTTTATTAATTTTCTTTATTATCTTTATCATTATTTTTAGGTTGTATAAGAGGCAATTCCACAAAGAATGTAGTTCCTTCTCCTACAACACTTTCAAACCAGATTCTTCCGTGATGAAGCTCAACAAGTTCCTTTGTAATTGTTAAGCCAAGCCCCGTTGAACTTTCTTTTTTGGAATAAACATTATTTAACTGAACAAACTTGCCAAAGATTTTGCCCTCGTATTTTTTATCAATGCCAACTCCGTTATCTTGCACCCATAGCAAAACAGTTTCTTCCTGCTTTTTGTAACCGATTTCAATTTTGCCCTCATCAGGCGTAAATTTTATGGCATTGCTCAAAAGATTATACAAAATTTGCTGGATTTTTTGATAGTCAGCTTCAATTTCAAGAAAATCTTTTGCCGACTTTTGTAAATCAATATGTTTTTTATTTGCAAGCGGTCTTACTATGTTAACAACCTCGTTTACCGAAGTTTGCAGATTAAATCTGGAAAGAGAAAGTTTTATTGCTTTTGCTTCTATTTTGGAAAGCTCAAGGATTTCGTTTATCATCCCCAGCAGATGCAAGCCGGATACGTGGATATCAGTAACATATTCTGTTTGTTTTTCATTTAGAGGACCGAATATTTTCATACTTAAAGCTTCAGAAAAACCGATTATTGCATTAAGCGGTGTTCTCAATTCATGAGAAATATTGGCAAGAAATTCATTTTTTACCTTGTCAGCAGCCAGAATTTTTTCATTCTGTTTTTTTATTGTTGCAAAAGCTTCTGTTTTTTCAACAATACTGTCTTGCAAAGCCCTTAATTGCAGTTTAAATACATTTGACAGCTCTGAATCTTTAATTGAATAAGAAATTAACGCAGCCGTAGCTTTAGCAAGTTCTTCATCCTGTTTTGTAAACGGAAAAGAGCTTGTCCGAGCAATCATCATAAACCCGAATACGGTTTCCCTTATATTTAATTTTGCAATCAAAAAAGCAGAGCCTGTTTTTTGAAGCTTTAATGCATTAAAAAAGGCTGAATTCTCGTCGAAGGTAAAAACATCATTATCGTATAACTTTGTTTTTAGTATCTCGGGGAAGTTTATAACATTACATTCAGGCTCAACAGGTAAATCTTTGCAAGAGAACATCCTGTACTGAATATTTGCACAACCTGCATTAAGATAGCAGATATAGGCGCAATCAAAATCCACTATTTTTTGAAACTGAAGAATCGACTTTGCAAAATTTTTATCCAAATCATCGTCAGATGACAAAATCGACGGAATATTTTCTAATACCTGTTTAAATTTATTATCTCCCATAGTTAATTCATTATATTGTTTAAAAATTTTATGTTCAAGTTATTTACATTTTTAATATCTTTTGTGCTATTATAATTTTTGCCGAAATCACTTTTATTAATAACAAAAGGACAACAAAAATGATCCGTAAACTGACTAAGCCTACCGTAATATATAGGGCTTACAGAATCAACATAAACAAACACAATAAAAAAATTAAAAAACTTGCAAAAGCAATGGAGCTTAGTGCTATGGGAACACTTGCCGCAATGCAAGCAGGACATCTCGTACGCATGCCGATTATAGACCAATTTGTGAAAACAGCTGCATCACCAAAATCAGATATATTGATTACCAAACTGCCGGAAGGTGTAAAAATGGGTCCAATGCCTTATGTTGTTCCGGAAATCAACGGCTTTAAAGATTCTCTTTTTAGAATCAGGTCTTATATAAAACCGATTTACAACTATTCAATAACAGCAGTTTCTTCTCAAGATAAAATGTTACAAAGACAAGTAATTCTCAGAATTATGCAGGAGGACAAAAACCTTCCCCAAAATCTAAATAAAAATAAAATGGCATCAACAATACTAAACATTGCAAACGAACTCGGAGCTGATCCGATAACCATAGCCTGCATAATAAGACAGGAAACTCATTTCCATAGCGGACTAAACGGTAATGGAGCAAAGGGCTTGATGCAAATTACCAACATCACGGTTAAAGATATGTATCAAAAAGGGAGAGACAGACTTTATCACAGTGCTCTTAATGATTTAAAAAAAGATCATCCAACATACAAAACTTTGGTAAATGAATTATTAAATCACGACTCCATTAACATAAAAGTCGGAGCAATGGCATATATGATGCGTTTGCAAGAATCAGGCGGCAACGTAAAAAAAGCATTAAAAAATTATAACGGCAGCAGCACAAAAGAAAAATATGCACGTGAAGTTTTCGAAAGCATTCAAAAGTATTCCGCTATCTACAAAAAACTGCAAAAAGAAGCTAAGCAACCGGTTTAACAAAGATTTTTTAAATATTCGGTTTTTTGTATATTTAAAGGCAATTTTTTAACGAAAAAATACTTTATATAACCATAGGTTAGGTTAAAAAGGTTATTTTTTGTTTATGGCAATATCCTTGAATACGATCAAAAATATTACGGCATACGTAAGAAAGCCCGCAGAAAGCATCCTGGGCACAAGAAAAGTTACCACCCCGATACAGACGGAATCTTTAACATACGCAGGCGCAAAAGCACAAGAACAGATGCCGTTTGTGTTTAAAATACACAACAGCGGGTTAAAAAGGCTGTATCCTCAAGAGCAGGAAAGATGCAGTGATGCTCTGCTTATGCTGAATAAATTCAAATTAAAGGGATTGCCGTCAACCCAAAATCTTAACGAGCTTGAGCGGCAAGAACTTTTGGCTCATTTGAGAAAAGAATTTGATACTGAATCTTTTATTTTGATGTCTACGGGAGCACGCCCGGCAGTTTTCACGAGTCATTCTCCACTCTTTACAAAAATAAAATCACCGGACTTTGATACGGTACTTTGTAAATTTGAAGATTGGCGCGGGGCATTTGTTATAAACAAAAAAGCAGCTTTTGAAAACATTCACAGAAACAAAGATTTTTACACACAAAGACTCAATCTGCCAAAAACAGCCTCTGATGAAGAGATTTATAAAATATTAACCGGAGAAAACAGCCCTTATAAAAACAGAGATAATACGGATTTTATCGGAATGATGCTGGGATTCCCACGTAAAGATAACTTCATATTTCAACTTGAACGTGACGCAGGTTCAAACATTGCATTGAGAGAAAATCCCACAAAAATGAAAGAAGTATTGCTTAAAGAGCTGCACTCGCCGAATGGTACTTACGCAAAATTTGACGATACTTTCAAAAAAGAGCTTGAAGATGCAATAAATTCAATCAAAAGCGTAAAAGCAAGCAAAGATTTAGGTTTGCCTGACGGATATGTTTTTATAAGTTTTGTTGATGATACCCCCGAACTCGTCAGAATAAACAAAAATATCAGAGAAGCAACTCAAAAAATGGAAAAAATAAACGCAGCCAACAAAAAAGCAGCGGATGAAGAATTTTGGCACGGTCTAACCGATACTGATTCGCAAAAGCAGCTTGAAGAATTTGCCAGAAGTTTACAGGCGGAAGCGGCAAAATCACAAACCACGATAAACCCGCAAAACTTGTTTGATGATTTTCTAAAAAATTTCCAAGCAGAATTGGACAAACTAGCCGGAGGCTCTGCCCAAAATACGTTTGATAATATTATATAAAAAACAGGTCTTCCTTTTGAGAAGACCTGTTGCTTTTAACACGAGTTTTTAATTAGTCGTCAGCGTGACCTGCTGTGCCTAATACATCTCTCATTTTGTGCATAACCATTTCTTTAACGGCTGTTCTACCAGGTCCCATGTATTCACGAGGATCGAATTTATCAGGATGTTCAATGAAGAATTCTCTGATAGTAGAAGTCATAGCCAATCTCAAGTCTGTATCGATGTTGATTTTAGCTACACCGTGTTTAGAAGCATAGTTAAGCATATCTTCAGGAACACCTTGTGCATCAGGTAATTGACCGCCGAATTTGTTGCATTTTTCAACAAATTCTTTAGGTACTGAAGATGAACCGTGAAGTACGATAGGATAATCATAACCTACTACGTCATAGATAGCTTTTTTACATTCAGCCAATCTTTCAAAGTCGAGTTTAGCTTCGCCTTTGAATTTGTAAGCACCGTGAGAAGTACCGATAGCAATAGCCAGAGAATCGCAGCCTGTTTCTTTAACAAATCTTGCTGCTTCTTCAGGATCTGTATAAGTTGCATGGTGTGCAGCAACTTTAACATCGTCTTCTACACCAGCCAATTTACCAAGTTCAGCTTCAACTGAAACGCCTCTTTCATGAGCGTATTCAACAACTTTTTTAGTTAAAGCAATGTTTTCTTCGAGCGGGAATCTTGAACCGTCAATCATAACTGATGAGAAACCGCCGTCAATACAAGCTTTACAAATATCAAAGTCTGCACCGTGGTCTAAGTGAAGTGCTATAGGTACTGTAGTTGTAGCCAAAGCTGCTTCTACCAATTTGATTAAGTAAGTTTGGTTAGCATATTTTCTTGCACCTGCAGATACCTGAAGAATGATAGGTGATCTTGTTTCTTCAGCTGCTTCTGCAATACCTTGCAAGATTTCCATGTTGTTAACATTGTAAGCACCGATAGCATATTTGCCGGCAAGTGCTTTTTTGAACATTTCGCCTGTTCCTACTAATTTTCTTTCTGCCATGAGTTTTTCTCCTCTTTCTTACTCGAGCATATTCATGACAAAAGTACCTCAAAAAAAGGTTTTTTACAAGATTTTTTATATATTAATAATTATTTTGCAATTTTTGATTATATTATCCAAACCAGCAACAATATTCTGCATATAAGCAGTAAAAGAAAATAGGTTAGTAAAAATACAAGGATTGTAAAAAACAAACCTTGTATTTTTGGAATCAATTTTCTTATACAAATAGCTGCAATACATTATTTAGCTGTTTGCGCTAATTCCATTTCTTTTTTTCTTTTACGTCTTCTCATAAGATCGACAAAAGCCTCAAGACGTGTAATGTATCCTGCTTTACCGGTTTGTTCATCAAGAATCAACGGCAAAATCGGAATTTCACAGTTTTCTCTTATAGCAGGGAAAAAGTTTTGTGACATAATTTCCGGCATGCAGGTGAACGGGCTTACGTGAATAATACCGTCTTTCCCATTTTCATTTGCATAAACAATATCAGATACACATTCCAATGAGTCACCGCCTATATCTCTTGCAAGGTAAGGTTTTGCAAGTCTTATTGCTCTTTCAAGGTGTGTTTCTCCTTTAACAAACATCTTAGGGATGATTGCATCTCTTAAAAAGCTTGAAACAGTGAGGGTTCTTCTTGTCTGCACACCCATTTTCCCGAGTTCACGCTCAATATTCTGGTTTGAAA
Source organism: Candidatus Gastranaerophilales bacterium (assembly GCA_944325555.1). Classification (GTDB taxonomy): domain Bacteria; phylum Cyanobacteriota; class Vampirovibrionia; order Gastranaerophilales; family Gastranaerophilaceae; genus Limenecus. The sequence goes on along the minus strand of CALVAN010000002.1, from coordinate 141,365 downwards.
ACGGGTCTTGAACCAGATAAATTTCGCCAGTTAAATCGACATGTAAAACATCTCGCTTCGGGTCAATTTGTACTTTTTTAATTTCTGCAGAAGCCTGCTTTTCTGCTTTTTTTAATTCTTTGTAGTGGTTGGCTTCATAAATAAGTTTCATCCCCTTTTTAAAAGCTTTTTCTGCATCACCAGGATGTATTTCTCTTGCTCTGTAATAGGAAAGCAGGTTTTCCATTCTGTCAGTGGCAAACACTTTTCTAAAGGCAAAAACAATAGCTCTTAAAATGGTTATCGGGTTTTTTACTCCGCTTAATTCGGTTAAAAATTTGTACATACCTTTTACGCCGTCATATAACTGAAGCTCTATGTAATTTGCGTGATAACCCATGTCTGCAAGCGTATTTTGGATACCTGCACCGTATTCACCAAGACGGCAAATACCCGGAGACGAAATCATAGCTACATAATCAGCACCGCCCTCGATAGCTTCTATAAAGTTGCCCAAAATTAATTTATAAGGCAGACAAATTGACTCAGGGCTGTTTTTTGTACCTAAAGAAAGAGTCCTTTTACTTGAATACGGCGGGATAAAAGGTTCTATCCCCAATCTCCTTAATGCTGACCCCCAAGCAATATAAATATTCCCCATATGAGGAAACGCTACTTTGATTTTTTTCTTTGTTTTTTTGTCTGCCATACTCCTGACCTTTGTCTAAAAATGTATTATATTTCAAAATATTTAATAGTTATTTTTTCCAATTATATATTAAATAAAAATTTTTAGTGTTGAATTATTAAGCAATATAAACCGTCCATGTTTTCTTATATTTTGTTTGGGATATAATTTTTATTGTAGTACAGTAATTGGACTTTAGACGGAACCAGTCGGGGCTGAAAAGCAAAGGCTTTAAGGCAAAACACCCTTCCTAGTAAGTTAAAGTCCGCAAGAAAAGGAGAAAAAGATGCCGGTAGCATCAATGATTGATTTACTCGAAGCCGGAGTACACTTCGGACACCAGACACAAAGATGGAACCCAAAAATGAAACCGTACATTTACGGTGCAAGAAACGGAATCTATGTAATAGATTTGAGAAAAACTTCAGATAAATTGGATGAAGCTTACGAAATCGTTAAAGAATTTGCAGCAAGAGGCAAAAACGTTCTTTTCGTAGGTACAAAAAAACAGGCTACTGAAGTTGTTGCACAGGAAGCACAAAGATGCGGAATGTATTATATCAACAGAAGATGGCTCGGCGGTTTGTTAACTAACTTTGAAACTATCAGAGGAAGAGTTAATAAATTGAGAGAACTCGAAGACTTCGTAAATTCAGGTCACATCGACAAACTTCCCAAAAAAGAAGTTGTTCAAATGACAAAAAAACTTGAAAAATTGTCTAAAACTTTAGGCGGTATCAAAGAAATGCGCGGTATGCCCGACATTATCTTTGTTGTTGACCAGAAAAAAGAAGACATCGCTATTGCAGAAGCTAACAAATTGCACATTCCTGTAATTTGTCTTGCTGATACAAACGCAAACCCTGACGGAATCGATTACATCATCCCGGGTAACGATGATGCTATTCGTTCAATAAGATTGATAGCCGCTAAATTAGCTGATGCTGTTTTAGAAGGCAAACAATTAAGAGAAAACAAAGCTGTAGGCGCTAAAGCAGAAACTATTAAAGCAGAAGATGCAGGCGTTACAGAAGAAGCTAAAGCTGAAGAAGCTCCGGCTGAAGCATAATTAAAAATTTAAAAAAGCAGGTCGGAAAATTCCTGCCTGCTTTTTTAATATTTCAAGATAGAAAGTATTTTTTGAAATGTACTCCCCTGTATAAACATCAGGGTTATATCTAAGGTTTATTAAAACAAACAGAGAGGATAACAATTATGACAATAACTGCTGCTATGGTAAAAGAACTCAGAGAAAAAACCGGTGCAGGTATTCTTGATGCAAAAAAAGCTCTTGTTGAAAACAACGGTGATATGGAAAAAGCAATGGAATTCCTTCGTCAAAAAGGTATTGCTTCCGCTGAAAAGAAAATGGGCAGAATTGCTGCTGAAGGTTTGGTAGGTTCATATATTGAAGGCAATGTCGGTGCAATGATTGAAGTAAACTGCGAAACTGACTTCGTTGCAAAAAATGATGAGTTTAAAGAACTTGTTTCTAACCTTGCAAAACAGGTTGTTGCAACAAAACCTGCCAATGTTGAAGAGTTATTAGCTTCCACTTGTGCAAAATGCGGTAAGAAAATCGAAGATATTGTTAAAGAAAAAGTTGCTACAATCGGTGAAAAAATCACTGTAAGAAGATTTGTAATCGTTGAAGGCAACCCCGCTACTTATATTCACAACGGTAAAATCGGTGTTCTGTTAAATACAGACAAAGCTGATGAAACTCTTGAAAAAGACATCTGCTTGCACATCGCATCAAACGCTCCTGAATTCGTTTCAAGAGAAGAAATTCCACAATCCGTTATCGATGAAGAAACAAGAATCGAAATGGGTAAAGAAGACCTTGCTAAAAAACCTGAAAACATCAGAGCAAAAATCGTTGAAGGCAGAATTAACAAATTGATGGCTTCAAGATGCTTGTTGGAACAGCCGTTTGTTAAAAATCCTGACGAAACAGTTGCTCAATTGATTGAAGGCAAATTGCAAATCAAATCATTTGTTCGCTACGTATTGGGCGAAGGTCTTGAAAAAAGACAAGACAATTTTGCTGAAGAAGTAGCAAGCCAAATGGCCGGCAAGTAAAAAGCGTAAGCCTTGTGTGAAGGCTCGACGAGTCCGAGCACTCGGACGACACAGAGCTATAAAACATATAAAAAGCTTTCCGAAAATACATCGGAAAGCTTTTTCTTTACAAATCTTTTCACAAAGTCTGATAAATTTGATATCATAAAAATAATAATTAATAATATTGATAAGTATAGTCAAAGACGGGTAAGGATTATTGGATAAGAAAAAGATTTCAGCATTTTTATTATCGGGGATTATATTGTTTGCATCTTCTGTAACACAAGCCTTTGCTGCTAAACCTCCGCAGCTTAAACCCAAAGTAAAAATAGAAAATTCAGGCAATTATAAATCAACTTCAAAAACACAAACTTATACACAAAGCCAAACAAAGAAAACTTCAAGGGGAACTGCCAAATCCGTATCTGCGGATAATGCAACTCAAAAGACCTCAAAGGAAGAAAAAAAAGTATATAAAGACAGCGAAGGCAACCCTATTTCGGAAGAACAAAAAGAGCGTTCAAAAAATCTAAAAAAGACTTATAAAGGCGTAACAAAAGATGAACACATTATGGAAGCGCTGGAGCTTTTAAAAGGCGGTTTGGGAGAATTTTCAAGACGAGCAATTTTAGGCAATAATCTTTCTGAAAAGCCTATGCAGGTGGATTTTGAAGATTTAAGCAAGTTCGGTCAGGCTTATGCAAACTTTGATGCACTCGGGTGGAAGAAAAAAGACCGATTGTATATTTATATAAATCAAAAACATCAGGATGCGCCAAAACCGGCACTTGCTGCGGTATTGGCACATGAGGCCCTGCATCAGGATGATTTTAATTCTCTGAATGAAGAGACTTATGCCTGGACGATGGAAGCCGCAGTGTGGACTCAGCTTTCGGAAAAATACCCGCAGTATAAAGATAGTATGCACCCTCTGGCGGTCAGAGAAAATACTCTCAAAAAATTGTTTATAAAGGGAAACTATACAAGTAAATATATAAGAAAAACGGTCTTTGCAAATCCCGGATATTCTAATCTGCCATCACGTTCACCGGGCTTTGAGGACGACAACTTGTAACCCTGAAAAAGAGATGCGAATGCATCTCTTTTTGTTTCAAACTTATTGTTCTTGAGTCAATTCAACCGCAAAATAGGAATCAAACTTTTCAATAAATAATTCACGTGAAATTTTGATTTCTTTATCAGTTGTAGGTTCTATCAAATATACGGAATCGGCGGTTATTTGTTTTACGCAATATGCATGAGAATTTGCAAGCCCCATTTTGTTGTCTTTTTCGCTGAACTCAGTATGCAGTTCTCTTGGCGGAGTTCCTGCCGTAAGTACCAGAGATTTTGTTTCCATTGCTTTTTGCAGTTGGTCTAAGACATCGTTATTAATCTCCTGTTTAAGCAGGTTAAACATAATATTTGTGTCACCCTCTTGACCGGTCAGCACCTGCATAACTTCGGTGCCAAGTCCGCCGTCAACGGTTCTGTGCAACTCTTCCGTTCTATATTGTTCATACCCAAGTAAAAATGCCGTAAAATCAGGATCACCTGTTCCAAGCCGGCCCATTGCTTTTTCTATTTCTTCTTTTGTAAAAGTGTATTCTTTGTTAACACCTTTAAATGTTATTGTAGATGTATTGTTGTCGGGATTGTATTTTATAGTGTTGCTCAAAATTTCTCTGCCCTCGGGAGTTGAGAGCATACTTCTGACAGTAGAAGCAATGTAGCAGGTGCCGGCCTGCCCCTGTTTAAAAGAGGTATCAATTTTTCCGTTTAGCAACTTTTCTTGAAACGGTTGGTTTGCGACGGAGTTTTCATTTTTGGTATATTCCGTTATTTCTCCGTTTGAGCCGTATTTTGTGTGGATATATTCTTCACCGTTTGCGTCATATACAATTCTTTCACGCATACGGCTGCCGGCAGAATCATAGATTTCTCTTACCCTAACACTGCCATCATCATTATAATTGTCATGATAAGTCAAAGAATCTTTAATGTATTTTTTTGCAATGACGGTTTCTCCGTCACAAGCATAATTTGTTTCTTCAATTGATAACACAGCATATGGTTCTACATAAATCCCCTGTGAAAAAACAGTTCCATCCTCACGGTAAAGAGTTTGATGGTATTGTTTCTGACCTGATGTATTAGTAAAGGGTTCAATATGCTGTTCAATTGATCCGTCATCTCTATACACAGTTGTTTCTTCCGGTTCACCATTTTTAAGAGTTTCTTCTATTTTGCTGCCCCCGTCATAAATAACTTTAAAATACGGCTGTTCTTCACCATTTTCGTAAAAATACATTGATGATATTTCACCGCTTTGCGGATCTGTTTCAATAGCTTCTTTTTTCCCGAAGGGGCTTTCTTCGTAATAATTTTCTTCCAGTATGACAACACCGTCAGAGTTTTTTTCTAAAGCTTTTTGGATAATATTTGTGCCCGGCTTTATGTATTCAGTTCTTTCGTAACCATAAGAATATTTAATTTTGCGAGAGAGCAATGCGTTGTCACTGTTTCTGTAAGTCAAAACCATATCATTGCCGGATTCGTCTTTGGATTTTTTTGTATAAGTCTTTGGGGTTTTGTCATCTTTTTGTGTTTGTTTTTCAACCTGAATACCGTCATCTGGATTAAAGTCAGCAGAAAACATCTGCTTTTTTACTTCAGTATTTGGGGCAGATTTTTCCATGTTTGTTAAATATAAAGATTCGTTAATTTTTTCTACTTTCATACAGAGTAGTTATCGACACAATTTGTATAAAATTTATATAAAATAATTCGATTTGTAACAAATATTAATAAGAATTACGACTGTAGGGCTAATTTTGCAGAATTTTATATGTTATAGTTTGTTTTTTTGTTAGAATAATAAAGTTATTTATCCGAGAAAATTTTGCGATAAGGAACGTGAGCAAAATTTTTGAGTGTCACTTGTTCACATAGTGAAGCCATTTTTCACAAAATCAAAGATTTTGGAAAAAGAAGGCAAAGGTGAGCAGGTGCCGGCTGCGTTGAGCCGGCGGCAACTGCGACACTAGATTATAGTATCGACTAGTTAATTTATAGCATAAATTAGGGGTATAGAGAGGCTAAAGATGAAAAACAAAAAATTATTAATGTTTTGGTTGATTATCGCACTTGCCATAGCTGCAGCTGTCATAATCATCAAAAAGCCTACCAAGCTCGGTTTAGACCTTGTTGGCGGCTCAAGAATCGTGCTAGAAGCACAAACTACAGATACAATTGCAAAAATTACGCCTGATATGATGAGCAGTTTGCAATTTGCTATTGAAAACAGGGTAAACGCTCTGGGTGTTGCAGAAACAGTTGTACAACAAAACGGCGAAAGACGTTTGCTTGTAGAAATTCCTAACATTTCAGATCCTGCAAAGGCTAAAGAATTTTTAGGCGAAACAGCAGAGCTTGAATTTAAAAAACCGTTAGACAATCAATACGGTGCAACAGGCTGGCTGCCTACGGGATTGACGGGTAAAGATGTAAGAAAAGCTTTAATTTCCACAAACCCGGGCGGACAGTGGGTTGTTGCACTCGAATTTAACGATAAAGGTACAAAAAAATTCGGTGAGTTAACTCAACAGTTAGTAGGCAAACCGATGGCAATCTTCTTTAACGGCGAACTCCAATCCGCACCGGTTATTCAAGAGCCTATCTTAGGCGGTCATGCTCAAATTTCCGGCGGTGACGGCGGTTTTGCTTATGAAGAAGCAAAGAAAATGGTTGACCTGCTCAATGCAGGTGCTCTGCCTGTTCCGGCTAAAATCATTGAAGAAAGCTTAGTAGGTCCTACGCTCGGTGCAGACAGTATTGCAAAAAGTAAAACTGCAGGTATCATCGGTATCGGTCTTGTTATGATATTTATGCTTTTATATTACCGTTTGCCGGGTTTTGTTGCAGATATTGCTTTGATTATTTATTCACTTCTTGTGTTTGCCGTATTCAAAATAGTTCCCGTAACGCTTACATTGGCAGGTATTGCTGGTTTCATTTTGAGTATCGGTATGGCGGTTGACGCTAACATTCTTATCTTTGAAAGAACAAAAGAAGAATTAAAAGCCGGCAGGACACTGTTCACTGCAATCAATGCCGGTTTTGACAGAGCGTTCACAAGTATTTTTGACTCAAACATGACAACAATCATTACTTGTGTAATCTTGTATTTCCTTGGTACAAGCATTGTTAAAGGTTTTGCTTTAACTCTTATCATAGGTGTTTTAATCAGTATGTTTACGGCAATCACCGTAACCAAAAACTTTATGCACCTTCTCTTCGGTGCCGGCCAATTAAAACATCCGGGCTGGTTTGGCATTAAACCTTCCGAAATCGGTGTTGCTTATGAAGCTACCGAAACTAAGAAAGAAAAAGCTAAATTCGGTATTTTGGACTAAGGAATTTTAAGGAGAAATTATAATGAGTGAAACAGTTTTACATCAACATAAATGGATTGATGTCGTAAAATACAGATGGGTCTGGTTCGGGCTGTCATTGCTTTTAATCGTTCCCGGTATTGTTGCAATGGGATATCTGATAATCAATTCGCCGCAACACCTTCCTGTTAAAGTTGGTATTGACTTTACAGGCGGTACAATTACACAATATTCGGTTACTAAAGACGTATCGAATGATGAGGTTGAAGTTCTCAGGGATAAGTTGAACAAAGCAGGTATCGAAAACCCGGTTATTCAGGTTTTAAAATCGAATAATACAATTTCTAAAGCGGAGAATATCAAGCCGTCTACCGTAATTTCAGTTAAAACAGCGTTCAAAAGCAACGACAAAACATCTGAACAAAAAATTGCAACAGTCGTAAAAGCAGATTATCCCGAGGCAGAACTTGTACAGGTAAGTTCAATCGGTCCTTCCTTGGGTAAAGAGTTGTTCATAAACTCTATGTACGCCTTGGCTCTTGCCTTTTTGGGGATTGTTGTTTATCTGTCCTTCAGATTTCAGGTTGATTATGCCGTCATTGCATTGATATCATTAGCTCACGATGCTTTCTTTGTATTGGGTTTCTTTGCAATTCTGGGTATATTCTTTGACGTACACATTGATGCGTTGTTTATCACTGCAGTATTGACTGTAATAGGTTTTTCTAACCACGATACAATTGTTGTATTCGACAGAATCAGAGAAAATTCAAGATTCTTAGCTAAGAAAGCTACCTTTCCAGAGATTGTTAACGCCAGTGTAAACCAAACTCTGGCAAGAAGTATCAACACTTCTTTGACAACATTGATTACCTTGCTTGCGTTATATTTCTTTGGCGGGGAAACAACAAAAGAATTTGTACTTGCGATGATTGTTGGTATAGCAATCGGTACATATTCTAGTATCTTCTTTGCTTCCACACTGCTTGACTGGTGGAGAGAACACAAAGAAGGTCAAAAATCTATGGCATCAAGAAGAAACGAAGCGCTAAAGGTGTAATTTGATGAGTGAAGAACAAACAGAAAAAGCGTTAGCGCAATTTGTTTCCGAAACAAGAGAAAAACTCGGTTTGTCACAGACAGGGCTGGCTAAAAAGTCGGCTCTGTCTTTAAAAACCATTGAAGATATAGAATCCGGGCAGGAGTTGTTTCTTGCCTCAACTATCCGACAGAAACTGGCAAGAGGTCTTAAACTTAACCCTGCCGACATAAAAAAATACGAAAAACATCCTAATTTATCGCTGTTGCCTGACAACGAGGCGAGTTTGTATATCAAAACAAAAATCCTTGCCCATGATATTGCTGATCTGGAATGTCCTGTTTGCGGCTCAAAATTGATAACAAGAATAGCAAAAATGTACGACCTTGAGGACAACTTAATACTTGTTCCCAAGGCAAGATGTACTAAATGCCCTTATCAAATTAAAGGCTAATGCTGCTTTAAGCCAGATTGTTGTATTTATCCGTCAGACTTGCGACGGTTTGTCCCCAGCCTCCGTTCATTCCGTTGGGATCGTTGCCTGCTCCAATCGGGCAGTATTTTGAATGTATCTGTGATATTGTCACAAGTCCCTTATCGACATAATTCTTTTTAAGGTTTTTAGCAAGAGCCTCAAGACAGTCATCTACGCTGTCAAAGGTTGCAAGTTTCATAAAGTTGCTGGAGGCGCTCATAATACCTGCAACATTGTTTTTAGTTCGTGCCGCATTGCTGCTTCCGTGGCCGCTTTCAGTGTTTACAATTGCGGCAAGCAGTGCGGCGCTTATTCCGTATTTATTTTGCAGCTCTATGAGTTTTGCACCTTTGCCGGCAAGAACTCCTTTCAGGTGTTTATTCAAATCCTGTGCAGTACCTTGATACAGGTCGGTCGCTTTTTGATTGTAGTTGCCGTAACCTGATGGGTTCGCCCCTGTCGAGGTCGAAGTAAAGTTAAAGTTGAATTGAGGCATTTTGTAATTCTTTACAAGCTCCATAAAGCCGCTCCACATTTTTGATATCATATTTTGCTGCTGCTGTGCCTCAAAAAATTCCTGCATATAGTTAAAACTCGGTGTTGAAATTCCGAATGGATCATAACTTCCATACGGCGAAAAAGTACAAAATTCCGGCATTGTGTAATTTGTAAAACTGGCAGGGAATAAATCCAATGTAGGCATAAAAGACGGCAGGGTACTAAAGCCGGTATCAAAAAATCCTCCGCCCGTGTCAAATGAATATGCACCGCCCGAATTAAAACCGGAGAGGTAATCAAGGTTTAAGTTATTTAACCCTATGCTATATTCCGACATAATATTCCCTTATAAAATATCCTATATATAAATAAAAACATCATGCCTGAAAAAATTGCCTAAAATTCCGTGGATATTTATTAAAAAAATTTTGCCTGAAATACAATTATACAAACAAATCTGTAACCTTAAACGTATTTACATCTATCAGTCCTTTATCAGTAATTTTTAATTCAGGAATAACCGACAAAGATAAAAACGCCATGCTCATAAACGGATCTTCTATTTTGCAGCCGAGTTTTTTTGCTGCATTTTCCAGTTCCTTAATATTTTGCTGTACTTCTTCAGCGGTTTTGTCTGACATCAAACCTGCAATCGGAAGTCGTAGATGAGCAAGTGTTTTGCCGTTTTCCACAATAATTTTTCCGCCTTGCGATTTTACAAGTTCAACAGCAGCATAGTACATATCCTCATCATTTGTTCCTATAACAATCATATTGTGCGAGTCATGGGCAACGGTAGAGGCAATTGCACCTGACTTTAATCCAAAACCTTTTACAAACCCAAGCCCTATGTTACCTGTTGCTTTATGACGTTCGATAACAGCTATTTTTAAAATATCATTTTCAACATCAGATATAGCAAAACCATTTTCTGTCGGAATTTTTTCGTCCGTTCTTCTTGTTATAAGCTGTTTTGGTATGACATTTATTGTTTTTACCTTGTCTCTGCCTGCAGGAACTTTAATTTGAAAGTCTTCTTTATACAAATATTTAATGTTAACAGAGCCTCTCAAGGGCGGTGCCTTTAATATATCAGTGTCAAGAAGCATTTTGCCGTCACGTGCGGTCAACTTTCCGTTTTTAAAGACCATTGCTGGTTCAAAAGTAACAAGGTCATTTAATACAAGCATATCAGCCTTATATCCGGGAGCAATTGCACCAAGACCGTTTAGTTTAAAGTATTCGGCTGTATTAAGACTTGCCATCTGTATTGCTTTTATCGGTTCAACACCATTTTTAACAGCTTTTTTAACCATTCTAGAGATATGTTTTGCAAGATGTTTAGGGTGTCTGTCATCCGTTACAAACATGCATTTACGAGTGTTATGTGTTTTTAAAACTGGAATTAACGGCTCTAAATCTCTTGCCCCTGTGGCTTCTCTAATCATCAGATACATGCCGAGCCTCAATTTTTCAACAGCTTCTTCAGCAGTAGTACATTCATGGTCTGAGTGTACTCCTGAGGCAACATATGCGCATAAATCTTTGCCACTCAAATGCGGAGCGTGCCCATCTACGCATTTATGCTTTTCTAATCCAAGCTGTATTTTACTCAAAACAGCACTGTCGCAGTTTATAACTCCCGGAAAATTCATCATTTCCGCAATTCCGAGAACCCAAGGAGCATCAATTAATAAAGCAAGATCATAGCTGTTTAAGTCAACGCCAGAGGTTTCCAAATTTGTTGCAGGCACACAAGAGGGCAGTGTCATATAAACATCAAGAGGAAGTTTTTTTGTCGCTTCTCTCATAAAACTTATTCCCTGCAAGCCCATGACATTTGATATTTCATGCGGGTCTGCAATAACCGTGGTTGTACCTGAAGGAACAACAAGTTTTGCAAATTCAGATGGCATAAGCATAGAGCTTTCCAGATGCACATGCCCGTCAATAAATGATGGTGACACATACGTTCCGTTTACGTCAATTTCTTCTTTACCTGTATATCCTTTGCCTATGCCTGCAATAATTCCGTTAGAAATTGCAATGTCAGTGTCATATATTTCTTCTGAGAGAACATTTATAAGTTTAGCATTTTTTATGACCAAATCAGCCGGAATTTCGCCCTTCGCTGCTTTTATGATTGTTTCTGTTTGTACATTTGTATGCGGTTCAAATATATCCACTTTATTTCTCCATAATTTTTCTTTTTATAAATATTACTTTATTTCTAATATGGTAACAAGTTTTTTGTTTTGTAACATAATTGATATATCCCAACTGATTTTTTTTATAAAATATGAAATTTTATTCAATACATGCTATAATAGTAGTAGTAATTTTTCACTAAAATATCCCGCAATTTGTGTTTGTTAACAAAACAAGGAGCTATCATGAAACTTTCAAATTATTTATTAATTTGTATAATTTGTGTTCTGGCTGTTGTTTTATACGGATGCAGCACAAATAAAAGCCATGTAGTAAACATGCAAAGCGGAATTGTAATACATAGTGGAGATTTTACAGGTGGCAGCACCAAAGAAACTATTGACGGTTCCAATGTCATACGTCTTGGTGATGGTTATGAAAAAATTGAATTTGATTTAGAAAAAATGTAGATAAATTAATTTAGAAAAAATACCGGAATTTTTATATTTTTTTATTTTAATTTATTTACTTTTATATTACGATAGGAGTAGTCGCTATAATTATGAAAAAAGGAATAACAATGAATTATACACACGGAAGCCTCGAAAATGAAATTTTGAAAACTATTTGGATGCTTGAAGAAATTGAAAGTTCTGATGTTTCTGTAACAGAGGTGCAGGAGATAATTAACAGAAATTCTTCTGTATCACGTGCATATACTACCGTAAAAACGGTTATGGATAGATTAGTCGAAAAAAACATGCTTGTCAGATACAAACAGGGTAAAAAATTCTTTTATCAAACTGTTTCTTCTCGTGATGAAATGGCTCAAGAGGCCATTAAGAAACTTGCAAGCCAGTATTTTAACAATGATATGGATTCTCTTGCAAGAGCAATTACAAGCATGAGTTCTCATCAAAAAGAATGCAAGACAGCAGTGTTGATATAACAAAGCAGCGACAATTTGTCGGTAATATTATTATTGCGGTATTAACCGAAAAAATAAACGTTAAAAAGGGTCTTTTACTTTTTCCAAAAGGTTGTGAAGATCCGTCAATTCATGCTGCATGGCATGCTTTATGCCATTATGAGGCAGATGAAGATATAAAAGCCAAAGATATTGATTATAACAACCAACAAATTGAACTACTTGAATTCATAGCTTTTACATTTAAGGACGGAGATCCTCTACCGCAAAATATTATCGATGCTTACAAACCATTTTATCAAGAAGACCCAATATCGTATGATACGGGTCTAAAAGGAATTATAAAAAAGCTATTAAGGTTTGTTAATTTTTAGTGGTTATTCTTTTGTTTTTTTACCGACCTGATTTCTACCGTTTTCTTTTGCTATATAAAGACAGTCATCTGCATATTTAATCATCTCCTGAGGAGTTTGTCCGTCTTGAGGATATGTTGCAACACCCAAGCTGATAGTCACCTGTACATCGTTTCCGTTAACAAGTTTTAGCGGATGTTCGCTTACTGCTTTACATATTTTTTCTGCTGTGAATATTGCACTTTCATTATCAGTGTTGGTAAGAATAATAGACATTTCTTCTCCACCGTAGCGGCATACTATATCTGAGCTTCTTACATTCTTTTTAAGAATTTGTGCTACCTGCCTTAAAACAGCATCGCCTGATTGATGACCGTAGGTATCATTGAACTTTTTAAAGAAATCAATGTCTATCATTATTAAAGAGAACGGTCTGTCGTATCTTTTACCTGTTTCTATACCCTGCTGCATATGCTCCTGAAAATACCTGTGGTTATACAACTCCGTCAAACCATCCGTTGTGGCAAGTGCATATGTATATTCTAAATCTCTCGACTTAAGAATGTATTTTGCAAGATAGCAGGCTATAAAGACAAGTAATATAGCTGTCAGTTCAAATATAATACCTGTCCAAAGGTTGAAATAATACATAAGTGCTGTAGAAAATATGATATAAATAATAGCTGTTAAAATTGCGACTAGTGAAGATATTACTGTTGATTCGCTTCGGATAACAATCAATCCGACAAACAAGCTTAATAACAGACTTGTTAATATATCAAATAGCGGAGGAACTCTTTTTATAAAGTTATCATCTAGAATGTTATTAACAAATGTCGTGTGTATTTCTACTCCGGGAAAAATTCTGTCGGTCGGAACACTTTTAAGGTCAAAAAGTGAAGTTGCACTTGTGCCGATATATACAATTTTGTCTTTAAAATAGTTGGCCGGCAGTAGGTTTGTATTTTCATAAATATCTTTTTCAACTTTCCATAAAGGGATATATTCAAATGTATTATGGTTGTTGATTCCGCTCGGCCCGTACCAGTTTAGTACAGCTGTTCCATTATAAGTAAGAGGGATTTTCCTTTTTCCTAAAAGCATTTCACCGCTTTTATTTATTTTAAATTCGCTAATTTTAAGATTTTCTGTTTTCTCAAGATATTTTAAAGCAACTTTGAGTGCCAGATGAGGATAAAAATCACCTTTATATATAACAAACGGAGGAAGGAATCTGGCAATTCCATCTTCATCACGCACAAAATTTATATGCCCTATATTAGGTGTTGTGGTAAGTATTTGATTAATAATTGCTCTGCAGTTAGAAAATGTAAAGTAATCATTTTTTAAATTTATATCAGAGTCATTAACAATTTTTGCTTTTAATGCGTCGGGCAAGTTTACAGGCTTTCTTAAATCGAATGACAGGTTATCAAAATTTATCGAAGTAAACACATTATCATACTTTGCAATATTATGTGCAAGTTTGTTATCGGCATTATTACTGCTCTTTAACGATTTAACAAACATAAGATCAAAAGCTACAACTGAAGGATTTTGTTTTTCGAGATAAGTAATTATGTCAGCATATATATTTCTTGATATAGGCCATTCACCGTACTTGTCCAGAAAATATTCATAGCTTTCTTCGTCAACTGATAATATAACAATATTTTTATTTACTTTTTTATAAGAAGAAAGTACACTCTGCCTGATATCAAAAGTTTTATTTTCGATAATTCCGAAAAAGTTTCTTATTGACGGATGACCTAAAAAAGCAAATAAAAGGCATATTGTGATTATTATATAGATACTATACAAAAAATATTTTAAAAATATTTTGTTTTTCAGATATTGTTTAATTTTTTCCATAGTTTTAAGACTCCGTTTTGTATAAGGATATGGGGTCGGATAATAAAATTCAATTGAGGCAAAAGTAATAATTTATACTTCTAATGGGGTAGTAACAGTATATCCCTGATTGAATTCCAGTAAAAATGCAGTAAGATCAAACAATTCTTCGGGATTTTGCAAATACTTTAAAAGACATTCTTCGTTCAAATTCATAATACTTAAACTCTCTCTATTTAGTCGGGTATATTCATGTTTTTGTTGGGGTGGATATTATCATTTTGTCAAAATTTGAAATTTATTAAATCACCTTAATAATTGAAATTTATTCGATATTTTCTAACATCATTAAGAAAACCTTAAATTTTTACGTTTAGGTACCTTAATTGATATAATAAAAGTATGAAAAATATAGAAATTGATTTTAAAAACATAGTAGAAAAGTTAGAATCTCCTGTTTTGGTAACAGATTTCGACAATAAAATAATCTACGCCAATACTGTTTTTTGCTCACTGTTTAATACTAACTGTGAAATGTTATTAGGCAGGAGCTTACTTGACTTTTTGCCTGATAGCCAAGACACAGTAGTAATTAAAGATTATACATATAAGATAGCAAAATATGACGATGAATATTATTCATACTACTATTTAAATGTAGCTGACAGCAGGATGGAAAAGATATACTCAGACTTTATCTCAACGGTAAGTCATGAATTAAGAACACCGCTTACGAGTATAAGAGGATTTGCAGATACAATGCTTATGTCTTACGACAAGCTTGATAAATCGCAAATACAAAAGTTTTTGACAATAATAAAAGAACAATCTAACCGGCTTATAAAACTGGTGGAAAATCTTTTATCCGTTTCCAAAATTCAGGTTCAACACAGCAATCTTGTATTCAAATCTGTTAATGCAAAATCCCAGATAGAACAGGTTGCTGATATTTTGAAGAATCAATATCCGACACATCCGTTTGATATAAAATGTGCGGCAGATGTACCCAATATTCTTGTTGATGAAAGTAAATTTCAACAGATAATGATTAATTTAATGGATAATGCTGCCAAATATTCTTATGAAAAGGGTGTGATAAGTGTAGAAATTTCAAATTCGAAAAAAGAAAATTTTGTCAGCATAAAGGTAAAAGACCACGGCGTTGGCATCGAACCTGAAAATTTGGGGCGCATATTCGAAAAATTCACAAGAATAGAAAACCACCTTACGAGAAAAACGCAGGGCAGCGGGTTGGGACTTTATATAGTCAAAGATTTAATAGAAAAAATGGGCGGACAGATTTTTGTTGAAAGTTCAACAGAACTTCCAAACAGCGGCTCTGTTTTTGAAGTCCTTTTGCCTGTTGCATCCTACACCAGCCAGAGTAAAAAAAGATTGGAGGACAGATAATGTTATCCAAACTCGTTTTAATTATTGATAAAAGAAAAGAATTGCCTGCAAAATACAAAAAACTCGTTGAAAATAACGGGGTAAGCGTTATTTTGACTGCAAATTTTGAAGAAGGACTTGAAATCTTAACAAGCTACGAA
Organism: Candidatus Gastranaerophilales bacterium; assembly: GCA_944325555.1. Classification (GTDB taxonomy): domain Bacteria; phylum Cyanobacteriota; class Vampirovibrionia; order Gastranaerophilales; family Gastranaerophilaceae; genus Limenecus. Next base: position 125,398 of record CALVAN010000002.1, on the reverse strand, counting down.
CCGGATATGATACTTGTATCAGACAGTCTTGATACACAGCTTGCCGACAATGTGAAAAAACTAAGAATGCTTAGTTATCCGACAAGACCCTGCATTATTGCGGTTTCAAAGTCTGATGATCTAAAGGACAAACTCTCTGTGCTGGATGCAGGAGCTGACGATTTTTTAAGCGAGCCTATTGAGTCTGAAGAATTTAAAGCCAGAATAAATGCGCACTTAAGACGGCATTTTGAAAGCATGCTGGATGATGTTACACGTTTGCCCGATACAAAATTTTCTTTAAAAACTTTAAAAAGAACCATTATCGAAAATAAAAAATGGGCAGGCATGCTTGTTCGGATAAATGAGTTTGAGGCATATAAAGAAATATACGGCGAACTTGCGTCCGATAAAATGCTGCAGACTTATACCGCTATAATCAGCTCTGCTCTCGATGAACAAGATTTCTTCGGGGAACTTTCACAGGGTGAGTTTTTGATTTTAACAAACCCGCTTAAAGCGGAACATATTGCCTCTTTTCTTGTATATGCATTTGAAGCGATTGTTGAAAAATTTTATACGGAAGAAGATGCAAAATGCGGTTATATAACCTTATACGGCGATGATAATGCAGGGAAAAGGGTAAATCTTGTATCAACAAGCATAGGTATTATTTCAAGCGAACACCAAACTTATATCAGCGTAAACTCCGCCTTAAATGCACTTTATGCCACCTGCAAGCTTGCGCAGTATTCCGCATCGGGAACAAATTCATCGTACCTTGTTGAAAGGACTATGCTGAGTGCTGATAACGCAATATTGAACAAAGAATACAATAACAAAATACTTGTTATAGAGCCTGATGAAGCCTTGAACTATCTTTTAAAAACCACTGCCCAAATGCAAGGGTATGAAGTGGCTTCGGTTCAAGATTATTCATTTGCTCAAAATCTTCTCAAAACCTTTGATCCGGCTCTTATTATACTTGATGCAGGTGAGGCAGATACACTAAAAGGACTTGAGCTTTGCAAAAAGCTAAAAAAAGATAAAAAATTTAAAGACAAAAAAATAATACTCTCAACAATAATTCACGACAAGAAAATGGTGCTTAATGCCGGAGCAGATTTGTATTTGCCAAAGCCATACGAGCTTTTGGGAATATTTAACTGGATTGAGCAGATGATAAAAGAATTTAACTACTAATTAGCAGAAGCTACTGCCTTTTTAAATTCCTCTACATCTTCTTTTGTATCAATTCCGATTGGTTTTATATTCACTATTGAGGTAATTATCCTCATGCCGGATTGCAAGGCACGCAGCTGCTCTAAGCTTTCAGCTTTTTCGAGCATTGTTTGATTAAGAGAAGTCATTTTAAACAAAGCATCTCTTTTATACCCGTAAAGTCCTATGTGACCGTAAAAAACAGCTTCACCAATATTTCTTTCGTAAGGAATTTTGGAGCGGGAAAAGTAAAGAGCAAAGTTGTTGTTATCAATAACACATTTTACAAGGTTGGGATTTTCAACCTCATCCTTATCCGTAATTACTCTCAAAAGAGTGGCTATATCAGCATCTTTTCGTGATTTCAAGGCTGTTATAACCCCGTCTATGGCTTCCGGTGTAATCATCGGTTCATCCCCCTGAAGATTCACTATGTATTCAAAATCTTCGTGACGTGAAGCTACCTCTGCAATTCTGTCAGAACCGCATTTGTGATCTATTCTGGTCATTTCAACATTACCGCCGAAAGATTTTACGCAGTTGTATATTTTTTCATGGTCTGTTGCAACAATCACCGTATCAGCCTGCTTTACTGCTGATGCCTTTTCGTAAACCCATTGAATAATAGGTTTTCCGTCAACTTCGATTAACGGTTTTGCGTGGAGTCTTGTTGATGCGTATCTTGAAGGTATGATGATTGCTGTTTTTGTCATTAGTCTACTCTTTCGTATTTTCTTTTTAATTCTGATATAATTATATTACAAAACAGAGGGAGCGGTTAAAGTTGGCAATTTTTTCGGATAATGATAATATTCAAAAACCATTAAAACTTGAGCGGGATAAAAAAAGCGAGAACCTCGAGTCTAAAGAAATAAGCTATGACAGGGCTTTTGAAAACAACATACGTCCGCAGACTCTTGAAGAATACATAGGACAAACCGCACTGAAAAGTACTTTAAAAATTTCTATTGAGGCTGCTCAAAAAAGGAATAAACAAATCGACCACATGCTGTTTTACGGTCCCCCGGGGCTTGGTAAAACAACGCTAGCTTCGGTTATTGCAAACGAGTTAAATACAAAAATAAAAATCACATCGGCTCCGGCTCTCGAGCGTCCGAGAGATATTATCGGCATACTGATGTCTTTAAAAAACGGCGAAATTCTTTTTATAGACGAAATTCACCGCTTAAACAAGGTTACAGAAGAAATCCTGTATCCGGCAATGGAGGATTTTTTCCTTGATATGACAACAGGCAAGGCGCAAACCGTAAAAACATTGAGAGTTCCTCTGCCTAAATTTACACTTATCGGGGCTACAACAAAAGCCGGAGCGTTGTCTGGTCCTCTTCGTGACAGATTCGGTATAATACACAGGCTTCAGTTTTATACAATTGATGAGCTTGCGCAGGTTATATCAAGAACAGCAAAAATTTTGGAAATTGATATTGACGAAGAGGGGGCAAAAGTTATAGCAAGCCGTTCAAGAGGTACACCGAGAATTGCAAACAGGCTGGTTAAAAGGGTTGCGGACTATGCTCTTGTAAAAGCCGACGCCAAAATAACAAAACCCGTTGCGATAGAAGCACTTAACAATCTTCACATTGATGAAAGCGGTCTGGATTCAACAGACAGAGATATGATGAAGCTTATTATTGAAAAATACGACGGCGGCCCCGTCGGGCTGGAAACTATTGCTGCAGCGCTGGGTGAAGATTCTAGAACAATCGAAGATGTTTATGAACCGTACCTTTTACAGGAAGGTTTTATACAAAGAACCCCCAGAGGCAGAAGAGTTTCTCCGGAAGGGTACCGGCTTTTGGGATATAAGATCCCTTCAAATTATACAGGACAGCAAAGTTTGTTTTAAAAGATAATTAGCGAACACGTCGTATTATTTCCTGCGTAAACTCCGTTGTGCTTGCATTTCCGCCAAGGTCGCAGGTCAAAACTTTGCCTTCTTCCAAAATTGAATATATGGCTTGCTCTATTTTTTGCGCTTTTTCATCTTCCCCGATATGTTTCAACATATTTATCGCACAAAGCAAAAGAGCCGTAGGATTTGCCTTGTCCTGTCCTTTTATATCAGGAGCTGAGCCATGTACCGGTTCAAATACGGCACAACTGTCACCGATATTAGCGCCCTGAGCAACACCAAGTCCGCCGATTAGTCCGGCAGTCAAATCCGATACTATATCACCATAAAGGTTTGGCAACAAAAGCATATCAAACTGCTGCGGTTTTTGAACTAGCTGCATGCACAAATTGTCCACGAGTATTTCTTTGTACTCTATTTGCGGATAATCTTTTGCAACCTCTCTGGCTGCTTCAAGAAACAAGCCGTCGGAAAGCTTGCATATATTGGCTTTTGTTACTGCATGTAATTTTTTTCTTCCATATTTTAAAGCGTATTCAAAAGCATATTTTGCAATTCTTGTTGAGGCTTTTCTTGTAATGATTTTTATTGACTCTGCAGTGTCGTTGTCAATTTTTCTTTCTATTCCCGCATATAAATCTTCCGTGTTTTCTCTTACAACCACAAGATCTACTCCCTCAAACGGAGTTTTTATCCCTTTGATATTTTTGCAGGGACGGATATTTGCGTATAAGTCAAGTTCTTTTCTCAGTGCAACATTTACACTTCTGAACCCCTTGCCTATCGGCGTTGTAACAGGTGCTTTGAGAGCGACCTTGTTTAGCCTTATTGATTCTATAACTCTTTCCGGCAAAACAGTACCTTCTTTTTCAGCCACGTCGGCACCTGCTGTTTGAATATCCCAATCTATTTTTACACCTGCTTCTTCCAGTATAAGCACAACAGCGTCAGAAATTTCAGGCCCAATACCGTCACCTGGAATAAGAGTAACTCGTCTCATTTAATTTTCCTTTTCTTTTAAAACTTCAATTAACAATCGTATCGCTTGTTTTGCAAACAAATATTTTATTATGATTCTCGGAAGTTTAGGGTTTACATTGTACTTGTGCACGTGCATTTCATCTTTTGTGCCGACGCCTATATACACAAGCCCGACGGGTTTGTCTTGAGTTCCGCCTGTTGGGCCTGCAATCCCCGTTGTTGCAAGGGCATAATCACTTCCTGTATTTGCCAGCAGCCCTTTAACCATTTCGCCGGCTGTTTGTACGCTTACAGCCCCGTATTGTTCAAGAGTCTGCGTATTAACCTGCAAATATTTTGCCTTGGCTTCGTTTGCGTAGGTAACAAAATTGGAATGTATATAAGAAGAACTTCCCGAAACATCCGTCATAAGTGAGCTGACAAGCCCGCCCGTGCAAGATTCCGCAATCGCCAGCGTCTTTTGCTTTTCTAAAAGCAATTTCCCGGCAATATAAGGCTCTTTAAGGTTGGAGATAATATTAAACAATTTTAAATATGTAAAAATACTTTCTGTCATAAATTTTCATCTCCAATCATTAAAAGTGTTTAAGGCAGCTAAAAATTAGTGCAAGGGTATATCAAGAGGCTGCGTTAACAGGATATTGATGTTTGCGCCCTGATTAAGTGTAACTTCGTTGCCTTTTTTGAACAAATCAACAATATCAGCACCTACATAATAGAATATACCGCCGATACTGCCGCCTATTGCACCGATAGGTACACATACGTATTGCATATTTTCACCGGTACCTTTACCCCAGTCAATGGCTTTGCCTACAATATTTTTTGTCTGCTGCCAGTTTTCCTGAATTGCATAACCGTAGTTTCCGCCTGAATATACACCGCCGTCCAGTGTAAGTTCGCTGTAGCCGTAAAGACCTGCTGTTATAGGTACCTGTTTACCGTTTGGTGTTACTACATGGTCAAAACTAAAGTAGACAACAGCACTTCTGGAAAGTCTTTTTGCAGGAGTAATTTTGTTTATTGTCCCTCTGATAACGGAACCTGCGGGCAGCGCAATTTGACCGTCAACAATTTTGTCTTCTTTAAGCATTGCGGAAAACTCATCGCCCATATCATCTATTTTGGAAGAAACAGTGTCCAGCAGCTCAAGTTTCATTGTTGTGCCTGCCGGAAGTCTTACAGCCTGCACATCGCCATGCATTCTTTTATTTGTATCTGCAGCAAAAGCAGAAGAACTAATGCCTGCTAAAAGTCCTGCAAATAATAAGCAGTATGCTATATATTTTTTCATTGTAAACCTCTCCTATAATTTATAAATATTATTGTAAATATTTGTGAAAATAATTGCAAGACTATTCGACATTTTCATACAGAGTGGAAGCTTCCTGAACGGAAACATTCCCCGTCGGAATTTTAACTATTTTGACGCTTACACTTTTATTAAAGTGTACTATTGTAATAATATCCCCTTCTTTAAGCTGCTTGGACGGCTTTGCCGGAGTATTATTAACAAGCACACGTCCCTGATCGGATACATCATTTGCAACGGTGCGGCGTTTAATAAGTCTTGATACTTTCAAAAATTTATCTAATCTCATAGCTTATTATTTTAGCAAAAATCATAAGAATATTAAAGGTAAATTTATTTTGAGCTTATGTAAAGCAAAATAGTTCCCGCCATACTCAAATTTAGGGATTCCGTTTTGACGCTTATAGGTATTGTTGTTTTTATATCCGCAATATCGACGGCTTCTTTTGTCAAACCCTCCGCCTCGGATCCAAGCATAAGCACAAACGGTTTTTTATAATCAATTGTTTCAGGATTAACGGTTTCTTTATGGTTGACAACGCTCGCAATAAAAGTTGAAGTTGAAAAAACTGTTTTGGCTTCTTTCAGCGAAGTTTTTATTATCGGGATTTTAAAAATGGCGCCGACTGTCGAGCGTATAACTTTTGGATTGTAGATATCCACGGTATCTCCGCACAACAGAATTGCATCCATAGAAAATGCACACGCACAACGAATTAATGTACCAAGATTTCCAGCATCTTTGATATTTTCTATTAAAACAAGCCTTTTGGGATTTTTTATGTCTTTAATATCGTAACTACGCTGTTTGGCAACAGCGACGGCTTCGGGCATACTGTCCGTAGTTGAGATTTTTTCAAGAACAGAAGGTGTAACAAGCGTAATTTTATCTTTTATAAAATCAAAACGAGGCAGATGTTTCTCCGTGGTGTAGACGTTTTGTATGTCTACATTTGAAAAAAAAGCTTCTTCAATGGGTTTGTAGCCTTCAAGAAGAAATAACCCTGATTCGTTTCTATATTTTTTTTGTTGCAGCTTTGCAGTTTCCTTGATTTTTGAGTTAGCAGTGCTTGTTATAACATCCCGTTCTTGCATTTTATTCCTCAATCGCTTTATTTATTTTTTCGGCAAGTTTGTATATAAAGGAATTTTTATCAAAAGAATGGTGATTCCCTTCCTTTAATTCAGTCAGCTGATTTGCTTTGAAAGTGTCGCTAAATTGATATTTTTTTGCTTTCAATTGACCGTTTTCCATATACGCACGGGTAAAATCCGCTTTTAAATCAGCGTTTACGACTTCTTCGGTAATATCAAAAAATCTTGTAAAAAATCTTTCAAAGGGGTGGTCTTTAATAGTGATGGATAAATGCTGGGTTTCGTTATACGGTGAAGATTTTATTCTGTTTAGCAGATGATTTTTTATTGCCTTTTGTGTTTTTGACATTGCTGTTGATTGAACCATAGCCTTTTGTCTTGTTAAATCGAGTTTAATCATTTTTGCCTCCCGACATAGTGTTGTTATTCCATTGTTTCAGCCAAATTTTTTCTTGTTTCGTTAAAAGTGCAAAATCAATTGCATCTTCTTGAAAAGGCACGTAAGATAAAGATTTTATTTTTAATTTTCCGTTTGTTTCTGCTAAATAAACAGAATTTTCTAACCTTACCCCGCCAAACCCTGCTTTGTAAAGCCCCGGTTCTATAGTGAAAACCATATTTTTTTTCAATACTCTTTTGCCCATTGCTCCGCAGGAAATTGTCGGCGGGTTTTCGTGTACGTTTATTCCCACACCGTGCCCCAACCCGTGGTTGAAATTAAAATCCTTTAAGCCTGACTGTCTGTGGATTTTTCTGGCAACCGCATCTAATGTAAAACCAGTTGTTCTGTTTGTTACGGGGTAATGATATGCGTTTAAAAACATTTTTAAAACTGTAGTGTAGACTTTTTTTTGCATATCGGACGGGGTGCCCTTTACAAAGGTTCGTGTAATATCTGTAGAATATCCGCCCTCAAAGTGTCCGCCGCAATCCAGAAGAACGAAATCTCCGTCTTTAATTTCAACCTTATTACTCGGGTGGGAATAATGTATAACCGAAGAATTTTTTCCCGCCGCAAGAATGGTCTTAAAACTAAGCTGTTTAGCACCCTGATTTAAAAACTCTTTTTCAACTTCGTGCGCCAGAGCTTTTTCAGTAAGATTATTAATCTTGTTAACACAATCTTGTGCGTGATTTACAACATTATCCGTTCGTTTGTAATTCTTTTTAAAATGAGCAATTTCTGCATCATTTTTTATTGCCTTCATCTCTTTTATGTAATCTTTTTGAGCTTCTTTGGACTTGTTTTTTATCAGTGTAAAATCGTAATAATTTATGGTGGAAGGGTTAAAAATAACGCTTTTGACCTTTTTAAACGCTTTATCAAACTCTTTTAAAGGGCAAATTTTAAAATATTCACCTATCTTTGTATCAAAGTTTTCGTCACTGAAAATAACTGCTCCGTCTTTGTTCAAAACCATTTTTGCTTTAAAGGTTGAAGAATAAGGAGTTTTGTATTGTCTGCAATTTGTCAGATAAGCAATGTTTTCAAGGTTTGTGTCCACAAGGGCTTCATTTTGTTTTAATTTTCGTGAAAGCTTTTTGAATTTTTCATCTGCGCTTACACCGGCAATATCAAGGCTGATTTGTTCAACGGGCTTTTCTCCTTTGCTTGATTCAAGCTTGTGAAAAAGTTCTACGGGGTCAAAGTCAAGAGCCTTGATTTTACAATGTTTTTTGGACAATTTTGTTTTTAAATTTTTATAAAAATTAAGGGAGATTTTTTTTGATACAATCCCGATTGTGCTGCCCGAGGCAATTTTTTCGACAAGTTCACCTAAAAAAGTTTGACCAAGCTGCAATTTTACAACCGTAACCATTTTTAGGTCGCATTCCTTATCTGCCTGCTCGTGATATCTACCGTCAACAAACTGAAACACATTGTTGCCGGTAAGCAACACATCACCGGTTGAACCAGAAAATCCAGTTACATAGTATCTTGCACAGTTGGAAAGCTCATTATATTCCACAAGAAATTCATCTGTTGTATTTATTAACAGTGCGTCCAGATTTTCTTTTTGTAAAAACTCCCTTAATTTTTTTATCATTTTAGTCCTTCTTATCGGTTAAATAAAGCAAATGCCAGCCGAATTGTGTTTGGATAGGTTCCGATAAATCGCCGACATTCATAGAAAAAGCAGCATCTTCAAACTCTTTAACCATTACGCCTTTACCGAAAAACCCCAAATCGCCGCCATTTGCACCCGATGGGCAAAGGGATACTTCTGCTGCAACATCTTCAAATTTTTTGCCGTTTAAGATTTCTTCTCTCAGCTGTTTTGCTTCTTCTTCAGTTTTTACAAGCAGGTGGCTTGCTCTTACTTCTGTCATAATTTTTTCCTTATTTTTGTTAACGTGATAATTATATCAGCATTGTACGGTTACTTGCAATTACCGGTAAAAAATAATAGAATAACTTATAATTCGTGTCAGGGATAATATGCAAGAAACAGAAAAAGAAAAGCCAAAATTTTGGGTAATAAAAATTGTATTGGCAATTTTCTTGAGCATTTTTGTATTAATCCAGCTTATATTTGTTGTTTTTAAGCCCTATATTTCCGCAAAGGCAATTGATTTTGCTAAAAAATATACACGGGGCAGGTTTGTCTGTACTTTAAATTCTCAAGGCGAACATGTCGGAAGGTTGTATAAAATTAACGATAAAGAAGAAAAACTTATCCGCACGGTAACGGGCAACAGCTGCATATTTTCCCGTCCTAAGGTGAATGCCGGGTTCTTTATTTTTGCATCGGGCGGCGGTGGCGGAGCAACTCCTTTTGAAAGCGGAAAGAATGGAGAAATTATCTCAAAACACAGACAGATAACCGAGCCGGTTATTGTTATAAAAGTAGGTAAAGGCGGCTCAGGCACGTATGTTGATGAGAGTAATAATTTTATAGATGCAAAAGACGGAGAATCAACAACTATTGATGCACTAAAAATTGTTGCTGAAGGCGGTTTTAAATCAACCAGAATGACTCCCTTAGGCAGTGAGCAAAAGCAGGACGAATATCATATTCCCGAAAAATATTACTATCTGTATGATATTTCTAAAAGTGCAAAATACGGGCTCGGCGGACAATATGACAAACGAACTTCTAAAACGAGTGCGAAAGCTCAAAACGGACATTCCGGCGCTGTCATAATACAGTGGTGATAATTTTGGGAGCATAATTGTTTTTTGTATCGAACTTATCCTACAAAAGGTGTAGTTTTTAATTTCAATATTCAACTTTTGAAAAATTTGCCCGTTATTTTAACTGTGAGCGTTATTTTTACACAGAGAATATACGGATAAATTAACTTATGACTGAATCTTTGTACGGACAAGAAGCGTTTTTAAAAGTTGGTAACTATAATTCCAATGTATTTGAAGCGATTAATGAAGCAAAAGATTATATTTCCCGCAATGAGTGTCCGTTTTTAAGTATTGATATTTCAGGGTTAAACGTAATAGACGCACTTAAAGTCTGCGTATTAGCATCAACTTATCATTTTGCAAAATACTGCAAAGGCAGAATAAGATGGTTTGTTAAAGACAGAAAAATCAAGGACCAGATTGAACTTCTTAAACTTGATAACGTAGAAATTGAAATAAAACAAGCAAAAAGAAATTATGCTGATTTTGGTGAAATACCGTTAAGAAACTTAAGACTTTGCCATTAATTTTAAGACTTCATATTATTTTGATGTAAAATTAAATATATGAGTCAGGAAAATATTATTGAAGTATGGAATGCAGTATTGAATGTTTTGGAGAAACAAATCTCCGAATCTACTTTTTCAACATGGATTCTTCCTCTTGAGCCTCAGTATTACGATGACAACTGTTTTGTTGTTCACACGGGGCAGGCTTTTGCCGTAAATTTGTTGAGGGGCAACCACTACAATCAAATATCGGAAGCAGTAAAAACAGTTCTTAACAAAGAATTGGAAATAAAAATAATCTTTGACGAAGAACTGCAAAAAAAGATAGAAAAAAAATCCAAAGCCCGTGCCGCTGCCGCACAGACCCAGGAACAGCCGCAAAAACCAAAGTATGACAGCCTGACACAGATGCAATCTTCAAATTTGAATTTAAAATACAAATTCGAAAATTTTGTAGTGGGTTCAAACAACAAACTTGCTTATGTTACCGCACAAACAGTTGCTCAAAAACCGGGGGAAAAGTACAATCCCCTCTATATATACGGCGGGCCCGGACTTGGCAAAACTCACATAATGCAGGCAATAGGTCATTATATCATCAAAAATCGCCCTGATTTAAAGGTGCTTTTTATTACGGCGGAAGAATTTGTTAACGATGTTGTAAACGCTCTGGCAAGAGGCGATGAAAAAACCAAAAATATGAACAAATTCCGCAAAAAGTACAGAGAAGTTGATGTGCTATTGATTGATGATATTCAGCTTATTGCGGGTAAAACAAGAACGGAAGAAGAGGTTTTTAACACCTTTAACACACTCCATGGTGCCGGCAAGCAAATTGTTTTAACTTCCGACAGAACACCTAAAGAAATCCCCTCGCTCTCCGACAGGCTGATAAGCCGTTTTGAATGGGGATTGATGGCGGATATCCAGCCGCCGGATATTGAAACAAGAATGGCTATTCTGTCTAATCTTGCCAAAGATTCTAATATTGAGGTGCCGAATAATATCATAGAATTTCTGGCAACTGTATATTCAAGCAATATAAGAGAGCTTGAGGGTGCCTTCAACCGTGTTACGGCTTACGCAAGTATTAACGAAACTCCGTTAACCATAGACAACGTAAAAAAAATCATCAATTACGAAGAAAAAGAGAATGTGTTTTCTTTTGACGGTATAGTAGATGAGGTTGCAGCATATTACAATGTGTCATCAAAAGATATAAAAGGCTCAAGCCGAAGTGCCAAAATTGCAGAGGCAAGGCAGGTGGCAATATACCTGTGCCGTGAATTGACCAAACAAAGTCTGCCAGCAATCGGTGACTTTTTTGATAAAAAACATACAACAATTTTGTATTCCTATGACAAAGTAAAAGATGAATTGAAAACAAACAATTCTCTTTCTCACAGCATAGAAACAATAGAAAAACGTCTGAATTCATGATTGATTGAGGTTCTAATTTTTTGCAATGCGTCTGTTATAAATACACTTAGGTTTAGTATTATAAAAAAATTAAGTTTTGTAACACGAAGGTCTAAAAAAAGTCAATTTCAACTTGTGAGAATACTTATATAGCATGTGAAACGGAAGGAATGTGAAGTTATAAAAATCCGTTCATTAAATTAGTGTTAACAAGTGTGAGATTACTATTATGCAGCCAATTCATTACGGAGCACCTATTTACCCCAACTGTTTCGACCTTTTGACAACGCATGGTGTTGTTGCGGACGATGTTGTGGGGTATATTACGGATCAGCCGTCACCTTATTTACAAAATTATGTGGCACAAAGAGGCTGGCCGCCGTCAGTACCGGGAAGAATCTTACCCGATCCGCTGCCGGCAGCTCCTGCTCCGGCTCCGTTGCCACGCAATGATGTTTATCAAACCGTTGCACAGGAAAAAACACATACTCCCGAGGGAGTTCCGTCTCAAAATCAGATAAATGATTATGTTAAACAGCCGCACCACAGCAACTGGCAAAAAATAGCTGCAGGATTGCTTGTTGCAGGTTTAACAGCATTTGGACTTTACAAACTCGGCGCCGGCATCAAAGCATTAAAAGGCGGTGCAGCATCGGGCGGCGGAACGCCGTGGTATCAAAGTATCGGTAATGCCTTAAAATCCGCTGCAACATCGGTTGGCAATTTCTTTAAAAATCTCTGGGCAAAAATCAAGTCCTAGTTAATTATTTTTATGACCGAATTTATTAACTATTGCCTGCGCCATTTGTATTGGCAGCAATCTGTTTAATCCGTCTGGTATAATAAAGTCAACAGACAGTTCTTCTTCGTCAACCATTGAAGCTATCATAATTGCACATTCAAGTTTTATGTCATCGGTTACTTTTTTTATATTTCCGTCTAAAAGTCCTTTGAACAACCCCGGAAATACCAACAGATTGTTTATCTGGTTAGGATAGTCACTTCTGCCTGTTGCTATGATATAAGCTCCTGCTTCTTTTGCGTCAGCCGGCACAATTTCCGGTTCAGGATTTGCAAGTGCAAAAATAATCGGACGGTATTCCATTTTTGCAACCATATCTTTGGTCAGCAATCCGCCTTTTGAAACACCTATAAAAATATCCGCATTTTTAATTATGTCGTCCAATGTTCCCCTTTCATCATTAGGGTTGGTCATTTGAGCAAGTTCTTCCAGATACTTATCGTTTGCTTCTCTTCCTTTGTAGACAACACCGTTGATATCGTAAAGTATGATATTTTTTGCTCCTGCATGTAAAAGAAGTTTTGCAATAGCTGTTCCTGCTGCACCTGCCCCTGTGATAACAGTTTTTGTATCTTCGAGTTTTTTCCCGACAAGCGCAAGTGAATTTAAAATACCCGCAAGTACAATAATTGCAGTACAGTGCTGGTCATCGTGCAAAACAGGTATTTTAAGAGTGTCAGACAAAGTATTTTCTATATCAAAACACTCAGGAGCGGCAATATCTTCAAGATGTATTGAGCTGAAGGAATCCTCAAACATCTCAACTATTTTTATAAGTTCTTGCTTGTCCTGTGTTTTTATGCAAAAACTCATTGCATCAATATCAGACATTTCCGCATGCAGCGCAGCTTTTCCTTCCATAACAGGTATTGCAGCCAATGCGCCTATATTGCCGTATCCCAAAACAGCCGTTCCGTCAGAAACTACTGCAACCGGTTTGGGTCGTTTTTGTTCGGTAAGTTCGGTTTCTATAACGCCGCCTGCAAGTTCATGCAACTGCAAAGAACGCTCTTTTACATCTCCTTTTAATTTTGCAATATCGAGCATAAAAACATTTCTTGCAATTGCACCGAAAAAGTCTTTTAAGTCGGACACCGGTTCTTTTAAAACAGGGATATCAACTTTAAAATCAATGTCGCTGACAAATTCCTTTATTAAAGACAAATCCATTGCGCAAAAATTGATGTATATATTTTCTACTGCAAGTTTTAAGTCTGCTTTAAGAATATCTTTTTTTATAACAAGCGGGTATGCATCAATCAGCAGAACACTTTTTAAAAATATTGCACGCTTCAAGGCTTCTTCATAATCAAAGGCTATAACGCCGACGGAGTTGATTTTGTTTGTATAAATACTTGCTGCTTCAGTGTTTTTAGCTATTTGCAGACAAGCCGCACCGACTCCGGGAGTATAAACAAGAGATAACGCATCGTGGTCATTAATTGCAACTTTTGGTACTGTTTTAAAACCGTTGTATTGAGGCATAGTGTTCCACCTTTGTAGTTTTTTACTGTCTTACTTTATTTTCTTCACCTTTTATTAATCTTTTTATGTTTTCTCTGTGCAGCCAGATGATATAAACAGCGCCTACAGCAGCGTATGCGATATAGCCTAAAGGCTGTTTAAACGCCCACATAAGAAACGGAGATATTGCTAAAGCTATTATTGAACCCAGAGAAACATATTTTGACACCCAGGTTATTACCCCCCATATTGCCGCAGTGATTAACCCGACAGGCCAGCATAAGGCAATTATTGTGCCAACGCCAGAAGCAACCGATTTTCCGCCCGTAAACTTTAAGAAGATTGACTTACTGTGTCCGACAAGTACGGCAACAGCCGCAGCAACGGGTGTGATTCCGTATTTTGCATAAGCATGTAAAAATAATGCTGCCAGAACTACCGGCAAGGCTCCTTTTATTGCATCCAAAATCATTACAATAAAGAACCATTTTTTGCCGAGCACTCTTTTTACATTGGTTGCACCGGTCGAGCCCGAGCCGACTTTTCTTATATCTTCTCCTGTTTTGGCTTTGACTATCAAATATCCCGTAGGTATTGAACCTATTAAATAGCCCATAACCATCGCCAGCAAAATTTGTAACATATTCTCTCCCCATAGTTTTAAATTTCATTAATAATTTTATCAGAAAACAGCAATTTTTAAAATTCAGTAACTTAAAATAAGGTATGCAAATTAATAACAAAGTTTATACAACTAAAGAAAATACAGGTCAAAAAACCAAAAGCTCCACTGCAAAAAATTATGTATTATATAGAGATACATCTCGCTGCGATATGTTAGCAATGGATTACGACCGACCTGTAACTCTTAAACGTGCACTTTACAACATCAGAGATGAAAAAAATATTAAAGAAGGCATAATCGGGGACAAAAACCTTATAGAAAGATTTATACTCGATTTACAAAAAAATCCACAAAGTCAAAAAATTTTGAAAAGAAAAGTTGTCAAACTAGCCGGATACGGTTCTTCTGCAGCAGCATTTGAAACTGTTGACGGTAAAATTATAAAAATCACGAATGGAAACCATATGCCCTTAAACCGGCCATTAACTACTTTTGATGTACCTGTTTTTAAAAAAGGAAAAAGCGGAAAAACCCATTTTTATTTGGAAGAAAAGTTGTATCAACACTCTATGCCATTTTTGTGGGTAGAAGAAGTAAAAAGTATGATAAAAAAAGCAGGGTATGCCCCCACTGATTTATTTGAGTTTGATACACATCAAATAGGCATATCAAAAAACGGAAAACTTTATCTTTTAGATGCGGAATGTGCAAAATATAAAAGTATATTCCACGCTATTTGGGATAAAGTTAAAAGGAATATTTTAAAAAGAATTTAGTTATTCTTTTCCTTGCGTTCTCTGAATGACATACGCACAGGTGTGCCAAAAAAGCCAAAGGCTTCCCGCATTTTATTTTCCAAATATCGTTTGTAGCTGTCCTGCACCAAATCTTCGTCGTTAACAAACAAAATAAATGTAGGCGGTGCTGTCCGAACCTGTGTTGCATAATAAACACGCAGCTTTTTACCTTTTTTGGTTGTAGGCGGATTCATTGCCATCGCTTCAAGCAGTACTTTGTTTAAAATACTTGTGGAAACACGTTTTGTACATTGTGCATATACTTCTTTTGCCTGTTTGTAAATATTTACAAGACGTTGTTTTGTTTTTGCGCTTATAAATATTTTGGGTGCAAAATCCAAGAACGGCGCATCATGCATAAGCTTTTGAGTATATTTTGCTGTTGGGTCGGATTTATCCTTGTCCTCGACCAAATCCCACTTGTTTACGGCAATGATAAGCCCCTTGCCTGCTTCTACAACTATTTGAGAAATCTTTTTATCCTGATCAGTAAGTCCGTCAACGGCATCTATAACCAACACGGCTATGTCACAATCTTTTATTGCTCTTATTGCTCTGTCAACTGCAAATTTTTCGACACCCCAGTCCACTTTTGCTTTCTTCCTAATACCCGCAGTGTCTACAAGAATAAATTCCTCACCCTCGTATTTGACTTTAGAGTCTATACTGTCACGTGTTGTGCCAGAAACATCGCTTACTATAACTCTTTCTTCACCGAGAAGGGCGTTAACAATAGAGGATTTACCTGCATTTGGCTTGCCAACTATTGCCAGTTTTATAATATCCGTATCGGTTTCGTTTTCATCAACAACAAAATCTTGAGTTATTGATTCCAAAAGGTCGCCGACACCGCCGGAACCGTGCAAGGCAGAAATCGGATGAGGGTCGCCTACTGCAAGAGCATAAAAATCAGCAATGTTGTTGAAGTGTTCAGGTGCATCAATTTTGTTTACCGCAAGATATATCGGCTTTTTACTTCTTCTTAAAACATTTGCAATATCATAATCAATAGGGTTTATGCCTTCTTTTCCGTCAACGAGGAAAATTATTTTGTCAGCTTCGTCACAGGCAACTTTTGCTTGTGTAAAGATATTGAGCATAATTTCATCTTCATCGCCGGGGATAATACCGCCCGTATCGATAAGGGTAAATTGTTTGTTCTGCCACTCAACATCAAAATATATTCTGTCACGTGTAACGCCGGGCTGATCATCAACAATAGACTGTCTGGAGCCTACAATTCTGTTTACAAATGTGGATTTTCCTACATTAGGTCTTCCAACTACGGCGACAATGGGTTTGCTACTCATAATTAATTCCTTTTATTATTACTAAAATTTTAATACAAATATAATCATCTTCCAATGAAATATTAAACATTGACAACAAATAGTTATTGTGCTAATTGTTACCATGATAATAGTTAGTGTGTTAACAATCTGAGAGGCTAAAAAATAAAGGGGAAAGGTTTATGTTACTAAAAGATATTATAAAAAACATGGGTGATTATTGTTTTGATAACAGAGGATTGCAATTTTTGCCTTATTTACTTGTAATTCTGGTTGAGTTGGAAGATTTCAGAAACGTTACGGAGAGCATTCCTTTTGAAATAGCCTGTTTTGCGGTAACTTTGTTTGGTATCATCATAAGAATTCTAACAATAGGTTATGTGCCTGAAAACACATCAGGACGCAACAGAGGCAAACAAATTGCTGACACTCTTAATACAAAAGGAATGTACTCTATTGTAAGAAATCCTTTATATGTCGGCAATTTCTTTATTTTTCTCGGTATAACAATAATGTCGCAAAGCTGGGAAATAATTGTTGCAAATTCACTATTGATGCTCATTATTTATACTTTAATAGTTATGAGAGAAGAAGAATTTTTACTTAACAAATTCGGAGATACTTATAAAAACTGGGCAGAAAAGGTTAATTGTTTTGTTCCTTCATTTAAAAACTTTGAAAAACCGGACAGAAAGTTTTCCGTAAAAAAAGTGTTTAAAAATGAACACGATACCTGGCTTACAACCATAATAGCTTTTGTCTGTATAGAGATAGTAAGAGGATTTTACGAAGTTCATACCTTCTTTTTAATTCCTCTGTGGGTCTATACTTTGGCCGCTGTTATTGTAATATGGGGTATTACCAAATATCTTAAGAAAAAAGGGAAATTATCAATAAATATATAAATACTTCTTTGTTTAACCTGTAACAAAGGCTCTCTAAATAAGAGAGCCTTTTATTTGTTTTTAAAATCTGAAATCACGCTCACCGTGTTCGATTTTTACAAGGTCTTCTTCTACGGCTGTTTTGATTTTTTCGCCGCTTTCGAGAATCTCCATTTCATGTTGAATAAACTTTTCTCCGAGAGCCTTTGTCTCCGGTGAAGCATAGTCCTCTAAATACTCTTTCAGCGTAATAATGGCATTAGGGTGGCAGAAGTTATGAATTTGTTGCTGTTTGCATACTTCCATAAATCTTTCGCCTGTTCTGCCAGCACGATAGCAAGCCGTACAAAAGCTCGGCAAATATCCGAGTTCCATAAGCCATTTTATAACCTCGTCAAGCGGACGTCTGTCAGATACATCAAACTGTGCAGAATCCTCGCTGTCTGGCATAGGGTTAAAGTATCCGCCGACACTTGTCTTTGAACCGCCTGACATTTGAGAAATACCCAGCTTTAATAATCTTTCTCTGCATTGTTCTGATTCTCTTGTCGAAATAATCATACCCGTATAAGGAGTTGCAATACGTATGCAGGCGACTATTTTTGCAAACGTATCATCGTCAATACCGTTATCAAAGGCGCTCGGGTCAATGTCATCTGCTTTTTTGATACGGGGAACGCTTATCGCATGAGGTCCTACACCAAAGGCTGCTTCGAGGTGTTCTGCGTGCATCATTAATGCGGTAAATTCGTATCTGTATAATTCCAGTCCAAACAATACCCCGAGGCTCACGTCATCAATGCCCGCTTCCATTGCTCTGTCCATGGCTTCCGTATGGTAAGCATAGTTATGTTTAGGCCCTGTCGGGTGGAGTCTTTCGTATGTTTCTTTGTTATAAGTTTCCTGAAACAATACATAAGTCCCGATTCCCGCATCATGAAGTTTTTTGTAATTTTCAACGCTTGTAGCGGCAATATTAACGTTTACACGACGGATAGCACCGTTTTTATGTTTTACTGAATATATTGTTTTCAAAGACTCCAATATGTATTCAATAGGGTTGTTAACGGGATCTTCTCCCGATTCTATTGCGAGTCTTTTGTGTCCCATATCCTGAAGCGCAATTACTTCGTTTCTGATTTCTTCCTGAGTGAGTTTTCTTCTGGGGATATGTTTGTTCTGGTGGTGATAAGGGCAGTAAACACATCCGTTTACGCAATAGTTAGACAGATACAAAGGTGCAAACAAAACTATTCTGTTGCCGTAATAATCCTGTTTAATCTCCATTGCAAGCTCAAAAATTTCTTTGTTTTTTTCTTCAATCTCGCAATCAAGCAGTACTGCAGCCTCACGGTGAGTAAGACCTTTTTTGAGTTTAGCCTTTTCTAAAATTTTATCGATGACTGCGGCATTATTTTTGTTTTTTGCAGCATATTCTAAAGTGTCTAAAACTTCTTCATGGCAGATAAACTCTTCTGCCTTATGTGATTTTGGATTATACATCGTACCCCTTCTTCCCTATATGTTAGTTTTATTATATCACGCAGAGAACATCTTGAGTAAAAAATATAAAAAAGAGGTGATTTTTCACCTCTTTTACTTCTATAATTGAACCTTGTCCATTACCTCATCGGGTATATCAAAGTTTGAATATACATTTTGAACATCATCGTGTTCTTCCAGTTTGTCCATCAATAACAGAATCATCTTTGCTGTTTTTTCATCGGTAATTTCAAGAGTGTTTTGCGGAATTTTCGTGAGTTCGGCAGTTTTATGTTTAAAGCCGGCTTTTTCAAGTCCTTCTACCACACTCTGGAAGTTGTCCGGTGTTGTGATGACTTTGTATTCGTCCTCTTCGTCAACAAAATCATCTGCACCTGCATTAATTGCTTCATTGAAGAGTTGTTCATAGTCAACTTCGTCTTTGTCAAAAGTTACAACGCCTGCAGGCTTGAACATCCAGCCTACACAACCTGTTTCACCGAGATTGCCGTTGAATTTTGTAAAATAGCTTCTGATATCTCCTGCAGTACGATTTCTGTTGTCCGTCATTGTTTCGACAATAACGGCAACGCCGCCTGCGCCGTAGCCCTCGTAGGTAAGTTCTTCGTAGTTCTCGCCTGCGCCTGCACCTACGCCTTTTTCAATTGCTCTTTTAATGTTGTCGTTTGGCAATCCGCCGGCCTTTGCCTTTTCAATAGCAGTTCTTAGACGAAAGTTTCCGGCAGGGTCGCCTCCGCCCATTTTTGCCGCTACTATAATTTCTCTTGAGTATTTCTGGAAAGCTACGCCTCTTTGTGCGTCGACTTTTGCCTTTTTGTGTTTAATTGTTGACCATTTTGAGTGTCCTGACATATATTTTTTCCTTTATTAATCTATAATGTTACAGCACCTGTGTTGGCGCTTTGTACTGTTTTTGCATATTTAGCTAGATAGCCGCTGACTTCTTTAGGCTGAGGTGCAACAAAATTTTGACGACGTTGCTCAAGTTCTTCATCAGAAACAAGCAGCTCAATACTTCTTTGGGGTATATCTATTTTAATTTTATCTCCATTTTTAATCAAGCCTATAATTCCGCCCATTGCAGCTTCCGGACAAATGTGTCCGACACAAAGTCCTCTTGTTCCGCCGGAAAAACGGCCGTCTGTAATCAATGCAACTTTTGCACCAAGTCCTTTGCCCACGAGCATAGATGTCGGTGCAAGCATCTCTCTCATTCCCGGACCGCCTTTGGGGCCTTCGTAGCAGATTACGACAACATCACCCTCTTTGATAAGGTCTTTGTCTATGGCTTCCATTGTTTCTTCTTCTGAATTAAAGACTTTTGCCGTACCCTCGAAGGTTAACGCTGACGGATCAACACCTGAAATTTTAATGACAGCACCGTCTTTTGCCAGATTACCTTTTAAAATACCGAGTCCCGGATTTGATGTTATAGGATTATCAAGCGTGTGTATTATAGAGTTGTCAACCCAGGCCATTTTAGCTATTTCACTCACTTTTAAACCTGACACGCCTTTTGTGTCTTTAAATTCAGGAGTTTTTCCGTAAAGTGTTTTTAACACGGCAGGAATTCCGCCCGCATTGTGCAAATCCGTCATAGTAGGCAGTGCCGACGGATCAAGTTTGATAATTTGAGGAATTTTATAGCTTAACTCGTCAAAATCATCAAGGGTAATTTTTATTCTTCCTGAGTTTGCAATAGCCAAAAGGTGAAGAATGGAGTTTGTTGAACCGCCTAAGGCAAGATCCGTAACGATAGCATTTCTCAAAGCATCACGAGTGATAATGTCAGATGGTTTGATACCTTTATTTACAAGTTCAACAATCTGCATGCCCGATTCAAAGGCAATTTGTTTTTTCTTAGCCGAAACAGCGGAAGCAGTAGCACAAAACGGCAGGCTCATTCCCATAACTTCAGTAAGACAAGCCATTGTATTGGCTGTATAAAGCCCCTGACAGGAACCGGAAGAAGGACAGCATTCTTCTTCCATTTCGTGAAGGCGTTCTTCCGTAATTTTCCCTGCCGACAATTTGCCGATAGCTTCAAAAGAACCTCTTATCATTGTTAAAACTTCATTTTTGGAACAGCCATCCATCATAGGGCCTGCTGTTACAACTATACAGGGAATATCAAGTCTTAATGCAGCAATAAGCATCCCCGGGGTAATTTTATCGCAGTTTGTAAGCAAAACCAATCCATCCAGCTGATGTGCCTGAGCAACTGTTTCCACACAATCAGCAATTAAATCACGGGAAGGCAGCGAATATTTCATTCCGCAATGTCCCATTGCAATACCGTCACATACAGCAGGAACTCCAAAGATAAAAGACTGTCCTCCGCCGGAGTGTATGCCTTTTTCTATTTGTCTTTCAAGATCTCTCATGCCTGCATGTCCAGGCACTAAATCAGAAAAAGAACTGGCTATGCCTATAAATGGTCTTTTTAATCCCTCTTTTGAAACACCGGTCGCATAAAGCAATGAACGGTGTGGTGCTTTATGGATACCTTTTTTTACGCTGTCACTTCTCATAGTAAATACCCTGTTGGCTAATCAATAATAATTACAATTAAATTATACTACAAGTTTTTATGAAATATGGTATAATTTTAATTATGAGTTCATATATAAAAAAAGCACTTGATATAACAAGAAAAAATGTAATAATAATTCAGCCGTTGGTTTTGTTTCTTATTGTTTTTACTTTTACAACCTCTGCTTTGTTTCAACTTGCGCATAAAATCACCTATATTGTTTTTTTAACAACCAATATACTATTGTGCACAGCATTTCTTTCCGGTTGGTTCTATATGATAAAGCAAACAATAAAGCACTATCATAGGTCTGAAAACGGTGACTACAAAAATGATAAAGAAGAAACTGAAGCTTCTCTCGCTTTAAGCAAAGAGTTTTTTCCGGGTGTAGGTGACTTTTTCCCGGCAATTACTTTTACCGTATTATGTTATGTCGCTGTTTATATTTTAATTATGTTTATTTCCTTAAAATCAGGAACATACTTTTTACCGCCTACTGATATTAATTGGACAGATTTTATGACTGCAGCCAATTCAACTCCCGCAGAAATGCAAAAATATGTATCTTCGCTTACATATGAACAACTTAAGGCAATAAATTTATGGATATTATATATTGGTGGAATTGGCACTGTATTTACATTTTTAACAATGTATCTTTTTCCTGCTGTTTTTGATAAAAAAGAACAATACTTCTTTGTTCCTTTTTCCGCTTTTAACAGAAATTTGTGTTTTATCTGCAAACATTTTTGGGAGTCACTGGGCTTAATTATTTTTCTTTTCTTTTTGCAACTTATTTTTTCTATATTCAGTGTGCTTTTCAGCTTGAATATTATTATGTCGATAATAGGATTAATTATCACTTTTTACTTTGTGACTTATGCAATAGTTTTGATATTTTTGTATTATGAAACCCAAAAATAAAAAAGATGTTATAGCTGTAGTCGGTCCGACAGCATCAGGCAAAACCGCTTTGGCTGTTGATATTGCAAAGTACCTTGATACAGAAATTATTTCGGCTGATTCAAGACAGATTTTTAAAGAGTTTGATATAGCAACCGCAAAACCAACAAAAGAAGAAATGCAGGGCATAAACCACAATCTTATTGATGTAATAAATCCCGATGAAGAGTTTACGGTAGCAGATTTTGCTGACAGAGCATCAAAGGTAATGGAAAATCTTTTTGATAGGAATAAAATCCCCGTTGTTGCCGGCGGAACAGGTTTGTACTTTCGGATTCTGCTGGAAAATTATGATATGCCCCGTGTAGCGCCAGATAAAGAGCTGAGAGAAGAACTTAAAAATATAGCAAATACACAAGGAACAGAGGCTATTTACAATATGCTCAAAGAGCTTGATCCTGTTCTTGCTGAAAAAATGCATCCAAATAATACGGTAAAAATCATAAGAGCGATTGAGGTTTGTAAAACGCTAAATATTCCAATGTCACAGGCACAGAAGAAAAAAGCACCTTTATATAATATAAAATGGTTCGGGCTCGGGCATTTGAACGGAGATGACAGACAGTACCTGTATAACCGAATAGATAAAAGAGTCGATATGATGCTGTCAGCAGGTCTTGAGGCAGAAGCAGAAAAACTTTATAAAAAATACGGAAAAATCCCGAGTTTGATGAACACTATCGGCTATCAGGAATTTATCGAATATTTTGACGGTAATGTTACTTATAACGAAGCAGTGTTAAAAATAAAACAAAACACAAGACATTATGCCAAAAGGCAACTTACCTGGTTTAGACAGAATAGTGATATTATGTGGATTGATATAAAAGATGCTTGCGCAGGTGATATTTTTGAACGCATAAAACAGATGCTGCAATAAAAAACTGTGTTTTTTTCATACTCTTGTACGAGTTTTTAGCTCAGGGCTGGATTTTTAAACATTTTTTTTATAAAATAGGCACGTACAACAGAGCTTCTCCATTTGTCGACAATCACCCCATAAAAGCTCTGATAATGAGGAATACTATGACTATATTGATATTTTTACTTGCTGCATTGTTCATTTACGTAGCTGTGTACTCTGTTTATTTTGCAGTTTGTGTTTTTTACAGTACAAGATCAAAAAGATTTTTGTTAAAACAAAAATATAACGCAGCAGCAAAACCCAACAATATTATGGTGATTATATATGCACGTAACAATGAATCTACTGTTGTGCCGTTGTTGGAAGCGTTAAATAAACAAAATTATCCCAAAGAAAACTATCAAATCCATATTATACTTGACCACTGTACGGACAATTCATCAAATATACTTGAGTTTATAGGCGGTGCAAAAATTTGGCGTGTAGGAGAAATTGCACCTGTCGGCAAAGATGAATCAGTATCTTGGCTTCTTGAAGGGTTATTATCCTACCAGAATGTCGATGCATTTTTATTCCTTAGCGCAGACAGATACATTGACGAAAACTTTATTTCTTCCGTTAACGCTAATTTGCATGGTGAAGAGGTTTTAATCGGTTCAACCGATTACATTGTACGCCGTAAATGCTTACTTAACGGCATAAGAACAACATACCGTTCTTATACGGACAGAATATTCAACTGTTCAAGATCATTGATGGGGCTTGCCAGTATAGTTGATTCTGATATTTTTGTTATAAAAAAAGATGTTCTGGAAAAAATTCAATGCGTTGATTTTAAAGATATTAACAGCGAGCTTAAATATACAACTTTGCTTGTACGCAACGGATTTATCCCCAAATTTTGTCCATTGATAAAAACTTATACTTCAATTGACAATTATAAATGCAGAAAGCAATCCGTATCGTTTAAATTTTCTCTGGTATGGAACTGTCTGCCGTTGATAATAAAATCAACACCAAAGCTTGGCGAATTTTTAATGAATGTTCTTACACCCAATTTCTGGTTGCTTTTGGTTATATATTTTGGACTTTTGAGTTTTACATCTTCTTACACAATAAATATCGAATCAAAAGTATTCAGTCTTTCTGCTATGTTGGCAGGGCTTATTAACTTTAATTTGATATTCGGTTTTGCATTTATACTTGCAGCTGCATTTTTGGTGTCATTGTTTACATCAAAAATTGGAAAACAAAATATCGGATATATTATTGTTTATCCTGTTTATTCACTGTTAAAAATATTTATGCACATTCCTATTGTAAGTGCTCTTGTAAACAAGATAACACATAAAAAAACGGAAGAAGAACGAGAAACCTCAACTGTAGAAGTCATTGTTACAGATGGCAAAAACAATTTGAAGTGTAAATTAGATTTAATTTCAGAAAGCGGACTTGTTAAGGCTGTTTTTAGATTTAAAAAGAAAAAATACTCCTCATCTTCTCAAATACGTATGCTGGACGCTATACAGGAAGTATCAAATAAATTAAATGAACATGGTTTTAGAATAAAAATCTGCCAATCCTGCGGATATTTTAACCTTAAAATGGACGGCTCAACAAATATGGTAAAAGGTTACTGTAACAGACTCGTCGTACAAAAGGAAACTGATGTACCGATGGATACAATCCTTTGGAACTCTTGTCCGTACTTTGTTCCGCAGGAGGTAAATAAAATTATTGACCTCAATTCTTTTAGAGAAAATTCATAATGACCCAAGATAATTCTAAATACTGGCTGGCTTTTGCTTCTATTGAAAAAATCGGCAGCATTTTTATAAAAACCGTATTCGAGCATTTCGGCTCAATAAAATCAGCCTGGTGTGCCGGAGCGGATGAGCTTTATAAGGTGGAAAATCTTACCAAAAGTCAAATAAATGATTTTCTTGAAGCCAGAAAGATAACCAATCCCGACAACTGTTTGGATTATATACAAAATAAAAATTTAAAGTTTATCACTTATACGGATTCAGATTATCCGTATTTGTTAAAACAGATACATAATCCGCCTATGACACTGTTTTACAAGGGAGATTTGTCAAGATGCAATTTTAACAGAACCCTTGCTGTTGTCGGATCAAGAAAAGCAAGCGAATCCGCCAAAACTGTATTAACACGTATAATTGATGAGTTTAAAAATACTGATATTTGTATTGTGTCGGGACTCGCCATTGGCATAGACACCTGCGCACATCAAGCGGCAATAAAAAACGACCTTGCAACAATCGGCGTTATTGCAAGCGGCTTTGATTTTGTTTACCCCAAACAAAATAAATACCTTTACGATAAGATAGAAAATGAACAGGGTGTTGTATTTAGCGAATACTGGCCTACGTTTGATCCGATGCCTTGGCGTTTTCCACATAGAAACAGAATAGTTACGGGCTTGTCCAAAGGAACACTTGTCGCCGAAGCTGCAATGAAAAGCGGTGCGCTAATCAGCGCAAACTTGTGCCTTGAACAAAACAGGGAACTTATGTGTATGCCCGGGCTTTTAACCAACCCGAACACAGAAGGAATTTATAAACTTATCAAAAACGGGGCTGCCGTTGTAACAAGAGGTCAGGATATTTTAGATGCACTTGATTGGAAGATAGAAACACCAACACCTAAAAAAACAGAAAGTGTAATAGATGAATTAGATTTGACAGTAGAAGAAAAAAATATATTTAATCTTGTTGCTGCCAACGGAATGACTATTGACTCCATTGTTGCTAAAACTGGTATTGATTTTGGAACGCTTACCGTCATATTGATGAATCTTGAACTAAAAGGCTATATAAAACAAACTGACGGCGGGAAATATATGTCGCTTGTTAATGTAGGATAAAATTTGAAGCTGAAAAGATTATAAATATACAAAATTAAAAGGGCGACTGTAAAACAGCCGCCCTTTGTATAATAAGATAAAAGATTCTTCGTACTGTATGTACGCTGCTCTCTAACGTTTTGAGAACTGGAATCTTTTTCTTGCTCTTTTTCTACCGTATTTTTTACGTTCTTTAACTCTGGCATCTCTTGTTAACAGGCCTTCTGCTTTAAGAACGCTTCTTAATTCAGGATTGTATTCTAACAATGCTCTTGAGATACCGTGTCTGATAGCACCTGCCTGTGAGCAGATACCGCCGCCTACGGCTTTTACTCTTACGTCAAAGTTTTCCATGTTATCAGTTAAAGCAAGAGGTTTATAAACAAGAATTTTCATAGCAGGTCTGTTACCCAGATAAGCTTCAAGAGTTTTACCGTTAATAAAAATTCTGCCTTTACCTTTTACAAGTTTTACAACTGCAATAGAGGTCTTTCTTCTGCCTGTTGCCATATAAATTTTGTTATCAGCCATTATTTAACCTCCATTTCATATACTACAGGTTTTTGAGCTTCATGCGGATGCTCTGAACCTACATATACTTTGAGTTTTGTAAACTGTTGTGCACCTAAAGTGTTGTGAGGAAGCATTCCCTTAACAGCTTTTTCGATAACCTTTCTCGGATCTTTTTCCATCATTTCTTTGAATGATGCAGTTTTCAATCCGCCCGGATATCCGGTGTGGTGCAAGTAAATTTTATCAGTTTCTTTATTACCTGTAACCTGAACTTTGTCAGCGTTGATAACGATAACAAAATCACCCGTATCTACGTTAGGTGTATATTCAGGTTTCAATTTGCCTCTCAATAAGTTAGCGCAAACAGTAGCCAAACGACCTAAAGTTTTGCCTTCAGCGTCGATTAAATACCATTTTCTTTCAACTTCAAGAGGTTTTGCTGAATATGTTTTCATCTTTCAGTTTCCTTTATTAAATTGATTGTTACTTCTATTTATGAGTCTGGCAGTAAGGTTCATACCCAACTTCCATAAGTGTCAGTCCGTCAGGACTTATTGTGGGTCCCGCTTTTGTCCTGTCTTTTGCCTCAAGAACTTCTTTCATAAACTCGGGTTCCAGTTTTTTGTGTTCTATCATCAGCAAAGTACCGACTATAGAGCGCACCATGTTATATAAAAACCTGTTTGCAGCTATTTCAAAAGTGATGACTTCGCCATCTCTTGTGCAATGTGCTTTATACACAACACAGTACTTAGCGGGGTTCGGGGTTGAAGAAGACTTAAAAGACGTAAAATCGTGTTCACCTATCAAGTATTCCAACGCCCTGTTCATTCTTTCCAAGTCTAAGGGTTCTCGAATCAGAAGAGAATGACCATCCCAAGCGGAACGCTGTTGTCTGTTGATAATTTTATACTGATACACACGGTATTTTGCACTCAACTGGGCATGAAACGTATCTTCCACCTGTTTAAGGGATTTTACGCTTATGTCATCAGGTAACAATCCGTTCATCGAGTTAATAAACCTTGAAGCAACAATCGGTATATCACTTTCAAAATGGACGACCTGACCTTTTGAGTGTACCCCGGCATCCGTTCTGCCTGAGAAAATTGTTTTTACAGTTTTAAAATACTGACGCCCGGAAGGCAAACCATTAAAGTCAGCACCACCGAGTTCATCAGATTTTGATATCAATGTGCTAAGGGCTTTGTTAAGTTCAGACTGAATCGTTACCGCATCAGGCTGAACTTGTGAGCCCGAATAATTAGTTCCGATATATTCAACTATCATTGAATACTTCGGCATTATACCCTCTATACGAGTTGAATCAATGCCATTTCGGAAGCGTCGCCGCGTCTTGGAGGCATTCTGTAGATTCTTGTATAACCGCCGTTTCTGTTTGAGTATTTTTTGCCCGTTTCAGCAAATAATTTTCTCAAAACAGTTTGAGCAACAGCTTTTTGCTCTTTATCAGCTTTTGTTACATTTTCAAGAACTTCGCCTGTTTCAAAATTCATAAATTTGCCTGTTTCTTTGTCAAAAATGAATTTAGCAGCCAATCTTCTTGAATGCAACGTACCTTGTTTCGCAAGGGTGATAATCTGTTCTGCATATGGTTTAAGAGCCTTTGCTCTTGCCATGGTAGTTTTGATTTCACCGTGCAAAATAAGTTCAGTAGCTAAAGAACGCAACAAAGCTTTTCTTTGGTCTTGTGCTTTTCCTAATGTGTGTTTTTTAGACTGGTGTCTCATTTTATTTGTCCTTTTTCTTAATTATTTCTGTAATAAATACGGACTATACAAGTTCGTCCATATCTACACCTTCCGGATTAGGCATAAGGTCTAAGCCGAACTGGTGTAATTTTTCGATAACTTCGTCAGAAGATTTCTTACCGAAGTTTTTGATATTTAACAAATCATGTTCTGATTTTTTCAATAATTCAGCCATGTTGTTAATGCTTGCTCTCTTCAAGCAGTTGTAAGCTCTTACTGACAATTCCAAATCTTCAATCGAAATTGAAGGAGCAGAATTATCAACAACTTCTTCTTCCTCAATTACTGCAGATGTTGTTACAGGTGCAGTCGGAAGAACAGGAGCTCCGCCTGTTATAGCAGCAATCTGCATGAAGTGTTCGATTAAGATATTAGCTGCCTGAGATAAAGCAACGTTTACGTCGATTGAACCGTTAGACCAGATTTCAAGGTTTAATTTGTCAAAGTCGGTAACATCGCCTACACGAGTGTTTTCTACGTTATAGCTTACTCTCTTGATAGGCATAAATGTTGCATCAATCGGAAGCATATCAATCGGCATAGAACCGTCATTGTTTTTCAACACGTCATGAGCAATATAGCCTTTGCCTGTTTCAACCACGATATCAGCGTGGATAGAACCACCTTCTGCAACCGTACAAATCAACCAATCCGGGTTAACAATTTTAACACCAGCAGGAAGATCAATATCAGATGCGAGAACAGGTCCCGGTTTATCAACGTCTAATCTCAATTGTACGGGTTCGGAGGATTCTGTTTTTACTACCATCCCCTTGAGGTTCAACATTATATCAATTACGTCTTCAACAATACCCGGAACAGCAGTGTATTCGTGAGTAATACCTTCGATTCTTACGGCAGTAACAGCTGCGCCTTCCAAAGAAGATAACAACACGCGTCTTAATGCGTTACCGATTGTGTTACCGAAGCCTCTTTCCAAAGGTTCGATTACAAATTTACCGTATTGTGAACCGTCAGAACCGGTTGTTGTTGTTACGTTTTTAATTTTTAATTCCATCTGTTTTTCTCCTAATTTGTAGTTATTCGGAATCTGATTCGCAAAAGTCATCTTAAAGACAACTTAGCTTTTATGTGGATTATTTTGAATAGTACTCAATAACGAGTTGTTCTTTAAATTCAGGATCGAGTTCTTCTCTTTCAGGTATTCTGTCGAATACAATTTTTTGAGCAGCTGCGTCAACTGTCATCCATTGAGGAGCAGCTACATCAAGCGGTTCCATTACTGATTTTACAAACTCAGCACTTCTTGTTCTGATTGTAATAACGTCACCGGCTTTTACTAGGTAAGATGGAATGTCAACTTTTTTGCCGTTAACCAACACATGACCGTGGTTAACGATTTGTCTTGCTTGTTTTCTTGTTGTTGCAAAGCCAGCTCTGAACAATACGTTATCAGCTCTTCTTTCCAATAATTGTAAAAGAACAGTACCTGTAACACCTTTTGTTCTTGCTGCTTTGTTGTAATATTTAGCAAACTGTTTTTCGCTTACCAAATATGTAAGTCTGATTTTTTGTTTTTCATTTAAGTGGATTGCGTAATCAGAAAGTTTTTTTCTCGCAGCACCATGCTGACCTGAAGCAGTCTGTCTCAAAGAAGAAACCAACTTTCTGTTTGATAAGTCCGTAACACCGTAGTTACGGAATAATTTATTTGAAGGTCCTGTATATTTAGCCAATTTTGACTCCTTTATTTCTTTCTTTTCTTGTAACTATTTTTACGTCATCCTGAGCTTTTCTCAGGCTCTCGTTAAACCATCTGATTTAATCGGAGATTCCGAAACAAGTTCGGAATAACGAAAGACAAGAGATTAAACTCTTCTCTTCTTAGGCGGACGGCAACCGTTGTGAGGAATCGGTGTAACATCCTTGATTAAAGTGATTTCTAAGCCCGCAGCCTGAATAGCTCTGATAGCTGTTTCACGACCTGAACCCGGACCTTTGATATAGACTTCAACTTTTTTCATGCCTTGATCAACAGATTTTTTAGCTACTTGAGCTGCTGCTGATTGAGCGGCAAACGGAGTGCCTTTTCTTGCACCTTTAAAACCGCATCCGCCTGCAGATGCCCAGGCAATAGCATTACCCTGAGTATCGCAAGAAGTTACGATTGTATTGTTAAATGTTGACTGAATATGTACAACACCTTGCAATACGTTCTTTTTTTCTTTCTTTTTAGTTTTTACTGGTCTTGCCATTTTTATTTCCTTTAAATTTATTACTCTTTATTGCTTTATTACGAATTATTGAATTTTACAAAATAATCGCTGTCTTGGATTATTGGCTTTCCTGCGCCTAGCTCAGTCCGCCACACTCAAAATTCGTGTCTTGGATTTCCTTTACGCTCGGTACTGTCGTTCGCTGTGTTTTGCTTTTGCTCACTTCGTACCTTGCTTTCCGGGTTTACTTCGTTTCACCCGTCACGGAATCCGCTACTTCTTCTTACTTACCGGACCGGTTTTTTTACCGCGTCTTGTTCTTGCATTAGTTTTTGTTCTCTGACCTCTTACCGGTAATTTTCTTCTGTGTCTCATACCTCTGTAAGAGTTAATTTCAGAAAGACGCTTGATGTTGAGAGATTCTTCTCTTCTCAAGTCACCTTCAATGTGATAATTTGTAAGTTCATTTCTGAGTTTTTTGATATCGTCATCTGTCAAATCGTCTGTTCTTAAATCCTGGGAAATTCCGCAAGCTTCAAGAATTTTAGCAGAACGAGTCGGTCCTATACCGTAGATATAGGTTAATGCGATTACCATTCTTTTGTTACGGGGTAAATCAACCCCAGCCAATCTTGCCATTTTTTCTCCTTATGTTATTTATGATTGTTTTTGGTTTGTTATATCGGATTGTTGGTACTCACGGGATTTTGTTTCCCGTTTCACCCGCTCGAAAATCCGCTGTCTTGGATTCCCTTTACGGAAACCGATTAACCCTGTCTTTGTTTGTGTTTAGGGTTTTTGCAAATAACCGTAATTCTTCCTCTTCTTCTGATGAATTTGCAGTCTTTGCACATTTTTTTAACTGATGCTCTTACTTTCATTTTGTTTTCCTTATCTATTATTTAATTGTTTTTGCCGCGTATGTTCCGAGAGGCGGAACTATATATATTTATCACCTTTGTTTTTGCGGTTCTCAGAGCATTGTCGTGAGTATTATTGACATAAGAACCGTAATACATCGGTTTTATTTTAATCTGTAGGTGATTCTGCCTCTTGTTAAGTCGTATGGGGTCATCTCGACTTTTACTTTGTCACCCGGAAGAATTTTTATAAAATTCTTTCTGATTTTACCTGATATGTGAGCAAGAATTTCGTGTCCGTTTTCGAGTTCTACTCTGAACATTGCGTTAGGAAGAGATTCCAAAATCTTGCCTTCAAATTCAATTACATCTTTTGACATTTTACCTTCTTTAAGTGTTGCTATGTAAATTTGTGGCGGAATTTTATATCCGATTCACCGAAGATTTTGCAACAACTACTGTTGCTTAATAAGCTGCAAAAGTTTCGGCAATTTGTCTTTTCAAGGTTCATCTGGTACTATTTATGGTATAAAAACCGTTCCCTTCAGGACATAATACGCCCCACATTTTTATCTTACATGCTCAAAATTCTTAAGCAAGTGCTTTTCATTGATTTTATTAAATTTCAAGCCATTTTTGGCTCCGGCGTGAGTGTTTGTTTATAAAAACAAAGGACATATTTAATAAAATTCAACATGTCAGGTAAGAGCTTTTTATCTGGATTTTGAGGATTTGTGTAAATTTTTGTTAAGTTTTTAATTATTTTATTATTATAAAAACAAATACCACTGCAGCAATCAATACTTTCTATCTTTGTAAACAAATATTACGAACATTAAAAAAATTTTTTTCAATTTAGGCAATTTCTCAAAACAAAAATACTTTATATAAGAGTAAGGGATATCAAAAATTTAAAGGAAGCAAAAATAATAATAAAACTTTTAAGTTTGTTGATAATAACTTAGCAAATCAAAACGAACGACAATAAAGATTTTATCCATATACTCTCTCTCTCTTAATATCCTCGTGTTTATTTAATGTTTGCAACAACTTGCAAACATTTTTTTTATGCTTTTTAATAATCAACAAAAAAATCATCTTCTTTAACTTCGTTGTGCAAATAGTTTCTATTAGGAACAAACTGAGCAAAAAGCTCCCGCACCCCCGGTGCATTTGTGTCACTGCCCATAAAAGGAAAAACAACGGCAGTTGTAGCCAAAATTTGATTATCTTTTCTTATAAGCTTTAACAAATCCGTTATATATTTTGACTTAATATCCTCGCACCAATTAATATTCTTTTGGTCAACGCTTACAATATCATCTTTATTTTCTCTATTTGCATATCTGATATTCTTTCTTATTCTGTCTTCCGCTGCATTTGTACACAAAACAGAAGCGAATAAAATATTTGTACCATCACGCTGTATGTTCAAGTTATTTGCTTCCAGCTGATAATTAAACAATTCATATATTATTGTGTTACCTGAAATGAAACAGTCATCAAGTATGACAATCGTCGATTTTTCAGGCAGTTTTAAATCAGTATCCGGCATAAGTGAAAACCCCCGCCAATAGATTATTTTATTATCGGGAATATTATTCACATTTTGAAACTGATATGAAATAATTCCGGTGCTCTTGTTCGGATTCAGCACGGTATAGTATATATTTTCTTCTGGATAACCTTTGGATTTTACAGACTCCACAATTTTTTTATGTAAAGTTTGCAATTTTTTACTCAACAATCTCGGCGAATATACAGCAAGATTCTTATCCAAATATTCCAACAAAAGATTTTCAATTATTTGCGGTTCAATCTCTGAGCGCTTTGCTATATTTTTTATTATACTTTTAAACTTTTCTTCTGAAGGCATAACAGGAGCAAGATTTTGTGCAATAGTTTGCGCATCAATATTATCTTTTTTAAGAGGTTTTATTCTGACAGGGTTAAAACCAAGAGACTTTATATCCTTTATGTTTTTGGAATTGCACAAAATATCGATTATTTTATCTGAGCTAAACTCGGGATGTTCGTGTTTTAGGCGCTGATATTTTTTTGTAAAATCAAATACATTCTGTTCAAATGTTTTGCCCTGATTTAAAAAGTTATAAGAATTTTCAAAGTTATCTATGTAAACAGGTACAAGTTCATCACAGTTTAAAACTTCACGGTTGAAAAAATCTCTGTCCATTTCTTTCATTTTTTGAAACAGTTTTATGGAATTTTTATCCAGAACAAGTGCCGACTTTTTGGTACCGTAATACATCGGATACTTCAAAAAAGTTAAATAATCAAAAACACTACCTAAAGCAACTCCGTTATCTTTCGGGATACAGGTAATAATTTTATTGAAATAATCCGCAGGGACTTTTAAACCTGAATCATTAACAAACGGATTGTCAATTTCTTCTTTGACAATTTTATCTTTATACATGTACAAAGCCGCAAAATCAAATATTTCCGAAATTTTTTTTTGGTAAAGCTCATCGACAATCTTCTTTAGCGCATTATAACTGCCGTATTCGGACATAGTATTCATAATATTAAAAATTTCTTCTCTGCTTATATCACCAAACTCAAGCTGTAGTCTTTGGGCTATATTTTCTATATCTTTTGCAGTTATGTTGCCGAGCGATTTTTGTATATTTTTATATGTTTTACCAATATGTAAATCGGTAGAACCGGAAGAAATACATACAGTATCGTTGTCTAAAGCTGTATAATGCAATGCTTGCCAGCTCTGATTAAAACTTGGAAACGGCAGTATCTGATGCTTATTTATATTTATAATATTGTTTACAACTGGTAAAATCATTATTTCGGCTTTTTATATCCTCATGCTGACTTTTATATAAAAATCAGGCATAAAATTTTTTGCCGACAAATTACTTCTGTGTAACAAAAAGATTTACAAACTCGCCCAAAACACCTGCAATAACATCAACGCTGTGCCAAACCAAAACAACAACCCAAAAAACAGGCTGCATAAAGAATCTTATACCTGACGGAAAATACATGGCATCAGAGTTTATAATATGTAATTTATCGGAAAAAGAGCCTGTGCAAACATTTTTTCTGCCTTCTTCTATATTTTTTTCAAAATCACTATAGTATTTTGATGCATCCGTATATTTATTTTCATATTTTTTACGGACCTGTTCTCTCACTTCTTCTGAGACGGGCTTGTATGATGAAGTATAAGAATAGTTTTGAATATTATTTTTCTTCCCCTTAATAGAGCCGAACATTAATTTATTATACTCATTTCTGAGTCTATAATCAGACAAAACTTCATAAGCCTCGTTAATATCCTTCATCATCTGGCGGCTTTCGGGAGAATTGTCGTTTAAATCCGGATGCCAGCGTTTAACAAGAGCTTTGTACGCCTGTTTAATCTTATTCTCGTCATCCGTAGGCTCTATGCCCAGTATTTTATAGTAATTTCGGTTAAAATTCATTTTACTAAACCTAAAACTTTTAACAAGGTAAACCCATATTAATAATTTTATCATATAATGGCAATTATTTTCTTTCAAAGGTTTTGTAGAGAAAAACAGAAAAGCAAAAATGAACATAAACGATTTTAACAGCCTGATACAATTTGATTCTTACATAAAGCCGAAACGTGTTGAGAAAAAAGAAAACAGAACAACAACGTTTAAAACTCTTGAACAAGATATTTTTGAGAAATCACAGACAGAGCCAAAACTTGTTGAAATAGAATTTGACCATTTGTGCGCCAGAACAAAAAAGCCAAAAAAAATAAGAGCAATTCAAAACCCTATGGACAAAGGGGTTATATACAAAAAAGTCTTCAACAAATCCACGGGTAAAACGGAAAAAATTCCGCTGCTTGTTGATATTGCGGAGTCACAAGATGGTATAAGCACAAGTTATTATTTTTTAGAACCCGAAACAAAAAAAGAAATCGGATTTGTTATTATTGACGACTGGCACAAAAAGATTTTTGACATAACCAATGCATACGCAATCGAAGACACCAGATTGTTGGATGATTTTCCCGAGCTTGGCATCAGCGGGGACAGAATATCCATAGACTACCTGCAAAATAATGATGAAAATCAATATTGCGGAATAGGAAAACTTGCCGATCAAATAGCAGTGGAATACTGTCTTAACGAAGGAATTGAGCCAAATATTTTATCCGTAGCGGAAACAAATTCTCACGCAGCACATTATAAAAGGGGACGAAGATTTTTACCGATCGACAAATATGATAAAGATTTGGACTACTATGATTTTATAAAAGAATACGGTACTGATGACCCGAACAAAATTATAAAAGAGCGTATTGAACAAACGCCGAACGGTCAAAGAGTCGATACCTCCGATTTGTACGGATTATATATGTATATGCCGTCTGAGATTGTAAATCAATATTTGGAGCTGATAAAAAAGCACCCCATACTGCATAACAAAGATATATAAAAAAAGCCCCCGCTTTTGCAGAGGCTTTTTATTTTATGTTGAGTAATAATTACTCGCCTATTGTAAAGTCTGGAGCACCGAACATACCTTCAATTTCTTCCAGAATAGCGGAAGGTTTGCGGGCATTGTTCTTTTGTGCTGCTCTTCTTTGAGCTTCTTTATCTTTTTCTTCGGAAGCGTGTGTTAAGTGGTAGTAACCGGTACCGGCAGGAATCAATCTACCGATGATTACGTTTTCTTTAAGACCTCTTAACAAGTCTTTTTTACCGTCAACTGCTGCTTCTGTAAGGATTCTTGTAGTTTCCTGGAAGGAAGCTGCAGAGATAAAGCTTTCAGTGTTCAAAGAAGCTTTTGTAATACCGAGCAATACGGGTTCGTATGTAGCCGGCTGACCGCCTGCTTCTTCAACTGCCTGATTTTCGATTTCGAGTGATTGAATTTCAACCAGTTCGCCCGGAAGAAGTTTTGTGTCGCCCGAATCAACGACTTTAACCTTCTTAGTCATCTGACGAACGATGATTTCAACGTGTTTATCAGCGATTTCTACACCCTGTGAACGATATACTCTCTGTACTTCGTCTACGAGGTACTGCTGAGCAGCTTCGATACCGTTTAATCTGATAACATCGTGCGGGTTTAACGGACCGCTTGTTAAAGGCTGACCAACGTGGATTTGTTGTTTATCCTGAACGATGATATTCGAATCAATCGGATATTTGATTTCCGTTCTGCCGTTTTCGCTGTTCAAATACAATCTCGGTACATCGTCTTCAATCTCGATTTCGGCAACTGCATCAAACTCTGCAAGGATAGCTGAATCTTTAGGCTTACGACCTTCAAGAAGTTCTTCTACCCTCGGAAGACCTTGTACGATGTCACCTGTTTTTTGTCTTTCAAATACGAGGTTGGCTAACATATCGCCTCTCAGTACCAGAGATCCTGAATCAACCTGTAACATTGTACCCGGGCTGATTAAGTACGGACGACCTATACGAACTGTTACGGAATCTTTTCCGACAGCAACAACACGACCTGATGTAGGTGTTGTTTCTCCGCTTTCTGAGATTACGCCGTCACGTCTTACAAAGTCGCCTTCTTTAACAACGGGTTTTGTTTTGAGTTTAACAACCTGTTCAACATTATCAGAAATAAGAAGCAATCTTCTCAAGTCTTCTCTGTCAGATTTAATGCTTGCAACACCGTCGTTAACCGCCAGTACCTGAGTTTTTGCAACAGGTTCTTTAGGTGCAATGGTTTGACCGTCTTCAACAAGAAGTTCTGTCTGCAAGGAAGCTTTGTTTGTACCTTCAACTTCACGTCTTACAATCAAGGTTTCAAGTACAACTACCTTCAATGCATTGTCCTTAGTCATTTCAACCATACCTTTTAAGTGGCTCAAATAACCCTGCATTTGAAGAACTAAGCTTGTTCTTGTCAATGTAGAACCGTCAAGGTTTCTTACTCTTGCACCGTCTTTATATTGCAATTGAGTAACAGGAACGATGCTGATAGCTTCGTCTGTGCTTTCAAATTCAATGCTTACTGATTTAGGCTTGATTTCGAACTGTTGAACAGGTCTTACAAGGATTTGGATAGGTTTGTTAGCGATAGATTCTTCATCGAGTGAAGTAACATCTATTTCTTCATCCAAATCATCGATTTCTAAGCTGTCATCTTCAGATTCAAGGATTGTAACGATAGAGGTTTGTTTAGCCTTGATTTTACCTGCGATAACAGTACCTGCTTCAACAACTTCGCCCTCTTCAACCTTTAAGTCGCCGATAGAATCGAGTGTATAAATTTCCCCCGGTCTTACAACAACTTCGTGAATTATGTCGTTGAATTCTTTGATTTCAACAATACCGTCGATGTGAGTATAAAGGTCTTTTACAACCTCTGTACCTGCTGTAACGAAGGTATTATTTTCAACCATTTTTAAAGTAACGTCTTTGCTTATCTGGTGAACTTCTTCAGGAATGAAGATAACAGAACCGGGTTTTGTAATAATCTGGTTTTCGTCAACTTCGATACCCTGATATCTGATTTCACCGGAAGAGTTAACAGCATATTCATCATCAAGAAGTTCCGCGATAATCATACCGTTTTCAACGGAAGTATCAGCAGGAGATTTAACGATGTATTTTTCGCCTGTTGAATCAACCGTCCAGAACTGTTCTTTTTTGGTTGTTTCAAATGTTGCGTTGGAAGGAGCGATAGAAGCGATTACGATTGTCAATTCTTTACCTTGAACAATCTTTTTAATCTTCTTACCGTCGAATTTAACTTCTTCAACAACAAGGTTTTCGCCGACTCTTACTTCACCGCCGTGTTCTGATGAAATGTGAGTTTCAGCAAGTTTTTCACCTGTTTTAACTTTTTGACCGTCTTTAACAAGGATTTTAGAACCGCCGGGAAGGTTATAAACGTCACCGCCCAATACCCAAACAATACCGTTTTTGTTGGCAGTTCTTGATACGTTGCCCTGTCTGTCTTTCTTTTCATCAGCAACGAAATCTTCAAAGAATACTTCACCTGACAAATCAGAGTTGATATCCTTTGTAGCTTTTTCCGTTAAACGGCTTCCGTCACCTGATGAAGCAGGTTCATATTCGGCAATCATATCACCTTTTTTAATGCTCATACCGTTTGCAACAAACATTTTTGCGCCTGTCGGGATGTGGTATTTTCTTGAAAGTTTAGCGCCTTTAACTTCCAAGTCGCCTTCTTGAATGTTAACCTGTACGATATCACCGTGACGGGTTCTCATTTCTTTTGTTCTTAACTTAGAAACAACTTCACCGTCGATTTCGGAGTTAATGTGTTTCATAGCACCCGAACCTTTGAATACACCGCCTGTGTGGAAGGTTCTCATTGTAAGCTGTGTACCGGGTTCACCGATTGACTGAGCAGCGATAATACCGATTGCTTCACCAACATCAACCATTTTTTGAGTGGTCATTGCCCAGCCGTAGCATTTGCGGCATACACCGTATTCAAGTGCACAGGTTAAAGCAGAACGAACTTTAAGTGCGTGAAGTTCAAGAGAGTCAATTTTCTTGATATCTTCTCTGTCCATTGTTGTTCCTGCTTTAACAAGAACGTTGCCGTCAGCGTCTTTGATATCTTCGGCAATTGTTCTGCCCAAAAGTCTTTCTTTAAGAGGAACAACGATTTTGTCGCCGTCTTTGATATCCGTCATAGTGATGGATTTTGTCGTATGGCAGTCATCTTCTCTGATGATTACGTCTTGAGCAACGTCAACCAGACGTCTTGTTAAGTAACCGGAGTCCGCTGTTTTCAACGCTGTGTCTACAAGACCTTTACGTGCACCGTATGAGGAGATGATGTATTCCGTTACGGACAAGCCTTCTTTAAAGTTTGATTTAATAGGCAAGTCGATGATTTGTCCCTGTGCGTCTGCCATCAAACCTCTCATACCAACGAGCTGTGATACCTGAGATAAGTTACCTCTCGCACCGGAGAATGCCATCATATAAACCGGATTCAATCTGTCAAAGTTTTCAACTACCTGTTCCGTCAACTTGGCGGTTGTTTCCGACCAGGTATCGATAACCTTTGTATATCTTTCTACCTCGGTGATTTCACCTTTTAAGTAGCGGTTTGTTGATTTTTCAATTTCTTTTTCAGCTTCGGCAAGCATTTCTTTTTTTATAGGAGGAACGCTCAAGTCGCTGATTGAAATTGTTGTACCTGATTTTGTCGCATATTTATAACCGAGGTTTTTCAAGCTGTTAGCAAGGCTGGCAGCTTTAGAACCGCCGTACTCGAGGTAAACCTGAGCAAGAAGGTTATTCAATGCTTTTTTGTTCATTACCTGGTTAATGAACTCCATTGTTTTCTTGTTGTGTTTATGCATTAATGTATCCATTTTTATTTCTTCCCTTAGTTTGTTTTGTACTTCTGAGGAGTTTGTTTTTTGTTTTGAAATACTGACGAAATCCGCATCTTGTCTGCTCGCATATTAACTGCGTTGCGCCTTCCGCCTATGCGTAAGGCTTCAGCCCCAGCTCGCAGCCGCTATGACGAAAGTGAATTTCTAACTGTTTCGTTAAAGATAATTCTTCCGACAGTAGTTTCGATTCTTTCGCCTTTTTCATCTCTTACAACGATTTTATCGTGAAGGTCGATGATTTTAGCTTCCAGAGCGGAAATTGCATCTTCAAAGCTATAGAAATAGCCTTTGATGTCGTCTTTTCCGTCGTGGTTTTTCAAAATAGTCAGATAGTACATACCCAATACCATGTCCTGTGTAGGAGTGATAATAGGTTTACCTGTTGCCGGTGCAAGGATGTTATTTGTAGCGAGCATCAACATTCTTGCTTCGGTTTGTGCTTCTATTGACAAAGGAACGTGAACAGCCATCTGGTCACCGTCGAAGTCGGCGTTGAATGCCGTACATACAAGCGGGTGCAGCTGGATTGCTCTACCTTCAACCAGTTTAGGTTCAAATGCCTGAATACCTAATCTGTGAAGGGTCGGGGCACGGTTCAATAATACAGGGTGTCCGTCAATAACTTCTTCTAAGATATCCCATACAACCGGTTCCGAACGTTCGATTTTCTTTTTAGCTGATTTGATGTTTTGTACCAAACCGCGTTCGATTAATTTATTAACAACGAAAGGTTTAAACAGTTCGATAGCCATTTCTTTAGGCAAACCGCACTGGTTGAGGTGCAGGCTCGGGCCTACTACGATAACGGAACGGCCTGAGTAGTCAACACGTTTACCCAACAGGTTCTGTCTGAAACGACCCTGTTTACCTTCGATAATGTTTGATAATGATTTTAACGGTCTGTTGTTAGGACCAACTACCGTTCTGCCTCTTCTACCGTTGTCGATAAGTGCGTCAACAGCTTCCTGAAGCATACGCTTTTCGTTTCTTACGATGATTTCGGGAGCGCCCATTTCAAGCAATCTTAACAAACGGTTGTTTCTGTTGATAACACGTCTGTAAAGGTCGTTTAAGTCAGATGTTGCAAAACGTCCGCCGTCCAATTGAACCATCGGTCTCAAGTCCGGAGGAGTAACAGGCAGCACATCCATAATCATCCAGGTAGGTTCTGTGTTAGAAGCAATAAGAGATTCGATAAGTCTTAATCTCTTGATTAATTTTGCTCTCTTTTGAACGGAACCGCCAGCCTGAGCAAGCTCGCCTCTGATTTCTTCAACGAGTTCTGTCATATTGATTTCACCGAGAAGTTCTTTGATTGCTTCGGCACCGATACCCACTTTCAAAGCGGATTCTTCGTTTTCCATAATGAAGTCTTCGTATTCTTCTTCGGAGAGCAATTGATATTTCTTAAAGCCTGAATCAGCAGGGTCAATAACAACATAGTTGTTAAAATAGATAACCTGTTCAAGATCTTTTAAAGACATATCCAAAAGCAAGCCCAGATATGAAGGAATACCCTTCAAGAACCAGATGTGAGAAACAGGAGCGGCAAGTTTGATATGCCCCATTCTGTGTCTTCTTACTTTTGAATCGGTAACTTCAACGCCGCAGCGTTCGCAGATGATACCTTTGTGTCTTACTCTTTTATATTTACCGCAGAAACATTCCCAGTCCTTTGTAGGTCCAAAGATACGTTCGCAGAACAAACCGTCTCTTTCGGGTTTTAAGGTTCTGTAGTTGATTGTTTCCGGCTTTGTAACTTCGCCGTATGACCATTTCAGTATGCGCTCCGGAGAAGCGATACTGATTCGTATATAGTCAAAATAATCTATACTTGTAGACAATTTATTATCTCCTTTAATTATTAATTCTTAAGGTAGTTTTACTCTTTAAATGATGTAGGTGTTTCAAAGAAGTTGATATTCAACAGCTCTGAATCGATATCCGACAGAGTTCTTTTTGCGGAGGATTTTCTCAAATCATCCGTGTCAGACATAAGGTCAACTTCTTCACCGCCTTTTTTAGCAACAGTGATATCCAAACCGATAGATTGAAGTTCTCTAACGAGTACTTTAAATGACTCGGGGATACCCGGTCTCGGAATGTTGTCGCCTTTTACGATTGCTTCGTATGCTCTGGAACGTCCGTTAACATCGTCTGATTTGATAGTCAACATTTCTTGCAGAGTATAAGCGGCACCGTAAGCTTCCAACGCCCAAACCTCCATCTCACCGAATCTTTGACCGCCGAATTGAGCTTTACCGCCTAACGGCTGTTGTGTTACGAGTGAGTATGGACCTGTGCTTCTTGCGTGAATTTTGTCATCTACAAGGTGAACAAGTTTCAATATGTATGTCAAACCAACTGCAACAGGTCTGTCGAACGGTTCACCGGTTCTGCCGTCGATAAGTCTTACCTTACCGTCTTCGCCAACCCAGTCAACGCCTGTAGCTTTGATACCTTTAAGAAGTTCTTCTTTGGTAACTTTTTCTGACATACCGTCACCGTACATTTCATCGAATGACGGTGCTTCATAGTGTTGTTTGTTCAAGTATGCGGCCATACCTAACAAGTTTTCATAAGTCTGGCCAACGTTCATACGGGAAGGTACACCAAGAGGGTTCAACACAACATCAACCGGTGTTCCGTCAGGTAAGAACGGCATATCTTCTTTAGGAAGAATTCTTGAAACAATACCTTTGTTTCCGTGGCGGCCTGAAAGTTTGTCACCTACAGAAACCTTACGTTTTTGAGCAATGTAAACTCTGATAACGGTGTTAGCTCCAGGTGGGAGTTCATCGCCTTTTTCACGGTCGAATACCTTAACGTCGACTACACGACCGCCTTCACCGTGAGGAACTCTCAGTGAGTTATCTTTTACATCTCTTGCTTTTTCAGCAAAGATTGCTCTTAACAGTTTTTCTTCCGGCGGGTGTTCGGATTCGCCTTTCGGTGTAACTTTACCTACCAGAATATCGTCAGCGTAAACTCTTGCACCGATTCTTACGATACCTCTTTCGTCCAAGTGACGTAAAGATTCTTCGGAAACGTTCGGAACTTCTCTTGTGATTTCTTCAGGTCCGAGTTTAGTTTGACGAGCGTCTATTTCTAATTTTTCAATGTGTACTGAAGTGAAGATATCGTCGTAAACGCATCTTTCGGAAAGCAGGATAGCATCTTCGTAGTTATAGCCTTCCCAGGGCATATAAGCAAGAAGTACGTTTTTACCGAGTGAAAGTTCGCCCATATTTGTAGACGCACCATCGGCAATTACATCGCCCGCTTTAACTTCGTCACCGTCTCTTACTATAGGTTTCTGGTTAATGCAGGTATCCTGGTTGCTTCTTACATATTTCATCAACTGATATCTGTGGAGTTTGTTAGCTTTATCTCTGATGTAGATTTCTTCGCCCACAACCTTCTCAACAGTACCGTCAACATCTGATACAACAACCATACCGGAGTCTTTAGCGGCTCTCTTTTCAAGACCGGTACCTACAACAGGACGGTCAGTGATAAGAAGAGGTACTGACTGACGCTGCATGTTAGAACCCATCAATGCACGGTTAGCATCGTCGTGCTCGATGAACGGAATCAACGATGTAGCAACTGAGAAGATTTGAATCGGAGAAACACCGATGTAGTCAACTCTGCTTGCTTCCGACATTGCGAATTCGGATCTGTAACGTACAGGTACGTACGGATATTTGATGCTCTTGTCAGGGTTCAACTCAAGGTCAGCCGGAGCAATACGAAGGTTATCTTCTTCGTCCGCTGTCAGGTAGTGAACCTCGTCTGTTACAACGCCGTCTTTAACAGCGAAGAACGGAGATTCGATAAAGCCGTAATCATTAACTTTTGCGTGAGTAGCCAAAGAACCGATAAGACCTGCGTTCGGACCTTCAGGAGTTTCAACCGGACAAATACGTCCGTAGTGTGAAGGGTGGATGTCACGAACAGCAAACCCTGCTCTTTCTCTAACAAGACCGCCGGGGCCTAAAGCTGAAATACGTCTTTTGTGAGTCAATTCAGCCAGCGGGTTAATCTGGTCCATGAACTGTGACAACTGAGATGAACCGAAGAACTCTTTCAATGAAGCAACTAACGGCTTAGTATTCAAAAGATTCAACGGAGTCAAGGTGTCAGAGTCTTGAAGAGTCATTCTTTCTTTAACTATTCTTTCGATTCTTGAAAGACCTACTCTGAACTGGTTTTGAAGCAATTCGCCAACGGAGCGGATTCTTCTGTTTCCGAGGTGGTCAATATCATCAACGGAACCTTCATCATAAGTTAAGTTGATTAAGTATTCGATTGATGCGACCAAATCCTGAATAGTGATTGTTCTTTGAGTTTCAGGCAGGTTCAAGCCCAGCTTTTTGTTTAATTTATAACGACCTACACGACCGATATCGTATTTCTTTTCGTCGAAGAAACGTGCTTCGAGAATAGAACGACCGCCTGCAGCAGAAGCGGGGTCGCCGGGTCTTAATTTTTTATAGATTTCGATTAAAGCATCATCTGTAGTTTCCGTCGTGTCTTTATCAAGAGTCTTTTTCAAGAATTCTGCGTGAGTAAAGAGGTTTTCCATTTCGGAAACAGTGATACCCAATGCCTTAAGCAATGTAGTAGCCAAGATTTTTCTGTTTTTATCAATCTTAACGTAGATTACATCGTTAGCATCGGTTTCAATTTTTAACCATGCACCTCTGTTAGGAATAAGAGTTGCGTTATACAAACGTTTACCTGTCGGAGAAATCTCACGTTTGAAGT
Organism: Candidatus Gastranaerophilales bacterium; assembly: GCA_944325555.1. Lineage (GTDB taxonomy): Bacteria > Cyanobacteriota > Vampirovibrionia > Gastranaerophilales > Gastranaerophilaceae > Limenecus. Next base: position 80,822 of record CALVAN010000002.1, on the reverse strand, counting down.
AAACACCGGGTGAACGAACAATCTGAGAAACGATTACACGTTCCGCACCGTTTACAATAAATGTACCTTTATCGGTCATAGTCGGAATATCACCGATGTAAACTTCCTGTTCCTTGATTTCACCGGTGTCACGGTTAACAAGTCTAACCATAACACGGAGTTGTTTTGCATAAGTAGCATCGTGGATACGAGCTTCTTCAACCGTGTATTTCGGATTATCGAAGGTGTAGTTAGGAAGGAAGTGCAATTCCAAACGACCTGTATAGTCTTTAATAGGAGAGAATGAAAGTAATTCTTCCTTTAAGCCTTCTTTGAGAAACCATTCAAAAGAATTCTTTTGAACTTCAATTAAGTCAGGTAAATCATCCAATCTGGTATTAGGAATACCCATTGGTGTTACTCTGGTTGCTAGTTGTTTTGTCGACATTTATTTACCTCGCTAAATGTGGCTTACTACATTAAATTTTGTAAACTGTTATTAAATTTTCGGGCATAGACTCCGTACGCATACTGCTCCCCGGACTCTAATGATATATGAATTTGTAATTACAAGTTATAGTTTTACTCATATCTAACCATTATATAATCTTATTTGCTAAAACATGCCCGTCAAGAAAAACACCGACTTTTGACCTACTTTGTGAAACATTTGTTAATATTATTTAACAGAATTGTTACATTTGGTTTCAAATCGTTGGTATGACTCGAAAAACCTGTCAAGGGGTACAGCAAAAAGGGCACACCGTTGTTTAAAAGCTCCGTTCTTTTGAGAGCAAGGTGTACAAAACGAACGGTACAACATAAAGTTCCTTGTTATTTAAAGTAATATACGTCCGAATGACCGTAAAACAATATATTTTCTCTTTTTAATACCCTGACGTTTTACTAGTTTATCTTATTTAAAATAGCCGGCATAATTCCGCAAGGGGAATGAAAAAATTATTCTTAGATTTAATAATTTTTTTATTAGTAAACAGGAAAGGAGTCAATATGGGAGTAAATGTTCTGGACAGAATTTACAGGGCAATTGATATGGCTGGCGGTGTGACTGATATTGTAATATTTACGGAAAGCTTTAAAGCATACGGAAATGTGGTAAAGGACGATAAAGACTCTTTGAAAGATATTTTGACACTTAAAAATGCCACAATCTGTCATCATTTCGACGAATGCAGCTGTAATATTGAAAGTCCAAAATATGAATGGCTGAATGTAAACGAAGAAAAAATTATTGCATTTAGTATTTTAGGCTATATGACCTGCCAAAATTAACCGTTAATTTTTTAAGGTTTTTATAAACGCCACGGCATCTTCTTTGGTAATAACGTCTGAGGAAATCTGGGCTTCTTTTAGTTTTTCTATAATTACGCCCAGTTCCTTTGATGCGGGTATGTTTAGAATTTGCATAATTTCATTTCCGTCCAGCAGTTTTGGCAGTGGCTTCAGCTCATTTTTTTGTTTTACATATCCTTTTAGCAGTTTATCAAGACCGCTTATGTTTTTATCAATCATTTCCTGCGTGATTTCAGGTCCCAGTGCGGACATTCTGTCTGCGTAGGCTATTGCAATAAGGTCAAAGGTTTCTTCTCCCATTTTTCGGTAAAATCGAAGATAAGCCTTTTCTGATGCATCATCTGAAGTAACTACTCCGGCTGGATATATGTGGTTTTTAATTATCTTTTGCAGATATGCAATCTGTTTTTTAGAGAACTTTAAGTCTTTTAGATAAGGAACGACTATTTTAGCACCTTCACTGTCGTGCATAATAAACCTATGCCTGCCGGTTTCAGGCTCTATTGTCCAGGTTGCGGGTTTGCCTATATCATGTAAAAAAGCACCGAGTTTTAAATACGCAAGGCGTCTGTGTCCGGCAAAAAGTTCTTGCTCAAGATGCGATTTTACCTCATCACAGGAATTTTCATAATACAACTGCACCTGTTTTACCGTTTCAACGGAATGTTCCAGCAGCCCCAGATGATGATGTGAGTTTGGCGGAACACGTTTGATATCTAAAACAAACGGAAATACAATATCCAAAACACCGTATGTATCCATATCCAAGAGAGTGTTAGCCGCAAAATTACCGTCAAAAAGTTTTATGATTTCTGTATGTACACGTTCTTTTGCAGGATTATTAAGTAATGATGAATGTTTTTTTATTATATCACGCAGTTCTTGCGAAAATTCGAATCCAAGCTCGCTTTTGAAACGAAACGCCCTTAAAATTCTTATCGGATCATCAACAATGTTAAATTCTGATATCTCTCTGATAACTTTGGCTTCAATATCCTGTAAACCGCCCGTAATATCGATTATTTTGTTTTGTTTTAACTCAAAAGCTAGTGCATTTATTGTAAAATCACGTCTTTTTAAATCTTCTTCAATATTATCTCCGACACAATCGGCTATATCCACATAATGAATTTTGTCCGGCAACATGACTCTATATATATTATTGATATTATCAAGTTCTACAAAATATCCGCCTATTGAATCAGCCAATTGTTTGGCAATTAAATTTGCACAATTTTTATCCACTACAATGTCAACATCACAGCTTTGGCGTTTTAACAGACAATCCCTTATAAAACCTCCAACAATATATGCTTTTATTCTTTGGTTTTCAAAAAACGGAGTAATTATTTTTAATATAAAATTTTCCCGTATATCGTCAATCATCCTGTTCCAGTTCATAAATAATCCCTGCTAAAGCTGCAATAACTGCAGTTTCTGCTCTCAGAATAAGTTTTCCAAGACTGGTTTTAAAAACATCTTTTGTTTCATTTAACAGCTTGAGTTCACTGGCGGAAAATCCGCCTTCGGGTCCTATTATAACAATAATTTTTTTATCTTTGTAATCTTTAATTTTTTTGAGACAGGATTTTAAGGATCCATCCGTACATCTTTCTACACAGGCAATTTTTATATCATAATCGTGATTGTTCAAAATTTCTTGCAAAGAGGAACGTTTTTCGACAACGGGGAAATCACTTCTTTCGCATTGTTTTACCGCTTCATTGGCTATTTTTTGCCATTTGTCTATTTTAGAATCTGCTACAGCAGCTTTTATAACCGAGTTGTCGCTTACAAAAGGAATGATGCCTTTTACCCCGAGTTCGGTAGCTTTTTGTATAACAAGATTTTGTGCATCAGTTTTTAGTACACTTTGTGCAAGGTACAGATTTAAATTCAGCACGTGGTCCGATTTTGATATTTCTGCAACTTTAGTTGTAATACATTTAGAATCAATTTTTTCTATTATAACTTTATATTGTGTTTGGTTTTCATCAATCAGCAGAAGAGTTTCACCGGCTTTAGCTCTGAGAACTTTTGCAATGTGATGAAAATTTTCCTTGTCTGAAATAACTATTTTATCGCTGTTTATGTCCTTTGTTGTTATAAAAAAGTGCGGCATACAAGCCCTTTCGTATTTTTTCTACACCGTACGGAGGATTTATTATACTAAAGTATAATACCGCTAAAATCTTTTTACGACAACTGTTTACAGTACATTTTAGAGAAATTTCACACAAAAATCATACTAAAGTATAAAACACAATCGTTCGATATAAGAAGTGTTCACAATAATGCAATAAAGAGAAAAAAGCAAAAAAAGAGAGAAAGAGAGACAAAAATGGCTTTATTTATTAACACAAACATTAACTCTATGATTGCACAAAGATGTTTGAACGGGGCTACAAGTACTTTACAAACAGCAATCGAAAGGTTATCCACAGGATACAGAGTTAACCACTCCGGTGATGACGCTGCAGGTCTTTGTGTTGCACAGGGTTTGGACACACAAATCAGAGGCAACAAAAGAGCAATGCTTAACATTGAAGACGGCTTGAACATGATGTACATCACAGAAGGCGGTATGACAGGTGTAACTGAAGATTTACAGAGAATCCGTGAATTATGTGTTCAGGCAGCAAACGGCATCTATTCTCCGGATCAAAAACAAACATTGATGAATGAAATTAAAGAAAGACTTGAAAATATCGATGTTATTGCAAATTCAACTGTGTTCAACGGAATGGAGTTAACTAACGGTTCTAACCCTGAAGTTATCTTACAAGCAGGTGCAGGCTCCGATGCGGCAAACAACACTATTGATATTACCTCAGCAATGACTAATATGCTTTGTACAGCACTTGGTATTGCACTTGATATCGTAAGCATGGATGAAGCCAACAGCGGCGATTTAGGTGAAGATTACCTTGAACAAGGCGGCGGCTATGACCCTGCTAATCCTCCAAAAGTTAACGGTGATAACTGGACTAACGAAGCTATCAGAGCTTATATCGACAAACTGGACGCAGCTATTGATAAAATATCCCAAAACAGATCTACTTTAGGTGCTTACCAGAACAGACTTCAATCCGCAGCTGACAACCTGACTACAATGAACGAAAACTACGAACGTTCTAAATCTCAAATTATGGACGTTGATATGGCGGAAGAAAGTGCAAATATGGTTAAATATCAGGTATTACAGCAAACATCAGCAACAATGTTAGCTCAAGCAAACCAGATTCCTGCAATTGCAATGCAATTATTACAAGGTGCATAATAACGTTTTTAAATTATCAAATTATCCATTAAAAAGACACAAAATGTCTCTCTTAACGGCGAATGTATTTTATACATTCGCCGTCTCTCATAAAAAAAGCGGTCGAACAAATCGACCGCTTTTTTTATTAATAAGGATTATTAATATATTTTGATAACGCTTCTTTATAAGCAGAAGTGCTGAAGCCCTGTTCAACAAATTGAGGATGTTTGTCCTGTACGTAATTGTACATGGAAACGATTCTCTTGTCGGTAGATGGATGATCCGACCAGAAATCGGAATAATTTGCTCCGATTTTATACATTATCGATATACCGGCAAGAGGGTTGTAACCTGCTTTTACAAGATAATCAAGACCGAGTTCATCGGCATCGTTTTCCTGTCCTCTATCCATCTTGCTTGTACCTGCAGCTTTTGTATAATCGATACCTGTTGAAGCTACGCTTGTTATATCAACACCGGTATATGAAGCAAATTTGCCGGCAAAACCCGAACGGGTAAGAGCATTGCTTGCTGCTTTTTTACCTACATTTGCACCAATTTCTGCTGCAGTATCTCTTACAACCCCTTTTATAATATGATTTGCAACAGCATGCCCTATTTCATGACCGATAACAAATGCAAGTTCGTCTTCGTTTTCACAGTATTTAATTAACCCTGAATATACAGCAACCGTATCTGAAGCATCAGTATAAGCGTTTTGTACATCCTCATTAATTAATACAAAATTAACTTTTGTTTCAACGGAATTGGCTGTAAGAATCTTATTGCCTATTTTATTAACAAGTGCATTCATTTCCGCTACGGATAAAGTTGAATAATTTATTGCAGTTCCTGTTTTGGTTACAGAACCTTCAACAGCAGGTGTCTGTTCTACTGTCGGAATTGTTCCGCTGACTGGTACCTGCGCATTTGCGGTAATATTTGTACATATCAAACAAGCAGAAACAGCAAGTGCACAAACAAATACTTTCTTCTTAAACTTCATAATCAAAAAATCCTTTCATGTTTATTTTATCTACCCATATAAAAGAACTCCCTATATTCAATCTGTTTTTCTTAATATCAGGAAAGCTCACTTTGCGTTTATCGACAACTTGGCAAAAATCTTTAATAAAACTTTTAATTAAGCTTGATAAAATTTTATATTTTTATGAAAAACACTTATCCTAAAGGAATTTATGCTTACAAATACGAATTAACATTTTGTAATGTAAAAAAAGGTCATAAAGATTTTTGAAAAAAATAGTTAGCGGACTAAATGCAGCAGCCTAGTTTTTTTGCTATAATTTTGTGCGGAGAAGAACGACTTGACAAATTCGGAATTAAACAAGAAATATACGGAGATTTTGAGTGTAATAACGTCCGATTTTGATAATTTGGAGCACTCAATAACAGAGTGTTTTGACGGACAGAAAAAAGAGACTCCGATTATTCCGATTGTCAGAGATTTTTTAGGCAACAGGGGCAAAAGAATACGTCCGGCGTTAATTTTTCTGTTTGCCAAAGCACTGGGGAAAAATGAGGTTAATTTTGTCACAAAAATAGCACTGGCGAATGAATTGTTACATAATGCCACTCTCATCCATGACGACATAATTGACTGTTCTCTTTTAAGACGAGGAAAAGCGACCTTAAACTTTGACTACGACAACAAACTTGCCGTTTTAGCCGGAGATTTTTTGATAGCAAAGGTGCTTGAGCTTCTCTTTGATATAGAAGAATCAGATATAAGAAAGCTCCACTCCGATGCCGTTTCAAAACTTATCAACGGAGAACTAAATCAATATTTCAGCCGATACAAACTTTTAACAATGGACAAATATATTGAAAAATCTAAAGATAAAACTGCAAGGCTGTTTGAAGCGGGTATAACTTCTGTGTATTTGCATAAAAATCAAAAACCAGTGCACCTTGAAGACATTAAACATTTTGCTCTTAATTTCGGGACAGCATTCCAAATAATAAATGATATCAACAATTTTAACGATTCACAAAGATTGGAAGAAGATATCAAAAACGGTGATTACAGCGCTCCGTTTATTTTTTACGTACATGAAAAATACGGCGGAGATTTATCCAAAATCCAAAATACCGGAATGCTCTCAAAACAGATAAAAAACTCCGACGCAATAAAAAAATCACAAGAGCTGGCAAAACATTATATAAACAAGGCTATTGAAAATATATCATTTCTTGAGGATAATCAATATAAAAGAGCAATCATCAGCCTTTGCAATTTAACGGCAGGTATAGAAAACAATGGATAGAGAAGAATTAAACGAAATTCAAACAGAAGAAAAACCGCAAACACCCAAAGAAAAATTTATTGCCGGTTTGCAGGAGTTAATCGAAACCGTTGTTTTTGTGCTGGTAATGGTTATTATAATAAGATTTTTTATCGGCGAAATCCGCTGGATTCCGTCAGCTTCTATGCGCCCGACCTTAATAGAGGGTGACAGAATTTTTGTTGAGAGATTTTCCCGTTTTTATGCTGAACCCAAAAGAGGGGATATAATGGTGTTTTATCCGCCGGAAGAGGAAATCAAAACGGATCCTCTGTCAATTATGGCAAGATTAACGGGATTTTTCTGCAAAGATATTGCTTATATAAAAAGAGTTGTGGGCGTTCCGGGGGACAAACTCGAGGTAAAAGAATTTCCTGACGGAACATTTAAGGTTTACATAAACGACAAACCGCTAAACGAGCCTTATATTATGAGCCCTGACGATTACATACCCTGCTCTAACGAAATGTTCTGCGGGCCAATGCAAATCCCCGACGGAAATTACTTTATGATGGGCGATAACAGAGGCAACTCGCAGGATTCAAGATTCTGGGGCTTTTTACCAAAAGAAAGATTTATCGGTAAAGCCATATTTATCTTCTGGCCGTTGCACAGATTACACACCTTTACACGTCCGGATTACGGAAATATATCATCAAAATAAAATTATTTCATATAGTCAACTGACCCCGACAACTTATTGAACGGGTACAATAAACAAGTACAATATTGGCTATACAACAAGGGTACCCGCAACAAGTGCATGGGGTCACTTCCGTAAGATGCTAGACTCGGCGCCACTCGCACTCCGTGTACCACTCCTACAAGCGAGGTCCCACTCAGACAGATTATTGTAATTGAATAGAGGTTTCTTTTCCGTTAACCCTATCCCAGCGGAAATAGCTGTAATAAATACGTACGTTTTGAATAATAGGAAGCCAGTTATCCTTTTGGTATTCCATAAAGGCTTTTGGATTTTTGTTTATATAGTGTATGGAAACAAGCCCCTCGTATGATTTTGTAACTCTTAAAATTTCACACTGAGCCTCCATATTTTTGTTTTTGTCCGCACACCAGACGGCAATGGAATCCTCCGCACGATCTTTTAGAATTTGTGTACGCATTGTTGAATTTCTGTTTAAGACGTTCGCCAGAAGATTAGACATAAATCGATAGCTCGAATTGCCTTTTGCCCATTTATAAGAGTGAAAAACAACAGATTCCGTCCATTTTTTATCGTCCTCGTAAGACGGAATCCATTGCGAAAGGACCTCATCATACTGTTTTGCCCTGTATATCTGTTTCCAATTTTTGTTGTAATCCGGATAAGTAATCAATGCAGTTTCGTATGCATTTGCCGCCGAGGCAAACACATTAAAAACAAAAATAAATATTATAAAATATTTTATTTTAAACATACTCCCAGGCTTGTTTTTCTTTTGCAAGCACTACATCTATATTCTCGTGCTTATGAGATTCCAGCAAAGATTTTATTTCTTCAACAAACGGTTTTTCGGAATCAAAGTGTCCGATGTCCAAAATCGCCGTACGTCTGGAATCCAGTGCATCGTGATATTTTATGTCCGCCGTAACATAGGCATCCAAATTATACTTGTCCACATCATCAATAAATTCCGCACCCGCACCTGCACATACAGCAACCGTTTTTACTCTGGATTTATTTCCGTTATTAACAAACTTAATCTTTGTAACATTGCAGGCGAGTTTTACGTATGAAATAAACTCTTCTATAGACATATCATACGGAGCAAAACCTGCCCTGACAAAATCATTCATCACAGCTATTTTTTTCAAATTAAGCTTTTGTGCCAGAATATCGCTTGTACCATTGTTTGTTTTATCGCAGTTTGTGTGCAGAGAATAAATCTGTATCCCACGTTGCACAGCCTTAATCAATTTTACATCTTTAAGTATTTTTATAGGCTTAAAAATAACGGGATGATGTGACACTATTAAGTTACACCCGAGCTCAACCGCCTGATTTATAACATCATTTGTGACGGTAAGGCAAACAAGAACCTTTGTTGTATTATCGTTACCCAGAAAGACCTGCCAGCCTGAGTTATCCCAGCTTTCAGCAAGCTCTGGCGGTGCATAATCCTCTAATATTTTTATTATATCGCTGGTTTTTGCCATAAACTCTCCAATATTTTCAGGGCTATATTATATTTTGTATCTTTTTCTATTTTTATTACACTTAAATTTCTATCCAGAATAAAAACTTCGTTATAATCGCTTGAAAAACCCGTATCTTTGCGTGAAATATCGTTGGCAATGAGATAATCACAGTTCTTCTTTTGGATTTTTTGTTTAGCATAATCAATAAGATTGTTGCTTTCCGCACAAAAACCGATTACGATTTGCCCTGCTTTTTTTATTTTACACATTTCAGATAAAATATCAGGATTTTTTACAAGTTTTAATACTAATTCTTCCGCAGAATCTTTTTTAAGCTTTAAATCCGCAGCTCGTTCCGGTCTGTAATCAGCTACGGCTGCCGTCATAATAAGGATATCTGCAGTTTCAAACTCTTTTTTTACTGCCTCAAACATCTGTGCAGCACTTTGTACATCAATGGTTTTGTAGCCTCTCTCAAGTTCAAAAGTTTTTATAAGACAGACCTCAGCCCCTGCTTCAAAGGCTCTGTCGGCAATGGCCGTACCCATTTTACCCGAGCTGTAATTGCCGATGTATCTCACGGGGTCAAAGTTTTCTTTTGTGCCGCCGGCTGTTATTACAATTTTCTTACCTTTTAGAAATTGCTTGTCTTGCAAGCATTCACAAGTCTTTTCATAAATTGTATTGATGTCAGCAAGTCTGCCTTTTCCGTCAGTACCGCAGGCAAGAAAGCCCTCTTCCGGTTCAACAAAAACGGCTCCGCTGCTTTTAAGTGTTTGAATATTCTTTTGTACGGCTTTGTTATTCCACATGCCGGTATTCATTGCGGGAGCAAATATTATTTGCTTTTGAAAAGCACAGGCAAGCGAGGTAAGAAGATTGTCGCAAATTCCGTTAGCAATTTTTCCGATTGTATTTGCGCTTGCGGGAGCTATTACAAAAATGTCAGCCCAGTCGCAAAGTGCAATATGTTCGGGTTTTCTTTCTTCCGTCACAAACTGCTCAATATAAACCTGCTCTTGCGATAAAGTTTGCAGAGTTAACGATGTTACAAATTCGAGAGCACTTTTTGTGACAACTGTCTTTACATTTGCTCCGTTTTTTTTAAACAGGCGGATAAGCCCGCATATCTTATATGCGGCAATTCCGCCAGTTATTCCGATTAAAATGTTTTTGTTTGCAATTGTCACTTTTGACTCCGATACGCCGTTAAAATTTTTAAATTTATAATTGAAACATTCCGACGGCTTTTCTTATTTTTGAGAGCACCTCTTCTGCAGCAATACGGGCATTCTCGTCGCCCTTTTTGATTATTTCGTCAACTATTTCAGGGTGCTGCTCATAGTATTTTCTTCTTTCTCTGATGGGTTTAAGCTGTTCATTTATTATTGCGGCAAGCTCACGTTTGCAGTCGGCACATCCTCGCTTGCCTGCAATACATTCCTGCTGAACTTTTTTAACCTGTTCTTCCGTTGCAAAAGCTTTCCAATATTCAAAAGCAACCTCGCATTTGTCGGGATGTCCCGGATCGTCACGTCTTGCACGGCTACGATCCGTAATTGCCTTCATAACTGTTTTTGTTGTTGTTTCTTCATCATCGGAAATTTTTATGTCATTATGGAAAGACTTGCCCATTTTTTGACCGTCCACGCCTTTTAACATAGGGGTAGTCGTCAACAGAGGTTTAGCCTCTTTAAACAGTTCCGTTTTATAGATATTGTTGAATCTTCTTGCAATATCTCTTGTGATTTCTATATGTGCAACCTGATCTATGCCGACAGGAACATAATCAACATTGAAAGATAAAATATCAGCTGACATCAAAACCGGATAGCCCAAAAAACCGTATGAAACATTCGGTTTAGTTTCGTCTTCACCTGTTCTAAGCATTTTCGCAAGGTCTTTAAGAGTCGGATCTCGCTCTACCCAGTTTTGCGGAGTAATCATACTTAAATAAATATGCAGTTCCGCTGTTTGCGGAAGGTGCGACTGTATGTATATGTCGGATTTTTCAGGATCAATACCTGCAGCCAGCCAGTCGAGCACAACATTTCTTGTATCTTCAACAAGATTTTCCGTGCAATCAAATTTTGTGGTAAGTGCGTGCCAATCAGCAACAAAAAAGAAACATTCATACTCTTCCTGAAGTTTTACCATGTTTTTTAATACACCCAGATAATGCCCCAGATGCAATCTTCCTGTCGGGCGCATACCTGTTATAATACGTCCTTTTTTGTTTGCTGTGTTTGTACTCATTATTATTCCTTTTCTTGATAATGTGCCGATTTGACACAAAAATTATATAACAGACAGGTTACGATTTCCAGATGAGCAAACCTACCTTGTATAAACCCTCGGCAGCCTTACCCTCAGAGCACAGGTCAATTCATAATGTATTGTACCTAAAATCTGCGCCCATTCATCAACTGCAATACTTTCGTTACCGTCCGAGCCGATAAGAGTTATAATATCACCCTCTTGAGCATCACAGTCCGTAATATCAAACATCATTTGATCCATTGTAATGTTGCCGATTTGTTTTACTTTTTTACCGTTAATTATGCCGTATATCTTGTTTGATAACCCCCTGAAAACACCGTCTGCATAACCTATCGGAATTGTTGCAATTTTTGTTTCTTTTGTTGTTTCAAAGGTGTGGCAGTAACTTACACCCTCATCTTTTTGCGCCGTATGTATGTTTGTAATTCTTCCCTTTAAAGACATTGCAGGTTTTAAATCCGGCTTTGGCGTTCCATTAGTTAAATCAGGCTGCAGCCCGTATATGCCTATGCCGACACGAACCATATCGTTGTCAAAGTCTTTATAACAAACAGTTCCCGCCGTATTGTTGCAGTGAACCAGCAGTCCTGTTGTATCAACTGAATCTATTACGCTTTTGAATTTTTCATACTGCTTGTTTGCGTATGACTCAACCTCTGCGGTTGCAAAGTGGGTGAATATTCCTTCAAGCTGTATAAAATCACAATTTTGGATTTTCTTTATAAAATCAACTGCATTTTCCGGACGAACGCCGATTCTGTTCATTCCTGTATCAATTTTTACATGGACTTTGGGTTTTATTTTCAGCTTGTCATAAGTCTGTTTGCAAGCCTCTATGTGTTCGTCCGAAAATACGGAAATCGATATGTTATTTTTTGCCGCTCTGTCAAAAGACCATACGGGAACAGCTCCCAAAACAAGAATAGGCGCTTTAATTTCCGCTTCTCTAAGCTGTAACCCCTCATCAATTGAAGACACACCCAAAAAGTCCACACCGGAAGCCAACAGCACAGGGGCAATCATCACAGCCCCGTGTCCGTATGCATCTGCCTTTACTACGGCAAAGAGTTTTGTATCGGGTTTTAAATATTTTTTAAATTCCAAAATATTGTGTTCTATACAATCTAAATTAACCTCTACCCAGGCGTCACGGTGTGTGTTAAGGAAGGATGTTCTGTTAAATTTTTTCACGATTGCTCCGTAAGTAATTTTCTAGATTTGTAACTTAAATTTTAGCTCAAAAAATAAATCATGATAAAATTATTTTATAATTTTTAAATAAGAGGTGTTTTTATGAAATATGCTGTAATTTCTGATATACACGGTAATATGGAAGCTCTTGAAGCGGTGCTTAAAGATATTGAAACTGAGCAGGCTGACAAAATACTTTGCCTCGGCGACCTTGCAATGGCCGGCCCCGAGCCTGCCGCTGCTGTTGAGAGAATAAAAGCGCTTGTTGAAGAAGGCAAAATTGATTGCATTCAGGGAAACACCGATAAGATGATTGCCGATTTTAGCGAGGATATTTTGAAAAATTTGCAATCCAAAAACAAAATTATGGCAAATGCCCTGCAGGCAGATGTTAAAGCTTTAAACGGTGAACAAAAAAACTTTCTTAAAAATTTACCGGTAAATCATGAATTTAACTATTTGAATACTAAAATACTTATGGTTCACGGTTCGCCGAGAAAAAATGATGAAAATATTTTTCCGGAAATGCCTATGGAAGAAATTGAAGAAATGGTAAAAGATACCGATGCAGATATTATTCTTTGCGGGCATACGCACGTTCCCTGCGGGTATCAGACGGAAAGCAGAAAAACAATAGTGAATGACGGCAGCGTCGGCAGACCTTTCAGCGAAGAACCAAAAGCCTGCTATGCATTGTTGGATATAGCTATGGGCTGCATTTCCGTCAGACACAAACACGTTGCCTATGATGTTGATACGGCGTCTAAAAAACTTCTTGCAAGAGGTTTTGACGGTTCTGACAAATTGGCTAAAATGCTGATTCACGCCACATCAAGGTATCCGCAATAAAATTTGAGGGTGGAATATGATAGAACGCTACAGTTTAAAAGAAATGAAAGATATATGGGAATTGGAATCAAAGTTCAATTTCTATTTGCAGGTGGAACTTGCCGTTTGCGAGGCTTATAACGAAATAGGCAAAATCAGCGATGAAGATCTGGACACAATAAAGAAAAAAGCCTCTTTCAGCCTTGAGCGTATTGATGAAATCGAAAAAGAGGTCGGACACGACGTTATCGCATTTTTGACAAACGTAAACGAAAATGTCGGAGAAGCTTCAAGGTTTATCCATATGGGGATGACAAGCTCCGACGTTATTGATACGGCTTTTGCGCTTCAAATTAAAAAATCCTCTGAAATTATTTTAAAGGATTTGGATAAGGTTATACAAACAATAAAAGACAAAGCCTCAGAGCACCGGGACACCGTATGTATAGGCAGGTCGCACGGGGTTCACGCAGAACCCATGACCTTCGGTGTAAAACTGTGCAGCTGGCTGGATAACTTTCTACGTGCAAAAAAACGATTTGAAACTGCGCTTGAAGATATTTCAGTAGGACAAATTTCAGGGCCTGTCGGCACTTACAGCAATATTTCTCCCGAGATTGAAGAAATTACCTGCAAAAAACTCGGGCTTTCTCCGGCTAAAATTTCCACGCAGGTGATATCACGTGACAGGCATGCGTATTTTATGCAGGCTCTGGCGCTTATTGCATGTGCAATCGAGCAGTGCGCCGTTGAAATAAGACATTTGCAACGAACAGAGGTTTTAGAGGTTGAAGAAGCCTTCAAAAAAGGGCAAAAAGGCTCTTCCGCAATGCCTCACAAAAAAAATCCCATATCCTCAGAAAACCTCTCCGGCCTGGCAAGGATAGTAAAAAGCAACTCGGTTGCCGCTTTGGATAATATTGCACTGTGGCATGAAAGAGATATCTCTCACAGCTCCGTGGAAAGAGTCATTTTCCCTGATTCGTGCATACTTATTGATTATATGCTCAACCGCTTTAACAGAGTTGTAGAAGGGCTTGTTGTACACAAGGACAATATGCTTAAAAACACCTCGCTTTACGGCGGTATTGTTTATTCTCAAAGGGTTTTGCTTGCATTAACGGAAAAGGGAATGACCAGAGAGCAGGCTTATGCGATAGTGCAGCGTAATGCTCTTGACGCTTTTAACAAACCTGACGGAGATTTTAAACGAAATCTTTTGCACGACCGTGAAGTCACGTCGACCTTGAACGAAGAAGAAATTGAAAATTGTTTTAATTCGGCTTATTATTTGAGAAATATTTGTGAAATATACGAAAGATTCGGTGTATAGGGTCAGAGGTAATTAATGGGCTGTTTAAAGTTATTAATAAAAATTGTCATAATAGTATTTGCGATAATCGGCTTTAGAGCAACGGGCTGCTGGGATTGGTGTGTTAAAACTTTTCACCTTAACGAAAAGCCTTCACAGGAATCAATGATAGAAAAAAGCCGGGATGTTGCGGATTTCTCCGCTATTCCCGATGAGTATGTGCTTGCAAAATCCGCAAACATACTGGGCTACAGAGCCGTAATTGCCGAACATGATGCTACCGGGCAAAAATTTGCAGTCGTAAACGAAAATAAGGGACTGAAAATTACAAAGCAGGATTTTAAAGACGGCTCGCTCAAAAAAAAAATCGACGGTGTAAACAAAAAGCTCGAGTATCAATATATCCATGTTGAAAATTTTAAAATTTTAAAACAGGGCAATATGAAAGCAATGGGGCAGACTGTTCCCTATGCTCAGTTTCAGGCTGATGTAACAAACCTTCCAGTTAAAACTCTTAGGGGAATAATTGCCGTTGCACAGGATAATGAAGGCAAAAGCAAAATACTCGTATCCGCTAACGAGCAGGGCAAATATTCACAAATAATCGCCGAACAGTTTTTTAAAAAGGTTAAATTAAGCGAAAATTCAACTTCAACAAAAGAAAATGATAAAAATAAAGGAAATGGCAAAGCGGAAAATGCCTTAAAAGATAAAGCAGTTGCTCAAACCAAACAAAAACTCGAAGAAGCCGCACAAAAAGCCAAAAATATTGCACAGGAAAAAATAAAAACCGAAAAAAATGACAAATAAAATTTATGAAAAGTATATGAAAAAATGCATCGCTCTGGCCAAAAAGGGAGAGGGCAATGTATCTCCGAATCCTCTTGTCGGTGCAGTTGTGCTGGATAAAAACGGAAATCTTGCAGGATACGGCTGGCATAAAAAATACGGACAGGCTCACGCAGAGGTTAACGCAATAAAAATGGCGGAAGAAAACGGTGCGGATATAAAAGGCGGAACGATTTTTATCAGTCTGGAGCCATGTTCTCATTACGGAAAAACACCGCCATGTGCGGATTTGATAATAGAAAAAGGTTTAAAAAAAGTTGTTGCGGGGTGTGTTGACCCCAACCCCAAAGTAGCGGGCAGAGGGCTTGAAAAGCTTAAAAATGCAGGAATTGAAGTTGTAAGCGGTGTTTTGGAAAACGAGTGCAAAGAATTAAATGAAATTTTTATAAAAAATCAACTTCAAAAAAAGCCTTTTGTTGCAATAAAAACAGCGGTAACGCTCGACGCAAAAATAGCAACAAAAACCGGCAATTCAAAATGGATTACCTCGGGAAAATCACGTGCTTATGTCCAAAAATTGAGAAACAAATATGACGCAATCCTTACCGGCTCAGGCACCGTTATTGCCGACAATCCGTCTTTAACCTGCCGTATGAAAAACGGAGTGAACCCGCTAAGGGTGATAATAGATTCAAACGCAATAACACCGCCTGAGGCAAAAGTTTTCAATAACGACGGAACTCGCATTATTCTTGTTGTAAAAGAAGATATTGAGCGAAAAAAAACAGAAAAATATCCAGAAAATGTTGAGATTTTAAAATGCCCGCTGAATCCAAAATCAGGAAAAACAGACTTAAATATTTTAATGGAAAAACTTTTTGATAAAGGCATAATGAGTATCTTAATTGAAGCCGGCGGAGTTTTAAACGGAGCATTTTTAAAAGAGGGGCTTGTTGACAAATTATACCAGTTTGTTGCGCCAAAACTTCTCGGTGACAATGCTGCAAAAAGTTTTGCAGAAGGGTTTGATATTCAAAAAATAGACGAGGGAATTAACTTTGAACTGAAACAGACCAAGACATTCGGGCAGGATGTTTTATTGGTGTTGAAAACACCAATAAAAGAATAACCGCCTCATCAACAAAAAGTTTATAAAAAACAAATTAAAAGCTTTGCAAAACTTATAAATTGTGAAACAATAATATAAAGAAATTGTTTTTGGCATCATTTATTATGAAAGGGTAAAATTTTGTTCGAACGTTTTACGGAAAAGGCAATAAACATTATTGCAACAGCACAAAAAGAAGCAGCAGACTCACAAACATATAAAATTTACCCTGAGCATATTTTGCTTGGAATACTGGAAACCAAGAACAATATATGTTCACGTCTTCTTACTTACGGCGGAATGAAGCCCGAAACTTTCAGAGAATATGTATATTCAAAATACAAAAATGTGTCGCATGAGTTTAAACACACAAATATTGCCTTCAGCATAGAATCTCAAAAAATCATCAAATTAGCCTCAGAGCTTGCAACCAAACGTACAAAATCTTATATAAGACCGGAACATATACTGCTTGCTTTAATTATGATTGGCGAAAAAGCAGTTCCTTCAATTGCGGAAGATTTTAAAGAATACATAGCAGATATTAAAAAATTAAAACAAACACTCTTAACACTTATTGCAAAAAATGACAAACGCAATATGCTACATCCGGAACTGGAAAGGAAAGAGCCGAAAAGTGAGTATTCCACTATTCAATCCATTTTTAAAGAGGAAGAAGCGCAATCTATACTTGAGCGAGCCGTTGCAAAGCTTACTGCGTCACATTACGAGATTTTGGGCACTGAACAAATTGTTCAATCCATACTTGAAGATTCTAATTCCGACATAACAAAGCTTTTGAATGAGTCAGGCATCAATCTTGATAATTACTGTTCAAAGCTGCAGGAAATTTCTTCCCGCCAAGCGGAATTTGAAGAAAAACAAATCATCTTTACCCCGAATGCTTTTAAAACAATGCTCCTTGCATTTGAAACAGCAAAAGAACTCGGGTCTGCCAGCGTAAAACCCGAACATATTATCCTCGGCGTTTTAAAGGCAAAAAGCGGTATTGCCTACAATATATTTAAAGAGTTGAATATTGTTGATGATGACCTTGCACACAAAATCATAAAACCGATAGAAAAACAAATGCCGGAAACCCTTACTATACTACGTCTTGCCAAAAGAGAGGCTCAGTCGATGAACCGTAATATCGTTGGCAGCGAGTTTATACTGCTCGGCATACTGGGAGAAGGTGCCGGTATCGGTGCAAGAGTACTTTCTCAACTGGGGGTTACAACAAAAGATGCACGTATAGAGGTTGAAAGAGTACTCGGCTACGGAAACTCCTATACTTTCGGCGAGATTGTATTTTCCGACAGAGCCAAAAAGATTCTGGAAATTGCCTGGGAAAAAGCCAAAAAGCATAAAAATTCCAAAATCGAATCAGAAAACCTTCTATGGGCTATTACACAAACACCGGATTCCGTTGCTATGCAGGTTCTGGCAAATCTCGGGGTTGATGTTCTGGAAATTAATCAGGGAATTTTAAAAGAGCTTGAAGCTCTCAAAAATTCAGAAGGGGCAGAAAAGTCAGAAAACTAACAAAAACCCGAAGCATTAAACTTCTACAAATAATTTTCTGCCGACGATATTGGGTTTTCCGTTATAATATCCTGCAAAATAGCCGCCTCTTACAGGCTGATTTTTACCGTAAAAATTTGAAGAAAGCGTTGTATTTTGCATGAAAGGATTGGTTGAAGGAGCCGCAAACGGATTAGCCAAAGCGGGACGAACAGATGTAATAGCCGTAGTTTGCTGCGGGGTCAATGTTTTTGAGATTAAACCTAATAGATTTTGTATCATAACAGTCCTTTCACACACCTAATTTATTAACAATTAAAAATATACGGATTTTTTACATTCTGTCATGATTATTATAATACATTATTAATTTTTGTTAAGATGCAATTTGCAAAAATCACCTGAACTGCGTATGCGAAATTTTAATAAAAGTGTAAAAATATTTACGGGACAGGAGAAATACTATGATGAAAAAATGCCCGTTTAATTTTGATATATGTACCCCTGAATGTGCTTTATTTATTGCACCTGAAGATATAAACGAGTTTGTATCAAACCGTCTGGCAAGCATCGGGGTTTTTGACAGAGAAAAAGGCATGTGTTCTTTCAAGCACAAGGCACTTGCAAAAAGCAGGGAAGTTTTTGAAAAAAGCCAGCAAAATAAATTCTAAACAGATGGATTTATTATCAAAATTTATTATACTGATATAAAAAGCACTAATGGAAGCATAACATGAGCGATTTGAGCCTCGGTCAATTTTTAAAAAATGTGTTTGACTACAGCACAGGCAAACCCGTTCAGCAACAGCCCGGCAAGGTTGCTAACGAGAATTTTCAGCGTGCTCAAAACGAAGCAATGAAAATGATACAGCAAACAGCTCAAAATATTACTCAAAATCTTGCCCAGCAACAAAATATTTTACAAACACAAATGATGCTTAAAGAGCTGTCATCAACGCAGCAATCCTGGTTGATGAGACACATGTTTGATTTTCCTGAAAATATTGCACAGCTTTTGGAAACAATAGTTACAGACGGAAAAAAGGTTTCTGCACAGGAGCTTCTTGCACTAATGAACAAGGAGCTTGATTTATCAAAACTTCTTGTTTTGCTGCAAAACAACGGAAAAACAGCTCTTGAAAAAATTGCTAAAATGATTGCAACAATGAATCAATCAGGCATTTATAATACCCAGCAGCTTAAAGAAATGTCTGTTTTGATTAATGCCTGCATACCGGCAAACGATGCCTCTCAGGCTCAAATTTTAAAAAGTTTTATGATTATGTATCTGCCCTGGCTGCCACTTAATGAAAGCAGCGGATTTAACATTGGTGGCCAAGCTGATGAAACAGGAGAAAAATCATCGGCAGAAGATACCATAACTATTTACATAACAACAAAAAACTACGGCATAATAAAAATATTTTTATATAAAGAAACTGACGGCTATGATATGGATGTAAACTGTCGTGCAGATTTTCCAAAAGAAAAATTTAATGAGGCAGTTAAGGCCGATACCAAATTTGTACTCAAAAATCCGCCTACATACACAACCAGAGAAAAATCCGACGAAGAGCAACAAAAGAATGAAACAAACATTACTTTTTCAAAAAGTCTAAAAGTAACTCCGCAATTACTTATTATTATTCACGCTATTATAAAACTTGTTGCCGATATAGATTCAATTGGTACTCTGCAGGAAAAAAGAAAAGAAGAATTATAGCCGTATTTTGCGTAACTTCTGCGTATTCAGCGCATAAGAAAAAGCATTAAAAAAAATTGACGATTACTGAATTAATTATTATATTTTATGATAATATGTTTATAAAGTTGAGTAAGGATAGAGCAAAAAGTTAGGATCCCTTCCCCATGGGTGATGAAGATAAGCAGTTTGAGGCATCTCACCAAAAACTGGAAAAAGCAAGAAAAGAAGGCCAGGTTGTAAAGTCCAAAGATTTTTCAACTGCTATTGCGATGATAGTTATGTTTTTTGCCATAGCAAAACTGGCTCCGTTTATATTTGACCAAATTTCCCGACTTTTTGTATTGTGTTACGAGCAAATACCTAACCAGCATTTAGAAGCAATAGGTATGCCATATCTTTTGTTTATAACACTTGTCCCGACAATTTTAATTATCGGTCCGATACTTGCTCTGGCAATGTTTATTGCAATTATCGGTGATTTTATTCAGGTGGGTCCGTTATTTACTACTACACCTCTTGCACCAAAGCTCGACAAGCTAAACCCCACAAAATATTTCAAAAACTTAATGTCCGTAAAAACGCTGTTTGAGCTTGTAAAAAACATTATTAAGGTTGTTATTTTAGGCTATGTCGGATGGTCTGTTTACAGCTCGCATTTTGAGGTAATATTGGGTCTGGCTGCAATGGACAACCATTTTGCAGTTATGCAAGAATTCGGTGCTTTGATTATGGACTTTGTTATAAAAGCCAGCATTGCATTCCTTATTATATCAGCAGCCGATTACGGTATGACGAGATGGAAGTTTTTACAAGATCAAAAGATGTCTTTTAAAGAAGTAAAAGACGAATATAAAAACACCGAAGGTGACCCGAACGTTAAAGCTGCACTGCGCCAGCGCCGCCAGCAGATGATGCAGCAGGGGATGATGGATGCAGTTCCGGATGCGGATTTTGTTGTTACAAACCCAACCCATGTTGCCTGCGCATTAAAATATGATCAGGAAACAATGGAATCCCCCAAACTTGTGGCAAAAGGTACCGAGCTTTTCGCCAAAAAGATTATAGAAATAGCAAGAGAACACGGCGTGCCGGTTGTTGAAAACCCGCCGGTGGCACGTGCACTTTTCAGACTGGTTGATGTTAACAGAGAAATCCCGCCTGATTTGTATAAAGCCGTGGCAGAAATCTTATTATTTGTATATAATTTGCGAAATTCTAAAAAACCTAGTAATATAAATACTAAGATGAGTGATAGAAGTGACAGAAGATAATCATGATTAATAACGCTTCTCAAAATAAAATTAAAGAGTACATTTCAATAGTGGAAAAAGTAGCCAAGGTTGAGCACAGGCGCATACCTTCGCACATGGTGGATTACGAAGAACTTGTTTCCATTGGTATTATTGCTGTTCAGGCAATGATTAAAAATAAAACACCCGAACAGCTTGAGAAATACAATACCTCTTATATTTCTACGGCTGTTAGATGGGCAATAAGAAATGAGCTCAGAAACAGATATAAATGGTACACATTAAAACACAAGACTGATGCAGAAACAGCTGAAGCAGCAGGAACTGATGACGCACTGGATGTTTCACCGGGAAAAGTACGAGAAGCTATTTATGAAACAATTCTTTCTATTGACTCAATAGCTGCCGCATCATCAGATAACGATTCCCCGTTTGACTTTATCAAAGATCCACATGCTCTTCCTGATGAAAAAGCTGAAATCAGCGAGCTTGGTAAAGCTATAAGAGAAGCTATTGCTACTCTGCCGCAAAAAGACAGGCTTGTTGTAGAATACAGATTTTACAGAAACATGCAGGTTAAAGAAATTGCAGAGCAGGTAGGGTTATCTTCCTCACGTATTACAAGAATTGTTCAGGCAGCTCTTAATCACGTAAGAGAATATCTTGTTGCGCACGAACATTACGGTTATTAATCAGGTCTTATACGGTGCAAAATCTTGTTATCATTTTATTAACTATTGTTTGTGCAGGTCTTACTGTTTGGCTTGTTTCTTTGTATTTGCAATACAAAAAATTAAAACAAACATTTAGAAATCATAAAAAGACAATAAGAAGTGTAACAAAAACCATAAACTCCGTGCGATACGGAAATTTGTACGAAAGAATCCCCAAAGAAACCTTCTCAATACTTCCAAATCTTTCTCAAAGTGTTGATTCAATGATTGAAGCAATTGTTGATAGAGAAAATATGATTAAGGAATATCAATCTGAGTTAAACAAAAAAATTGACGTTTTAACAGAGGTTGAAGAACTTAAAGAAGATTTTGTTGCTACTTTAACACATGACTTAAAAGTTCCTATTCTTGCAGAAAAAAATATGCTTGGTTTTTTACTTAACAATCGTTTTGGAGAACTTAACGAACGTCAGAAAGAAGCCATCGGCTATTTAACAAGTTCCAATAATGAGCTTGTTGAGCTTGTGGAAATTATTTTGGAAACATATAAACTTAATGAAACAAAAATTGAACTGCATAAAGAAGAACAGGATGTAAACCGACTTATAGAAGAGACTATCGAGCAAATGCGCCCCATTGGCGATACGGATTCCATTGCAATAAACTATTGGAGCGAATTTTTTAACAGAGTTAATCTTGATGAGTTTTACATCAAAAGGGTTTTAAAAAACCTTATTCTAAATGCACTCTCTTTTAGCGAACCTCATTCCAAAGTGGATGTTGCATTGTGTAATGATGACAAAAATATTTATATCAAAATAACGAATTACGGAAAAAGTATAAAACGTGAAGAAATAGACCATGTTTTTGACAAATATTACACAACCGCAAAAAAATTCCGCAAAGTCGGCACCGGCCTGGGCTTATACCTGTCTAACCGTATTGTAAAAGCTCATAACGGGGAAATTATTGTAGAAACTGATTCACAAAATATACCTTATACAACATTTATGATTAAACTGCCTATAGAATAATTTTCGGGACAAGATATATTGCTTACAAGCAATATCATTACATTACCCCAAAGTTGTTATTCCTCTTTGCAACATTTATAAGCTGCTGTTAAAATTAAACCTATGGAAAAACTAAAAACATACAAACCTTTTTTTGTAATTGCCGTTTTGTTTTTAATAAATATATTTATTTTCAACGGCAAAATGATTAACATCCATACGGATTTCGGCAGGGAATTGCTGTTCTCCAAAATGGTGTCGCAAGGTGCGGTTTTGTACAAAGATATTTTTAATACCTTTGTGTGCCCGTTTTCGTATTTATTTAACGCCTTTGTCCTGAAGTTTGCTCCCGTTAACATAAGTACCTTCTATTTTCTCGGCGCAATAAATTGTACGGTTATTTTAAGCTGTATTTATTTTATAAGCCGCAAATTTTTAAGCACTATACCTTCGACCGTGTTGACGATTTTTGTAATGTATTACTGCTGCTTTTATGCAGGGCTTATGAATTTTTTAACCCCCTATTCTTACGCAGTTGTTTACGGACTCGGGGCGTGTTTGGTTTCCGTATTGCTGTATCTTAAATTTTTGCAAACCGATAAAAAAATCTTTTTGTATGCTGCATTTTTATTTGGCGGATTGAGCGCTTCGTGTAAATATGAGTTTTGCTTATACGGTTTGTTTCTATTTGCCTTTTTCTTTGTGAAAAAATGTGATTTTAAAGCATTTTTACTTTCCACAGCAGCTTTTATATTTGTTCCTTTGCTATGCGGTGTTGTTTTGCTTTTTCAGGGGCTCAATTTTGCTGATATATCAGCGTATTTGTTGCTGTTAAAAGACTTTTTGCATCAACCTTATTTAAAACAGGTTTATGCAATAACGTGCTATCTTAATAAAGCTTCTTTAATATCATCTTTGAAAACATTTTTGGCAGCAGGCATTTTGTTTGCACTAATGTATAAACTTTATGAAAACAATAATTCCATAGTTAAATTTTCAAGACGTGCGTTGTGGCTTGTATTGATTCTTGCCGTGATTTTTTATTTTCCGCTTACGGAATATTTTGCCTATGGCTTTTTCGGCTTTTTAACTTATGCGGTATTGATTTTGGCATTATTTAAAATAAATGAATTAAAAAACAATAAAGATGTTTTTTTCCTGACGGGGGCTGCGCTTGTTGTAAGCTTAAAATCCTTCTGGTTTTTGTCTGCAAATTTTTACGGACGCTATTTTTTGCCGCTGCTGGTTGTTGCTTTGTTTGTTGTTTTAAAAAGATTCTATTTTACACAACAAGAAACTGCTCAGGTTTTTGAAAAAGCTTTTTGCGCAATACTGATATTTTTAAGCTTTTCGGCATTCAGGCTGAATCTGGTCGGAGTTGTTTTAAAGGAGAAAAAACTGACAACTCAATACGGAAGTATTGCTTTGACAAGGGCTGAAGAAAACGAGCTTAAACCGATTGTTGAGTATATTAACAATAATACGGACGAGCATCAGAAACTTGTTGTTCTGGGGCAGGCTCCGCTAATGAATTTTTTAACAAACAGAGATTCAATACCGCTATACAGCCATTACGATGAAGCAATTGCAGGGGCTTACGGTAGTGAACGAATTATAAAAGCTTATGAAAAATACAAACCCGATTTTATAGTGATTTATGACGGAGCTGATGAAAATTCGTATTGCGAATCTTATGGCAAGACGGTTTGCAAGTGGGTGTTTTCCGAATATGTAAAGGAAAAACAAATCATCGGAAGCGGAAATGTTTATATAATGAGGAAGAAATAAAATGGAATTTGTTAAAAAAGAATTTAAACAGCTTTTAATTTTGTTGATTCTGTTTTTGATAAATATTTTGCTTTTTAAATACAAAATGGTTGACCTGTATATTGATTTCGGCAAAGAAATGTATATTCCGAAAGCGATTGCACGGGGCGGAGTTTTGTACAAAGATGTGCTAGCATTGTTCGGACCTTTTGCGTATCTGTTTAATGCGGCAATCGTAAAGTTGTTCGGAGCGTCGATAAAAGTTTTTACCGCAGTTGGCGCTGTTAACGCATATTTGTTATTATGCGGATTGTATGCATTGTGCAGGGAATTTTTACAAAAACTGCCCGCTGTTGCAATAACGTGCTTTGTCTTGTATTTTTGCTGTTTTAACCCTGACGTGATGAACTTTGTAACACCGTATTCTTACGGAATGGTGTATGGACTTTGTGCAATAATTTTTGCTGCGGTGTTTTTTGTAAAATACTTAAAATCGGATAAAAATATATTATTGTATCTGTCCTCGTTTTTGTGCGGACTCGCCGCCTCAAACAAATACGAATTTGTGCTCCCGTTTTTTGTTGTTTTTGTCTTTTTAATTATAAAACGTACAAATTTTTTAAAGGTTTTAAAATCGGCAGCGTGCTTTATGGTTATGCCTATTTTGTGTATTTCGGTATTGTTGTTGCAGGGCTTGAGCTTTTCGGAACTTATCGGATACCTTGATATTTGGTTCAAATTTGCAAATTCTGCGGATATGAAGGCGTATTACAACGGAACCTTTTATTTTTCGTTCGATTATTTTTTGATTGCACTAAAGTCGTTTGCATTTTCATTTGTCCTTCTTTCTCTGCTTTATTGGTTGAATAAAGGCATTGAAACTGTTTGTAAAAACAATAAAAACAAAACGGCTGCGTTATATGCTGTTTTGCTTATTGTCTGCTTAGCGCTTGGTATTTTATATTCTCAGGTGTTGATAAATTTTGTTTTTTATTCAGTGGCAATGGTGCTTTTTGTTTTGGCTGCACTGAAAATAAAAGAGCTTTGTAAAAATTTGCCGGTATTTTTTCTGTGCTTGTTTTCTCTTGCCGTAGGGATAAAATCTTTCTTTTTCGTGCAGATAAATCAGTACGGACGTTACTTTTTACCCTTGCTGCTTTTGGCGTTGATATTGGTTTTGAACGAAGTTTATTTTCAAAAGGCAAAAGAAACATTTGTTAAAACTGTTGTGTTTTTTCTTGTCCTAATGAGCAGTGTGGCTTTTGTTTCAAATATAAGGATATTGACTTATTTAAACACCAAAATCTCTACACCCTACGGCACCGTGTATAAGGATGAAATTTCCGCAAAAGTGTTTAATACGATGCTTGAAACTGTTGATAAAATGACTGAACCGCAAGATACCGTTGTTGTTTTGCAGGAGGGATTGCTGCTGAACTTTCTTTCAGGCAGAAAAGCCGATAAATACAACTACCTTATCCCGTCTTTGCTTAACCTGTATGGTGAAGACAATGTAGTCAGACATTTTGAAAAAGTTAAGCCGGAAATGTTTGTTATACTGACTTCTCCGAATGATAAAGCCTTTATATGCAACGGCTGGGGGTATAAGATATGCGGATTTGTGAGCAAAAACTACAAACTTGTACAAACAATAAAAGCGGACAATCTGATTTTAATATTTAAAAAAATATGATATAGTAGTTTATAAAGCGTTCTAAAAGGTTTTATACAAAGAAAGGCAATATAAATGAGGTTATCAAAACCGCACGGGCTTCCCGGTACTTTGATATGTGTTGAAGGCATAGACGGCTCGGGCAAATCCACCCAGCTGGCAATATTGAGGGACTGGTTGAAAGCAAAAAATCTGGATGTTATTTTTACGGAATGGAATTCGTCCGATTTGATCTCTCAAACAACCAAAAAGGCAAAGAAAAAAAATCTGTTAAGCCCCCGTACCTTCAGCCTTTTGCACGCTGTTGATTTTGCGGACAGACTTGAACAGATTATTATTCCTGCAATGAAAGCCGGATTTATAGTCCTCGCAGACAGATATGTGTACACTGCCTTTGCACGTGATGTGGCAAGGGGCGTTGACAGGGATTGGGTGCGCAATTTGTACGGCTTTGCAGTGCAGCCTGATTTGGCGCTTTATTACAATATATCTGCGGAGATTTCGCTTGAGAGAATTTGCTCAAACCGTGCCCCGTCTTTTTATGAAGCGGGTATGGACTTAAAACTCAGCAACAACCCGTATAAAAGCTACGTAATTTTCCAAAACAGGGTTAATGAAGAGTACTCTGCAATGGTTGACGAATTCGGGCTTGTCAGAATCGATGCAAATAACACAATCCACTCAAAACAGGTGCTGTTAAGACAATATGTGACGGAACTGTTAAAACAAAAAGGAATTGAAATCTAATGGAAAACAATCGCAATCCTCATAACCATAAAGGTCTTTTGATAGTTATAGAAGGTACGGACGGGTCGGGCAAATCGACTCAGATAGAGCTTTTGCGCAGATGGATAGAAGACAAAAGCTACGGATGTATGGTGTCGGAATGGAAAACAAGCCGGCTTATAGCCAACGTTATAGACGACGCAAAAGACAGAAACCTCTTAAACGCCACAACCTTCAGCCTTTTGTATGCAGCGGATTTTGCCGACAGACTCGAAAATACCATTATTCCCGCATTGGACGCAGGGTTCGTCGTTTTACTGGACAGATATACTTATACGGCATTTGCCCGTGACGTAGTAAGAGGCCTTGATTTTGAATGGGTCAAAAAGCTTTATGACTACGCTCCCGAACCTGATTTGGTATTTTACCTTGATATGCCTATTGATATCCTGCTTAAACGTGTCATTGGCACAACAGGGCTTGATTATTGGGAGTCAGGGCGTGATATCGGATTGAGCACTGATTTTTACGAAAGCTTTAAAATCTATCAGGCAAAATGCTTGGAACAGTATAATAAAATGAAACCAATATATAACTTTGTAAGCATTGATGGTACATTGCCTGTCGAAAATATTCACAATATTATGATTGAGCACGTTGAAAAGCTGCTCGAGTCCGGTAAACTTGAATAAACAAACCATCACAAATATATATTCCAACTCATAATTTTTTGACAAAGCGAACAGTAGAGCGTAAGCGATACTTGTGAGCCTGTCACCGAAACTTAACGAAGTTAAGTGTAGGCGAGTAACACATTGTTCACATAGTGAAGCCATTTTTCACAAAATCAAAGATTTTGGAAAAAGAAGGCAAAGGTGAGCAGGTGCTGGCTGCGGTCAGCCGGCAGCAACTGCGACACTAAATTAGATTTTAGTTTAAAGAAAAAGATATTAACCATATGGTTAATATCTTTTTTTTAAATCTTAAACCCTGTGATTGATGTTTTTAACATGCCAAATACGTATGATTTATATGTAAACAATGTTGAGTAACTCTTGGGAGTATTGGGAAATAATGAGAGGTATCGTAAAATTCACTACAAAGTTGTCAATTGCAGGACTTGCAGTTTTGCTTGGCATGTCAGCAGGCTTTGCAAATACTCTTTCTGAAATTCAGATTGATGCACAAGATAACGGCTACGGAATAGTTTTAAAAACAGATCAAAGCACGCAAATGAAAAAAACGGTTTCTGCAGACAATAACAAGCTGACTGTCCAATTAAAGGACGTAGAGGTTTCTCCTGATTTAAACACCGTTTATAACAACGTAACAAACCTCGAAAATGTTACGGTTGCTCCCGCCGGCAAAGGCGATATAAAAATCATATTTACTGGTGAGGGCATAGCTGACAGCAATATATCTTTTGCAAAAATGCAAACATCTTCAGTTGCTCCGATATCTTCCGCAAATGAATCAATTCAACTGAGTGCTCCTGTTTCAAGTTACACTCCTGTTTACAATCAGGATAATTTGAATGACGAAGTTCAAGATGATCAAACAGCAAATCCTCAGGTAAATGAAGTTTTAACCCAGATGCATGTTTCAAGAGAAATGCTTGTAAATACAAAAAGTTTTGTAAAAAAAGCTTTAAATAAGGCAACATCAGGCGATATCAATTTGATTACAATACTTGGTGTAATTTTTATTATTGCTTCAATGATGTTTAGACCTAAGAAAAGATCTGCGGCTCCTAAACAACAAAGTTTGAGTGAATTACTTGCTAAGCCAAAATCATCTGATTATATAGACAGAGAAATTGCACTAAACCGCAGAATGGCTGACAATATGTCCTTAACAAGACCTGACGGACTCGGAGCAGTTAATCCTATAAATACAGGTTATGGTATAAAAGCTTATCAAAAAAGCCAAAAAAACCCATATACAACAAACGCTGAACCTACGGGAATTTCTGGTATTCCAAGACGCAAACCAGTGCATACCCAGACTGCCCCTGCTGCCTCACAGCACAGAAATATAGTAAGACAATCGGTTGCACCAATAAAAACACAACCGGTTATTAACAGGCCGTTGACAGATTCACCAGTTGCTACTAAACCGCAAACAATTCATACGCCTAAAGCTCCTTCTGTTAAATCAACACCTTCAGATTTGGATAGCGTAAAGTTTTTGGAATCAATAACAAAAATCTATGAAAAAAACGGAAGAGCTGATTTGGCTAAAGGATTAAAAGAAAATTTAAGAAAAGCTCAGGCAAATACAACAAGAAGAGCTTTTTAACGACAACCATGAGAGAGAGAAACTTTAAATAGACGATACTCAACAATATACACGAGGCTTTTAGCCTCTTTTTTTTTGCTTATCCCCCAACAGAGGGATATTTGTCAGAGATTATATTTTTGTAGTTCGATTTATGCTTTAATAAAAAAAGAATATAAAGGAGTTTGCTTGAGCGAAATAGGGTCTAAACAATATCTTTGCATTTTTGGCGGCGGGGCGATAAGAGGTCTCGCTTACTTGGGTGCTTTACGAGCAATGCAAGAATGTGGCATAAACATTAAATCTTTTGCCGGCTCCTCTGTTGGTGCGGTTTTTGCCGCTTATGCATCTTTGGATTATACCTTTGATGAGTTTGAAGAAATTTTTAAAGAGGTAAACTTTGATCTTTTCAGAGATGTCAGGCTGGACTTAACCAAAAAATTTGCAATAAGCAAAGGCGAACATTTTTTAGAGTGGATTCGTACAGGTATTGAAAAAAAATTTTACGGCGACAAATACGAAAAAGGCAAAAACAAACCCGTAACCTTCAAAGATATAGACAAAGATTTTTTTGTAATTACCACCAACATAAACGGTTGCACTCCGTATGTTTTTTCAAAATACACTACACCGGATTTTGAAGTTGCGCAGGCTGTAAGAATTTCCACCTCACTTCCTGGATTGTTGGAACCGTTTGAATTTGAAAATAACGTTTTGATAGACGGCGATATTATGAAAAGCTGGCCTATGTGGCGAATTTGCGATATCTTGTGTCCGAAGGACTGCAGGGTTATAGAGTTCAGACTCGAAGGGGCAAAGTGCTGGCCTGACGTTAAAAACTCCGTAGAGTATTTAAATGCCGTTTTTGCTACTATGTCCAATTTTGCTACGGAATATATTATGCAAACATATCAGCCTAAGGACAAATTTGATTATGTAAAAATAGACACCAATCATATTTTACCGGTGCAATTTACTTTGCCGCAAAAGGAAAGAGATAAACTGGTGGAAATCGGATATCACACCACAATGGAATATTTTAAAAAGACACTTCCTCAAAAGAAAAGGGAGCTGCTGCCGAGATACACTGTCATTTTGGATCACTTGATAAAAGTAAAAAATGCACTTTCCACAAACAGGATACTAACCGCAAAATCTCAAATTTGTGATTTATTTATGTACCTTTGTGATGCAAAAAGATATATTGACTCTGCCATATATGATTCTATTTTAAATTTTAAAGATTACTTCTTTTCACATATAACAGAAAGCTTCTTTTGGAAAAAAACAGAGCTTAAAGATGCCAGAGAGGTTGAATTTTATTTGAATAACCTGTATAACGATGTTTTGGAACGCTGTATGGAGCTTGAGGATTACATAAAAGAAACAGGATAAAGATACAGTGAGGGGATTATGGAAAATTTATTTGATTTAGGCATTATAGGAGGCGGACCTGCGGGATATAGTGCAGCAATACGTGCGGCACAAAAAGGGCTTTCAGTTGTACTGTTTGAAAAAAACTGTATGGGCGGTGTTTGCCTTAATAAAGGCTGCATACCCACAAAAGCTATTTTACATTGTTCGGATTTGTATAAAAGCTTAAAAAAGGCAGAAAAATTCGGCATAAACACTTCCGATATTTCTTACGATTACGAAAAAATTTTTAATCGCAAAAACGAAATTGTCCAAAAACTCCAAAAATCTTTGACAAAACTTGTCCAAAGTTTTGGTGTACAAATTATTAACGAACGGGCTGAATTTGCTTCTCAGAGGGGAATTAAAGCTGGAAATGATATCTACATATGCACAAACATCATTATTGCAACCGGTTCAAAGCCTGCTGAAATCAAAGGACTTGAAACTGACGGCAAATTTATCTTAACCTCTGACGATGTATTAAATCTTTCAAACCTGCCAAAAAACATTTTGATAACAGGCTCGGGCGCTATCGGGGTTGAGTGGGCAAGGATATTAAGCGCACTTGATAAAGAAGTTTGCGTTGTTGAACTTACAGACAGACTTTTACCTGTTGCAGATGCAGAGGTGTCAAAAAGACTTGAAAGACTTTTTAAAAAAAGCAAAATAAAATTCTTTACAGGTACAAAAATTGAAAATATAGAAAACAAAAGCGTTAAGCTGTCAAACTCTCAGGTTATAACTCCCGATATTATACTTTGTGCCGCCGGCCGAGAGCCTGTTATTCCGCAGGGACTCGACTTTGAAAAAGACGGACGGTTTGTTAAGGTTGATGAAAATTTCAAGACAAATTTTGATAATATCTATGCAGTCGGTGATATAAACGGCAAATTGCAGCTTGCTCACAGTGCACAGCATCAGGCTACCGGAGTTGTTGATTACATAACATCCGGCAAAAATGTACACTTTAATAAAGAAAGCGTTCCTTCCGTTATATACGGTGCACCTGAGATTGCATGGGTTGGAAAAACAGAAGAAATGCTTGCGGGTACAGATTACAAGGTGTCTAATTTTCCTGTATCTGCGTTGGGGAAAGCATTTGCTGATGACGAAATCGACGGATTCGTAAAAGTGCTTTCGGTTGATGACAAAATAGCAGGGGCACATATTGTCTGTCCAGAAGCATCATCCTTGATTCATCAGGTTGCTTTAATGATTGACAACAACTTAACTATTGATGATATTTTGAAAACGGTTTTCGCTCACCCTACGTACTCGGAAGCTGTTTTTGAATCAATACTCGGACTTGATAATTTGAACCTGAGTCTGCCGAAATCTTGCATTTAATCAACAACTTTAAAAAAAATTTTTTATGCGTTAAACTTAAACCATGCAAAGAAAACGTTTACCTGATTATTTAAAGCGAGGAATTGTCGATACGGAAAAGACAAAACTTGTACGCTCAATTTTAAAACGTGAAGGGCTTAATACGGTCTGCGAGGCGGCAAGATGCCCTAACAAAGCGGAATGCTATGCCAAAAATACAGCAACGTTTTTGATTTTGGGCAACATCTGTACAAGGAACTGCCGTTTTTGCAATATATCCGGCGGCACACCTGAGCCAATAGACAGAACAGAGCCGACTAAAGTAGCAAATGCGATAAAAGAACTGGGGTTGAAATATGCGGTTATAACCTCTGTCACCCGTGATGACCTGCCGTTGCAGGGTGCTGATATGTTTGGGCAGGTAATTGCCGAAACCAAAAAGCTGGTACCCGATATAAAAATTGAGGTATTAACA
The DNA here is from genome assembly GCA_944325555.1 of Candidatus Gastranaerophilales bacterium. Taxonomy (GTDB): domain Bacteria; phylum Cyanobacteriota; class Vampirovibrionia; order Gastranaerophilales; family Gastranaerophilaceae; genus Limenecus. The sequence continues at coordinate 48,489 of CALVAN010000002.1, read as the reverse complement.
CCTGATTTTGAAGGAATAGAAGATTTAATCGACATTGTTGTTGATGCAAAACCCAATGTTTTTAACCACAATATAGAAACAGTGCAAAGGCTTTACCCCAAAGCAAGACCGCTTGCGCAATATGAACGCTCCTTAAACTTTTTAAAACACATAAAAGAACGTGATGAAAAAATGATTACAAAATCAGGTCTGATGGTAGGTCTGGGCGAAACCTTTGAAGAACTGGAGCAAACTTTTAAAGATTTACACTCCGTTGCATGTGATATTGTAACTGTCGGGCAGTATATGCAGCCTTCAAAAAAACACCTCGAGGTTGAAAGATACTATACTCAGGCAGATTTTGCCATTGTTGAAGAGCTAGCACACAATGCCGGAATAAAAAATGTTGTTGCGTCAGGACTTGTAAGAAGCTCTTACAGGGCTTTTGAAACCTTTAAAACCGTATAAAGTTATTATAGAATTTGCTATATTAATACAGACCAAAATATTTTCCGATCCATATGGTCATTAATTTAAGTAATCTTTTATACTTTCAAGTATTCCGTCTATCATAAGATTTTTGAAATCTCTTGAGTTCAGGTTTGCAACATCGGATTCGTTTTTCAAGTCGCCGGTTTCAATAAGCACTCCCGGTACAGGCGATGTTTTAGATGCACTTGACGACAAAACGCCGAGGGATTTTGCTTTTTGTTCAGTGATACCTCTAAACCAGCTGTGTTCATTGAGTTGGTCAACAATGTTTTTTGCCAGTTCCGCATCTTTTTTATCCAGCCCGCCTCTGTTGTTTGCATAAACGTGAATGCCTCTTTTGCCGCCGCTAGAATTGCTGTGAAGGCTTATAAAAAGATCTATTTTATTTTTTGCTTCAATATTTCTAATTGCCTTCATTGCGCTGTAAACAGAGCCCTGTACATAGATAACTTTACCGCCTTCTTTGTTTATTTTTTTGACGAGTTCATCCGCAATTCTCTGGTTTACAACCCATTCTTCCAACGATTTTCCGCCGTTACCTATAAATTTGTTAGTTTCAACGTTCGGATTTTTCTTGCTCATAACGGCATTGCTTGTACCGGGGTCAAAGTTTACATTAAGTGTTCCGTCATTTTGTTTAACATTCATTGCTCCGCCGTGTCCGGGGTTAATGATAATTGTATGTCCGGAGAGTTTGCCTTTTCCCGTAGGCGCAAATGTTTTTACATAAGCAGTAATATTGCCGTTTTTATCTACCTGAGGCATCGGACGTTTGACATAACGCAATTGTCTTTTAGCGGTTTTTTCCCAGTCTTCATATAAAGAGTTAACTGTCCAATTTGTTTTTTCACCGTTTACATAAATAGTTTTTGAATTATCCGAAGATTTTACAGCCGTAGCTGTTGTGTTGTCTGTCTTTGCAGTTCTTTTCCCTTTTATGCCGAGCTGTCCGTCCGTCCACTCGTGTGCAAGATTTTTGTATTCCTTAACAACATTTTCATAAGCTTCTGCTGAAATTTCGCCTCTGTTTTTTTCGGCTTCAAGGTATTTCAACCCTCTGTTATATACGGCATTAGCAGAATCCGCAACAACATCAGGCATTCCGTTTTTAAAGATTTCGGAAGCATTACCGATGTTATACAAACGACGTTTGCTTAAACCGGCAGCCGGCTTTTTAACTTTTTCGCCTTTGGCATTTGTTACAACTGAATAATCCTGAGTTAAATTTGCGACAGCAACAGGATAATCCTCATCATTCAACGCTTTTAAAAGTTTTTCGTTATCGCTGACTGCACCTATTCCCTTGTTAAAAGCAAGGTCAAAAACGGATTCCTTTAAATGAGCCGGCATATTTTTATAAGCATCTTCTTTAATCAATGTTTGCAAATCAGCTTCAATATCAAGTATATCTTGAGCAAGCAATGTATAGACCTCGGCTTCGTTCAAAGTTTTGCCTCTGTAAAGCTGTCTTTCGTCAGGTTTTACAAGGTGTCCTATACCTATTGTTTCATTATTATTTCTGTCTTTATATATGGTGTTATGTAATTGTTCAAAACCTATTAATGTTTCAAGATAATCAGTGCTAATACCGGACATCTTAGCCACATCTTTTAGGGTTTCGATATTTTTTGCTTTATAAGATTGCGGAATCAAAAGGGTATCTTTCGGGTAAATAACATCCTCAGCGTTCATTGCATTATTTGCGAGCAATCTTCTTGTAGAAATTCCGTGTTTTTTTGCAATACCTGCAGGAGTATCACCTGATTGAACAACATAAAATGTTGCATCCGTTGTATCAACATATTTTGCACGCTGTGTTGTATCGGCAGGTTCATCAACAATTACAATTTTGTTGGGGTCATTATCAGTTGAACAGTGTTTTACAATACCGAGTGTCGGTAATAAAAATAATCCTATAACCGCACCTGTTTTAGCCTTTGTCACCGCTTTTTGAACGGGAGTTTGCTGAGCTTTTTTATCTGTAGTTTTTTTATTGTTTTTATCCTGATTTAGCGGATTAAATGATGTACCGTAAAAAGATACTTTCATTCTTAGACCTTTCCTTTAACCTTAAAATATTTAACACTAAATATTCATACCTGTCCGTTTAAATTAAAAAACAACAGTCTTGCCAAAATATTGCCTGATTTTTATTAAACAATTACAAAAGTTTATAATTATTTTACAGTTTTGTATTTTTAATTTAGAATATTGATACCGAATGATTAATTAGAATCTATGACCAAAAAGCGAGATGAAATGGACATTAGTACCAGGGCTGCTATAAGAAAAAGTTTGTTGGAATATAACGAACTTATAGAAACCATCGCAAAAATTGAGTTTAAAAAGCTCTCTTCATCTTATCTTATAGATTTTTCGGAACTTGTTAACATCGGTACTCAGGTTGTACATCATCTTTGTTCTACTTCAGACATTACCCATTACAATAATTCCTATATCTCCACAGCAATAAAATGGGCAATAAGAAACGAAGTCAGAAGAAGATACAAATGGTACTCGCAAAAAACCAAAAGAGAATCTACTGCGCTGTCAGATGACGATACGGCAATGCATGAAGACATAAGAGAAGCAGTTTACAAAACAATTCTCTCCATTGATGAAATGGCAGAGGCTGAAAACCCGACTCAAATTAAAGATACGGCAAAAACACCTGCTGAATTAGCTGACTTTCATGAAATGAGCGCCGCTATTAAAGAGGCTATGAAAAAATTACCGCAAAGAGAACGGGATCTTATTGAAGCCAAATTTTTTCAGGATAAAAAACTAAGAGAATTATCAGATGATTTTAACATCTCTCCTTCACGTATTTCCAGAATTATTCAATCTGGCTTGAATAAAATCAGAAAAGAACTGGAAAAAAATCATCTGACATAACTTTGCATCTATGCTTTTTGTTTTGATATACAACATTCGTTTTCAGTGCGTTGCTATACAGCGCAGCTGCTTTATGCTATAATTCGCCTATATGTAATAAACACGCGGAGAACATTAATAATGAATAAAAAAGCAAACAGTACTTTAGAACAGTCACTTTTTGATTCAGTGGAATCTAAAACCCCTGACTATATAAAACAAGACAAACTCATTGATTTAAACAACAAAGGCGAACTTGTTTTTAAATTAAAAAAAGAACATCTTCAGCCCTATTCACAACAAAATCCGGAAGGATTAAACCTTAACGAATGGTTTAAAAACTATGCAAAAGAGGCTGCAGTATCCACCGCCGGCATCAGAGGACCACAAAACATCCTCTACCCGCATGATACACGTTTCCCGATCAACATGATAGGGATTATGCTTGCAACCGAAGCTAAAGCACTTGTTGCAAAAGAACTTCACCCTAATGATGAGCTTGTTAAACTCGCAGGGTGTGAAGTCCGCTACAACTCACAGGATTTTTTGGAACTCATTGCCCGTGTTCAGGCTGCTCATGGAATAAAAACTCTTGTTCCGCAAGGAAGAAAAACGATTCCTATATGGATGGCATCTTTTCTTGCGTTTAAATTAGACCTTTTAGGCGGCGAATATATTACCTCAAGCCACGGTATCTCTGTTAAAAACGCTACAAAAGACCTTAACTCACAGGGAAGCCAGTATTTGCCTGAAGAATCAATGCTTTTTGTAAACAAAATCAGATACATTTTTGATGAAGTTGAAAAAAACGGCAGCTACGATATCAAAATTGCGGCAAACGACAACCCGCTCATCAGCGAAGAGCTTATGACACAGCTTGATGACGGTGTAAAACTATACAAACAATACCTTTTAGACGGTGTTGCAAAAGATGCAAACCTCAACCTTATCAAGGATTTAAACGACAAAATAGTTATAGAAAATGTTGGCGGTTCTGCATACAGGACTTTAAGCAGGATTTTAAAAGCTCTTGATATAGACTCGCACTTTATTTGGGAAAACAAAGAAGAAGACCCGTTCTTCCACGGCATAGGCAAATATGATGTTGATCCCAAAGGCAACAAAACTTTCTATGATTATTCCGTTGACGCAACGGTAATTGCAAAAGGCAAAGACGGAAAACCTTGTTTCCCCGTAATAGAAACTCTAAACTACGGCGAAAAGCTCAAAGACTGTCCGACAGGCACGGTTGTATTAATTACAGACCCCGATCACGACAGGCTTACAGTATGCCAGATTGAAGAAGAAAATAAAAAGGACTTTCTAAAATCTCTTGGCGTGGACTATGTAGAACTCGGTAACGGAAGAATTTTAACGGTGTTCACAGCAAACCAATCCTTCCTGATGATTATGGACTTTTGGGCAGACAGCCTTAAACGTGACGGTTTGTTTGACAAACATCCGAGATTCATCATTAAAACAACAGCATCCGCCCGCTCCTGGGATGAATGGGCAAAGAAAAACAACGTAAAAGTTGTTAACGTTCCGGTCGGTTTTAAAGAGATTGCAAACATCATGAAAAAAGTTGAAAAGCAGCTCAACGACAACCCGAATAAAGATGTTATCGTAACTGATGTTCTGGGTAACGACATCAACCTTGGTGTTAACCCCAAACTCATCTTCGGCGGTGAAGAATCAGGCGGTATGATTATCGGTTCAGAATCAATTATCACATCTCAAGCCGGAAGAAAAGCCATTGCAATGAGAGAAAAAAGTGCAACGGAAGCCATTATAGTTGCTTCAGCATTGACTTCATTCCTTCAAAAAGAAGGCAAAACAATGTCAGAATATCTGGACAACGTTTTCAACAAAAATCAGATAATTTCAAAATTCGACATAAGAGAAGATATCGCCTACTACAACGAGTCCGAGCCTGATATTGAAAAGCTCAAACAGGCAAAAACTCTGGGAGAAGCACAAAGAACCAAAAATGATGTGTTCTATCTGACGATGGCTGTTGCAAAAAAAGACGGCAAGATGACTCTTGAACAAATCAGAGAAATTCTCAAAGATACATTTAAAGACCTGAATTTTGACAACCTTATTGACGTTAAATTTGTCGGTGACGGCACCTACCTTGAATTTGATGACAAATTCATAGAAATCCGCCCGTCAGGTACCGATGCAAAGACAAAAGCCTACGGTGCAGGCGCAAGCAAAGAAGAAATTAAAAAGTTTGCACAAATTATGGGCAACTACTCTGGCGATTTAACGGACTTGTACCAAAAATACGTTGATATGAATCTGTATGAAAATGCAAAGGAGCTTTCGCTCAAAGATTATGCGGAATTTACCAACAAAGACGCCAATAACGAGGAATTTGTCATTCCCGATTATTCAAAAACTCTGGTATTTTAACAGATAAATACAAAACATTGTCAAAAGAGATACACTGTGTCAGTGTATCTCTTTTTGCACCCCAAAAAAGAAAAAAGCCGCTGTAAATCGATACGCGGCTCTTAATTATATCCCCAACTATTCTTTGTGATTATGAAATTGGTTTAGAAAGCTATTGCGGTTGGTTCCACAAAGCATCTCTGATAAATTTGCTTTTTTGTGATTCAGAACTTAAAGATACATTATTAGGTGTAAAAATAAATACCGAATCACCGATTTTCTGTTGATTACCATTGAGTGCGTGAGTTGCTCCGCATAAGAAATCAACAATTCTCATAGCCTGTTCTTTATCTAACAAATGAAGGTTAAGAATAACAGTTTTTCTGTCCTTCAATTGTTTTACAATAGAAACAGATTCTTCGTAAGAACGAGGTTCAGATACAACTACTTCATATCCTTTGAAGCCTGGATGGCTTACTACATTAGAAGCCGGTGTTTGATGTTGTTTTGAAGAATACATAGGTTCCAAAGCAAGATTATCAGAAACAGGATACTCATCCATTTCACTTGCCATTTGATCCCACAGATCCTCATCTCTGTTTTCAAATCCCGATGTTAAAAAACCTACTATAGATTTAAATTTGTCTGCAACGCCTGCCAATTTTTTCTCCTCCCGATATTTTTATGTAAATAGCTTTCTACCAATTCTAATCATCGTTGAACCGTACTCCAACGCTATTTTGTAATCACTGCTCATTCCCATGGAAAGCTCCTTAAGTTCGCATAAAAACTCTTTTTCAAGCTCTTTTTTCAAGTCTTGCATTCCTTTAAACAAACGCCTGAGTTCATTTTCCGGAGCAATAGGCGCAATATTCATAAGCCCTTCTACTTTGACGCCCTTTAATGCAAGAATCTCGGCAAACACACGTTTCAAATCTTCAACGGCAAAACCGGATTTTGCTTCTTCGTTTGCGTTATTAACCTGAAGAAGAATCTTTTGAACAATACCCTTTTGCATAGCAGCTTGAGAAACTGCGCAAGCAAGCTTTAAAGAATCAATTGACTGGATCAAATCGAAATTTCCGACAGCCTTTTTTACTTTATTCGACTGTAAATGCCCGATAAGGTGAAATTTTGAATTTTGTTTTATTTCATCAGGCAAAGAACCGAATTTTTCCAAAGCATCCTGCACTCTGTTTTCGGCGAATTCTCTCAGCCCGTCATTATATGCTTCAATAAGCTTGTCTGCTCCAAAGTATTTTGTCACAGCAATTATTTTAGGTTTGTAAGGTACGATTTCTTTTCTCAGTTCAGACAAGTTATATTCAACTGTGTTCATTTGAATTTTAACCCTCATCCCAAGAATAGGTACTGATGCATACATACACCAATACTTACTTTAGTATAAAACATATTCAGATATTGGACAAACTGTTAATATTTATCGCAACAAAAGGTTTTTACAATATGCCCAAAACTCATGCTATCCATGGTTTTTGCTCATTTCATACAAGCAGACAAATAACTTAACATTTCTTAACATTTTAAATTAAAAACAGACATAACAAAAAAGCACCCCTGCTATACAGGAGTGCTTTTTTATTGATAAACTTTATTATAGATCGTCGGTTCTGAATTTGTCATACTTTGTATCGTGATTAACAAAATCATTCGGTCTTTCCCAAGTCGGGTCGATTGTTTCCAACAAGGTCCAACCAAAAGCCTTCCATCTGGGGTGTTTTTCCTCTTTTACGGCAATTGGTGTCATCGGATCCACTGTCTTGACCTCAATAATCCTTGAAACTTCGCTTGAATAGCCTTGATTGTGGATAAACTCAGGTGATGTAGTATCTTTAACTGAAACTTCCGCTTGAGCACAAACAGGCGCAAGGATGAGAATAGCAGTTAAAAGAGCATATTTTGTAAAATCTTTCATCTATAAACCTCACTTAAAGTTATATAATATTATTATACTATATTATTTTCGAAATTTAGGCAAATCCTTTTTTTGGGGTATTTAATTTTCATTATTTATAAGATTTAAAAGCTCTGGCAAAATATCTTTTTCCTTTACACGCTTTATAACCTCGCCTTTTTTAAAGATATATCCCTCACCAATTGCGCCGGCCACACCGTAATCTGCGTGTTTTGCCTCACCCGGGCCGTTGACGGGGCAGCCCATAACGGCTATTGTTAAAGGCTTATTTATATTTTTTACTGCGTCCTCAACTTTTTTTGCAAGCCCTATAAGGTCAATTTGGCATCTGCCGCAAGTGGGACAGGAAACAAAATTTACCCCACGTTGTCTTAATTCAAGCGATTTTAGTATTGAATATCCGGCATATACTTCTTCTACAGGGTTTTCCGTCAAAGACACTCTTATTGTATCTCCTATACCCTCTGCCAGAAGAGTCCCTATTCCGATTGAAGATTTAACAAGACCGCCTTTTAATGTGCCAGATTCTGTCAATCCAACGTGCAAAGGATAGTCAACTGTTTTTGCCATAAGCCTGTAGGCCTCTATGGTTGTTACAACGCTGCTTGATTTAAGCGAAATTTTTATTTTATCAAAATCGTTATCCTCTAGAATTTTTATATGTTGCATAGCACTTTTAACCATTTTTTCATGCAAAGGTATATCAAGTGCGGCAATATTTTTTTCTAAAGAGCCTGCATTAATTCCTATTCTTATCGGTATATTGTTAATTTTGGCAAGCTCAACTACTTTTTTAACGTTTTCGTCCCTGCCTATATTGCCGGGGTTAAGCCTGAGTGCATCTATACCGTTTTCTATGCATTGAATTGCCAATCTGTAATCAAAATGAATATCCGCTATTACAGGTATTGTAACCTGCTTTTTTATTTCCTTTATTGCTGCAGCTGCGTCCTTGTTGAGCACAGCAAGACGAATCAACTCACATCCTGCATCTTGCAGCTCTTTTATTTGATTAACCGTAGCATTTATGTCACGTGTGTCCGTATTGCACATGGACTGTACACTTATAGGAGCATCACCGCCTATTTTTACGTTACCTATTTCTATTTGTTTTGAAACTCTTCTTTTTATCATATTTTTATACCGTATAATGTGTTTTGTCTTAATATTAGCACCAAACCTTTTTATTATATACAAATTTTTTATCTTTCAAATATGTATAAGTTGACTATATGAAATATCTGACTTTTGATAAAATATTATTAATAATATTTGTGTGTATTATATTAATCGGATAAAAAAGTGTACCAGTATTATCAAAAAGATTTATACGCAATTTTAGGAATAGATCCCGAAGCTGACGAAGCACGGATAAAATCTGCATACCGTAAACAGGCACGCAGGTGGCACCCTGATGTCAACGACAACTCAGAAGAAAGTATTGTTCGTTTTAAAGAAATCACCGAAGCATATGAAGTTTTAATTGATGAACAAAGACGCAGCCAGTATGATATTTTAAAAGGTTTTAACTATAAATCCTCCTACAGTTCAGCTTCTCAAACACAGGCCAAAAAAGCTTATTCAAACCAGGAATCTACTCAAACCGAAACAAATTTTAAATCGAAACCCAAAACAAAAACAGAAGAAAAACATCACGACAAAAGCTCGTTTTCTCAAGTTTTTGAAAATATTCTTGACGGCTTGTTTACAAACGACTCCCCAAAAAGCAGCAAACCCCAAACAGAAAAGAAAAAACTTAAACCAGAAAACGGCAGAGACATAAATTTAAACGTTACAATAAAAATTTCAGAGGCAATTTCAGGTACAAACAGAACAGTCAATGTTTTGCACAGCGAAAGATGCCCAAAATGCGAAGGCAGAAGGTTTATTAACGGAGCGAAATGCCCTTTGTGCAAAGGAAGCGGAGAAGTTTCCATACACAAAAAACTTAATGTTAAAATCCCCGCAGGAGTAAAAAAAGGCGCAAAAATAAGGATTGCTAACGAGGGTAATAAAGGATACAACGGCGGCAAAAGCGGGGATTTATACCTTTTTATTAATATTGAAGAATCAAGCTTTTTTAAATACGAAGGCAACAACGTACTGTGCGAAATTCCAATTACCCCGTTTGAAGCTGTTTTAGGCGCCAATATAGAAGTTCCAACATTAGCAGGAAATGTTTCTATGAAAATACCGCCATACACCTCTACTGGGCAAAAATTCAGATTGTCACAGCAGGGAACTTCTAACGGAAAAAACAACAAAAAAGGCGACCAGATTGTTACGGTAAAAATTGTCGTACCCAAAGAAATGACAGCAAAAGAGCTTGAGCTGTATGAACAGTTAAAATTAATTTCAAAACACAATGTCAGGGAGAATTTATTAAATGACTGATAAAACTAAAATTGCGGAAATTTTTGATTCCGTACAGGGAGAAGGTCCATATATCGGCTACAGACAGCTTTTTATAAGATTTTGCGGATGCAACCTTTTGTGTGATTACTGCGATACGGAATTCGACAAAGGCGAGGAATACAGCGTTCCATCACTGCTTGAACGTGTAAAAACTTTTGATCTGGATGCAATACACTCAGTAAGTTTGACCGGCGGTGAACCGCTTTTGCATTACCAGTTTTTAAAAGAATTTTTACCGGAATTAAAAAAACTAAAGCTCAAAATTTATCTGGAAACAAACGGAACCCTTGCAGGGGCTTTAAAAAGCATTATTGATTATGTTGACATTGTTTCTATGGATTTTAAACTTGACTCCAGCGCCAAAATAGGTGATGTTTACTCTCAGCACGATGAGTTTCTTGATATTGCAATACAAAACAACAAAGATACCTTTGCAAAACTTGTATTTGACGATTCCATAGAAAATTTTGAATTGAACGAGTGCTTAAGCCTTGCAAAAAAATACAATATACCTATAATACTTCAACCAAAAATGGAAGGAAATACAATAAAGGTTTCACACGAAAAAATCATGGAAACCTTTAACTGTTTTTCTAAAAACTATCACAACACAAGACTTATAGGTCAGGTGCACAAGTTTTTTGATATAAGATGATTAATCATTTCCTCTTAATAATGCTATAAGTTTTAAAATCTCCATATAAAGCCAAACAAGAGTGACCGTCAACCCGAAAGCGCCGTACCATTCATAATCTTTCGGAATAAGGTTTTGTGCACCTTTTTCAATAAAATCAAAATCAAGAATAAGACACAACGAAGCAACAACAGCTGCTATTGCAGTAAATACCAGAGCCATTACGCCGTTGCCCGATACAAACGGAATTGAAAAACCGAAAAAGCCGCCAACCCAATCTATCAAATAGATTATCATTATGGTCAATAATGCGGACATAATAGTTGCCCTGAATTTTTCCGTTGCTCTGATAGCTTTAACTCTGTATAGGAAAAGCATAACCATAAATGCAACAAACGTTCCCCCAATTGCCTGAATTGCAATACCGGGGAATTGTGTTTCCAAAATCAGTGATATACCGCCTAACAAAGCACCTTCCGCAAAAGCATATACGGGAGCAAGGAATTTTGTCAGCTTAGGCACAAAACTTGCAACCAAACCGCTGACTATACCTACAACAAGAGCAATGCTCATAACCTGCATCATTTTATCGGTATAACCCATAAAAGCTTCGTAAACCATTGCGGCAGCCGCAACAAAAGCAATTAAAATAAGCGCAAATGTTTTACCGATTGTACCGTTAACCGTCATCGGCGCACTTTCCAACATTTGTATATTACTGTTATCCATTCTTGATAACACAGGATTGTTACTTCTAAACATATAAAACCTCCGTTCCTTACTTATTCAATAGCATATTTCAGCATAAATATCAATTGTTCACATATAAAACCACAATCTGTTATTGGTAAATGTAAAAAATTTATAAAAATTGGTGCATAAATAAAGAATAACATTATTTGTGCTAAAATTATTTCAAGGATAATAAGAGAAATTAAGGAAGTTGAAAACATGGTTTCACAAGCAATTAGAGATAAATACGAGGTAGTTATAGGGCTTGAGGTTCATGCCCAGTTGAAAACAAAGTCTAAAATATTTGCACCAGATTCAACGGAGTTTGGCGCAGAACCTAACACACACACCAGCACAATCACTCTGGGGATGCCCGGTGTACTGCCTGTTTTGAATAAAGAATGCGTTAATATGGGAATTTTGTTAGGTCTTGCACTTAACTGTGAAATTCCTGCAAGATGCAAATTTGACCGTAAACAATACTTCTATCCTGATTTACCGAAAGGTTATCAAATTTCTCAGTACGACCAGCCTATTTGTGTAAACGGTTATATAAATATTAACGGCAAAAAAATCGGTATTACACGTGCTCACCTTGAAGAAGACGCCGGAAAACTCGTCCATGCCGGTGCAGACGGACTGGCTGGTTCATTATATTCTCTTGTCGACCTCAACAGAGCAGGCACGCCTCTTTTAGAAATCGTATCGGAACCCGATATGAGATCTTCAGATGAAGCAAGAGCATATATGGAAGAATTAAGAAATATTGTACGTTACATCGGCGTATGCGACGGAAACCTTGAAGAAGGTTCTATGAGATGTGACGCAAACGTTTCCGTTATGCCTAAAGGTTCGGACAAATTCGGCACACGTGCTGAAATTAAAAACATCAACAGCTTCTCTGCTTTGCAAAGAGCCATTGAATATGAAATCGACAGACAAATTGAAATTGTCGAAGAAGGCGGCGAAGTTGATCAGGAAACAAGACTCTGGGATGATAACCAGAAGGTTACAAAAACAATGAGAAGCAAAGAAGATGCAAACGATTACCGATATTTTCCGGAACCTGATTTAATGCCTGTTGAAATTTCAAGAGAATGGGTTGAAGAAATCAGAAAGAAAATGCCTGAACTTCCGGAAGCAAAACGTAAAAGATATGAAGCTCTCGGACTCAGTGCTTACGATGCAAATGTCATGGTTGAACAAATGGAAACAGCTCTTTTCTATGACAAAGTACTTGAGCTCGGCGCTGATTACAGAATAGCAAACAACCTGCTTGTCGGTGATATCACTGCATTTTTAAAAGAACATAATACCAACATTAACCAAACAAAACTAACACCGGAGCACCTTGCTGAACTTGTTAACCTTATAAGCAAAGGAACAATTTCAAACAACATAGCAAAGAAAATCTTGCCGCAAATGCTTGAAAACGGAACAAAACCTCAAGAAATTATTGAAAAAGAAGGCTTGAGCGTTATATCAGATGAAGGTGCAATCAAAGATCTCGTTGAAAAGGTTATTACTGCTAACCCTGCTCAGGTACAAGCATATAAAAACGGTAAAACAAATCTTATGGGATTCTTTGTCGGTCAAATTATGAAGGAAACAAAAGGCAGAGCAAACCCGCAAATTATCAACAAGCTATTGGGTGAAGCTTTAAATAAATAAACAAATAAATAAAGCCAAAAGAGAGCTTAAAAAGCTCTCTTTTTTTTATTAGTCAGCTATATTGTAAAGATTTGTAACAGATATAACAAATATTGAAATCGTATATAAAAATTTGTTTTTATATATATGTGTGTATTCTAAAAAAGGTGTAAGCAATGACAATTACTGGTATCAATGGTGTAAATAATACTCAAGGAACTTCAAGAACATCCGGTTCTACTGCTCCAGCTGAAGATACAACAGGTTTGTTTGGCACTGAAGAAACTTCTGAAGCTGAAGAAGCTAAAAAAAGCGAAGAAAGAGCTTTATTGGAAGCTCAATTAGCTCAATTGCAAGCTGAACTCGATGAGCTTATTGCAAAAAAAGCAGAAAAAATGTCTTATAACAAAGAATTGGAATCTCAAATCAAAGCTTTATTAGCTCAAAAAAATTCACTCAATGCACAAATTGAAGCAAATAATGAAGCTATCAAAGAAAACGAAGAAGAAATTAAAGAAAACCAAGAAAAAATTGAACTCGAAGAAGCTGAAATAGAAAAATTACAAGAACAATACGACAAGAAAAACAAAGAAGTTGATAACTTAAATCAACAAATCAGCGAAAAAATCGCTAAAATTCTTGAAGATTCAGCAGCTAACGTTGATGAAGAAACAAAAAAAATCAAAGAAGCAACTGAAGAAGCTAACGCAAAAGTTGAAGCAGGCGAGTTGACACAAGAAGAAGTTGCTCAATACGTAGCTAACAAAGTAGGAAATCCTTCTCTTGCTTCCAGCGCTTCTGAATTTTCTGCAATCAGCTCTATGATGAGCCAAGTTAAAAGTTTGATTGATGAATCTAACAACTATGTTGAACAAATCAACCAAAGACAAAACAATATCAGAACTTATGAAAAAAATATTAACGCTGCTGTTAATGAAAACAAAGATTTAGTTAAACGAAATGAAAATTTGAAAAAACAAGTAACTTCAATCAACACTCAAATCAACGAAATCGGTGACGAACAATCAGTTGTTAATAATGAAATTGCTCAATTAAATCAGCAAATTTCAAATAAAAAATCTGAAATCGCTTCCGTTCAAAACCAACTCAACGGTTACGACAACAATGATACAGATTATGACTACAACAGACCTAATAACAATCAACCAGAAAATGAAGTTTCCGGTTCAGATAACATGACAGGTGAAGATGTTGAAACTGTATCCGCAACTACTAACCCGTTCGTAGCAGTTTCTTATGATACAGGCAGCTACTCTAATATGTTAGAAGCTCTTGAAGCAGCAGCAACTGCAAATGAACAGTCAACTACAGCAGCAAGAACAACTGACAACAATAACAAACAAGAAATCAGAAATATGTTCCAAGAACTCATTGCATAATAATCAAGCAGACTATATAAATATAAAATGAAACCGGATTGTTTTTTAATCCGGTTTTATTTTTGTCTTAGTTATCTTCGTTTAAAATGCGACTGTATTCATCCTGAGAGTAAAACCTGCTTGCAGCCATACCCATAATACAGGACAAGAAAGAATACCGCTAAGATTCTGAGCACCCACGATTGAAAAAGACTTCAAAATTCTGATATTTCACAATGACAGCCTGTTTTTGTCTGAGGGTGACACTACGTTAACGAAGAAGTCGGCTGAGCATACCTGACTGACGACAAAAAACGTGCTGCCATTGTGAAGAAGTAAAACACCCGAAGAAATCCAGAGTAAGAACAAGAAGCTTTGTCAGCTCTTCGCTACTCAAACATAAAAACAACACCCTTTGATGTTTACAAAAGGTGTTGTCCAAATAATTTATTACAGTTTATTTTATCTTAAAATTATGCTTCTTCAAGATTTTTCTTATTTAAAAACGGATTTGTTACCCCATTGTTTTTATTTACATCGGAAACCATTTGTCCGTTGTAGGTAATTTGTCCAAAACCGTTGTTTAATGACTGTTCAAGATTTGCTGTAAAAGCATAGATTCTAGCTTTTTCTTCTGCTGTCATAGGACGTTTGGAAGAACCTTCTTCTTCTGCTTCGGCTGCATTGCCTTGAGCCAAACTGCCAAGAGCACCTGCGCCTTGATTAAAGATGTTCATTGCAGCTTGTCCTTTTGTTAACCAGTCATTTTTCTTTCCTGAAGAAGCAGCTTGAGTACCCTCACCTTCTTCTAAATCTTTTAGAAGTTCATCAAGTTGTTTGCTCAAATCAGAGGATTCTTTTTGTATATTACCTTTTACTGCTTCATAAGCTGATTTTTTTGTTGCCAAATCTGCCTTGGCAGTTTCTAACTGCTGCTGAGCGTTTTGAAGTTTTTCATCGGCAGCAGCTACATCTTCTTTTGCTTTATCAAGAGCTTCCTGAGCTTTTTTCAAAGCTTCTTCATCATTTTCAAGTTGAGCTTTGGATTTATCTCTTTCAGCAGTTGCCTGTTCTTTTTCGGCTGTTGCTTTTTCAAGTTCTGCTTTTGCTACTTCAAGTTTTGCTTCTGCTGTTTTTAATGCAGCTTCTGCAGCAGCAAGGGCTGCTTCTGCTGCTGCAACGGCAGCGGCACTATATGGAAGCCCGGCTTTAGCAGATTCAACAGCAGCTTTAGCAGACTCTACACTTGCTTTTGCACTTGTTACAGTGGCTTCTGCTGCTGTAACGTTAGCTTGTGCTTTGGTTTCAGCGGCTTCTGCTTTTGTCAAATTAGTTTCCTTTGTTTGCAAGTCTGCTTTTTGTTTTTCAACTTTAGTCTGACTTTGCTCTTCCGTTACGGTTGCATTTTCTTCAACGCCTTGGGCAGCTTCTTTTTCACCTGTTGCTGTTACAACGCCTTCTTCGTTTGTTGCCACAACGCCTTCAGCGTTTGAAACTTCAGTATTGGCAGCATTTACCAGTTCTGAAGAATCAGGCGAAGCCACCCGAAGATTAACATTATTTAACGCATTTTCTACACGATTAGAGTCAGTGCTGTTTAATGCTGCATTTCCTTCTTCTATTGCGCTATCTGTACCTTCTGTAGAATTTGATACAGCAGGAGTTGCACCGGTACCGTAAGCCTGTCTTGGTGTTGAATATGTTTTAACTTCTCCGTTATTGCTATGCTCAAAACCGTCACCGACTTGTCCCCAGTTGCCGTTGCCGTTGAGGTCTACTGCCGGTATTGTTGTTTCTACTGCATAAGATGTTTTAAAATCAAAAAATTTCTTAAAATCTACTTTAAATTTGTCTTTGTTACCTGAATTAAAGCTTACGCCGTCACCCATTTTTAATGCTCTCTTTCTTACTTACTTAAAGTTTTTATCCTCTATATATAAATAAAAACCTTGTGCGGCAAGAAATTGACATTTTAGTATATACTTTTTATATATTATTTACATAACTTTACAATTGTGTAATTTTGTAAAAATTCTCAAAAAATTTGGCAACAATTTATGTTTTTTCAACTTTATAGTATTGTAAATTTAGTGAGGTGTGAAAATGAAATTATCCGTCATTGCAAACAACATTTCAGACAAAGCAAAAAAATATACAAAAGATGTCCATAAGACTTATGCCAAAACTGTTAAACCTTTTGTTAAAGAACAGTTAAAACATGCAAAGACACTTTCAAAAGACAGCTTTGAATTTGTTAAAAAGAATCCAAAAAAACTCGGGAAATATGCAGCTCTTACTGTAGGTATTGCAGCTGTTGGAGCAGGCATCGTAAAAGCAGTAAAAGATTACGTTGAAACAAAAAAAGTAAATAAAATCCTTGCAAAATTTGTTGCAACGGAAAAACAAAATAATCAGGAGCTGAAAGACTTTATCGGTGTACAAAAAGAGATTATTGATACTAAAGACGCAATAATTGAATCACAGAAAAAAGTTATTGAAGAACAAAAAACAAAAATTGCACAAAATTAAAAACAAATAAAATAATATACAAAAGCCCTTCAAAAAAATTCTTAAAAGATTTTAATTGAGGGGCTTTTTATATATCATAAAAAAATGGAAAAAGATGAATATTTGAACAAAGTTGTTATTTTTTCTTCCTTCTATATACTCGGAGTAGTCGGATTTTTTAGCCATTGCGAGGTGTATATTGCAATATTATTATTTTTGCTTACGGTATTTGCGCTGCTTAAAAATTTTATATCCTGCAAATGCGCAATCATCTGCTATCTGGCTTTTGCACTTGCGCTTTTTAACTGTCATATCAGAATACAAAACCACGACAACCTGTCAAAATTCATCCCATCAAAAGCTTCCGTAACAGGAACAGTAACCTCTATACCCACAACAAACAATCCAACTAAAACAAAATTTTATTTAAAGGCAGATTCCGGAAATTTTAACGGAATCAAAGCAGAAAATCTAAAAGCAAAAACCATTGTAACTTTATACGACACCAAAGAAAACATATCAAAAATCAAAATTGCGGACAAAATAGAGTTAAAAGGGAAGTTAAGAAGCCCAATCAAAGCCAAAAATCCTTCTCAGTTTGATTATGCAAACTACCTTAAAAACCGTCAGGTATTTTCGACATTTTATGTAACAAACAATAACTGGAAGGTTATTTCCAAACCTGATAATTTGGGCGGCAAATTTCTTCAAAAGCTCAATGACACAAGAAACAACATACTTGAGCATCAGAAAAAATTTATAAAAAGTCCCAATATTGAAGTACTCGGTGGTATTGTTTTCGGCGATGATGCAATAAATCCGCCCGATGAAATAAAAAATTCTTTCATAAATTCGGGTTTGCTGCACATACTTGCTGCATCGGGTATGAACGTATCCATAATATTCGGTATCTGGTATTTTATTGGCTGCAGACTGCGCATAAACCATCGTCTTGTCGTAATTTTAGGGGCACTGCTTGTTGCCTTTTACACTTTGATGACAGGTATGGGAGCATCTGTTTTGCGTGCTGCCATTATGATTGAATTTATCATTCTCGGCAAACTCATTGACCGCAGCGCAAACAGCGTATCGCTTATATTTTTTGTTGCATTTTTAATGCTTTTATACAATCCGGCTATGATTAACGATGTCGGTTTTCAGCTCTCGTTTGTCGTAACATTTGCCTTGATATTTTATGCTCAGCCTGTACTTGAAAAAATTACTAACAGAGCAGTTGAATTTATTCTGGGTGCAATATTTGTTCCCGTTATTGCACAGCTTTGGGCAGCACCGATACAAATGTTCTACTTCAACTCTTTTGCAACATATTCAATACTTGCCAACTTTATGATTGCACCGTTTATTGCCGTTATAAGCTTTTTGGGCTTTATATCATCAATTCTTGCAATGATTCCCATTGAAGCCTTTGTTGATAAAATCTGTATGACTTTTGCATTTGTCATCAATCCTGTTGTTACAATACTGATTAAGATATCGGATTATTTTGCAAACTTGCCAAATGCTCTTTTGACAACTACTCATCCCGATATTTTTCAAATAATAATTTATTATTCAATTCTTGTTGCATTAGGTTTGGCATTAAGAACAAAATTCAACAACCGTAAAACCTGGAGCATACTTTTAATTTTGGTAATGCTTTTTGTTGTATCTTTTAAGAAAATCGATAAAAAAGAACTTGAGATTCTTGTTTTTGATGTAGGCAATGCGGACAGCTTTTTAATAAAAACACCGGATAACAAATATATTATGATTGATACGGCGCACGGAACTTATGAAGGTTCTTCTTCAAACTTTTCGCAGGCCGAGGCGATAATGAACAAATATCTCAAAGATAGGGGAATTAAAACACTTGATGTACTTTTGCTTACGCACTTTGATTCTGACCATTCAGGCGGTGCAATAGATATTATGAAAGCGCTAAAGGTTAAAACTCTTGTGCTAAACAAACACAAAGACAACTCAAAAACGACTAAAGCCATTTTAAATTACGTAGCAAAAAATAAAATCAACAATATAGCAGCACAAAATAACAAAACCATTTTTGAGGAAAACAACCTTACCCTAAAAACCTTCACACCCGACTTAAACACAAAAAGCGACAACGAAACCTCTACAGTAACTCTTCTTTCTTACAAGGATTTTGATATGCTGTTTATGGCGGACGGCGGAGTAAAAAGTTTTGAAAACATCAAAAACAGTTTAAACAATAATGACATAGAAATTCTAAAATCAGGTCACCACGGCGCAAACAATACCGTATCAAAAACTATGTTAAAAACTCTGAATTCCGATGCAACAATAATTTCAACAGGTCTAAATCCATACGGACACCCGACCAAACAAACCTTAAAAACTCTAGAACAAAATAATCAAAGAATTTACAGAACCGATATTGATAATGCAATAAAAATCACAAGTGACGGCAATGCATACGGAATTTACCGTTACAACACCGTAAAGAAAAAATTTGAAAAAGATATGCAGCAGCCCTGTGTGAAGCAGCCGGTTATATAGCTTTATAAAGCCAGAGCAAGTTTGTAAACTTTGTTTTTATTAAAGCCGTAAAGAGTGCATAAAACAGTTGCAATATCTTTGTCTGAAAAATTTACGGCCTTCAATTTTTTTATTTTTTCAACAATTTCCATATCATCTTCGTTATTGTTTTCTCGGGCATAAAGCATGCAAACAATTTCACCCTTCAGCGGATTAGTTTTATAATAATCTATTATTTCACTTACACTGCCGGCTTTTACTTCTTCAAACATTTTTGTAAGCTCTCTGGCGAGCGCAACTTTTGCACTATCGCCTCTAAATTCCCGAATATTTTCCAGAGTTTCCAAAAGTCTGTTTGGTGATTCGTAAAACACTGTATCTATATTGCTAAATTTTTCAAAAACTTTTGACTGCTGATTTTTGACTCTTGGAAGAAATCCCGCAAAAGCAAATTCTTCCGTGTTTCTCGGGATCATTGACAAGAAAGTTATAACGGCGCAAGCTCCCGGTATGGAAGTAATTCCGACATTTCCAAAAAGCTCGTTAACAAGAACCCTGCCGGGATCGGAAATACAAGGAGTACCGGCATCAGAAATCAGCGCTATTTTTTTGCCTTCTTTTAAAAGTTTTAAAAGTTCATTTGTTCTTTGTTTTTCATTAAACTTGTGATAACTGACCAGTTTTGTTGTTATTCCATAGTGTTCCAACAGGTTGGCACTTGTTCTGGAATCCTCGCAGGCAATAACATCTACGTTTTTAAGCGTTTCTATCGCACGCATACTAAAATCAGCCCTATTACCTATAGGAGTAGCAACAATATAAAGTTGTGCAGTATAGTTAGTCAAAAGCCAGCCCCTGACGTTTTCTTATTGAATGTATGGAAGAATTGCCGAAAGACAACAATTTGTACAACCCTGTCTGTTCAAAAAGACGGGATACCTGCGGCTGCATATTTTCCACACTAAGTTTAATACCGTTAAACACCGCTATTTTTTGCAAATCCAAAAGACGTTCTATATCGTTAAGCCCGATATTATCCACCTTTGAAAAATCAAGTTTTAACTCATTATCCGCAGTTTGAATGACCCCGAAAGCCGAATTTTTCATATTCAGCCAGGAGTTAATATATAGTTTTTGCATTATTAACAACCCAAGATTATAATATTTTTCTTAAATTTTATGAGATATTTTTGAAAACGATATCCTCAACACAATTAATCATAACAGAGAAATAGCCCATGCCAATTTTTTAATATTTTTTAATATTTTTTAATATTAATCCTGTACATATCTGATATAATTAAGGTGCCATTCACATAAAGAAAGGTTTTAGCCGTGAACATTAAAGCAATTTCACCCGTAAGTTTTAAAGGGGTTTATTTTACACAGAGTGCACAAAATTTTTGCACAAGCAAAGCAAAACAAAAAATTAAAAAACTGGCAAATGACCCGGGTTCCATTTACCAGAAAGATGTATTTGTACAGGCATTTAAATCTGATGACAACACCGAACCGGTTGTAAAAGTTGAAGTATATAACTTATACAAACCAGTTTACAAAGATGGTAAACTCGACAGCATTCAAAGAGTACTGGAACAGACATATTTTGGTTCTGCAAGAGATTTTGGTGCAGTGCCGATGACACGCAAATGATAACTAAGGATAATAATTATTATCCTTAGTTAAATTCATATACTTTGCTGTCAAAATTACATTATCTTTTCCAGGCCATATACAAAATCATTATGCTGTGCAACATATTTTACGGCAAGTTTAACACCGTCCATATAACATTTTCTGTCCATCGAATCATGACGTATGGAGAATATTTGGCCAGAAGCACCGAACAAAACCTCTTGTGATGCAATATAGCCGGGCATTCTAACAGAATGTATATGAATATCCGAATAAGAGCTCCCGCCTCGTGCACCTTTTATGGTTTCAGTTTCTTCGCAATTTCCGCCCGTAAAGGTCATTTTACCGGATTCCGACATCATAAGAGCTGTTTTTATTGCGGTACCGGAAGGAGCATCTTTTTTCTGGTTGTGGTGGAGTTCAATAATTTCCGCATTATCAAAATACTTTGCAGCCTGCTTGGCAAACATCATCATCAAAACAGCACCTGTTGAAAAATTGGGTGCAATCAAACATCCAAGCCCCTTTGCCTGCGACATAGCGTTTAACACTTCCATCTGCTCGTCAGAAAGACCCGTTGTACCGATTACAGGTCTTACACCGTTTTCAAGACAGATTTTTGCATTTTCAAAAACCGATGCAGGCTGGGTAAAATCTACCATAACATCAGGTTTTGTCATTTCGATTGCCGATTTTAAATCTCCGATAATATGAATATCTTTGTTTGAACAAACATCCCCGTCAATATTATTTTTATCTACAGCACAAACAAGCTGCAATTCTTCATCATTGCAGACAGCTTCTATAACTTCTCTGCCCATTTTGCCCATTGCACCGACTACACCGACTTTAATCATGATATTGTCCTTTCTTATTATTCGATTTTTGCAGAAAAATAAAAAGCTTAACTAAAAAGCGCTTTTACAAAATCTGAAGCATTAAAATCTTTCAGATCGTCCATTTTTTCTCCCACTCCGATTAACTTGACGGGCAAGTTCATTTCTTTAGCTATTGAAATTATAATACCGCCCTTGGCAGAACCATCCAATTTTGTAAGCGCTACAGAGGTGAGATTAACGCATTCCGTAAATACTTTTGCCTGAGAAAGTCCGTTTTGCCCTGTATTGGCATCTAATACAAGAATAGATTCTCTAAGAGAATCGGGAGCATTTTTATCAATAACATTTTTGATTTTAGACAGCTCCTGCATAAGGTTAAATTTGTTTTGAAGCCTGCCAGCAGTATCAACAAGAATTATGTCATAATTTTCTTCTTTTGCTTTTTTTATTGCATCAAAAACTACGGACGCAGGATCAGCACCGTCATTTCTTACAATATCGGCACCGGCACGTTTGCTCCAGATATCTAATTGTTCCTCTGCTGCAGCACGGAAGGTATCTCCTGCAGCAACAAGCACTTTTTTCCCCTGCTGTTTAAAGCGGTGTGCAAGTTTGCCTATAAGCGTTGTTTTGCCTGCTCCGTTTACACCTACTATAAAATACAGGTTCAATTCATTATCCTTATAATTCAATTCCGTTGAGCCTGCAGAATTAAGTATTGAAGAAAACTCATTTTGAAGGTACTCTCTGACCTGAGAAGGCTTCATATTATTTTGTTTGCGTAGTTTATCCACAATCGAAGAAGCAGTATTAACTCCCAAATCTGCTTTTATAAGCAGCTCTTCCATATCATCGAGGATAAACTCATCAAATTCTTCTTCCTGTTCAACCTGTTTAACAATGTTGCCGACAAGCGACTGAGAAGTGTTTTCGATTGTCTTTTTTAAGGATTCAAAAGTAAGAGAAAAAAAGTTCTTTTTCTCCTGCCTGGGTGCCTGTTGCTGCGGAGCTTCCACATTCACATTAGGCTGTTCCTGCACGGCAGCCTGTGTGTTAGGCTCCTGTTGGGGGTTAGGGTCTTTTTTCTTAAAAAAGTCAAACATAATCGTTTTTCCTGTCTGGTTATGGCAGCATTGTCTTTATTTCAACGACAAAAAGATTAGTCATCTCTTCTTTTTTTCTCATCAATAACTTTGCCCAAAATGCCGTTAATAAATGAGGAAGAATCGTCTGTTGAATATTTTTTTGCCAGTTCAAGCGCTTCATCAACAACAACTTTCACCGGTGCGCTTTCTATGTACATAAGTTCTGCAATTGCGATTCTCAAAATATCTTTATCGATTTTTACGAGCCTGTCAATATCCCAACCGTGGGCAAACTTCTGGATAAGCCCGTCAATTTCTGAGGCATGTTCTTTGAAGGTATTTGCAATTTCAAGAACATAATTTTTAACATCTCCTGTATGTTCAAGTGCGGTCATTTCTGCAATTTCGAGCGCAAGAACAACTTTTTCACAAATATTTAAAAGCTCATCCAATCTTCCGCTCATATCAGAAGTCATAGGCAATGCTACGGGAACATTGTTGGACTGCAAAGGACGAGAAAGATTTACAGGATTTTCTGCCTCGTAGGTATCAATGTATTCTTTCATTGCATTAATTGCGCCTACGGAAACTTTGAGTTCGTCTATCGCATTATTTGTAAGCGTTCTTACCGATTTGAGAATAATATCTTCAAATTCAGCCTGATTGTATTGCGTAATTTTTTTATCAAATTGAGAAAATAATATTAAAGCCAGTTCTCTTGCAGCTCTTCTTGCTTGCATAATCTTTCCTTATCTTGTCTGTTGCTTAAGTTTTATTATATGTCAAAAAAACTATTAATAAAGCAAAATAACAAAGAAAATCACATGTTAATTTTTGTAACCGCAAGACTGACTATACAGTTTCCGCTTTAACGATCAACTCCGGAATAGCTGCTATTTCTTCATAACTTATATCCGCTCTTAAAGAAATTCTAACTCTTGCCGTATTTTGCGGCACGGTCGGATGTCTTACGGGCAGCAGATAGAAGCCGTTATCAATCAAAACCTTTGAGGCATTGACGGCTGTTTTGTTTTCTCCCAGTATTACCGGTACAATATGGCTGCTGCCGGTTGTTGCAAGTTGCAAAGAGGCAAGCTTTTCTCTGAGTTTTTGCGCCGTTATTAAAAGTTCCCGTCTTTGATTTCTCAAATTAGGTATAACCTCTGTTATTACAAAATAAGAAAAGGCTATATTTATTTCAGGGATTGCCGTTGAAAAAATCAAAGGTCTGCATTTGTTGATCAAATAGTTTATCAATACCTCATGTCCGCAGCAAAACGCCCCCATTGAACCGATTGCTTTTCCAAAAGTGCCAACAATAATATCTATGTCCTTTATGCAATTTTGTTCTTCCGCTATCCCCAGACCTCTGCTTCCGTAGACACCAAAAGCATGCGCCTCATCCACTATCAAAACTGCATTATATTTATTTTTAAGTTCAACAAGTTTGTTTAAATCAGCAATATCACCGTCCATGCTGAACAGTGATTCTGTTACGATTATTGCCGTTTCATAATCGTTTCTGTGCTTTTGCAATAGCTCCTCAAGATTTTCATAATCAAGATGTTTGTACCTGAACATCTTTGCATCGGAAAGTTTTATTCCGTCCAATATGCTTGCATGGTTAAGTTTGTCGCAAAATACTACATCCCTTTTAGACAAAAGAGCCGACATAATGCCCGTATTAGCATGATAACCGCTGTTAAAAATCAAAGATTTATCTTTTCTGTATAAAGCCGATAATAAGCACTCAAGCTTTGCATAAACATAGGAGCTTCCGGTAAGAAGCCTAGAGGAAGCAGAACCCATGGAAAAATCGGCAATTTTTAAAAAGTTATTTAAAATTTTTCTGTCTTCAGCTATACCAAGATAATCATTAGATGAAAGATTGAGATATTTTTTATTGTCCTCAAAAATATATTTTCCGGCTTTTTTTAAGGATATAAGTTTTCTTTCACAAAAATTTTCCTTTAGTTCTTTAAGCTCACTATAGTATCTTTCAAACATAATTATTCCCTGTAATAAACTGTTTATTTAATCCGATGTGATTTAATCTTATATAAAAGACAATGCAAGAAGAAGACTTATTATCAATGTCAAAATCTGTATATTAGTGTAAAAGTGCACCTTCTCGTATGTGGCAAAATGCCCGATAATAAAAGGCAAAAACAAAAATATAGGAAAAATAGCGCTGTAAACGGCATTGCCGGCAAACAGATTGCTGATTGAAAACCATATTATTGAAATAAAATACAAAACAAACAAAACAGAAATTGCAACGGAATAATAAGCAAAAAATTTCACAGCATTTTCAAATTTATAAAGTGCCAGCTTGCCTATAATAAAACCTGCAATTAACAGTATGTTTGTCATAATAATCAGTTTTAATGAAAGCGGCAAAAGACTTATGATTTTCATAATCTGAGTTGTATCAATATGCATCGGCTGCCTCGCTTCCTATTGCAACAAGTTTTTTAGCATCAGCCGGAGCATAATTTGAAAGGCTGTTCAAAAAGTCTATTGAAGTGTTGAAAACAAACTCTCTTTCATTATCCATAACAACAAGATGATAACTGTCCTCAAGTTCTATGTACTTCCTTATACTTGACCCTACATTTCTGTAAACAAATTGAGAGCCCTTAACGCTTGTTAAATCATCCTCTTTTGCATGCATCAAAAGTACGGGAGCCTGTACTCGGAACATATTTTTTTGTGCAAATTTTGAAAGTTTTAAAAGTTCATAAATACAAGACATCGGATAATTGTCGAGCGCCTCAGTATTTCGTTTCTGCAAAGCGGCAATTTTCTTTCTTAAAACTTCATTTTTCAATCCGTAAGGTTCTCTTTCCGGAAAAGAATAATAATACCTTAAGATAGTGTGCAGCCCTAGCGGCATAAAAAAGTTGTACCACGGGATTGTCCAGCCGTCTAAAAACAGTGTTGTTGATAAAGAAATAATCCCCCTTACTTCTCTGTATTCCGCCGCAATTGTAAGCGCAAGTACAGCACCCATACACAAACCGCCAAGATATACTTCGTCATATCTTTTGGTTAAGTTACGGTAATGCATTGTAGAATCCGTGTACCAGTCTTCCCAGCGGACGGTTTTTATGTTAATCGGACTTGTACCGTGCCCTGGAAGACAATAGCAAAATACGTCAAAATCAGCCTCGAACAATGCTCGGCCCATTTTTTTCATTTCAAAAGGGCTGCCAGTCATTCCGTGGAATAAAAGCACAGCTCTTTTGCATTGATTTTCGTGGATAAACTCAAAGTCTAAACTCTGTCCCAAATATATATACCTTTTTACTATTGTCTAATCCGATGTTCGTCTTGTCAGCCCCGAGTCCGCAACACTGACAAGACTCCCGTTTTTAACAAACCGCCCAATATTTTCGGACTGTTTTATGCCTTTTCCATATATCTGTCAAACAACTGATCCATAAGCTCAAGCGCCATATCGATTTCTTCATCGGATATGTACAATTGTGGAACAATTGTGATGATGTTTTTAAAGTAGCCGCCATTATTAAGGATAAGACCGCATTTTTTACCTTTGTAGGTCAAATCACCCTTAAGACCGGCTTCTATAATTTCATCACAGAGTTCTCTTGCCGGAGCAAATCCGTCATTTTCCGTTACTTCAACACTCAAGGCAAAACCAAGCCCGTTAACGGTACCGATATTTTTATATTTCTTTTCAAGAACTTTCAAACCGTCAAGGAATTTTTTACCTTTGCGTGCAATTTCTTTTTCAAGGTTTTCTCTTTCTTCTTCGAAGATGCACATAACCTCATATCCTGCACGAGTACCAATCGGATTAGCCGCATAAGTTGAGTGTGTTCTGCCTGCAGGGAATACTTTAGGATTGATGAGCTCTTCTTTTGCCCACATGCCGGCAAGAGGATTCATACCGTTTGTGATGGATTTTGCAAAAGTCATAGCATCGGGTTTTGCGCCGAAGTGTTCCATTGCCCAGAGTTTACCAGTTCTGAAACAGCCCATTTGAACTTCATCAACCATAAACAGAATATTATGTTCGTCAAGAACTTCTTTAAGCGCCTTGAAGTATCCTTTAGGAGGCACAATATATCCGCCTGTACCAAGAAGAGGTTCTGCAATAAATCCGCCGAATTCGCAGTCTTTTGTTTTCGGATCATAAACGCCGTTGTATTCGCTTTCAAATAATCTTGCAAACTGTTTTACACAGTACATATTGCAAGTTTCACAATTTTTGCCGTAGTGGCAGCGGAAGCAGTACGGGAACGGTACAAAGTGAGCAGTGTCTGAGATATGACCAAAGTGTTCTCTGTATCTGTAGCTTGAAGTTACGGCCGTTGTACCTATTGTTCTTCCGTGATAACCGCCCATAAATGCAAACATTCTCGGCTTTTTAGTGTAGTTTCTGATGAGTTTAAGCATATCTTCATTAACCTGAGCACCGCCCACATTAAACTGAACACGCCCTTTGATTCCGTATCTGTCGATGTTTGCCTGTGCTATTTTTTTAGCCAGCAATGCTTTGTAATCATATACAAATCTGGAAGAAATCTGAGGCATTGTTTGATACTGATCAAGAACAGCATTCAATACTCTTTTGTTTTTATATCCGAGATTGCAGCTGGAATACCACATTTGTAAATCCAAATAAGGTGTATCTTTGCCGTCATACATATATGAGCCTTCGCAATCTCTGAAAATTGTCTGATCATCATGATAATGAACAGTATCACCCCAGGAACAATATTCTTTGTCTATTGCTTTAATTTCCTCATCCGATAACTGCATTTTTGTGCCGAGCATTTTTCTCTCTCCTTAATTTATAACATTTTTATATAGTCAGTTATGTCTTTAAAAGAACTAAATTCAATCAAATTATTAATTGGCGTATTTTTACCATACTCCAACAATTTTCCTTTCGCAAACAAAAAATCAACATTTTTTGCTGCACAAAAGTCTGATACCCCGTCCCCCGCATACAATACACGTTTTGTAACAATTCTGTTGGATTTTATTACATTACATTTGCATACCCCAGCCCCGGGCTTGCATTCTTTATTATAATTGGGGAAATAAGTTATAAATTTTCCGTCCTTTATTTCCAATTTATTTGAAAATATTTTTATATCATCAATATTATACCTTTTAAGTATTCTTTTAATAAAATAATCAAAACCGTCGGACACAATACAAAAATCAATGTCCTGAGATTTCAGATAATTTAAAAAATCGTTAAAAGTTTCATCAATTTCAATAGAATCTATAAAATCGTTAATGTTTTTTTCATCAACATTGTCAAAAAGCTGCATTTGTTTTTCAATACACTCTTTTGAGCCTATTTTGCCCTTTATCCAATCATCTTCTATATCTAACCATTTTTTGTCTGCATAAAGACACAAAAATTTATTTAGTGTATCTTCTTTTGTGATTGTACCGTCAAAATCACAAAAGAACTGATAATTTTTCATAAACTTTCCTTTAAAAAGATTTTATTATTATACAATAAACAAATTATTTTGTCAGACTAAAAAACAATTGCACAAATTTGCAATAAGTATTGAAGTTGAAAACTATTTAACAATAAAATCTTTTTTAAATGTATTGTTCCAAAACGGAATAGAGTTCTTTCCTTTCTGGCTCATCAAGTTCTACAAGAGGACATCTTACATAATTTTTAATTATCCCCATTTTGGACAAACATTCTTTTACAGGAACAGGGTTAGGCGCCATAAATATCTTTTTAAACAAAGGATAAAGCTTAAGGTGCATATCGGTCGCTTCTTTAACCTTACCTGATTTGTAAAGATTTAGCATTTCATGCATTTCATTACCGATAATATGAGACGCAACGGAAATTACCCCGTAAGCACCTACGGAAACCATCGGCAGAGTAAGACTGTCATCACCCGAATAAATTACAAAATCATCCGGACACAGTTTTCTTGTTTCTGTAATTATATCCATATTGGCAAGGCTTTGTTTTACGGCAAAAATATTTTTATACTTATTCGCAAGTTCCGCAATAGTTTCAGGATTCATTGTAATACCTGTTCTGCCGGGGATATTATATAAAATTATAGGCAAATCGGTAGATTGCGCAATTGTACCGAAGTGTTTAAGCAATCCTTTTTGAGAAGGTTTATTATAGTACGGAACAACGGATAAAACAGCATCAGCTCCTGCCCTTTTTGCATTTTCAGTTGCCATAACAGCAGTTTCCGTACAATTTGATCCAGCACCCATTATGAGTTTGCATCTGTTATTTGCAACCTTTTTTACAAAGTTAAAGATTTCAACTTCTTCTTCATGAGTTAAAGTCGGAGACTCCCCTGTTGTCCCTGCAACAAGAAGAGAATTAGAGCCTGTCTTTATAAGGTGTTCCACCAATTTCTCCAGAGCAGTGAAATCAACTTTTCTGTTCTCATCCATCGGTGTAACCATTGCCGTAATAATTTCGCCGGCATCAAAACGCATAGCCATAACATTCTCCTTGTTGTGCGGATAAACCATACTCTAAGTATAGTTGAATTAATCTTTTTAGACAATGGTTTGTTAATTAACGTAAGAACAATAGCCCTTTTCTATCAGGTGTTTGTTAAGGCTCACGCCGTTAACATAAAATTCTCCGACTAGGTTGTTCCTTTCTCCATAACCTTTAGCAATAAAGTATATTTCCTTTTTATACTGTCTAAATAATGATTTTACATAATTTGACGCATTTGAGTTCGTTTCCTTAGCAAATTTTGCAGGAAGGAGATACGATACACCGTTATAATCACTGCTTTTTGCCGCTTGGCTTAGGGTACTTTTATGCAACTCTGTTTGTGAATATTCGTGACAATCCAGATTAGATACATATACAGTTACAAGAGAATTATTACTTCTGGAGAAGAAAATACTTTGTACTTGAGGAACTTCGAATATAATTTTGACCTGCAGTGCATCATCAACTTTAAATACTTTAACTTTTGTCGGCTTGCTCATTATACTGTTATTTGCATATTTCATTGCACAAACAGGTAATGCGGCAATAATACAACAAGCAAAAATTAAACAAAGTTTTTTCATATAAAAATCCTTTACTAACTATTCATATATTCCACATAATTGTATAATGTCAAATATCTTATGACAACTGATAGTTAATTAACATAAGAGCAATAACCTTTTTCTATCAAATGTTTGTTAAGACTCACTCCGTTAACATAAAATTCACCAACGAGATTGTTTCTCAATCCGTAGCCTTTTACAACAAGATAAATACTGTTAGGGTATTCTTTAAACACCTGTTTTACGTATTTTGTCGGCTCACTGTTACGTTTTACCGAATAATTTGACGGTGTCAGATACGTAACACCGTTGTAATCGCTCTTTTTGGCAATTTGTTCTCTGGTGCTTTTACGCATAATTGTTCTTGTAAATTCATGGCAATTTAAGTTTGAAACATAAACAGATAACAGCACCTTTCTGTACATCATCTTGTTATTATTGAATTTTACCCTCGCCTGCAATGCATTTGAAACATCAAAAATATCGACCTTTACAGGCTTGTCAAAAACAAATGCCGTATCTATTACCTTCATTGCAAAAGCCGGTAATGCAGCCATAAAACAAAAAGCCAAAATAAAGAATCTCTTTTTCATATAAACTCCTTATAACACTTGCTATCACCTATTGTATTGTTTGTTTCGGATATTTTTTATCTTTATCTTTGTCGGAATCGGGTTCGTTTTCAACACGTGTGCAATAGCCCTTTTCAATCAAGTGTTGGCTTAAACTTACATCGCCGATAAAAAATTCCCCGACCAAATTGGCATACAAGCCGTAGCCGTTTGCAGCAAAATAAATATCATTAGGATATTTTTCAAAAACCGATTGAACATACTCGCTAACTTTTGTACTGACCCTTTCCGCCGTACGGCTTGGTAAAACATAAGTGGCACCTTTAGTGCTGTTTAGCGTATAAGTTTTTGAATATTCGTGGCAATCAAGGTTTGATACATATACAGGTGCTCTCATTCTGTTAAAATCAATACGGACCTGCAATGCATCAAAAACTCTTTTTACCTCAACTTTTTCGTGTGTGCCCCACTTATAAGGGTTAATTTCTTTCATTGCAAATGATGGAAGTGTTGTTATAAAAATCAAAGGAACCATAAGCAGAATTTTTTTCATTAAACAAGCTCTCCTCTCAAATGCCAGGTGCTCGCACCCGTAATTTTTACGTTCACAAACTCTCCGACAAGATTTTTATCCCCTGCAAAGTGTACAATTTTATTGTTTCTCGCACGCCCCGCAAGAATAATATTATTATCCTTTTCTTCAAAGGATTCAACAAGGATTTCAAAAACTTTGCCCACGCATTTTTTATTTGATTTTATGCAGGCTTCTCTGTTTTTTTCGTTCAGCCTTGCCAGTCTTTGGGATTTAGTTTCTTCATCAATAAATTTGTCGGTCCATTTTGCCGCTTTAGTTTTCACCCTCGGAGAGTAAGCTGCCGTATTTGAGTAATCAAGTTCAAATTCATCAATGGCGCTTAAAGTGTCTAAAAATTCTTCTTCAGTTTCGCCGGGGAATCCGGCAATAAAATCAGACGTAATAGCTACATTCTCAAAAGTATTTCTGATTTTTTTCACAATCTCACCGTACTGTTCACGGTTGTATCTGCGGTTCATTTCTTTTAATACTTTTGAATTTCCTGATTGCATCGGTATATGGAAAAACTCGCATACCTTATCGCATTCTTTTACAGCCTTAATCAAGTCATCCGAGATATCAGTCGGATAAGACGTGACAAAACGTATGCGGAATTTGCCTTCTATTTTGTTTAAATCCCTTAACAAGTTGGCAAGAGTAACATCTCTGCCGTCATAATCCGTTTGTGAATCAAGATTTTTGCCGTAGCTGTCGACATTTTGACCAAGCAGTGTAATTTCTTTAAAGCCCTCATTAATTGCTTTTTTAGCTTCTTCCAAAATTTCTGCGGGTTTTCTGCTTCTTTCTCTGCCTCTGGTAAACGGCACTATACAATATGTGCAGAAGTTGTTGCAGCCTTCCATAATCGGAATCCAGGCATTAAGACTCTTGGCTCGTTTAATTTCATACTTGGCTTCTTCTTCACCGTCCGTAAACTTTTTGGGAGTTTCGTTTGTTGCGCAGACTCTTTCGCCCTCATTAATTTTTTTAATCAAATCAGGCAATTCGTAAACATTGTTGGTACCAAAAACAAGATCAACGTAAGAAAAACGTTTTAAAAGTTTTTCTTTATCCTGCTGCGCAACACATCCGCAAAAGGCAATTTTTATGTTTCTAAACGGCTTGCCCTGCAGTTCTTTTTGTCTTTCATCATTTTTCCATTTGCCCCAAACCCCGACAAGGCTGTATGCTTTGTCTGCCGAAAGCTGACGGATTGAGCAGGTGTTAACCATAAGCAGGTCAGCTTCTTTAGGGTCGGGTGTTTCTTCATAACCAAAGTGAGAAAGCATCCCCAGTATTCTTTCGGTGTCGGATTTGTTCATCTGACAGCCCATTGTTTCTATATATACTTTTTTTGTAAAATTCTTATTCTCCATAAAAAGAATTATAGGCAAAACATGAGTGAAATAAAATAAGACCGAATATGTAACAAATTGTTTAACACTCTCCGAATTTTAAGCAAAACAAATTCTTTATACGTTTTCACAAATCATAATAAAAAGAAAGGGGACTTCTTACATGTTTCAAGTTACAAGGCTTGCGGCAAAAGCGGCAACATTAGGAAGAAAAGTAGTCAATAATGTTGAAAAGGGCAAATTAAAACCCGAAAACTTTAGCGAACAATTGGACACCTTCTATCAAAATGCAATGGATATGGCACCTTCGCAAAAAGGTTTTTTCAAAAAAATAAAAGCCTGGATTACTGCGTTTAAAGAGAATTACCAAAAAACTAAAAAAGGCATAAAAGAAGATGTTCAATACATAAAAGAGGAACAATACAAAGACAACTATATAACAAACCCCTCAAAAAGTGCTGACAAAAAATTCACAAAAGCTGCTAAAAAATTTGTTATGCAAATCTACAAACTGCAAATGAACAATTTAAAATCAGAAATAAAACGATTAAAAAATCATTAAAATTTTAAAAGCAACCCGAAATTAACAATAAAAAAGCCGACTCTTAAAAGAATCGGCTTTTTGTTATTAAATATTCGTATTATAAATCATGATGCTGTCTTTTTTCTTCAACACGTTTCATGATTTCTTCAAATTCTTCTTCGTCAAGAGTTTCTCTTTCAAGAAGTTCCTTGGCAATAACCTCGAGCATATCTCTGTTGCCCAACAGAAGCTCTTTTGCAAGATTGTATCTTTCATCAACAATCTTTTTAACTTCTCTGTCTATGTCTGCAGCAATTTCTTCCGAGTAATCTCTTGAATGACCGAAATCTCTGCCCATAAACACGTGTTCTTCGCTCTTGCCGTATGCCATGTTGCCCATTTTAAAGGACATACCGTAAGTTGTGACCATGTTTCTGGCAGTTGCGGTAACTTTTTCCAAATCATTTTGAGCACCGGTTGTAATCGAATCGGGACCGTATATGATTTCTTCCGCAACACGACCGCCTAACAACATCGTTATTCTGTCTAAGAGTTGTGATTTCTTCAAAGTCAAATGATCTTTTTCGGGCAGTGTCATTGTAACCCCGAGAGCCATACCTCTGGGGATAATGGACACTTTGTGAAGAGGATCAGTGTTTTTAAGAAGTTTTGCCAGCAATGCGTGACCAACCTCATGATAAGCAGTGTTTTCTTTTTCTTCATCCGAGATGATTCTGCTTTTCTTTTCGGGACCTGCTATTACCTTATCAATTGCTTCTTCCAAATCAGGCATATCAATTTTGTCCTGATTTTTTCTCGCAGCAAGCAATGCAGCCTCGTTAAGAAGGTTCTGCAAATCAGCACCCGTAAAGCCCGGAGTTCTTTTTGCAAGAACTTTCAAATCAACATCATCAGCAAGAGGTTTGTTCTTTGCATGAACTTGAAGGATTTGTTCTCTACCGAGGATATCCGGCCTGTGAACAACAATCTGTCTGTCAAAACGACCGGGTCTTAAAAGAGCATTGTCTAAAATATCGGGTCTGTTTGTTGCGGCTATAACGATGATATTTGTATTTTCGTCAAAACCGTCCATTTCAACAAGCAACTGGTTAAGAGTTTGTTCTCTTTCATCATGGCCGCCGCCCATGCCGGCACCTCTCTGGCGTCCTACGGCATCGATTTCGTCAATAAATATAATACACGGCTGATGTTTTTTAGCCTGTTCAAACAAATCTCTTACACGAGAAGCACCTACACCGACAAACATTTCCACAAAATCGGAACCGCTTATGGAAAAGAACGGCACGCCCGCTTCACCCGCAACGGCTTTTGCCATCAAAGTTTTACCTGTACCGGGAACACCTACAAGCAAAACGCCTTTAGGAATTTTTGCCCCGAGTTTAATATATTTTTCACCGTTTTTAAGGAAATCAACAATTTCTTCGAGTTCCTGCTTTTCTTCGTCAATACCGGCAACATCATTAAAAGTAACTTTTACTTTGCTATCAAGCATAAGTTTAGCCTTACTTTTACCGAAAGACATTGCCTGAGACCCGCCTGATTGTAATGTTTTTGCCATAAGAACAACGAAACCGATTATCAACAACAGCGGCAATACTGTAGATAGAATTGCAATAAACTGAGAAGAATCACTCGGTTTTTTAACATTTACATCGACTTTGCTTGCTTCCAATTTTTCGTACAAAGTATTATCATTCAGCGGAATCATAACCCTGTATTGAATACTCGGAGCTGCAGCGATACGTTTTGCACTCATAACACCGGCAAAAGAATTTGTATTCTGCACTGGTTCCGGTACCTTTTGTGCATCGGATTTTTGCTTAACGGGTTTTGCAATCAACACATCTCTGTCAATTTGCACAGATGCAATTTGTCCGCTTTTAACTTTTGTAAGGAACTGAGAATACGAAATATCCTGTGTACTCGTGGTTTGTGCAGGGAAAAGCATTGACCCAAGACAGAGCACAAGCAGAATAACTACAATCCAAATTCCAGTTGATTGGCTTTTGTTCATTATTATTTCCTCTAATTATCTTTGTCGTTCAGTTATAAGATTATAACACACTTTGTAAACTTATGTAAATTATAAACCAAAAAATCATAAAGTTTAAATTCAATTTGCCGATACATATATTACAAGCAATAAGGGGTATGAAAACAAATGAGTCTTGGCGTTACATTAAATACTAACAAAGGTTACATCGACACAGCTGCAATCAACGAAGTTGCAAAACAGATTTTCACAAACGCACAATCAAAAACAACAACTTCCGATTTAACTAACGTTGATTTAACAAAATTCAGAAGACCTGAAGTAGGTATCGATTTATACAGCCAGAGAACAAACATTGATACTGCTAAATTTGTTGCAGTAAGAAACGCAGGCCTTGATATCAACTTAAACCAAAACTTTATCGCTAACGTTCAATACCTGAACACAATGGCAGCAGTAGATGCTACAAAAGTTCAAAAAAATGTTGAAGGTAAAATGATTGCTCCTGTTGCTGAAGGCGAAAAATCAGAAGTAAAAAATATTTTCAACCTCCCTCAAACTGTCGAATTGACTAATGCTAAAACATTAGACAAAGACAAAAGAGGTTCTAACCCGTTCTCTTTCTTCTCAATGAACACAAACAAAGGCAAAGAAAAACAGGAAGAAAAAATAGTAAACATCTTTGCTTAATAGAAATTATTAACACTTCTATCCCCTCTTAATATTATTGCTTGATTATTAGATGAGTTTTTACTCATCTTTTTTTTGCATAAAAACCAAACCGCTAAGCTCCGAATATCGTCATAATAGCGAGAATCAAATTACCCAGAGCCTCTATTATACACATAATTGAATTATCCCAAATCAGCAATAGCAGTTTTGCCGAATTTTGCACTTAAATCATCAATATGGTGAATCAAGTATAACAACGGATCCAAATCTTTTTCATTAAGGTCAACAATCGCCCCCCATTCAGTGCGTCCATGGTGTGCGGCAATCATTTTTGCAACAGTTTTAAATCCGTGAGCCATACAGTTGGAAAAGCCCCACTGTGAATGTGTAAGCCATTCTTTCGGAAAGTTTTCATCATACTCTATTAAGCCTGATTCCTTGTCTATCTTGTATTCAAAAATTTTGCCGAAGTCGTGCAAAATACAAGCTGCATACACGTAGGATTTGTTAACTTTTTTATAAAGACCTGACATAACACATTTTGCAATCTCTAAACACTCAAAAGTATGTTCAACAAGCCCGCCTAGATAATTGTGGTGCATAAGCCTTGCTGCCGGAGCTACTTTGAATTTGTCTTCGTATTCAAACAAAAGTTCCGTTATATATTTTCTTAAATCGTCCTCTTCAATTTCATTAGCATATTCAACAATAGAAGCAAAAAGTTTGTTTCTTTCCTCTTCATCAAGCCCTATTTTTGCCTCTTTTACAAGCTCAACGCTTGAAATTAGGCAATTATTATACTTTTCGTTATAAGATCCGCCGAGAATTTTAAGGTAATTGCCTGTTCTGAAAACTTTGCTGTCATATCTGTTAAGAGTTTCTTCCCAGAGTATGCAATTTAAAAGGGAATTATCCGAAAGATTTTTCAATTGCAGCTTGCCCATTTTTGTTCCGGCTTTTGTATCCCCGATTGAAAATATAACAATCTCATAAGTTTGTGACAAATCTAACATACTTTCCCTTTCAGATATTTTATTCATATTCCAACATTTTATCACTAAAAATGTATAAATGTTAAATAATATATTAAATAAATGTACATGCCAGGCGTTTTATACTACAATTTTGTTTAAGTATTTATATTGTTCGAGAAAAATTCGTGATAAGGAGCCAAGCGACGTGAACGAATTTTTTGAGTGACACATTGAAAAGGTGAGCAGGTGCTGGCTGCGGTCAGCCGGCAGCAACTGCGACACTAGATTAGATAAGAA
Organism: Candidatus Gastranaerophilales bacterium; assembly: GCA_944325555.1. Classification (GTDB taxonomy): domain Bacteria; phylum Cyanobacteriota; class Vampirovibrionia; order Gastranaerophilales; family Gastranaerophilaceae; genus Limenecus. The sequence continues at coordinate 11,389 of CALVAN010000002.1, read as the reverse complement.
GACATGCGGGAGCAAAAATCTTGATTAAAAAAGCAATGGTTATGGCAGCGGGAGTCGGTTCAAGGCTTGATCCTCTTACACAAAAAATTCCTAAACCGCTTGTGCCTGTTTTGAACAAACCTGTTATGGATATACTTTTGCAAAAACTTAAGGACTACGGTATTGAAAAAGTTATTGCAAATACTCATTATCTTGCACAACAAATTCAGGAAAGATACACAAAAAACTCCCCCGTGGATATTCAATTTGAATATATCCATGAAGATACCCTCTCCGGAACTGCCGGCGGTGTAAAAAAATGCGAATTTTTCTTTGATGATGTTGAGGATTTTCTCGTTGTCAGTGCCGACGGGTTGCACGATGCTGACTTGGACAAAATAATCCGCTCCCACAAAGAAAGCGGCTGCATTGCAACAATGGCTATCTCTGCAGTTGACCACGCCGAAGTATGCCACTACGGTGTTGTGGTACCATCTGCCAAACATCTTGTTACTGAATTCCAGGAAAAACCGAGTATTGAAGAAGCTAAAAGCAACTATATAAACACCGGTATCTATGTTTTTAACAAACGTATTTTTGACTTCATACCGGAAGGTCAAAAATATGACTTTGCAAAAAATGTTTTCCCGTCACTGCTCGCTGCAGGCGAAAAAATTAATGTTTACAGAATATACTCCTACTGGTCTGACATAGGAACTATTGAACAGTATATTCAATCAAACATAGATGCGCTTAACCGCAAAGTCTTAATTAAAACACCGGGCATAATGAGAAAATTTAACACCCTTTATGTCGTTGGAGAAAACACCCGCCTTGATTCAAGCGTACAGCTCTCGGGCAATGTTGTTATAGGCAGCAATTGTTCCATAGGCAAAAACGTTACTCTTGAAAACGTAATCCTCTGGGATAATGTTAAAATAGCTGATAATGTCGTTCTTAAAAATGTTGTATGCGCCAATAATACGGTAATAAACAGCCCCGTTGAAGGCAAAAACAAATGGGAAATCATAGGTCCTGACAAAATAATAGAATATTGCAACGTATAAAATAATAAAGAGGAAAGAGCCGAACATGATAATAATAATGGAACCCAAAGCCACTGTTGAGCAAATCAACGCTGTAAAACGTTACATGGAAAACAAAGGGTTTAAAATAATTTTAAACCACGGCGATGTTATGACTGTACTTGCGGCAATAGGCGATAAAAGATTAATTGAACCACAGTCTGTTGCGTCTTTTGAAGGGGTAAGAGAAGTAAAACTCATTCAAGAACCTTACAAACTGGCTTCCCGAGAATACAAAGAAGAAGATACGGTTATTGAATTTAAAAACGGAGTAAAAATAGGCGGACTCGAAAAGCCTGTTATGATGGTAGGTCCCTGTTCCGTGGAAAAAGAATTTGACGGACTTATGCAAATCGCAACAGCTGCTAAAGAAATGGGCTGCGAATTTTTAAGAGGCGGTGCTTTCAAACCCAGAACCTCGCCCTATGACTTTCAAGGTCTCGGAGAAAAGGGGCTTCAATACCTTAAAGAAGCAGCTGAAAAAACAGGTATGCTTGTAGTTTCAGAAGTTATGGATACCGTTGATGTTGATATGTTCTGTGATTATGTAGACCTTATCCAAATCGGCGCAAGAAACATGCAAAACTTTAAACTCTTAAAAGCTGTCGGAAAATCAGGCAAACCGGTATTGCTAAAAAGAGGTCCCGCTGCAACAATACGAGAATTTTTGCTTGCAGCAGAACACATTATGGCAAACGACAACGATAAAGTAATACTCTGCGAAAGAGGCGTTAAAGGTTTTGATTCAACCTTCACACGCAACACTCTTGATATTGCCGCTATACCGATTATTAAAAAATATTCGCACCTGCCGGTGATTGCAGATCCGAGTCACGGCACAGGAAGAAGATATCTCGTTGAGCCGATGAGCAAAGCGGCTCTTGTTGCAGGGGCTAACGGCCTGATGATAGAAATCCACAACGACCCTGACCACGCATCTTCTGACGGAGCACAAAGCCTCAGCCTTCCTCAATTTAAGGAGGTTCAAAGACATTTGAACAAAATGATAGGCAGAATTGACTACGACAACAAAGTGCTTAAAGAAGAAAGAAAAAAGGCATCGTTAAAGTAATGAAAAAATATTCAGATAAAAAAGAGATTTTATACGGCAAAAATATAAAGCTTGATAGCATTTTAAAGGATTGCCTTTTAAAATCTTTGGTGTATGAAAAGGCGCTGAAGGAAGATTCTGCTCAAAAACGTGCCGTTTAATCAGATTTTTAAGAATATAAATATAATAATCCTGTTTGGTATAAAATATTGATATGTTTACACAAAACAGGATTATTATTATGGAAAAAACAATAAAATCTATTATCCTTGCAGCAGGCAAAGGAACAAGAATGAAATCACAAACTCCGAAGGTTCTGCACAAAATATTCAACAAAGAACTTCTCGGCTACGTCATAGATGCAGTAAATAAAACCGGTAAGGCGAAAGAAAATTATATTATTGTCGGACACGGTGCAGCGCAGGTGGAAGAGTATGTAAAACAAAATTATGACAATGCAAAATGCCGTCTGCAATCTCCACAGCTGGGGACGGGCCATGCCGCAATGCAGGCTTACGAGGACTTAAAAGGATTTGATGGAGAAGTTCTGATTTTATGCGGTGACACTCCGCTGCTGACTTCGGAAACTTTAAATAAATTTATTGAGGAACACCACAAAAATAACAATGCCCTGACTGTTATGTCCGCAATATTAGAAGACCCGACAAATTACGGACGTATTGTGAGAGATGAAAACGGAAACTTAAAAGCTATAGTTGAAGAAAAAGACACAACTGACGAACAGAAAAAGATTAAAGAAATTAACACCGGTGTTTACCTGCTGGATTGGGCAAAAGTTCATGAAGCATTCTTAAGCCTCGACTCGAACAATGCTCAACATGAATATTACCTCACGGATATTGTTAAATGGACTATTAACAAAGGGCTTAAAGCTCGTTCATACGTTCTTGAAAACAACGAGGAGTCTTTCGGCATAAACTCAAAAAAACAGCTCGCAGAAGCAGCAAAAATACTCAAAAACAGAGTTCTTGACAAACTGTTAGAGGAAGGGGTCACCATTGTTGACCCCGACACAACATATATTTCTCCGGAAACGGAAATTGAAGCCGACACAATCGTTTACCCCTGCACATATATAGAAGGCAAAAATAAAATCGGAAGAGATTGCAAAATAGGACCTTTTGCAAGACTGAGAGGAGATGTGGAACTCGGCGAGGGAGTAAAAATCGGCAACTTTGTCGAAATAAAAAAGACAAAAATAAAAGACCACACAAATGTCTGCCACCTCAGCTACGTGGGCGACAGCACTTTAGGCAGCCATGTTAACATAGGTGCAGGAACAATCACCGCAAATTACAACCACATTACAAAAGAAAAATTTAAAACGATTATAGATGACAACGCATCTACCGGCTCAAATTCCGTCATCGTAGCCCCCGCTCACATCGGCGAGAACGCATCTATCGGCGCAGGCTCCGTAATAAGCAAGGATATCGAAGCCAACGCCTTAGGACTCACCAGAGCGCCCTTAAAAATATTAAAAGGCTGGTTTGACAGAATAAAAAAATAATTGATTATTTAATTAACCCAAAACAAACAAAAAAGCACCATAATCAATGGTGCTTTTTTATTATTACGTATTTATAAAATGTCATTTTTACATTTATTTTGCATTTTTATAACTTGACATTTTAAAAACAGCAAAAATAATTACAAAAGATTAACGCATATTATTTTTATAAACAAAGAGCTAATACACTAACAACCATGGTTTCAAGTCTTTTTTAAGAATTATAAAAAAAACAATGTAAAACTTTTTGTAAAAGCCGAAAAACGCCTGTTTTATTGGATTTTGTGCACTGCTACATAGGTAAAATTGTAAAATAAAAAGCATGGAACAAATAAAAATTGCCCATGCGCTCAAAATTTGTTTTAATATAATTGTACAAGTTCGGATAATTAAATTTTATTTTCATAAAAGAGAAATAAAAAATTTTTTCGGGGATGACCAGATATGCAAAAATTTTTTTGCATAATAAGTGTACTTTTTACCCTATTCCGTACAAACGTATTTAATGATATAGAGATACATCATTTAATCGATAAAAAACAGTCAAAGAGAATTTATAATGATAGATGAGATTAGAATCTGTCAATTTCGGAGGACAAGACTTTGTTAGAACATGGCTATATTCAAATTTACACAGGGGACGGTAAAGGTAAAACTACGGCTTCATTAGGGCTTGCTTTACGTGCGCTGGGACATGGCTGGAAAGTTCTTGTTATTCAATTTACAAAAGGTGACTCAGGTACAACTTACGGCGAAATAGCTTCTGCCGGTCAGTTTTTACCCAATTTAGAGGTTCACCAATTCGGTATGGACAGAGTTGTTTACAAACATAATGTCTGTATCGAAGATTATAAAGAAGCCAAAAAAGGCTGGGAACTGGCAAAACAGGCTATCCAAAGCGGAGAGTACCAGCTTATTATCTTAGATGAAATTAACATCTGCGTAGCAATGAATATGATTAAAGTATCAGATGTAAAAGAAGTTTTGATGAATAAACCGGAAAGCCTTGAAATTGTATTAACAGGCAGATACGCTCACCCCGAGCTTGTTGCAATGGCTCATCTGGTTACTGAAATGAAGCCTATTAAACACTACTTTGATATGGGTGTTATGGCAAGACAAGGTATCGAATATTAACGCACTAATTTATTAGGCGTAAATATACGGAGAAATGGGGAAATACGGGAGGTTTGTTTAACGACAACTCCCTTTTTTTTACAATTGACAACAATACATTTACTTTTTAATATAAAATCTATGAACAAATCAGACCTGTCTTTCGGCATTAAAGAAAAAATAAGAAAAACAAAACTCGGGGATTTAACTATCGGTGGGAACAGCGCTCGCTCTTTTATGGAAGAAAACGGCAATAACGCTCACCCCATTGTTGCAATAGAAATCCCTTATATTTTGGACAACACATACCCCGAAGTTTTAAAAGAACAGTGGAACTGCTCAACGATTGAGCAAATGTTAAAAAATGCGGAAAACTCAAAAGCTGACATAATTTCCGTAAAATTTAATCTTACGGAGAATAATATAGATTCCCATCTTGAAGAAATAAAAGACTTCTTGAAAAATACTTTATCAAAAATACAAAAGCCTCTTATACTGAGAGGGGCCAACAACGACCCCGTGGATTTAAAACTGCTGCCGCTGCTTTCTGAATTTGCGCCAAAGGAATGCATTATTTCCTTTGCCCAGGAAAGTACCTACGAACAGATTGTTCCAGTCATTGCAAAAAATAATCATATTCTTGTTTTGCGCAGCCCGATTGATATAAACCTTGCAAAAGAGTTGAATATTCTATCCATAGACAAAGGAATCAGCCCTGACAGGATTCTTATTGACCCTGATATGGGCGGACTTGGATATGGGCTTGATTACGGCTACAGCATTATTGAAAAAATTCGACAGGCCGCTTTTGACGGCGACACTATGCTCAACATGCCGGTGATTGCCTTCATCGGAGAAGAATCTTACAGGGCAAAAGAGGCTAAATCCGATACCTTTAGCGAACAATGGGGTGATTATAAAGAGAGAGCAGCTATGTGGGAAATAGCAGGAGCATCTGCGATGATAAGCGCAGGCGCAGACATTGTTGTTTTATGGAATCCCAAAAGTGTTGAAGCACTCAAATCATTACTCAAGGGGGATAAAAACTGATGAATTTGACAGGTATGCAAATTTTTAAATATCTTCCGGGAGCAAAAAAAGCAGAAGGAACAAACTGCAAACAATGCGGCTGTCCCACCTGCATGGCATACGCACTGAAGCTTGCCAAAAAGCAGGCTGACATAGAAAAGTGCCCTCATGTTCCGCCGGAGCTTAAGGAAAAATTTGCGGAATCCTCAAAAATTCAACAGCACGAAATAAAATTATCAGACTCTCTTATAACAGGCGGTGAAACAGTTATGTACCGCCACGACAGAACCTTTGTTAACCGTACGGTAATTGCTGTTGCTCTTAATTCCGACGACAAAGACTTTGACAAAAAGCTTGAGCAAATTGCAAAATATGAAATTGAAAGAATAGGCGAAAAGTTCAAAGTTGATGCAATTTATCTGACAGGCAGCAACCTTGAAAAAGCCACAAAAAAAATTGAAGCTGCCGGAATTACGGTGATTTCCGCAATGTCTACGTATAAAATTGTGAGCGCAGCGGACTTTGAATCAATGGAAAAAGCTTCGGTTAAAGCCATTGAACAGGGAGCAAAAGATATTATACTTGAGCTTGAGTACAAAAAAAGCTTAAAAGATATTGTACAGGAGCTTACATTTATCAGACGTGCTGCAATCATAAAACGCCACGAACCTTTTACATACCCTGTTATGGTCAAACTTCCTTATGATAGGGATATTTTTCAACTAACGGCAGCAGCATCGGTTTTGCTTTGCAGATACGCAAACATCCTTGTTTTGCCAGTGTTTGACGCTGCACTTTTATCAACAATTTTTACATTACGGCAAAATATTTATACTAACCCTCAAAAACCTCTGCAGGTTGAGGCTAAAGTATATGAATTCAACGAACCCGACAAAAACGCTCCCATACTTTTGACCACAAACTTTGCACTGACATATTTTGCGGTTGCAGGAGAACTGGAGTCACTGCCGTTCGGCTCATATCTTGTTGTTACACCATCTGACGGAATGAGCGTGTTAACGGCGTGGTCAGCGGATAAGTTTACGGCAGAGCTTGTTGCCCGTTCGGTTAAAAACTTCGGTCTTTTAGAAAAAGTCAACACAAGAAAAATTATTATCCCGGGGCTGCTTGCTCACATGAGAGATGAGCTGCAAGAAGCAATGCCGGAATGGGAAATTGTTACGGGCACGATAGAAGCCTGCCAGATTCCGGAATTTTTAAAACAGGGATAAATATAAAAGTTTGCATAAAAAAAGCCGGCGAATAATATATACACGCCGGCTTTTGATTCTCTTGAAAAATTATAGTCCGTTTTGTTTCAATATTTCTTTCAGGGTGTTAGCGGAATTGTGTAATTTTTCAATCTCCTCTTGATTTAAAGAAATCGGAACATGTGCCTCAAGCCCTTTTTTGCCTACCACAGATGGCATACTCAACACAACATCATTCAGCCCGTACTCACCGCACATTAAAGATGATATCGGCAACACTGATTTTTCATCACGCACAATCGCCTCACAAATACGTTTAACAGACATTGCAATGCCGTAATATGTAGCTTTTTTCTTTGAAATAATTTCATAAGCACTGTTTTTAACATCATTTGCTATTCTTGCATTTGCACTATCATGGTCATAGTGACCTCTCATCTCGCAAAAATCATTCAAAGCAATGCCGGCTACATTAGCACAACTCCAGGCTGCAATTTCGCTATCGCCGTGCTCTCCGATAATAAAAGCCTGAACACTTCTGCTGTCCACATCAAGATGTTTGCCTATCTCGTATTTTAATCTTGCGGTATCCAAAACAGTACCCGAGCCTATTACCCTGTTTTTGGGCAGTCCGCTTAATTTTAATGCCACGTATGTCAAAATATCAACTGGGTTTGAAACAATAAGCAAAATCCCGTTAAAATTTCGTTTTGAAATCTCGGGAATAATAGTTTTAAAAATTTCAATATTCTTTTTAACAAGGTCAAGTCTTGTTTCACCCGGCTGCTGGTTTGCACCGGCGGTAATTATTATTAAAGAAGCCCCCTCGATATCATCATAATCACCGGCATAGATTTTCATTGGTCTTGCAAAGGGAACCCCGTGATTAATATCCAAGGCTTCACCTTCAGCTCTTTCACGGTTTGCATCTATCATAACCATTTCAGTAAACAGTCCGGATTCCATAAGACTGAAAGCGCTTGCCGAACCGACAAAACCGCAGCCTATCATTACAACTTTTCTAAAATTTATACAATTTTCACATCTCTGTTTATTATTTTCCATTAATTGTGTTCTCCTTTTGTTTGTTCAATAAAATAAAAGGGAATATTTTCCACAATCAGTCTAACATAACAGAAAAATAAGTCTATACACTGCAACGGCAATTAAATATTTTAATTATTACCAAATACCGACACAATTCCGTCAAAAACAGTATCAATTGCATTGCCTATCGGAGTAAGCGTTCTGTCGATACCATACCATATTCCTTCTCCGACCGGTTCCACTATGTTATCGACACTCCATTCAATACCGCTGCCTATTGCACTAAAACCGTAGCCGATACCCTTTGCGGCGGGAACAATCGTATATTTTGCACCGAACATAATACTCTTACCGACAGGCAGCGCTATAAATTTAGCCCCCTGATAAATACCTTTGGAAAACGGAACAACAACATAATCAAACCCGAAATCAGCACCGTAATAAACACCTTTTGCCGCAGGGAGAAGCACATAGTCATAAGTTTTGTCTACAGTCCAGTATATACCTTTAGCCGTCGGTACTATTGTATAATCAAAAGTTTTGTCAGCCGTCCAATAAAGCCCTTTTGCGACTGGAACCAGTGAATAATCAAAAGTTTTATCCAAAGCCCAATAAATTCCTTTTGCCGTCGGAATCATTACATAATCAAAAGTTTTTCCTGCCCCCCAGGCAATCCCTTCCAAAGTCGGAGAAACAACATTTTCAACGCTCCATTCTATAGTTTTTCCAACCGGCATAATTGCACCGTAATAAATCCCCTTTGCTATACCGCCGGCTACAGGTTCAACAACATTATCTATGCTCCAAGCAATTGCATCTCCGCTAAATTGAATGCCGAGATAAACAGGGGCAATAACTCCGCCAATAGCCCAGCCTACAGGTGTCAGTACAGCATCGACAGCACTGCCGCCAGGCTTTTCTTCAACATTTGTGTCATCACTTGGTGCTGAAGGTATTTGATAAGCAGGATCAACAATATCATACAAGTTGTCATCTATAGTTACATTTTTGTCTTTCAATTCAGTAAAATCCGTTTCAATATTATCTTTGTTGCTATCATTTTCAACAGCAATTTGCTGCTGAACTACCAACGAAGTATCAACAGAGGTGTTTGGTGTTAAATTTTCAGTATTAGCCAAAACATGTGTGATAGAAACCGACAAAACAAAAACTAAAACCAAAAATCTAAAAAATTTCATAACTACCCGACTAAATTTGCCAATCTTTTTAATTATATAAAAATTGCAGCAAATTACAATTAAAATCGTTCTAACATACTACATAAAAAAGAGATAAAAACACACAGTCTAAAGCCGTGTAATAGACTTTAGTCTGCACTACAACTTAATACGATAATATTTTTGATGCGCTAAATCACGGATTTATCACATTATAAAAATTTGTAATTAAGGATAAAACTTGGGTAATCCTCTGTTCCATCGAGCATAGCTTTCCAGCAATGCAGGGTTCCTGAGAGATTTTGCCTAAAAGAAAGATATAAACAGACTCACATTATAAGATTCAAAACACAATAAGAAAATGTTGATCTTAAAAAGCCAAAATTTACCGTACGGTAAATTTTGGATCAAAAATTGTTTCCGAGCATGTGTTTTTTACCGCTCGGTAAAAAATGTTGATTTTTAGATAAAAATTTTGTAAAATTTTACCGATAGGTAAAAAATGAATATAACAGACACTAAAAAACTGGGAGCATATATTAAAAATGCCCGTAAGGAACAACATCTTACACAAGCGGATTTGGCAATTGCTGCTAATGTCGGTGTAAGGTTTCTTGTTGATCTGGAAAACGGGAAAGAGACTGCGCAAATCGGGAAAGTCATAAATGTTTGTCGTGCATTGGGGATTACAATAGATGTAAAGTCTCCTTATGAAAAAATTTAAGAGGTAAATGTTGAGTAATTCTTTGAACGTATTTTTGAATGATAAACATATTGGAATATTAGAAAAAGACGGTAATGGCGGCATAATTTTTCAATATTCGACCAATGCTGATCGAATCTTATCTTTGAGTTTGCCCATTCAAAAAGCCCCTTTTGATAATAAACAATGCAGAGGATTCTTTAACGGGTTGCTGCCTGAAAGCGAACATACAAGAATTGCTATCGGGAAAAAATACAGGATTAATCCCAAAAACGATTTTTCAATTTTGCAAGCAATAGGTTATGACTGTGCGGGTGCTGTTTCATTTTTTGACAGTTCTGATGAACAAACACCTTCAAAATACTTGCAAGAAACCTATGAAATTGATTATACGCCATTGTCAGAAAATGCACTTGAAAAACTTATCAATGAACTTCCCCAAAAGCCATTGGCAACAGGTGTTGAAGATATGCGCTTATCTTTAGCCGGCGCACAGGATAAAACCTCTGTAATAGTTGTTGACGGGCAAATAGGAATTCCAAAAAGTAATGTGCCGACAAGCCATATTTTAAAACCGGCAATAAACGGATTTAATGAAACTATTGAAAATGAATTTATTTGTATAAAAACCGCGAAAGTTTTGGGCATAAATGTTCCCGATGTCAAAATCGGCTATGCAAATAAGACAAAATACTTTTTAATTCAAAGATATGATAGAGAAATAATTAATAACAAAATAAAAAGAATTCATCAGGAAGATTTTTGTCAGGCTTCAAATATTCCAAGCGCATACAAATATCAAGCCGAAGGCGGTGTTGATTTTAAAAGATGTTTTGAAATTTTAAGAACCGCATCGCAGCCTGCAGTCGCAATTAACCAGTTTATTCAATTAATGATTTTTAATTACTTGATAGGAAATAATGATGCACACGGCAAGAATTTTTCTATACTGCATTATGACAGTGGAGAAATAAAATTTGCACCTGCATACGATATTTTGTGTTCCCAAGTTTATCCTGAATTATCAAATAAAATGGCAATGAAAATCGGCGGGCATTATAAACATGATGAGATTTTATTAAGGCATTTTGAAAAATTAGCAAATGAAAACGATATAAGTTTTACTCAGTTAAAAAAACTTATAAAAAATCAATGTGAAAATCTTCCAATTATTGTTGAGGATGTGATAAACAGCTTTGACAATAAAATAGGAAAAAACATTTTATCGGTAGTACAAAAAAATTGCACTAAATTGTTAAAAGAGTTTTAGTTTACCAAAATACAACAAAATGAAGTTGTGTTGTATTTTTGGGGTAAATGTATAAGGGTAGTGTAAATAGATTTTTTGCAGGCGGAAGTTTTTGAATGCTATTTAAACGATATTTAAACGCTGTTTAAATATTGAGGATGCGGAAAAATCCAAAAATTGACAAATTTTTGAGATTTTTCAAATCCGACC
>CALVAN010000001.1 GCA_944325555.1 Candidatus Gastranaerophilales bacterium | reverse complement strand
TGTTTTTTAAGGTTTTGTTCATAAAAAAACTCCCGTTATGTTTGTACAAAAGCGGAATAAGGGGTGCGCCGTCAGTGTGCACCCCTTATTTTATTATTATTCTTTAGCAGATTTTTGTGATTCGGGAACAAGTGCCGCAGGGTTTGTTTTGGACTGTTCCTTCAACTGTTTTTGAATTGTTTTGGGATCAAAGCTCGGATCTGTGTATTCAATTTTAGCGTTGTTTTTCAACGTATCAACATATTTTTGCAGAGCTTCGATTTTGCCTTGATTTGTCAAATAATCTTTAATTTCTTCTTTTACGTTTTTGAAAGGTTCTACACCCGCTTTTTTACGGTCGGTAACATAAATAATGTGGTAACCGTAAGGTGTTTGAACTATTCCGCTCAAGGTATTGGGTTTAAGTGCAAACGCAGCTTTAGAGAACGGTTCAACCATTTCTTCTTTGCCAAAGAAGCCTAAATCACCGCCCTGTCTTGCACTTTGTGTATCGTCAGACTCGCTTTTTGCGATTTTAGCAAATGATTTCGGGTCTTTTTTAACTTCTGCAAGGATTTTTTCGGCTTTTGCTTTATTTTCAGCCATACGCTTTTCTACAGCAGCTTTTAAGTCAGCTTCGGACATTTTTTCATTTCCGTCTTTAGACTGAATATTGGCTTTGATTTCTTCGGGGTTTGAGCTTACAAGTATGTGAGAAGCTCTTACCTGATCCGGAGTTTTGAATTTGTCCTGATTTTCTTTATAGAATTTTTCTGCCTGTTTGTCTGTTACGGAAACCGTAGCTATAGTATCAACAAGTTTTTGGATTTTAACTTCGTCGGTCAAATCTTTTTTGAACTGAGCGGGTGAAATTCCGTTTTCTTTAAGAAGCTGGTTGAACTTTTCTTTTGAACCTACTTTGTCGATAATCAATTTAATTTGTTTATCAAGATCCTCTTTGGAAACTTTTATGTGTTTCTTTTCAATATCCTGATCAAGAAGTTCTTTAATGATAAGTTCATTTATAACTCTGTCTTTAATCATCAAATGCATAAAACTGTTCGGGTCTTTTTTTACGTCAATGCCCATTTGAGTGAACATAGAATTGTTTGCAATAGCATCAAACGCTTTTTCATACTGCGCTTTTGTAATTGCTTCACCGTTAACCGTAACAACGGCGTTATGATTTACGCAACCGCACAAAAGCAGTGTCGCAGACGCTGCAAGCGTTGTTGCAAATAATTTCAACTTACTCATCTTTATACTCCTTATTTTACTTGTTTATGTATTCATAACTGATTTTATTAATATAATAAAATAAATCGGATAATATGTTAAATACTTCTTTAAAGCTAAGTACGGAGTTGTTGAAAAGCAGTATGGAATTGCCGTCCTGGCACGACTTGGGAGCAATAGTATATTTTATATATTTTGTAATATTTCTGTCCAAACGTGAAGCTATAATTGACCATTCAGCCTTGTTGTACGGCATATAAATTCTTATATTATCAGAAGTTTCACGGATAAGAGAAATTTTTGCACCGGTTGCAAGCAGACGCAAATGTATAAGTTTTATTAAGTTTTCCACAGGCTCGGGTATCTTGGAGAATCTGTCTATCCACTCATGGTGGATTGCATCTAGTTCTTCAAGCGTCTTAACATCCGCAAGACGTTTGTACTCTATCATTTTTTGTTCTTTGGAACCTACCCAGTCATCGGGGATAAACGCAGTAACGTTTATATCAACAATAGCAGGCGGCTGCGGTTTTTCACCTTTTTCTTGCAGTTCGTTTATTGTTTCTTCCAAAAGCTGGCAATAAGTATCAAACCCCACACTGGTCATATGCCCGTGCTGTTTTGTTCCGAGTATATTGCCGACACCTCTGATTTCAATATCTCTTAGCGCAATCTGGTACCCGCCGCCGAGCGTGGAAAATTCTTTTATAGCGTTCAGCCTTTGCAGCGCATCGGCACTGAGTTTGTTTCTGTCACGGTAAAAGCAGTAGCAATAAGCCTGTCTGTCGGAACGCCCCACTCGTCCTCTCAGCTGATAAAGCTGTGCAAGTCCGAATCTGTCGGCGTCATAAACTATCATTGTGTTGGCGTTAGGTATATCCAGACCGGATTCAATAATAGTTGTACAAAGCAGGATATCATATTTGTGCTCGGCGTATTCAAGCATAATATTTTCCAGAACTTTTGCGTCCATTTGCCCGTGAGCAACTGCAATCCTTGCATTGGGCACAATTTTTTGCACCTCAGCAGCAAATTCATAAATTGTTTCCACCCTGTTGTAAAGGAAGAATACCTGCCCGTCACGGTCAAGCTCATGATTGATTGCATTTTTTACAAAAGTTTCGTTATACTGACCGACATAGGTTTTTACGGGAAGTCTGTTCATTGGGGCGGTATTAATAACGGACATGTTTTTAATGCCCGATAAGGACATATAAAGCGTTCTCGGTATAGGTGTGGCAGACATACTCAAAATATCTATGTTTTTGCGCATCATTTTGAGTTTTTCTTTATGTTTAACGCCGAACCTGTGTTCTTCATCGATAACAAGCAATCCTAAGTCTTTAAAAATAATATCATCCTGCAAAAGCCTGTGTGTACCTATTACAACATCGACCTCGCCGGTTAAAAGTTTTTTTACGATTTCTTTTTGTTCTTTTGCACTTCTGAAACGTGACAGCAATTCAACCTTCACGGGGAAGGGTTTAAACCTTTCGGAAATCGTCTGGTAATGCTGCATTGCAAGAATTGTTGTCGGAACAATTACAGCCGCCTGCTTACCCGACATTACCGCCTTAAACACAGCACGGATTGCAACCTCTGTTTTGCCAAACCCTACATCGGCACAAATAAGCCTGTCCATAGGTTTGGAATCCTCCATATCGGCTTTTGTTTCCTGAATGGCTTTCATCTGGTCGGGGGTTTCCGTGTATTCGAAAGCTTCTTCCATTTCACACTGCCATACGGTATCGGGTTCAAAAGCAATGCCCTGTGCAGTTGCACGTTTTGCATAAAGATGCAGCAGGTCTTTTGCGATATCTTCAATAGCTTTTTTAGCACGGGTTTTAGTTATATTCCAGTCGTTGCCGCCCATGCGGGAAAGTTTCGGTGCCGTTGCACCGGCACCTCTGTATCTGACAAGAAGGTTAATCTGTTCGGCAGGCATGTGCAGTTTGTCGCCGTGTGCGTATTCAATAGTCAGATAATCTTTAAGCTGTCCGTCTATCTCCTGTTTGGACAACCCCTTATACAGCCCCACACCGTGAATCTGGTGAACGACATATTCGCCCTCTTTGATGTCGTTTACGGATTCGATATATTCGGCGCTTTCTTTATGGTATGTCTGCTTTTTGGCTGTAATATCCTTGGATTTTTTGTTAAAAAGTTCTCTGTCCGTTAAAACAACGAGTTTTAAATCCTCTATCAAAGACCCGCCCAGAGCCAGATTTTCCGTTATATAAACCTCGTTTTGGTTTTCAAAATTGTCTGATATTGCAAGTTCAAAATCCGCAAAAACCTCTTCTATACGGTTTTTATAATCCGTTGCAATGACAACCTTGTAGCCCTCTTTTATTTTTTGTTCGCAGAAAGTCAGGATATCTTCCATTTTGGAAGAAAAACTCGGGATAAGAGAACTGTCAAATTCTATTGTGTAATCGGAAACCGTATCAAGAAAGTTATCAAGAAAGACTTTTGGAAGTTGTGCAACGCTTGTTCTAAAGTCTTCAAATTCAAGATGGGCCGTGCTTTTTATCGGAAGAGCCAACGCCTTTTGAGTGTTTTCTTCTATTTGCTTTTTATAGTTTTCATCAATTTGACCGAACTTTGAAAAAATCTCCGAAGACTCATCAAACACTATAACGGGCTGTTCTTCTTCATCCGCCAGCAGCTGGGTGAGATTTTTCATCTTTTTATTCAGATAGGATTGGAAATAATCTATGCCGTCAAAGTATTTTTCTTCATCGATTTTTTCCAGAGTTTCACCGAGCATTTCTCTTATTACGTCGGCATTTTCCCCTACTTCTGTTTGCACGGTTGCCTGAGTTAATTCGTTTTTAAAAGTTTCCGTATTATCTTTATCAAGAATAAATTTATAAACGGGTGATATTGTGGTTTCTTTTGTTTTTTTAACGCTTCTCTGGTTTTTATTGTCAAAATATCTTATATCCGTGACCGTATCACCCCATAATTCTATACGTGAAGCATATTTGTTAAGAGAAAATACATCAATAATATCGCCTCTTATGGAAAACTCGCCGATATCAGACACCATTGTCACACGTTTATAGCCCATATCAACAAGGGTCTGGGCAATTTTAGAGGTATCAATTTCATCATCAATTTTTATATTAATGCTGTGTTTTTTATAAAAATTTCTGTCCGGAAATTTTTCAAGCAAAGCTTTAACGGGAACTAGCAAAAGTTTGATATTTTCAAGGTTTGATAAAATTTCCGTTTGCCGTGCGTATTTATAAAGGTTAGGCTCAACGCCGTCATATATGGAGATATCCTGATAAGGAAATATGGTTGATTCTATTTCAAAAAACTTTTCAAGGTCGTGTTTGTACTTTAGAGCGTTTTGTTCGGTATTGGTAATAAAAACCGTACGTTTTTCGCTGCTTATTTGTGCAAGCAAAAACAGACGAAGAAAAGACGTCAGCCCGCTTACGGAAAACGAGCAGTTCTTTTTAAGAAACGCAAAGAGTTTTTCGTCGTTTAAAATTCTTTTATTTTTAATTTTTTGAAGTATTTCATTCATACAAAGATGATAGCACGAATTGAGCGCTGATTTGCAGTCTTTGAATATTGTTTTTTATAAACAATGTGCTTAGTTTAAATTGTTAGAGCACCCTTGAATAAATCATCAATTTAAAATTCAACTAATCATCCAGCGATTTTACCGCAATGCCGACTTTTTGCGCAAAATTGTTGTTAACAGCATGCACAAGCTCGTTAGAAGCGTCCACCCAGAAGTGCGAATCGCAAAGTATGCGAGAATCGCTTCCGTCCTCTTCGTGTACGCTTACAACAAGCGGGTCGCCGCCTTTAAAATGTGCAAGCACGTCTTTTAACCCGACGAGTTCTTCAAATTTCATTTCTTCCTTCAAAGAAAGTGTCACGATATTGCTGTTTTCAATAGCTTTTACGGAATCCACTATTATGCTGAACTGATCCTCGTCTTTTTTTTGAACCTTGCCCGACATAATAACTTTTTTCTCGGATTCGATAAACGAATTGTAATTAATAAGTGTTTTGTGAAAAGCAACAAATTCCACTTTACCCGTTAAATCCTCAATGAGTCCGGCTTTCAAAAATTTTGTGGGGTCTTTTTTGGTGGGAATCTGTCTTACCTGTGACAACAACCCGCAGATTGTAACGGGTTTGTCGTTTGGCATATCCTTCAATTCCGCAATATTGTGCGTTGTTAAAAACGGCAGTTTGTCAACAATGCTTGAAAGCGGGTGGCTGGTAACGTAAAAGCCGAGGTATTCTTTTTCAAATGCCTGAATCTGCTTGTCGTCAAATTCAGCATCGCTGCCGGTGAGCGTATATGTATCAAGTTCAACACCGGCGCTCGTGGTCATGCCGGCAAACAAGCTCGCCTGCCCGAGCATTTTGGACTCGTTCTGGCGTTTAGCCGAAGCCATCAACGGCTCGAGATTTTCTATAAGCTGTTTGCGGCTTTTTTCAATATTCGCAAAAGCTCCCGATTTGATTAAACTTTCAAGAGTTCTTGTGTTCAGTGCCTTTGTGTCAATCCTTGTACAGAAATCATACAGGGATTTGAACTCGCCTTCTTCTGTTTCACGTTCTTTTTCGATAAGCTCAATAACACCTTCGCCGACGTTTTTGATAGACGCAAGCCCGAAACGGATATTGTTTCCGTCAGGCGTAAATTTTGCGTTTGATTTGTTGATATCGGGCGCAAGAACTTTGATTCCCATTTTTTGGCATTCGGCAATGTAAAGCTGTGTTTTTTCCTGATCGCTTGATACGCTGGATAAAAGAGCGGACATATATTCAACCGGATAATGCGCCTTTAAATATGCCGTCTGGTAAGAAACAAACGCATAAGCAGCTGAGTGGCTTCGGTTAAAGCAGTATGAAGCAAACTTTTCTATCTGTTCAAAAAGTTCCGTTGCGCCTTTTTCCGTCATACCGTGAGCAGCCGAGCGTTCTATGAACAAACCTTTTTGCTCAGCCATTTTTTCAATCTGTTTTTTACCCATCATACGGCGTACGTTATCCGCTTGCCCCAGCGAGTAATCCGCAAGGGTCTGGAATATCTGCATGATTTGTTCCTGATATACGATTGTGCCGTAGGTATCTTTTAAGATAGGTTCCAAAAGCGGGTGAGCGTATTCAATCTTTTGTCTTCCGTGCTTACGTTCAACAAAGTCCTGTACCATGCCGGAGCCAAGTGGTCCCGGACGAAACAGCGCAACCAGAGCGCCCAAATCTTCAAACACCGAAGGTTTTAAATCCTTAACCAGTTTTTTCATACCCGAAGATTCAAGCTGGAACACACCGTCCGTGTCGCCTCTTTGCAAAAGGTCAAAAGTAAGCTGGTCATCAAGAGGAATCTGGTTAATTTCAAGCCATTCGCCCGTGCGTTTTTGTATCATCTTCAGGGCATTATGGATAATAGTAAGGTTTCTTAAGCCCAAAAAGTCCATTTTTAACAGACCGATGTGCTCGTCTTCTATCATCGTATATTCGGTTACGATAATTCCTTCTTTTGAAGGTTCAACAGGAACAACGTCCGACAACGGCATTTTAGAGATAATAACACCGGCTGCGTGCATACCCGTGTTGTTTTTTAGCCCTTCAATGGCTTTTGCCATATCAACGAGTTTTTTAACAGTCGGATCCGTGTCATAGAGTTTTCTAAGCTCCATCCCCTCTTTTAGGGCATCGTCAATTTTAATTTTAGGTTCGGCCGGTATAAGCTGAGCCCACTGGTTGCTCTGTGCGAACGGGATGTCATATACACGTGCCACTGATTTCATTGCGTTTCTGGCAGCGAGTGTACCGAAGGTAACAATCTGACAGACCTTATCCGCACCGTATTTTTGGGTAACGTAATCAATTACTTCGCCTCGGCGCTCAACACAAAAATCCACGTCCACATCAGGCATGCTTACACGTTCGGGGTTTAAAAATCTTTCGAACAACAGATTGTGCTTGATAGGGTCGAGGTCGGTAATTTCAAGTACGTAAGAAACCAGACTCCCCGCAGCCGAACCACGCCCCGGACCGACAGGGATATCGTTTCTTTTTGCATACTGGATAAAGTCGGATACAATCAAGAAGTACTCAGCAAACCCCATCTTGTTGATAACCCCGAGTTCATAATCCAGACGTTCCTTTAACTCCGGAGTCAAATCTCCGTATCTTTTTTTGATACCCTTCATACACATGTAGTCAAGGTAAGTTTCCGAGGTATGACCTGCAGGAATTTCAAAATACGGAATGTGATATTTGCCCATTTCGATTATCAAATGGCATTTATCCGCAACTTCTACGGTGTTTTTTATACACTCCTCAAACATCTCGGTATCCATCCAGCGGAAGGAATCCCTGAGCTGTTCGGGTGTTTTTACGTAAAATTCGTCGTTAGGAAAACGGAATCTGTCGTTGCTTTCTTTTAAAGCGTTTGTCTGGATACACAAAAGTGTGTCGTGCCAGTCGGCGTCCTCTTTTTTTAAATAGTGGCTGTCATTTGTAATGACCATTTTTATGCCGAGTTCTTTAGCAAGTTCAATCATGCCGGGGTTTGACATTTTCTGTTTTTCAAGCCCGTGGTCCTGTAGTTCAATATAGTAATCATCGCCGAACAGACCTTTGTAAAATTTTGCGGTTTCATAGGAAAATTCTTTTTCTCCTCTGATAAAGCCCTGTGCGATTTCGCCCTGTACGCAGGCTGAAAGGCAAATCAACCCTTCGTGGTACTGCTCGATAAGTTCATGGTTGATTCTTGGTTTGTAATACATACCCTTGCATTTTGCAATGGAAACAAGTTTTACAAGGTTTTTGTAACCCGTTTGGTCTTTTGCGATAAGCACAAGGTGATAAGGGTGAGTTTTGGCGGGATTTTTTTCCGTAATATCTCCGTCATATACATAAAATTCACAGCCGATAAGCGGTTTCAGCCCCATTTCTTTGGCTGTTTCATACATTTGAATTGCACCGTACATATTGCCGTGGTCTGTCAGTGCGACTGCCGGCATGTCATTTTCTTTAGCAAATTTACACAGTTCTTTAATTCTGATTGCGCCGTCAAGAAGACTGTTTTCGGTGTGTAAATGTAGCGGTACGTATTGCATTAAATTACCCCATTCCCCATGTTTGCTTATTAATTATTTAACCACACAAAGGCTTTTTTTTCAGCATATTTTATAGAAACGTGAAGCAACAATGATAATGCTGCTATCAAGAATCACCATTAAATCTTCAAAAGTTTTTGCGCATTTGCACCGGTCGCCGCCGCCACCTCATCAAAACTTATGCCTCGAAGCTGCGCAATCTCTTGAGCAACAAATTTTACATACGCCGGCTGATTTTCTTTTCCTCTGAAAGGTACCGGTGTCATATAGGGAGCATCTGTTTCCAAAAGCAGTTTATCAAGAGGCACAACTTTTGCAACCTCTTTTACCTTTTTGGCGTTTTTAAAAGTCACTACCCCGCCAAGAGCTATATAAAAACCTTCTTTCACACACTCCATAGCAAATTCCGGACTTCCTGAAAAACAGTGCATTACAACCCCGACATCAGCGGCTTTTGTTCTTTTCAAAATTTCAAAACTGTCCTGATGAGCTTCCCTGTCGTGGACAAGAACAGGTTTGCCAACCTCTTTGGCAATTAAAATCTGCCGTTCAAAAATTTCTTTCTGTTTTTCTATCTGTGATTTATCCCAGTAATAATCCAGCCCGACTTCGCCAAGTGCAACAATTTTTGAATGTTTGAGGTATTGTTTTATCTGTTCTTCGGCTTCTTCGCTGTAGGAATTCAGTTCTTCAGGGTGCACACCCACAGCCCCGTAAACATTTTCGTAATTTTCACAGAGTTCGGCAATGCGGGCAAACCCGGCTGGTTCTACTCCGGGGATAACAACCTTTTCAACCCCGTACTCTTTTGCCGTTTTAATAACTTCATCAAAACGGTCTTTAAAGTTTTCCATATCAATATGAGTATGAGTATCTATCAGCATAAAAAACTCTGGATTAGTGCTTTTTTATTTTCGTCGTGTACTTTATTTAAAATAGAATCTTTATCAATACCGTCAAGCAGGTTAAGTTCTTTCAGTACAATGACAGCCTCGCACAGGATAATTTCATCATTTCCGCTAAGCAAATCTTTTATTTCCTGTTCGGCCTGTGTAAGTTTGTATTCCGCAACAATACCGAGGGCGCTGCTTATGCGGTGAATATCGGATTCCGGCAATTTTAACTCGTTTTTAACAAGATTCTTCTGTGCATTCCAAAAATATTCCTGCTGATGTTTTAAAAGTCCGCAAATCTCGTTAATTTCCTGTTTTGTGTTCTTATCTTCGTCAAAAGTGTATTCTTCATTTTCCGAAAGCATTTCAAATTTTGATAATGCCTTTAACAAAACAACTGCCGCCTGAGAATCTTTGTTTTTTATATTGAAATCAATTAAAAACGAAAGCACTTCAAACAACTCGAAACAAAATATTTGATTCAACGGTAATATCTCGCCAAGGCCGGAAAGGATATTATCAATACACAAAAGCACCTGACTTTTGTTTTCGTAAGTGGTCAAAAGCTCCATCAGGCTTTGTATGTATGGGACTTCACCCGCAATATTTTCGCTCATGGAAGAGCGCTCCATTGCGTTTAATATGTGTTCCACAGCGTTCTTGTTTTCATAAGCAACAAGAAACTTTACCGCCTTCAACACAGTAAACTCATCATCAGAGTTTAAAAGCTCAATTGCTTTTTGATAAGCAAAATCTGTATTCATAGCCCCCAAAGCTTTTGCAGCATTAAAAGCAAGCGCCTCATTATCCCCGAAGGCGTATTGTGTTAAATCATCCGCAGCAATGGTGTCGGGAATGTATGAAAAATACTTTGCCGCATAGGCTTTTTCGTCATCAGTGCCGTGTTCGAGAAGCTCCAGAATTTCGTCCGTCATATCTTCATTTGCATACTTTGCAAGCGAGCCGACTATCACATCCTCAAAATCGGGGCTGTAGATTTTCAAAAAAGCAAACAGATTTCTGTAATTGTTGTCATTGATTGCCTTGCTCAAACGCTTGCAGACATTGTTTTTAACAAAATCAAAGAGAAATTCACTCTTGTCCGTAAGCATTTTGAAAGCTTCCGTATTTGTGTTATCAACGATTTCACGTGCGGCAGCCAGAGCTTTTTGCTCGTCTTTTGCAGTGATATCTTTTACCAGTTGTTCGTTGTTCATAAATATCTTTCTATTCTCTGAAGCTGAGGTTAGCAACAGATTTTTTAAGGTTGTTTCTTATTGAATTCATTTGTTCTTCTACGGCTTCATCGGTTAATGTAGCTTCTTTATCCTGAAGCTTGATTCTGAAAGCCATACTCTTGAATCCGTCCTCGATGTGTTCGCCCTGATATACGTCAAAGAGTTCTTCTCCGTTAAACAGAGTGTTTTTAACGGATTTTTTGATAATTCTTGAGATTTCGTCACAGCTGACATTTTCAGGAACGATAAATGCCAAATCTCTTTGTACCTCAGGGAATTGAGGTAATTTTTTGTATTTAACCGTTGAAATATGTACTGCTTTTAAAAGTTCTTCCAAATCTATTTCAAACAGATACACATTCTGCTGGAATTTTTCTTTGTCTTTTAAAAGCGGATGAACTTCTCCGAAAAATCCTACTTCCAGAGGCTGTTTGCCGAGCATAACAAGCTTTGCGCATTTTCCGGGGTGCAAAAACTCCTTGTCCTTGCATTCTCTGAGCTGTACTCTGTTTTCAAGCCCCAGCATAATAAGAAGGTCTTCTATTATGCCTTTTACCGTGTAAAAATCTGTTTCAGGCTTTTTAATCCAGCTTCCGCAGCTTACATCACCCGTTAAAGCACCAGCAAGCATTCTTTTTTCCGTTACGCCCGTATTCTTTTCATCGGCAGGCCCTTCAACAAAATATGTTCTGCCTGTTTCAAACAGACGCAAATTCTTTTGTCCGTTTGCAATATTTGTTTTTACAACGTTTAAAATGCTCGGTATCATAGACTGACGCAGCATTGTATGTTCTTCGCTCTGCGGATTGCATACTTTTACGGCTTTAGCATCATCATATTTTACCGAGAACTCGTTATATATAGGCGCCCCGACAAGAGATGATGTTACTGTTTCATAAAATCCCGCACCGAGGAACATATTATGAATCTTTTTGCAGATTTTTGACTCTTGTGTTATCTCCGGTGACTGTGTATTTTTGGGCAAGGTCGGGTCAATTTTGTCATAGCCGTAGATTCTTGAAATTTCTTCAATCAGGTCAATTTCTCTATACACATCCACCATTCTGAAGGAAGGTACTTTGAATTTTGCTGCGACTTCATTTTTGCCAAGAAGCTCAAACCCGAGGTTGCCGAGGATTTCTATGCATTTTTCCGAAGGGATTTCAGACCCGAGCATACGTTTAATTTGAGCGAATCTCAAAGTGATATCTTTTTCAGGTAATTTATTATCGCCTGTTTCTACGATACCGTCCACTTTAGCGCCCGCAAGCTCTACCATAAGCTGCATTGCACGCATTAAAGCGGGTTTTACCATTTCGATATCAACGCCTCTTTCGTATCTTGCACTGGCTTCGCTTCTGTAGCCTATGCTTCTTGCAGAACGTCTGTTTTGTGCAGGTGTAAAGTATGCGGCTTCGAGTGCCAGATTTTTTGTATTTTCGTCGACTTCACTGTTTGCACCGCCGAATACACCGCCTACGCAGACAGATTTTTCTTTTGTTGCAATCAATACGGTATCAGAAGTTGTTTTACGTTCGATTTCATCAAGAGTAACGATTGTTTCGCCTTCGTGCGCACGTCTTACACAGAGGTATCCGTTTAATTTATCTCTGTCAAAGGCGTGCAGCGGGCAGCCGTATTCCAAAAGCACATAGTTTGTTATATCAACAACGTTATTAATTGCTCTCACGCCGCAGGCTGTAAGGCGTCTTTGCATCCAATCGGGCGAGGGTTTGATTGTTAAATCGTTCAAAAGCCCTACGCTATAGTATTTGCAGCCTTCAGTATCCAGAATTTCAACTTTAAATTTGTCGGTTGAATTGTCACGTGTGCTTTGAAGCGGTGAAAAATTCAATTTTTTGTTAAAGATAGCTGATATTTCTCTGGCAACGCCGATTATGGACATCTCATCGCCTCTGTTTGCTGTCGGAGCAACGTCAAGGACAATGTCTTCTTTTATTTGAAGGAGCTTTTCAAGCGGTTCGCCGAGCTTTATAGCCTTATAAAGTCTGTTTAAGATAAGGATTCCGTCTTCCTCTTGCATATTTTCAAGCCCCAGTTCATCCTGAGAACAGAGCATGCCCTGAGATTCTACACCTCTGATTTTTGCTGGGGTAAGTTCAAACTGTTCGCCTGTTTTTCGATCCAGAACTTTTGAGCCTACGGAAGCGTAGGGGATAATTTGACCTTCTTCTATATTTTGAGCACCACACACGACTGTTTTTGTTTCATTGCCGATATCAACAGTTACAAGGTGAAGTTTGTCGGCGTTGGGGTGCTGTTCGATTAATTTAATTTGTGCGGTTCTTATATTTGAAAATTTCGGGCCTGTTTTTTCAATTTCTTCTACTTCTAACCCGCTCATGGTAAGTTCGTGAGCGATTTGTTCGGGTGTTAAATCCGACAGGTCAACGTATTCATTAAGCCATTCCAGTGAAATTTTCATTTTTATGTCCCTTTTATTATTAATTATTTTCCTCTAATGGAATTTTATAATAAATAGAACTCAATGTCATGTTCGGTTATATAAAATAAGCCCGCTTGAAAAAACAAGCAGGCTTATCTTGATTTTTTTATATTGTCTATTGAACCTTAGCTCCGTCAAGCATTTGTTTAATACCGTCAACAGAGCTTAATATGCCTGTTGCTTCATAAGGCATATAAACAACTTTGTTGTTTTCGCCTTCCACCATTTCTTTTAAAGTATCCAGATATCTTACGGCAATAAGGTATTTATCAGGCTGGCCGTGGTCTTGTATAGCTTCGATTGTTTTTCCGATTGCGGTAGCTTCAGCTTCTGCCTGTTTTACCCTTGCTGCAGCCTGACCTTCCGCAATAAGTCTTGCAGCTTCTTTTTCACCTTCGGCTTCAAGAATTGCTGATTGTTTTTGACCTTCCGCTTTGTTGATTGCTGCGGTTTTTTCACCTTCTGCTTTCAAGATTGCAGCCTGTTTCAAACCTTCTGCTTCATAGATAGCAGCACGTTTTTCTCTTTCTGCTTTAACCTGTTTTTCCATTGAAGCTTGAACATCAGCAGGCGGAGTAATTTCCTGCAGCTCGATTCTGTTAACTTTTACGCCCCATTTGTTGGAGGCTTCATCAAGCGTTTCTCTCAATTTTGCGTTGATTGTGTCACGTGAAGAAAGTGTCTCATCAAGCACCATATCACCGATTACGTTTCTCATTGTTGTGAGTGTAAGTTTTTCGATTGCTTCGGGCAGGTTTTGAATACGGTAAACAACGCTTTTCGCATCCATAATCTGGAAGTAAATCAAAGCGTTAATTGAAATTGACACGTTATCTTTTGTGATTACATTTTGTCTTGGGATGTCCATTACGGATTCACGAAGGTCAATAACGGTTTTTTCCGAATAGAAAGAGTATGTTCTTCCGTCCGGAGTTTTTTGTGTATCTTTCCATTGAATCTTACGGGGATATTCAAAAAACGGTATAATCAAATGAAATCCCGCATAAAGAACTTTTTCAAAAGCCCCGAGTCTTTCAATAATCATTGCTTCTTCCTGTTGAATAATTTTGATACCTGCAAGGAAATAGCATACTATCAATACCAGTAATACAATCAGTAAAATTCCCATTTTCTCTCCTTTTCTTTTTACTTATACTTATTACTTATCCAAAATTTTGCCTTACTCCGTTAGTGTCAGTAATTTGTTTGAGTTCAAATTTTAAAATTTTCACCCCCCATTTTTGAGAATATTCATTTGCAGTTTCTATCACATTTTGGGTAAGTTTGTGAAGATATTCTATCTGGTCAACCCCGTCCGGTGCATCTAAAAGCCTGCTTTGTATAATACCGGCACAAAGCTGATTAATTGCATCAAACAAATAATCCACCTCATATACGGCTTTATATGAATCTTCAATCCTATATGTAATTTCAGCCCTCATCTGCAATTGGGACTTATCTTTTGCAAAGAAAATCCTGTCGTCTTTCGGAAAATAAAAAATCTCTTCGGTTGTTTTAATTTTGCCGTTATTAATATATTTTTTAGGATTTGCAGGATCCTGCAGTCCTCTGACTTTTTCCACAAAAGGCAGCAAAAAATGAGCACCTTCGGTTAGTTTCCTGTAGAATTTTCCGAATTTTTCCACAATTATTTCTTCATTTTTTTCGACAAAAACTATACACATTAACCGGCATTCTTTCCTTTAACATACATAAGCATGTTTTCTGTTTTTTCAATAATAACGAATTCACCTTCATTGAACACGTCATTTTCGTTAAGAGATACAGCCGGCCATTCTTCATCAAAAATATAAATACGTCCGCCGTCTTTTGTAACTGTTTTTAAAACTTTTGCAGCTTTGCCGACATACATATCTACGGTTTCGTTTTCGGGTTTGTTTTTATATTTTACAAGCACGGGTCTGAGCCAGATTAAAAATATTACGGAGAATACCGCAAAAATTATTACCTGAACAATCGGCAGAATCCCGCAAGCAGCACATATTGCAGCTATAAAACACGCAAGTGCAAGATTAAAAAAGAACATCACCGGCGTAAACATTTCTATAATAAAAAACACAACCCCCGCTATACACCAGAGCTGCCAAGCATTAAATATATCCATTAAGACCTCATAAATTATGTAAATACATATTTATTATAAGGTGTTTTCAAGGCAACCGCAATATCAATCCCCCTTATAGCGTAGACGCACGGGGGACTGATAAGATTTTACAATACTTTTAGTAACCGCCTTCCGTTATGCAGTAATGCCCTTCTTCAAGGTCGTATTTGTCATGGACTCTGCAAACATTGCAAAGGCAGCCTTTATCTTCGTCTATGCATCTGCTTTTTGTATAAGCACAAAACAAATTTTCAAGCCCGTCAACGTTTTCTATGCCCTTTAACATATCCACAAGGTTGTGCGGCACTTCTTTAATTTTACACGAAGTTGTGTATGAAGGACATTTTAAACAATTGCACATTTCCAAATTTTCTTTTGTTTTTTCTACCTGACTCATAAAAATCTCCTTTTATTTCGGTTCTTTTTTGTCTTTCATCATATCTTCCACCTCATGAGCACCTTCGGCATAGTATTTTGCTTCCTGAGGATCAAGAGTGATGAGCAGTTTAAAAAGTTCACCGGCGTGTTCTTTTTCCTCATTGGCGATATCGGTTAAAACCTTGTGTACAAGCTCGTTATCTGTGGATTCCTTAATCTGTTCATAAAGCTGTATTGCCTCGTATTCTGCAGCAATGTTAAAACGGATTCCCCTGATTAGTTCTTCTTTGGTCAATTTTTTATCACAACGCTGCACATTGCATGAGTTGTTAAATTGCGGCATATTCATATCTCCTTAATCTGTAGCAATGGTATTTTAATAAGAAATTATGCAAATTAAATTGCCCGACGGATTATTAAACCTGCCGGGCAATATTTTTTTTATGATTTAAAAATAAATTTTATACATTAAAGATTTTCCGCTGCGCTCAGAATTGTATAGGTTATGTAAGAATGACATTAGCAGTATGGTAGACTTTAGTCTACACCTGCTTATTAACTTATAATTTCTATACAACAATAAGAAGCCTAAATTATCTCAACTTAACAAGATCGTATTTTCTCATTCTTATGTTTTTAGGCGTAACCTCAACTAGCTCATCATCGGAAATATATTCAAGACATTCCTCAAGCGAAAGTATTCTCGGAGCCTGCAATGTAACCATAACATCAGCTGTTGCCGTTCTCATGTTTGTAAGTTTTTTGGTTTTGCACACATTAACGGGAATATCCTGAGAACGGTTGCATTCGCCAACAATCATGCCTCTGTAAACTCTTGTTTTAGGAGTAACAAAGAACACGCCTCTGTCTTCAAACTGAGCAAGTGCATAAGGTACAGCCTCGCCTTCTTCGTGGGCAATAAGAGAACCCATTCTCTGGCGGTTAATATCACCGGCATAGGGTTTATATTCAGCAAAAGTGTGGTTCATAATACCTTCGCCACGGGTCATTCTGATAAATTCGCCTCTAAAGCCGATTAAGCCTCTTGAAGGGATTAAAAATCTCATTTTAGAACGTGTGCCGACTGCCTGCATTTCGAGCATTTCGCCCTTTCTGCCCGCAAGTTTTTCTATACACCCGCCAGCACATTCCTCAGGAACGTCTATCAGCAGGTCTTCAAACGGCTCATAAGTTTCCTCGTTAATAGTTTTATAAATAACCTCGGGTTTTGAAACCTGAAACTCAAAGCCCTCACGGCGCATTGTTTCAATAAGAATACTCAAATGAAGCTCACCTCTGCCTGAAACTTTAAATACATCTGTGGAATCAGTATCCTCAACTCTTAAAGAAACATTTTTTTCAAGCTCCTGATAGAGCCTTTTTCTCAACTGTCTTGAGGTAACAAATTTGCCCTCTTGCCCCGCAAACGGGCTGTTGTTTACGGAAAAATTCATCTGTAAAGTAGGCTCGTCTATTTTAATCAACGGCAGTGCCTGCGGATTTTCCAAAGATGCAATAGTTTCACCTATCTGTACATCGGGAAAGCCTGCTATACCAACAATATCACCGGCATGAGCCTCTTTAATTTCAACACGTCCGAGGTCTTCAAACCCGAACAGTTTAACTACCTTGCCTCTTGTAATTGATCCGTCCGTATGGATGTGGCTGACCTGTTCCTGTGATTTTATTGAACCGTTAACGATTCTGCCAATGGCGATTCTGCCGACATACTCATTGTAATCCAGTGTTGTTACATGGAACTGCAAATCTTTTGTTGCATCCGCAAGCGGCGGCTTAATGTTTTCGATAATGGAATCCAAAAGCGGGATAATGTCTTTTGATTCGTCAGTAAGTTCTTTTTTGGCAAAGCCATGCAAGCTGCTGGAATATATAACGGGGAAGTCTATCAAATATTCGTCGTCGGTTAATTCCGTAAACAGGTCGAATACTTTGTTTAATGTTTCATCAGGGTCCGCAGCGGGTTTGTCGATTTTGTTTATAACAACGATAACTCTTATGCCAAGCTCCAGAGCCTTTTGCAATACAAATCTTGTCTGAGGCATAGGGCCTTCCGCAGCGTCAACAATAAGCAGCGCACCATCCACCATACCGAGAACACGTTCAACCTCGCCGCCAAAATCTGCGTGGCCGGGGGTATCCACGATATTAATCTTGTAACCCTTGTAGTGAACCGAAACGTTTTTTGCAAGGATAGTAATACCTCTTTCACGTTCAAGATCGTTGCTGTCCAACACACGTTCCTGCACAACTTCGTTTTGTCTGAACACACCGCACTGTTTGAGCATACAATCAACAAGGGTTGTTTTGCCGTGGTCAACGTGGGCGATGATGGCTATATTTCTTAACTTTGAACTGTCCATATTATTACCTGTTTTCTGTTATTAATGTTTGTAACCTTGTACTCAAATGATATAACAGACAGGTTTTAAAGTAAATTTTTAGCGCAAAATCATAAACGATTGTGAAGAATTATTCCCATAATTTTTTCATTTCGTCATAGTTTTCTTTAGTTATGTTGTTGATGATTTTTACGATTGCCGAATCAGTATAGCCTTTAGCTTTAAGTTGTTTAATAATATCACCTGCTTTTTCCATAACAAATTCGTAATTAGAATGGAGTGTGGAAACAATTTTGTATGCAAGGTCAAAATTAATATCTTTGTCATTTAACAAATTATCAATGTTTTTGACGATGGCATTTAATTTGTTTTCATCAAAAATAACTCTGTCACCCAAATTGCTTATTGCTTTCATAACGGTTTCAGCCGTAGTGTTTCCGTATTTTTCAACAAGTTTATTGTGCAGGGCGACAACATTTTTGTTATTATAAATATCTTCATTTATATAGTCATCAGCGTCTATAGACCTGTATCTTGCCGGCGCAAGGTTCTTTTCGTCCTGCAGCTTTTTAATATATAAGTCAATAAGTTCGTCATTAGAATAGTTTCTGCCGTATGCAGTTTGGGTCGGTATACCAAGCTCCTGCATTTTATTTACCAGAGCCTCCGAAATTTCCGTTTTTTGGACCTTAGAAATATCAGTAGCTGATATTTCAGGGAAATATTTTTTAAACTGGTCAAATGTTAAAGTAACAATCTTTGTTGTATCCCACGGATTAACAACAGAAATTGTTTTGTTCTCAAGATCATATGAATGTATGCGATAAGCATGTTGTCCTATCAGAGTATGACCACCTTTTTCTCCAAGTCCGAAGAAAACAGCAAATTGTTCGGCATAAGATGTTATTTTTAGATTATTTGCATCTGTTGCTGTTGTAAATATTACATTTGGATTATTATCAAATTGTTTTAAAAATTTTATAATAGATTCATCATCAGACGCATACAAGGTTTGAGTGGCAGAAGAATCCAGCCCGAAGAAATTGCGAATATTTGTTGCCGGATCTCCACCATTTCCGATAGATTTTTGCCTTACAGCATCAATACCGTCAAGTGCAATCATAATTTTTGATTTTAAGCTTGCCGAATTTTGATTAACGCTGTATTGGCCGGAATGTTCGAAGGTTTTGGCAAGAATATCTAAAAATTCCTTAGAAGGTTTATAGTTATCGTCCTCAAAGACTTTTTGCAGCTCTTCGAAGACTTGTCTTTGTTTATCTCTCGGTACTTGTGTATCTGACATAAATTCAGCCATCTGCGTGGCTGCGAGTTTATATCCGTATGCTTCTTCTGCCAATTTAAGTCCTGTTGCACCGCTTATGCCAGCATTAGACACTGTTGATAAACGTTTTTTGGCATTTTTAAATACAATTTGGGACGGGCAGTTATCATAAGTCATATTGGGTTTAAAACCTTTAACCGAAGAATAGTTTTTAAATTCAAACACAAGATCATTCCCCTGCTGGTGAAACATCTTTAACATTTCGACTTTTGCTTTTGGGTTATTCATTGCTCCGTCAAGAATAGCGCTGACAAAATAGCAATCTCCCATTGAGCCCTGATTTGTACAATATGACGCAACCGGCGGGAATAATGAATAATACATATCTCTGTCCATATCAAGTTTCACAGGACCGGAATCATCCATAATATAGACATCATTTGTACCTTCAAGAGAAAATACTTCGCCTGGTTTCTTTGTTTTTGCAGCTTCTTCAAGGCTTTTCATTTTGGGTACAAACGCATCTTTAGGGTCAATGCCCTTTCTTACACAATCAGCAAGAAGGGATATGTCCTTTTTCAAATTTTCATTGAGTTTTGCGTCTTTAGCATTAATTAATAAATTACCAAAGTTAGACGGCAGCATATTCTTGCTTCTTAAAAGTTTGTAATCTTCATAAACCTGCGGGTCTGTTCTTTTCAGGTCTTCCAAGGCATGATTGCCAACAGGATTTTTGCCCGGGTTTAAATCCTGTCTGGATATAGCAGTTTTACCGAATTTACCGGCTTTAACGTGCCCTGCAAGTATAGACATCAACTGCGAAAGCCCTTCACCTGCAATATCTATTTCTCCACTTAAAGCCATATCACCCAAAAGGCTTATCGTTGCATCAATACCAAGGTCAGCTATACAAGCCATAAGAGTCGGGCATTGTTCCGCAAGCAAAGCCGCTTTAGCTGCTGATCCCATTTTGCCGGCAGCTCCGCCCACTGCAAACAGTGCGGCATTGGTCATCAATTCTTCCGTAATTTTTTTCTTGGCTTCATCGGTCATTCCGGTACTGCGTGTTGCCTCATTATAAGCTTCAACACCTATACCACCGAATGATGCTGTTAATGCACCGGCTAATGCTGCCGGAGGGCAGAAAAACATGCCGGCGACCATTACACCAGCACCTGTAATCTCTACACCTGTACGGACTTTACCGACAATTGTTTCCTGATCATTAGCAAAAGCCTGTGCAAGCTGTGTTGCGTTTTTACGTCCATATGCCATTTCATAGGCAGAGGCCATTTTGTTTTTATAATAACTTTCCGAATAAGGCCCCTGAATTTTTTGCACGTTTGCATCAACACCGTCAAGCAATTTTTGTGCACTGTTTAAAAGTGCGTAGCCCTTATTGTTTTTGGAATATTCGTTATAAACAATATTGCCGTCTTTATAGCTTATGCTGCCGTTGGAAATTTCCTGCAGTTTTTGATTTATTTTTTCTTCATTATCTCCGTATAACTCTTTTAATGCAGT
Organism: Candidatus Gastranaerophilales bacterium; assembly: GCA_944325555.1. GTDB lineage: Bacteria > Cyanobacteriota > Vampirovibrionia > Gastranaerophilales > Gastranaerophilaceae > Limenecus. The sequence goes on along the minus strand of CALVAN010000001.1, from coordinate 172,176 downwards.
TAAAAGTTTTACTTCAAGCTGTTTTTCACCGGCTTCTCTTACTTGAGGAGATACACCGTTTTCATTGTTGCCTTTGACAAGGCTCATAGAGTCTTTTAACAGATCATGCAATGCATTAGCCTTGTTATTAACCATAGTAACCATTGCATATTCCGCAGCAGATTTTTCGTACTCTGTTATCGCTTCAGGGTCAAAATCAACGCCTCTTTCTGCTTTCCAGACCTCATTAAATGTCATAATTTCTTTTCCTGCGCCGGATTTCAAAAGTGATTTAATAGAATTTGGATTTTCACTTAAATTAACACTATTCGAATCCGATCGGCTGCTTGAAAGCAGATTTCGTCCTTCTTCAATAAGTCTGTCCACCTGAGCTGTCAGCATTGAGTACTCTTCACTGTTTGTGCATTTGAGTTTATCAATCAATTGATTGAGTTCTTCAGGTGTATATTGAGCAAATCTTTCTTCAAGACAGGTTCGTTCCTCGTCTGAGAGTTCTCTTCCGGCCGTCAGCATATCAATGACCGTATCAATTTTTGTATTCCAGTATTCTTCTTTGGTTAGGTTTCCGTCCTGCGCCCTTTGCAGAAGTTCTGCAGTGGTATTTTCCGCAAAAATTGTGCGGCAGACGCTGCTTAAAGCCATTTCCGCATCAAAATACTCTTTTATTGAGTTATAAGCCTTGCTTATATTCCCCTGTTCTTCCATCTGCTTCATAATAACTTCAACAGAAGAGTTAACATTTTCTTTTATGCTTGCTATTGCGTTGTCCTGAGCTTCTTTAGTTTTTGTTGATGTTGTTGCTGCGGGAGCTGATTGTGTTTTTGTGTTGGAAGTTTTATTTGTTGCAGCTGTATTTGAATAATAAGAAACCGCACTTGTGTCTGCAGAGGCACTTGTTTTTTCAATGCCCAGCCCCCAGCTTGCGTCATCAGTGTCAACAAGAGAATCCCTGTTAAAAATCAAGTTCGAATTTTGCGATATTGTATTTGAATTATTTGAAAATAATTTTATCTCATTTGCGATTTGATTTTTAGTCGTTGTAACAAAAGGGTTAAAAGGATTTGATCTTATCTCCTGTTCCCTATTCTCCTCAAGCCATAATGATACATCCGCCAGTGTTTTAGGGTTGGACGCAATAAGTTTTACCTTTGTATCGTAAGGTAAATTCAAATTTTCTATGTAAACGTTTACTAATTCGCTAAAACCGTCCGGCATTACTAACTGCATTCCTTTTCGTTCAGACCTGTTTTAGTTATCGGAATACATAGAAAAAACTTGACGATTTTGGTGTTTTTTTTTATTTTTTTTACATTGCTTAACATCCGAATGTCCAAAACCAAACATTACGTTTGTAACATTTTGTTGCAATAAAAAATATCATTTATGCCAAGGTAACAAAAAATATATTCACTGTTTTTAAAATTTAATACTTAAAGAAATAAAAAAACATGTATAAAATATAATGATTTGCTGATATAATTTAGTTGGTCTGCAACAAAGGAAGGAATGAAAAATGGAATTGACTATGGAATTTCCCCAGCGAGAAAAAACAATCAATCCGACCCATGACATAAAACTTTTTTCAGGTCGTGCACACACGGAGCTTGCTCAGGAACTTGCCGATTATTTAGGCACAAGCGTTGGACCGATGATTATCAAAAATTTTGCGGACGGGGAAATTTATGTACAGGTACAGCAAAGCATTAGAGGCGATGATGTTTTTATCGTACAGCCTTTGTCAAACCCCGTTAATGAAAACCTGATGGAACTTTTGATTATGATAGACGCCTTCAAAAGAGCAAGCGCAAAATCTATCACAGCGGTAATTCCATACTACGGCTACGCAAGACAGGACAGAAAAACCTCAGGAAGAGAAGCTATTACTGCAAAACTCGTTGCCGATTTATTGACAACGGCAGGCGCAAACAGAATACTTGCCATGGATTTACACACAGGTCAAATTCAGGGCTTTTTTAATATTCTTGTTGACCACATTTATGCAACCCCTGTTTTGACGGATTACATCAAAAGATTGAACATTCCGCACGACAAACTTGTTGCCGTAAGCCCCGATACAGGCGGTGTTCAAAGAACAAGAGTTTTTGCAAAAAAACTGGATTGTCCTCTTGCCATTGTTGATAAAAGACGTGACAAACATAATGAAGCCATTGCAGACCACGTTATCGGCGATGTTCAAGGAAAAATTTGTATTCTCGTTGATGACATGATTGATACAGCAGGTACAATCTGCGAAGCTTCAAAACTTCTTATAAGAGAAGGGGCAGAAAAAGTTTACGTATGCGCAGCACACGGTATTTTATCCGGTCCGGCTATCCAGCGTCTTGAAGAAGCTCCGGTTGAAGAAGTTATCATTACCAATTCCATTCCGTTGAGCAAGCAGGTTTCTTCCAAGTTTACGCAGTTGAGTATTGCGCCTATTTTGGGCGAGGCAATTTCAAGAATCCATGACAACGAATCCGTCAGCTCTTTGTTCGGTTTTGAAAAAGAGTATAAATCATACTGATAAAATTAAGAAGAGAGAGTATAAAAAACCCGATATCCTTAGATATCGGGTTTTTAAGATTAAATAAAATTATACATTTTAACGGGTTAAATTACCATTATCGACCAAGAGTTGATAATGTTTGCAGTATCTGGTTTGTCGTGTCAAACACACGGCTGTTTGCTTCAATAGCTCTTTGAGCAACAACCATTTCCGCAAATTCTGAAGCCAAATCAACGTTAGAACCTTCCAATACACCGGAGATAACGCTGCCGAAGGCATCTGAACTTATGCTGCCATACAAAGCCATACCGCTGTTAGGCCCTACGGTATAAGTATTGCTGCCCTGAGCAATTAAGCCGTTGGGGTTAACAAAGCTTGCCAGCTGAATTTGCAGGTTAGCAGGTTCTACAACGCTGTCTTGAACTGTTAAGTTTTCACCCGTGATAATACGACCGTTGTTAAGAGTATATTTAAACACCATATTGTTAGGGTTATCAGGATCCTGCATAACACTTAAAGTATCGCCGTTTCCGTATTTTACTTCAATAATACCGTCTTCATTGATAGCAATTGATGAGTAGTTTTCGGAGTTCGGGTCGCTGGGTGAACCTGCGCTGATTGTCTGGTGATAGCTTAAAGTTTGCGTAGCGTATGTGTCAGCACCTTCTACGGAGTCAAAACCCATCATGGTAACAATGTTAGAAGCAGGTGCATCTGGATCATCAGCACTTCCGTTTGCAAATTCCATTCTTACTGCATCACCTTTCATTGTCAGTGTAATACCGCCGTTTTCATCAATAGCCGCAGTAAAATCACCTCCTGCTCCGTTAATGGCATCAACAAGCCCTTGTACAGTCATTTCACCGTTTACATCGATAACATGATTTTCAGGGTCGCCATCTGCATTATATGTAGTGATTGTAAACGCACCGTCTGTTACACCGCCAGTCATCAAACCGTTCAACTCGTTCAACGGAGTGTTAGCCATTTGATCAGCCGTCGATACTGTAGTCACTGTTGAAATATAAGTAGGAATCCTAATCGGTGTGGTACTTGAGGAGGTATTTAACGTATCGTCCGTACCGAGTACTTTATAACCGCTTGAAGTTACCAGATATCCGTTAGAGTCAACAGTAAAGTTACCATCTCTTGTGTAAACAACACCTGCGGTGGGAGTTTCAACGGTGAAGAAGCTGCTGCCGTTAATAAAAAGGTCTGTATTCAAACCTGTTGTCAGTGTTGTACCTGATGAAAAATCTCTTGCAATAGATGCTGTTTTAACACCAATACCTGTTTGTCTGGGGTTGATACCGCCCTGATTTCCGCTCGGTGCTTTACCTACTGATGCAGTGTTGTAATATACATCAGAAAAGTTTACTTTTGAAGCCTTGAACCCTATAGTGTTCATATTGGCAATGTTGTCGGCAACTACCGTAATTTTGGTCTGCCCCGCATTCATACCGCTGATTGCGGTGTAAAATGATTGTGTCATTAATCCTCCCGTTTTATTTTTAAATGTATAATTTTATTTTTTAATCAAATATCTTATTTATTATCCTTTCAAGAATACTTTGCTGCTCAGCATCGGTATTGCCGGAACCGCCTGAGCTGCCGCCTGAAGAAGTTGAACCGCCTCTGTTAAAGTCTAATATGCAGGTTTCAAGGTCGCCGTTTTCGTTCTGGAACATCTGCAATGCACTGACAAGGTTGCAGGCATCGGCTGAACTGTCATTTGTTTTTCCGTTTGTTATGCTTATTGACTCAAAATCTCCTTTGGAAATTGTTAAAATACCGTTATTGATTGAAGTTTTAACCCCTGCTTTTTCAAGTTCCTTTTGCAAATCGCCAACGGTCATATCAGAAGTTACTTTGATATAGGTATTATTTTTCTGCAAGCTGTTTGCATTTTGTGTTGTCAGGGTTATGTACCCCTCTTTAAGTGAAGAAATATTGTTAAGTTCACTAAGTTTTTTATTTGCAATAACATCAGCGGAAGAGGCAGCAGCGCCGTCAGTAACGGCAGCAACCAATCCAAGCGGGTATTCGGTTCCGTTAACGGTAACGGTTGCTGATTCACCGGTAAAGTTTGCACTTGTAACAACACCGGTAATGAGTCTTGAGGTGTTATTCGGGTCAACAATCTGTACTGTTTTGCCGACAAGACTGTTTGCCTGCTGAATAATATTGTTCTGGTTTATTGTGTCATTAAGTTCCTGCAATTCCGTCAATTGAGTAAATTGAGCCTGCTGGGCAAGCATTTCGGAGTTATCCATAGGATTCATCGGATCCTGATTTTTCAACTGTTCGAGCATAAGCATCAAAAATGCATCACCGTCAAGCTCTTGGGATACACCGCTTTGCTGTCTTTCTTTTGCCTGATTAACAGCCGTATTAGACTGCATATTTATTAATTCTTGTTGTATAGATGAGTATGACATTTTCTCTTCCCCTTAAATTAGACTTTATAATCGACCTTACCATTATGCTGTATTATTGTTTGAGTATTTTTAATTTCAACTCCGCTGCTCATCTCAATTTCGCCTTCTTCAAAACCTGATGAATCAGCAGTGTATGAGTTTTGGGCATTAGACTGATTTGTCTGATTGTGATTTGATGAATTATTCGGATTGTCAAAAGACTGGCTGAACTCTCTTTCAAAGTTCATTGCGTTATTGGCGGATTCTTGAGTGCATTCAACTTTAATGTTATTTACGTTTACACCCTGAGAGCTCAAGTTAGATTTTAGAGCCTCAATATTTTTATCAAAAAGATCTTTTACCTGCTGGTTGTCAGTAAGCATTTTTGCAGTAATACCGTCTTTTGAGTTCATAATTTCAACGGATACTCTGCCGAGATTTTCAGGCTGCAAAACAATGGACACCTTGTTGTTTCCAGTTTGTTGAAGCTGTTCAAACTGTTTATTTACCTGTTCCAAAATACTGCTTTGATTCAACTGATTTTGCAGAACTGAAGAAGAAGTTTTTGCTGCAGCTGAAAGTTGAACATCCATCTTACTTGCAAAAGTTTCCGTACCCGTTAATGTACCTGCTGTAACATCAGAATTTGCTTCAACGGACATTTTCATAATCTGTTCTTGAGCATTATTACCGTTCAGGGTTCCGTTTTGCTGCTGAGAAGAAGTATCAGCAGTGCTTGATTGAGTTACCACTGTATTAGTATCTTCCAGTGCTGTCATTTGAGCTACGGCTTTGTCTTTTATCTTTGAAGTTGTGTCTTTGTTCTCCATAGCATTGGCAAGCGAATTTTCTTTTGTATTTGCAGCAACCTCTTGAGTTACCTTAATAACAGGTGCTTTCTCCGCCTCAGTATCAGAAGGAGTAAGTGCAACAGCTGATGTTTCCGCAGGTTTAACGTCCGTGTGATTTTCAGGAGAATTTTTAACAGATTGAACTACAGCCTCCTTTGGCTGTTTTTCTTGCTGCGGTTGCAATTGAGCATTTTCCTGTACCTGTTTTAAGGTTTGTGTGTCAACCTCAGGCACTGAGATATCCGCTGCAGCCTTAATTTGAGTGGTTTCTGCAGGTATTTCACCCTCAATATTGGAAAGGAGCTGCTCATTTGCCATTGCATTTTGTGTTGAGGTGGCCGTCAGCACAATTGTGACTGCGTTTTGCTGTTGCGTTTGTGATATTTGTTGGGCTGAATCTGTTGTACTCTGATTATTATCTGTTTGATTTTCCGTTTTATCGGAAGAAGTCTGTTCTGATTGCTCCGATTTTACCTCTTGAGTGGACGAAGCCTGATTTTTATCATCTATCTGATTGCTTTGAAAATCCTGATTGTCAATTTCCTGTTTTGTTTCTTTTGTATCAGTTTTTGATAAGTCCTTTGTATCTTTAGCATAGTCATTATCTTTTGAGCTTACTTTGTTTTCTGATTTATCGGCATAGGATTTTGTTGCATTATCCAGTGCTGCAGAAAACACATCACCGTTAGGGTCATAATCATTAAAAGTTTTTGCACTCGAAGAGGAAGCTAAATCAGGTGTCGTATTAGCCACCAAAAACTGTATTGAATTTGTAAATTGTGCAGTCATTTAATATTCCTCTCTCCGCTTGTTTTTTAACAATCTTAAACCCTTGCGTAACGAGCCGATGCTATATCATCAAGTTCTCGTGTCTGGTACTGTTCATAAGATTGATAGTATTTTTTCTTCTGGTTTTCTTTGAGTTTTTCAAGCACTTTTTTCTCTTTGATAATTTCATTAACTTCTTTTCTTTTAAGTTCCAAAACCTTGGAAATATTTTGTATAACAACTTTTTGGTTGGAAATATCGACAATAAGTTTGTTAATAAAATCTTTGTAGCGTTGAACCTCAACCAGATCAAGATCGTTTCCGCTCTGGAATACATTCATTAATGCTTCGTTAATTTCCTGTTGATATCCCTCTAGTGTTCTTTGTTTTTGTACGGCTTCCTGCAAACCTCTTTGAACTTTGGACAGTTCCAAAAGCTTCTGTTCCAGAAGTTTTTCTTTGATATCTAATACTACTTGAAGTCTGAACTGAAATTTTTTCAAACCTTACCTCTTTACTCTTAATTTATTTGTTTTTTACCAAGTCTAAATAATTTGCATGCGAATATATGATTCGGACAAATTATATATTAACAGGGTACTACATGCGTCTTTTTTACTGAATCCTCTAAAAACAGGATTTTGCTGTAGAGATGAAAAACAATAAAAAAAGAAACGTCATTGCAAACGAACGCAAGTGAGCACGGCAATCCGGTCGTGATTTGTGAGAGAAAGAATAAAAACAACCGTCATTCTTGTATATGTTACGTAATTTGGTGACAAATATTGTAACAATTGTTATGAGAATATAATTATTTTATACAGTTTGATAATCACTGTTTATTATACACGGCTTACTTTGTAAGCCGTAGCGGGTTTCAGGGCAGAGCCCTGACGGAACTTGGATTAGAAACAGTTGTGTTTTGAGGTAATTTTTACAGCAGCTTGTCGCTGAAAAATTACTGATAAAACACTTTACTGTTTCTTTTGATAAGCGCCGGTTTTCTTTTCTTTGGTTCGTTTCTTTTCTTTTGCCTGCAAGATACAAAAGAAAAGAAATGAACATAAAAAAATAAAGACATAAATTTCTGCTTTATGTTCCACCCATTCTTTGATGCAAAGAACGGGTGGAGCCCAAGAAACTCCCGACCTGCTGTTCCGTTCATACAGAAAGTAACACAAACTTGAGCTCGGCAACTCGGGCTATATAAATTGCTCTCCTTTGATAAATTAAAGTAATTGTTATAATTACATAGCCCTCAAACAAACCTCGCTTGTAGTTGTTTGTGAAACTTTCTGTAATTCACTTCACAAAGGTCGGATTTTTTGATTATTTATGTTAAGAAAAAATTATTTCTGTCACCGAATTACGTAACATATACAAAAATGATAATTGCATGTCATTGATAGCAAACGCAAGTGAGCACGGCAGTCCGGACTGCAACAAGGATTTTTGTTTTATTTCCCTTTTTTATTGTTGAGTTTAATTCCGTCCACAAATTATATATATCACCCAAACCCCGCCAAAGCTTCAACAAATCACCCGCCTGTATATATTACAAAGAGCGTACTAAACAATTATGCCTTCGATTAATTTAATAAATAACTCGGCGGGAGAAATTTCAAATTGATTATTTTAGGTAAAAAAAAATATAAAAACAAAAGCTCTGAAGAACTGGTAATGCTTGCTCAGCAAGATGACATAGACGCCCTTGAAGAGCTTATCAAACGCAATCAAGACAGCGTATATGCATCATTTTATTATTTAAGCAGCGACTGTCAGGATATTTTGGATTTAACACAGGAAGCACTTTTAAAAATGGCAAGAAACATAAAAAGCCTCAAAGATCCTGTAAAATTCAAACCCTGGCTTAACCAGATAGTAACAAGATTGTTTTATGACCACATAAGAAGTAAAAACAGAAAACTTAAAACAGTGCCCATAGACAAAAAAGACGATGATGAACAGGACAGATTCAACATTGTCGATGTACCGTGCAAAACCTGCACCCCCGAAGAATCAAGCCTTAACAGTGAGCTGAACTGTATCATAGAAAAATCCATACACAAACTGCCTGATTCCTTCAAACTCGCAATAGTTTTAAGAGAATTTCAAGGGTTGAGTTACGAAGAAATTGCCGACATCACAAATACAAATGTAGGCACCGTAAAATCACGTATCGCCAGAGCAAGAAACAAATTACAGGAAGATTTAAAAGCTTATATCGCTTAGGGGGAGAAATAATGACTCGGGAAAATCAAATTATATGCAAACAGGTTTCGTCAATGCTTTCTTTGTATATAGACAACAGAGTTTCTTTTAACGACAGAATATTGATACAGGAACACTTAAAAAATTGCCCTTCGTGCCGCAAAAAATATATGTATTTAAAATCACTGATAAAAAATCTGCAAGACTCTTACAAGCAAGTTGTAGAAATCTCTGCAAAAAAACAAAAACAAAACAGCTTCAGCATAAGAGAGCATCAAAAATTTATGAACAGCATCTCACCTTATGTCGATAACGAACTAATGGGAGAAGAAAGTTTTGAATTCCGCAAATACCTTATGAAATCCAAAAATGCCCAAAAAGAATTAAAAAATATCTATATAGTACAAAAACATTTAAAATATGCGTACAATCAAACCCTCAAAAAAGCCCCCCCTGAAATTACACGCAATGTAATAAACATATTAAATAAGAATAATAATATTTTTGACAGCGTAATTTTAAAACAGATATTTACAATGAAAACTGCAAAAATAGCAATCCTTGCGGGGCTTGTGTTTATCGGGGTATATGAATTTGAACATACGGACACAGCTTTAAAAACAAGAGCAGAACACGCTATAGAACAAATCATCGACAAAAGCATTCCAGCAGAACCTTTTGCCGATGATTATCAAAATTATGACATTAATTACGAAATTAATCGCTAAAGCGGAATCTTAACAGCGCCCATATAGCGTGAAAACCGTCTTTCCAGGTAATTTTCTTCCCTTCGGAATAATCTCTGCCGTAATAAGAAATCGGCAGCTCGTACAATCTGGGTTTTCTTTTCAAAACCTTGGCGGTTATTTCAGGCTCAAAATCAAATCTGTTAGACTTAATTTCAATCCCCTCTAAAAAGCTTGTTCTGAAAGCCTTATAGCAGGTTTCCATGTCGGTAAGGGTTGCACCGTATAAAATATTTGTTGTAAGAGTCAAAACCTTATTCCCCAGCCAGTGCGTAAACATAAACGATCTTGAGGGTTTAGCGCCGGTAAGTCTTGAACCGTAAACAACATCAGCCTTATCATCAACAATGAGTTTAATTAACGGTTCATAATCAACGGGGTCATACTCCAAATCCGCATCCTGAATAACCATAATATCGCCTGTTATGTGTGCCATGCCTGTTCTTATTGCTGCGCCTTTACCCTGATTGTAGTTGTGATAAAGAACTTTATATTTGCCTTCAAGCTCTGCAAGATGCTCACGTGTACCGTCAGTTGACATATCATCTATGAGTATAATCTCTTTTTCCAACCCGCAAAACGGAGCCTGTTCGACTTTTTCAAGAATTTTATCCAGTGTACTCATTTCGTTATAGACAGGTATAATAATGCTTATTTTATTCATATTTCAAAAATCCCCCGATTCCCCGATTTTATTTGCATTTGTTTATTAATTACAAAAAATATTGTATAATTAAATAAAGATTATGTTAAGGGTTAAATATGGAAGAGTTTATAAAATCCGTTTGTGTTGAAGATTTAAATAACGCTCAAAATACAATGTTTACAGTGTTTAGGACATTAGACACCGCATCTGTATCCTCGCTGGTGCCTAAAGCAGAAATGATACATAACACATTTTTGCTTAATAAATCTTATGAATTCATTGCTCAAAACCTTTCACTGCTAGCGGTTTTAAAATACAAAACAGATAAAAGCAACTATAAAATAGCCATTAATATGCTTGAAGATGCAAGATTTCTGGCAGAAAATTCCCACAATAAAAACGCAATAAAAACAAACCTGTTTTGCTGGGGATATATTTATAATGCCGAAAAAAACTATTCAATGGCTCTGAACGTTCTTAAGCAGGCTCGAAATATAAATTCTTCAAATGAAGTTATAAACGCAAAAGTCAGCAACTTAATCGTTCAAATAGAAAAATTAAACATTACAAATCAAGACGATCAAGAGCACCACGGTGCGGAAAAACCAATTGTTGCGCTTTTGAACGTAGCCCGTACACTGGCTGCGGAAACCAGCCTTGAACATCTTTTAAAAACCGTTGCGGAAGAAATAAAAAAAGTTCTTGATGCGGACAGATGCACTGTATTTCTGTTAGACAAACAAAGAAACGAACTGGTTTCCAAAGTAGCGCTCGGTATGGGGACTCAAGAGTTAAGATTTCCTGCAGATAAGGGACTTGCCGGCTATGCAGCTCAAATGGGCGAAATTATTAACATAAAAGATGCTTACAAAGATGAGCGTTTTAATCCCGATATCGACAAAGAAACAGGCTACAAAACCAAAACAATATTATGTATGCCTATTTGGAATATGAAACACGAGATTCTCGGAGTATTTCAGGTTCTGAATAAAAACAATGATGCAACCTTTACCAAAGAGGACGAAGATATTCTTATCGCAATAGGTTCAAGCGCAGGTATCGCAATAGAAAACGCCAAGCTTTTTGAATCCCAGCAAATGATGATTGACCGGCAAAAAGAGCTGTTTAAAAACTTTGTTGATACGCTTGCCGCTTCCATAGATGCACGTGACAAAATAACAGCAGGTCACTCCAACCGTGTAAAAATGTACTCCGAGCTTATTTGCGAGGTAATGAACCTTGACGAAAAAACAACCGCCAATATTATCCATGCGGCAATACTGCATGACATAGGCAAAATAGGTATTCGTGACGCCGTACTGCAAAAAGACGGCAAACTTACGGATGATGAGTACAAGCATATTCAGGAACACGTAAAAATTACTTACGATATCTTAAACAGAGTTTATATATCGGAAGAATTTAAAGAAGTAGCGGAAATAGCCTCAAGCCACCACGAAAAATACGACGGAACAGGATATTTCAGAAAGCTTAAAGGAGAAGAGATTCCTCTCGGCGGAAGAGTTTTAGCTGTCAGCGATGTTTTTGACGCTATTACATCAAAAAGACATTACCGTGACAAAATGCCCATAAAAAATGCGCTTGATATAATAAAATCCGGTGCCTGGAAACATTTTGACGGTGATATTGTTGATGCTTTCTTCAAAATTAAATTAGACAGACTTGTTGATGTATTTTTAAGCGAGGTTGATTCTGTCCTTTATGACCAAAAAGACAGAGAAACACTTGATAAATATGATGTTAACTATCTGTTTAATCTTTTGACAAACGAACAGGAAAATTATTCTGACTCTGACAGGGCATTGATTGAACTGTTCAATACGTATTATAATTGTAAAGCAGGCAAATAAACGCCAGAACAATTGACCGGGGAAGGTTTATGATAAAAAAAGTTATAACAGCAGCACTTATTTTGGCGGGCACAACAGGTATGTGCCTTGCAAAACCTGCTGCAAAAAATATAATAAAAACGCCCATTTCCACTTTTAATGCCGAAAATTTAAAAATGATTAAAAACAATCAGCTTACTAATGATTTTCTGAGGCTTTTAACTTATTCTCAAAACGGCAACTCGGCCGCAGGAGAAGCTGATACCATTGATTATGCAAAAAAATACACGGAAGCTAACGAAAAATTCGCACAGGGGAATATAACTTCGGCATACAAAGATTACAAGCTCATTTTACAAAACAGCGCAAACGATGATTTTGTAAACCTCGGGTTTGCATACAAATTTGCCAATATAGGCTTGTTTACCCTTGCACAGGAAGCAATAAACAATATTCAAGACAGAGAAACCTACAACCATCAAATACAATTGATGAAAGCAAAGTTATTCCCCATGGTTGTTTTGTCTTATGATGATGAAATTAAACTTGCGCAAAATTATACGGAAATATATTACAACAATCTGGCATTTGAAGTTGCAAGAGATTTAAACAGACTCCCTGATAACCTCAAACGTTCTGATTATGCGCATTACATACTTTCGCAGGCATATTACAATACAAAAGAATACAATAAAGCAATTAATGAGATAAACAGGGCAATATCAATAAATCCGGACAATATTAACTATCAAAAATATAAAGCCCAAATCTTTTGCGAAACAAATAAACTGTCGGACTCCATAAAAATAATGGAAGATCTTTTATCGCAGGATATAAATATTTTGGATTACAAAAAAGATTTAGAAGGCTTGTATTACTACACTCTTGCTAAAGCAACAAAAGACAGGGAACTGTCAAAATTTTATCTTGCTCAATACTTTTTAAAAACAGGTGATTATACAAGAGCGATTAAAGAGTTAAACCAGAATATATCAGCGGATTCTAAAGATTACCGTTCAATGACACTACTGGCAGAAATTTATTTTAAGCAGAACAATCTTGCCGATTCAATGGACATGTTTGAAAAAGCCTATAAAGTAAAAAAGAACTACGCTCCGACTCTTATGGGCATAGCAGATATGTATCTTTTCAAAAAGGATTACAAAAATGCGCTTGATTATTTCTTAAAAGCTCACAAAAAAGACAAAAAGAACGATGAGGCGATGATTAAAGCGGCTTTATGCTACAAAATGCTTAATATGACAGATAAATCAGTAGAATATACAAATAAAGTCTTTGCTAAAAATAATGTAGATGCAAAAATTTATTATCTCGCCTCAAAAGTTGACGATATTAAAAACACACAGTATCTAAAAAAAGCTGTATCCTTAGACCCTTTATTAACGGACGCCTGGCTTAGCCTTGCTGATATGGCAATACAAAACAACAGACTGGAACTTGCCAGAAACTATTTAAAACCCGTCAAATACGTTGACAGCAAAAACAGCAGATATTATTACTATCAGGGGTTAATTAACAAAAAACTCGGGCATATTGATGCGGCAAAAAGCAACTTCAAAAAAGCATTAGAACTAAATCCGCTTGATGAAGATGCAAATCAGGAAATGCGTTCACAATTATAGGAAAAAGTATGAAAAAGTACAGTATTTTGATAGTTGAGGATCATTCTTTAACAAGATTCGGTCTTAGAACGGCTTTTGAGTCGGAAAAATGTTTCGACAAAATTTTTGAAGCATCTAACGCAAAATCAGGAATTACAATTGCACAAAAAGAAGCCGTAGACGCAGTTATTATGGATCTGGGACTGCCGGATATGAACGGGATTGAAGCCACAAAGGTAATAAAAGAAAAACGCCCGTCCACTAAAGTAATTGTTTTATCTTCACATGAACAGGAAGAAGATGTACTAAAATCCCTTCATAACGGGGCTAACGCATATTGCACAAAAGATATTGAACCCGACAAGTTAATAGATATTACAAAATCGGTACTTGAAGGAGCTGCCTGGTTTGACCCAAAAGTTGCACAGTATGTTTTAAAAGCAGCAGGCCAGCCTGAAACACAACATGTCGAAACACAGACCGACCCCAAAGAGTCTGCTAAAGTTTCCGATATAAATCTTACAACAAGAGAAAAACAAGTACTGGCACTTATAGTTGAAGGTTTAACAAACAGTGAAATAGCACAAAAATTAGATGTCAGTATCAATACAACAAAGGCTCACGTCTGCAATATCCTGCAAAAACTTGCCGTTAACGACAGAACACAAGCTGCAATAAAAGCGCTAAAAGACAATCTAATCTAAGTTAAATAGATGAAATTATGCCTGTTTCCATTGATAAATAAGGATTTATCTATTAAAATTACAACTAAAGTAGTATGAGTGAGAACAATTATGGTTGCTATAGCTAAAATTCTGATTATCGATGACAATCCTAAATATCTGGCTGATGCATTACCTTTGTACGGGTATGAAGTAGATGTTGCAAAAGACGGACTGCAGGGTATAAAAAAGCTTACATCCGAAACCAATGATTTTGACCTCGTTCTATTGGATGTAATGATGCCTAACATGGATGGATGGGAAACTCTAAGGGCAATCCGTCAGAATAAAAAATTGGAAAATATTCCTATTATTATGATTACGGCTATAAACGAAGAACAAAAGGAAATTTCGGGTCTAAAATTCGGAGCCGACGATTATGTTGTAAAACCATTTATCTTGCCGAATCTCCTCGCAAGAATCGAAGCACTTTTAAGACGTTCTTCATGGCAAAAAGAAAAACACAACAATGTTGACCTTAAATTTGTAAAAGAAGGCAATATTGAACCGTTAACCTCACGAGAAAAGGAAATTTTAAAAATGGTTTCTCAAGGGGCAAGCAATAACGATATTGCCGAAAAACTTTATGTACGTGAAGTTACGGTAAAAACACACCTCAACAGTATTTTCAAAAAATTAAAGGTTAAAAACAGAACCCAGGCGGTTTTGTTAGCAATGCAAATGAGAATTATTGAGGATTAACAAAAAAAGTGTTATCATGTTCTATTATTACTAAGGAGAGTTTTTAAATGGCAGAATATACAAAAGAAGAATTATTTGACCTGATTGTTTCAAATCCTTCTGCTTATGAAGAATACCGAAAAGACCACGAAGAAATTGACCTGAGTGAGCTTGATTTTTCAGGTATTACACTTGAGGGTGTTGATCTTACAAATGCTGATTTATCAGGATGTTCATTCGGCGAAGCTAACTTTACGGAAGTAAATTTTACCGATACTGACCTTACATCAGCTGATTTTTCCCGTGCGAATCTTGTTGAATGTAATTTTTCCGGTTCTTTGTTAAACGGTACGGATTTCAGCTATGCTGCCGTAAACTATTGCAGCTTTACCGATGCTGATATGGCTGGTGCCGTATTTAACGAAAGCGATTTGCAAAATTCCGACTTCTCTGCGGCAGACAATATGGATGCGGTAAGGTTTGATGAATCAACAATCTGGCCCGATACTGATATGTTACCGGAAGATTTTGATACAACTTACACAAAAGATTTGTCATCGCTGGAAGATGACGATGACAGCTCTTCAGGTGATTATTAAAATTTAAAAGGAAATAAAAAACTCCGGTTGAAAAGCCGGAGTTTTTTGTCAGTTATTTTTAAGTTTTTTCAATACCGTTTTGGCAAGTTTTTTTGCCGAAGCAGGGTTTTGTCCGGTAATGAGATTTTCATCAACAACTACATTTTCTTCCCACGGAGCAGCAGCATTAAAATACGCTCCGAGTTGTTTTAATTTTGATTCCAATAAAAAGGGCATAAGCATATCTTTTTTAACAATCTTCTCTTCTTCATTTGTAAAGCAAGTCAGCTGCATACCTTTTACAATTGGTTCACCCGTATCGGTTTTGGCGTTAATCAACCCCGCCGGTCCGTGGCAGACTGCGGCTACAAGCTTGTGAGTGTTATAAAAATAAGAAACTATTTCTCCCAAAAGTTCATCTTTTGCAAGGTCAAACATTGGCCCGTGCCCGCCGGGGATAAAGATTGCGTCGTAGTTTTTGTAGTCCGCTTCTGATAATTTTACGGTATTTTCTAAAGCCTTTATGGTGTAATCCCATTGTGTCGGATTTTTGCATTCAAGACTTGACTCATCAACGGGTGCGACCCCGCCAAGGGGGCTGGCAACGGTAACGTCGAGTTTAAATTCATCATCGGATGCATTTTTAAACTCCAAAAACGGTACCGCAAATTCCTCCAGCCAGACCCCTGTCTTTGTTTTATTCAAATCATCCATACAGGATGTATTAGTTGCCACTATAAGTATTTTTTTCTCTTGCATAAATAAAGACTCCTTTTTCTTATTTAAAATAAAGAAAAAAGAGCTGACTTTCATTAGAGCAAAGCAGTATATAAAAAAGCTGCCTTAACGGTCAATTTGAGTCCGTAAAGGCAGCTTTTTTATTGATATGGAATCTATTTTATATAAACCGTTTCAAATCTGTAAGCTTCAAAAGTTTTTGAAAAATACTCGGGTCTTAAACCGGCTTTGAGTTTTAATGCGTTCAAAAACTCTCTTTTGTCAGGGAGCTGTTCCCAGACAGACGGTAAAAATACAGCCTGATATTTGCCGTCTTTTATGATTATTCCGTCTTTGCCAGCTTGAATCCGGTTTAACAAATCAGATTCGTCATTAAAATGTATCGGCTTAGGATTAGACAGAACCGAAACCGCAATTTCCAACTGTTCCAATTCTTGTTTTGTAACAGGCTTAAACCTCGGGTCTGCAAATGCCGCTTTTTGAGCGTTTGTAAGCAAATCTTCGATTAAAGGTCTGTAGGCAAGAATAGAGCCTATACAGCCTCTTAATTTGCCCTCTTTTTCAAGAGTTACAAAACATGCACCTATTTCATCCAGAACCTGCGGATAGCTTATTTTTTCTTGCATTTGCAGCAGGCGTGATTTAATACTTAAGCGGCAAATTTCTTTGATGATATCCGAACAATATTCTTTTAAAAAATTATTTTTTTCGCCTTCATACATAAACCAGCAGCCGTATCCTACGACATTGGATTTATCTCCGGTAGTTGCCGAGGAATTTGTCATATCGATTCTGATTAATGAATAATTGTTTTTGTTTGCAAAACCGACAAGCCCTAATATGCCAACCATACCGCATGCCTGCTGCGGAGCAAAGTTTTGTGTATTGCCGGATTCTATCATTTGCGCCGTCAGAGTATCAATCTTTTTTGCCTGTGCTTCGTTTAAAAAGTGACTTAAATCAGACGAAATAATAAATCCGTTTTTCTCATCTGCGTAATAAACT
The DNA here is from genome assembly GCA_944325555.1 of Candidatus Gastranaerophilales bacterium. GTDB lineage: Bacteria > Cyanobacteriota > Vampirovibrionia > Gastranaerophilales > Gastranaerophilaceae > Limenecus. The sequence goes on along the minus strand of CALVAN010000001.1, from coordinate 154,835 downwards.
TCAATGATTTTTTCAATAGTGTCAGGACTTTCCATTCCCACAAGAACAGGCACAATTTTAACATTTTCAAATACCTGTTGTATAATCGGCACCTGAATTTCAACGGAGTGTTCGTTTTCCAGAGCCATATTATTATATTGAGCACCAAATTTTTCATGCAGCTCATTATTAAGCTCCTGATTAACTTTTATCTCGCCAAACGGTGTACTCCATTTTTCAAAATCACTTAAGACAAGCCCTTCAAAAGCAACCCTGTGAGCAGGGGCAATGATAAAAAGATTTTCTATATTTTTATTCAGCTGGCTTATGCCTTCATAGGCGAGCCTGCCGGAATATACCAAACCTGCATGCGGAACAATGACAGCACGTGTAGGCACCGCATAAGCATTTTTGTTGTTTTCTTTAAAACTTTCTATTTGATTTTTTAATTCCGTAGCGTCTGCCGTATAGAAAGAACCGGCAACAGAAGGTTGTTTAACTTTTTCCATAAGAACATTATAATTTATTTTATGAAATATCAAAATATTTTACATCCAACAAATAAGGTTCAATGTACAATTTGTCCCAGAAATTGTATTTTAAATGAAGGACAAAAAGGTTTTTGTAAGGCCAGAAAAAATGTTAACGGAATCATTACCTTAACAGAATATGGCTATAATACCGGTCTGGCAATAGATCCGGTCGAAAAAAAGCCTCTTTACCACTTTTATCCTGCTTCTGCTGTATTATCCTTCGGTACAACAGGATGCAATATGGGCTGCAAGTTTTGCCAGAACTGGAGAACAACCAAAAACGATATTGATGTTTTTCTTTTGAACAAAACCTCGCCCGAGGAAATTGTTGCTGTTGCTAAAAAATACAATTGTAAAAGCGTTGCCTTCACTTATAACGACCCGATTATATTTTTTGAATACGCAATCGATACGGCGAAACTGTGCCGTCAAAACGGTATAAAAACAATTGCTGTTACTTCGGGCTTTATCAATAAAGAGCCCGCTCGGGAATTTTTTGAATGCATGGATGCGGCAAATATTGACCTGAAAGCTTTCAGCGAAAATTTTTACTCAAAAAACTGTCTTGCAAAATTGCAGCCAGTGCTCGATACAATTAAATATGCCTGCAATGAAACAAATTGCCACATAGAATTAACAACAATGCTGATTGAAGGCGAAAACGACAACGATGATGATATAAAAGCCGAATGCCGTTGGATAATTGAAAACATAGGCGATTGCATACCTTTGCATTTTAGTGCATTTTTTCCTAATTATAAATTTATTAACAGAAAATCCACTGACTATTCAACACTTTTGAAGGCTTATCAAATTGCTTTGCAAACAGGGCTAAAATATGTTTATACCGGTAATATTACAACCGAGCAAACTTCTTCAACCTATTGCAAAAACTGCGGGCAACCTGTTATTATAAGAAACGGTTATAAGATAATAAAATATAATCTTAACAAAGACAGATGTGTTTTCTGCAATACAAAATGTGACGGAGAATTTTAAAATATTGTAAAATTTAATTAAATAATTACTAAAACAGTAGCAAAAAATTTTGTGTTCAGCGTTACCTTAAATAAGCAAATAAGGAGAGCATTTTCATGAGAATTTCTGCAATAAATATATATACGCCAGCAAAACAAAACAAAGCAAATAATAATAAATCACAAATTAACAATACTTCAAAACCCGCCTTCAGCGGTCACAGAGAAAACCCTATAATCCCCAATGAATACGGATATATTTCCTGCTATATACTTGGCCAGGATATGAAACCTTTCTTTATGGGAGTAGAAAATCGTGTGGATATAAATAGCGATTCAAAAGAAAAAATTGCGGATTATCTGGCTCGTAACGTAAAACTTTATACGGAAAAATTTGATCAAAACAGAACTTTTGAAAAAACGGATAATAAACTGGATACAACATTTTATGTAGCCGACCCGAACGAAACTATTACCGACAAAATCCGCAGCGAACACGGATATATTGTATATGACAACGAGCCGAAATTTCCTACGGTAGAACAAATTAAGGATAAATACACCTCTGCGGCACCCAATCCCCACGATTATTTTGCAGATTTAAGAGATTATATAACTTATCAGCAAAGGGTAATCTCTGCTGACGAGGACAGACTTGAAAATCCTGTTGAAAAAAATACTCCGGAACAAGAAGAATTGTACCATTCAAGAATAAACAAATCCCAGAAAAAAGTTATCTATGCACAAAACCTGTTCAACATTATGTACAAAACAGGTCAGGATTTTATGTACAAAGATGAATTGGCGAACAGACTTGAAGATTTAAAAACAAAATATAAAATGGCTAATACAAAGCTTGAAGATATAGCGTTCCATAAATATCTGGTTGATGAAGGCATTGGTTCTAATGAGGGGCTGCTAAAAAGAAACGAAGACAACTTCAGTTCTTATGAAAGAAACGGGATACAGGGAGCAATAAATAATTCAAAAGAGTACAGTAAAAAACTTCAAAAAGAATATGATATGTATGCAAATATAAAAACCCACGGACCGGAAATGATAGAGCAAACGCAAAATGAGTTGAACAGAGTTCTTGATAAAATGGGTAAAGACTTTGAAGAAGTACAAGCTTACTACCAAATCCACAGGCTTGAGGATATCGAAAAAGGGTTATAAACAATGGCCTCTGTAAAACAATTTTACAGAGGCCATTTAAATATTAATATTAAATATTTAAACTATCTTCTTTTAGCGTAATAAGTGTTGTTAATTTTTTGAATTTCGTTTATAACACTTATGCTCTGGCCTGCAAGAAACAAATTGTAATACGCTTGTGAAGCGGGATTACTTAATTCTTTCAGGTTTTCTGAATCATTTTTGTAACTTGGCCATATAATAAAATTTTTATTTTTAAGGTTTGTGATAACAACTTGCCCGTCAGAATTAAGTTTTAAATCCAGTTTGGTATCTTTTTTTATTGCACTTAAATCTTTCAACCCTTTTTGCCAGTATTCCGAACGGTTGTTTCTGATTTCATAAGCTGTTACTTCGTTTAAATCGGGACTTTGCACAAACATGGCTTTAAAATTATTTTTTAAAGCGTTAGAAACGCCAACACTCTTTACCTGCATAAACTCCCTCACTTTTTGTTACTACATTTATAATAGCATATGTTTTAAAAGAATGCATCCTTCATAAAAATAACGGCAGCAATTAAATTGCTGCCGTAAATAAGATGTCTACTTATATTCCTTGTCTGTAACGGGATCAAGCCATGTTGTTTCATTATTCGGGATATTCGGCTCAATAGAAATATGAGCAAACATGCTGTTAGGAGCCGCTCCGTGCCAGTGTTCGGCATTTGGCGGAATTTTTACTACATCGCCTTTTTTCAGGATTTGTATTTCTTTTCCTTTTTCCTGATAGCGTCCTTCTCCTGCAGTTACAAGCAGAATTTGACCGCCGGAATGTTTGTGCCAGTTTGTTCTTGCGCCTGCATCAAAAGTAACGTTACCTATTGATGAATTAAAGGTATCGTCTTTTGTAACAAGCATATTAAGATGTGTTGTACCTGTGAAAAATTTGCCGTAAGGATTTACATCCCCCATAGCAAAAGGTTGTTCAAAAGTATCTGCTGCCATTGCCGAGATTCCTCCTGTTAACATTAAAATCGCTGTCATAATAGTCAGTGCTTTTTTCTTCATATTTCTACTCCACTGTTTGTTCTATCCATTTTGTGATTTCGGAAGAAGTATTTAAGTTACCTCTTTCATAAATTTCCATACCTTTTAAGATTTTGGCTTTAGGTGCAAGTGTCTGCATGTCCCCGAAGGTAGCAGCAGCCCCGCCGCCGCCGTGTGTACAAAACGGCATTATTATTTTTCCGCCGAATTTGTTTTTAGACATAAAAGTCTTAACGGGCGGCGCCATGGTGTACCACCAGACAGGTGTGCCCAAAAATATTATGTCATATTGAGAAATGTTAGCTTCAGTGCTCTGTATTTCGGGACGAAAATCGGTTTGTTTTTCTTTTGCAGCCTGCTCAACCACCTCTTGATAATTTGAGGGATAAGGCTTAACGGTTTTTATTTCAAAAATATCGGCATTTGTTATTTGCTGTATTTTTTGTGCAATTGATTTTGTGTTACCCGAATAGGAATAATAAACCACAAGAACTTTTTTATCCTGCAGCAAAGTTTTTTGCGTTTTTGCTCCGTATAACATATAGCCGCCAACTGCAGCCGCAATACATAAAACAAGTATTAAAACAGATAATATAATTTTTTTCATAAAGTATCCTTTTATATATCTGTTTACAGTTTAATACCTTAGAGCAGCTATCAGTCAATAGCTAAAATTAAACAACCTTGTCTTTCGGACGCATTTTATTCATCGGATTCCAAATATCCTCGAGGTCATTTTTTATAAGATTCTGATAGAACTGTTCTTTGTAGTCCAGCAAATCCAGCTGCTGTTTTAAATCCTGCATCTGCTGCAGTGCTTTTTGTTTTGTTGAACGGATTATTTCATATCGCTCGGGGATAGTGCTGTCGCCTATAATACAAAGGTCAATATATCTTTTTATTGCTTTATTTTCAGTTCCGACGGCACGCAAACATTTTACTATTTTTACCCACTCAAGATCACTGTCAGAGAATAAACGTATATTGTTTTCGTTTCTTTTTATAAACGGGAAAAAACCACTTTTTGCCCAAAAACGTAAGGTGTGTTCTGATACATCCATTTTATCGGCAACTTCTTTAACTGTGTACATAAGCCGCACCTCCTGTTTCTATATCAATATTGTAGCATAAAAACTGCGGATGCAGTGTAGCCGCAAAAGTTTTGTTTTTAACTAAAAAATCAACCAAATGGTGTATATTCCCCAAAGGCAAAATATGGAAAAATTATATTATTAATAAAAATTAGGGATAGTACTGCATGAATAATAATGCAGTATAGGGAGAAGGTAAGATTTGAATTTTTCGGCGATAATAGCCATATTTGCTGCAGTTGTGCTGATACTGTTTTCGCACAGAACGGAAGGTGCCTCAATGGTGTCTTTAATACAGCCATCTGCCATAATGATAGTACTCGGCGGAACCTTCTGCGCAGCCGTTGTCAACTTTAAGCCGTCAACCCTGGTGAATGCTATTAAAGCTTCTCTGGACGTTTTTGTGGAAAAAGATAAACCTCACATGAATGTTATTGACGAAATAATCTACCTTGCTCATCAGGCAAGAGTCAAAGGGCTTTTCGGCTTAAACAATTTAATTGATAATATTCAGGATCCTTTCTTAAAAAGGGGGATTCAGCTCTCAATTGATTTTAACAACCCGCAGATGATTTACGATATTTTAAAAGCCGAAATATCTTATGACGAAGAGGAAGAACTCATAAATTCCAGAGTGTTCGAGGCTCTGGGCGGATATGCTCCGACATTTGGAATTGTAGGCGCTGTTTTCGGCCTGATTCAGATTATGGGCTACATCCAGCAGCCTGATATATTGGCACAGGGTATTGCAGTAGCGTTTGTGTCCACATTATACGGGGTCGGGTTTGCAAACCTTTTATTCTTACCGATTGCAGGCAAGTTAAAAATGAACACGAGAGAAAAAATTCTCTTTAAAGAGGTCGTTCTGCAGGGGATTGTGTCAATACAAATGGAAGAATCTCCGATGGTTATTGAAGAAAAGCTGCTTGCTTATTTAAAATATCACAACGGTTATCATAAAACGGATAACACAACTCAAGCGGGAGTTTACTGTACAAGGTAATGAAAAACGAATATTACACAAATTCCAATGACTATATAAACCGCTGGGTAATCTCTTACGCAGATTTTGTAACAATGCTTCTTGCTCTGTTTATGGTTATGTTTGCAACAAGCTCCATGGGTGAGATGAAGGTTAAAGATGTTAACAAGTCGATACAAAAAGTTTTTGCCGCAAAAACAGTTGAACAGGATACCAAAACGGAAGAAACCTCAGAGCTGCCGCCTGTAAAACAACCCACGGAAGGTGTGTTGGAAAACACCGGAAAGTCAATTCTCGACGGTGGTGACGGCATCTTAGACACCAAGCAGCTTGTGGAACAAATTCAAAAAGAAATGGAGATTGATACCTCGGTTAAAGTTATTAAATCTGACCGTGGTGTGGTAATAAGACTTAACGATACTATGCTTTTTGACCCCGGATCTGCTATAATAAAACCGCAGGCAAAAATGACGCTTGATAAAATTGCAAAAACATTGGAAAAGTTCCAGAATCCTATACTGATTGAAGGGCACACTGACTCTATGCCCATTCAAAATGAGCGGTTTCCGTCAAACTGGGAACTCTCTACAGCAAGAGCAACAAATATCATCAAATACCTTACAGGTGCTCACGGCTTTCCGCCAAGCAGACTTTCGGCAGTAGGCTACGGCGAGTATATGCCGATAGAAAAAAATACTACACCTCAAGGACGTGCAAAAAACAGAAGAGTGGATATAATAGTATTAAGTTCTGATAGAAAATAAGTTTTATTTTGGAGATATGAAATGGCAAAACCTACACAGGAAAAAACACCTGACAAAGAAAAAGATATAAAACCGGAAGGCGGCGGCAATTCAATATTAATCAATATTGTTACAACAACTATCGTGTGTATTATCTTTATTGGTGTAAATTACTTTTTGCAATCAAACCTTTTAACCACGCAACTAAAATCTGTTTCTTCTCAGGAAACTGTTGATGAAGAATCCGAACAGCTGGATAAACCGGAAAGAGGTATTGTCCTTGATTTGGGAGATTTTACAATGAATCTTAGTGATGTCCAGCCAAGAAGATACTTAAAAGCTAATGTTGCGGTAGAAGTAACAAACCCAATGCCTGAACCATCAGCGGAAGAACAAAAATCAGGCGGGCATGGCGGTCACGGGGCTGCTGCACCGAACCCTAAAAAAGCACTTATTGAAGAAATGGAACAATACAAACCTGCAATCAGAGATGCTGTTATAACCGTTTTGACAAGCAAAACTTCTGATGAACTTGCAACGACTGCAGGTAAAGAGTTAGCAAAACAGCAGATTGCGGAATCCGTTAACGGAATCTTTGACGGAGAAAGAGAAGTTATAAGAGTAAGCTTCGGACAGTTCATTATGCAATAAGGCGGCGGGAGCGGGAGATAAAGATGTCCGATTTTGAACAAAATAACCAAAATTTAGACATATTTCCGGAGAACATGCCGGATAAAGATTTAATGCTGAGTGCTTTTGACGGGACAGATGAGCACCGTAAGGGCTACAAACTCTATAACTTCAGACGTCCGGATAAATTTTCAAAAGACCATTTAAGAGGTCTGCAAGATATTCATAAAGAGTTTTCAAGACAGCTTGCGCTTGTTTTGACGGCTTATTTAAGAATGCATCTTGAAGTTGACGTTGTTTCCGTTGACCAACTCACCTATGACGAATTTATGAGGTCTGTGCCAAACCCTATTTCTATTGCCATATTTGAATTAAATCCGCTTCCCGGCCAGATATTGCTCGGCATAAGTTTTGAGGTTTTATCAAGTATTGTAGACAGAATGCTGGGCGGTGTAGGCAATATAGAATCAAAGCCAAGGGAACTTACCGATGTGGAAGAATCTCTTGTCAAGAAAATGATTGAACGAACAATTCAAACTCTTGCAGAGGCATGGTCGCATGTTATACCCGTTGACGGAAATTTGATAGGTCTTGACAACAATTACTCAGGAATTCAGGTAGCGACTCCAGGTGAAATCGTTGCGCTGATTACGCTTGAGGTACATATTGCAGGCAAATACTACGGATTGCTAAGTCTTTGCTTCCCTTATCCCGTTTTGGAAAACGTATTATCACAGTTGACAACCCAACATATTTTCCAGACAAAAGGGCTTATTGCGACAAGCGAAGAACGCCAAAAAATGATTAAAAAACTCGACACGTCCTTGGTTGACATAAATGTTATGTTCGGACAGACGGAAATTACTTTGCAGGATTTTCTTGATTTAAAAGAAGGCGATGTATTAAAATTGGATAATGCCGCCACCGAAGATTTGATTGTAAAAGTTAACGGCGAAAAAAAATTCTATGCCAGACCGGGACGTATCAAAGACAAGGTCTGTGTTAAAATTACAGACAGATACGATTATTATGTTGACGCATTAAAAAGATATTTTTAGAAAGGATTTTTCATGTCAGAAGATAATATGCAAAATGATGATTTTAACCCGAATGAAATTCCCTCGGACGGCAATATCAACGATATAAATCCTTCTGAAAATATTTCGGACGGTGATATTTCCGCATCAGAAGTACCGGAAGGTCAAACTGATGCACAAAACTATGATTTTGCTCAAATGGATGATGAGATTTCTTCTCAAAACTCAGAACCAAATGAAGTACATATCGATCCGTCAATGCAGGAAAAGGAACCTGTTACAGTAAGACCGCTGGAGTTTACTCCTTTTGACAGTTATACTCCTACAGATACGGACACAAACAAAAACCTTGAACTTTTAATGGATATTAAGCTTGAGTTGACTGTAGAGCTGGGAAGATGCCAGCTGCCGGTTAAAAAGGTTCTGGAACTTACAAGAGGTTCCATTATAGAGCTTGATAAAATTGCTGGTGAGTCTGTTGAACTGTATGCTAACGGCAAGCATATCGCAAACGGAGAAGTAGTTGTTATAGAGGATAACTTCGGCTTGCGTATAACAAGCATAACCGAACCGCAGGAAAGAATTAAAAATTTATAAACAGAAGTATAAAACAGATTTGTTTTTCCTAATAACAATAATTTTACGCAGGGATTTCTATTGTAAATTCCGTCCCCTTGCCTTTTTGCGATTCAAAAGAAATTTTTCCGTTATGCTTTTGCACAATCTTTTGTGATATTGCAAGCCCCAGCCCCGTACCGATTTTTTTGGTCGTTGTACCTGCGCTGAACATTTTGTCTTTAATGCTGTCGTCAACACCGGAGCCTGTATCTTTTATCTTTACATACAGCATGTTGTTTTGAAATTCCGTGGTTATTGTGATTGTTCCCTTATCTTTTATGCTTTGACAAGCGTTGATAAGTATATTCATAAACACCTGATTAAGCATGTTGGGATAACATTTTATGCTTGGTATATCACCATAGTTTTTAACAATTTCTATTTTGTTTTTGGTTTCATGTTTTATTAATTCCAGCGTTAAATCAAGCTCGTTGTTTATATCCGCCGATTGCAAATCCGCTTCATCAAGTCTTACAAAACGTTTGAGACTTTGCACAATACCGCTTATGCGTTTTATTGCCTCTTTATCAATTTTGTTGATATTTTGAATGTTTTCCAAAATCATTTTGTTGTCACAGGATTGTGAAAGTTTTGCAAGCATCTTATTTAAAATATCGTTGTTTGCGTTGATTGAACCGAGAGGAGTGTTGATTTCGTGCGCAACACCAGCCACAAGCTGCCCTAAAGACGCCATTTTTTCGGAGTTTATAAGCTGCAATTGTGTTTCTTTTAACTCGTTTAAAGTTTTTTCAAGAGTTTCGTTTTTTTGTTTTACTTCAAAGAACAAAGATGCCTGAACAATGGCAGAGGCTAGCTGTGCCGCAATGGATTGGAGCACATCGTTTTGAGATTCGTCATAATATTTTTGCGCAGTATAAATCATCAGTATGCCGAGAATTTCGTGCATACGATAAACCGGCACTATGATTCTGTTCACGGGCGAAGGATAATTCACCTCGCTGTTTAAATACTCTTTGATACAGGGAGTTACTCGTATTGATTTTGTTTTTATAAAATTTTTGGTTTCAGGGGCAAATTCTGCCTTTTCTCCGACAATCGAAGCAAATTTTTCGGGATATACAGAGTTTATGTAAAACTCGTTATCCTTTAGTTGAACGTAATAAACTTTTATTGCGCCAAACAGGTTGAAAAGCTCTTTTAAAGTGGAATTGATAATTTTATCAATATCCATGGACTCTCTTATTACATTTGTAACCCTGTGCATAAGTGCAAGTTTAAGCGCCTGGGTCTGCGCTTTTTGTTGCAGAGCCGCATATTGCCTGTTTTCTTCGGCAAGGTTCAAATACTGCTGACGGATAAAAGCGTATTTTTTTTCTGTTTCTTCATACAAAATATCGTTAGTTATATTTTTAAACGCCAGAACTTTGTATTCCCCGTCCATAAATGACGTAATTTGAAAATAAGACAGCTGTTCTTTTGTCTTTTGATACGAAGCTATGGCAGTAAAACTTTCTTTTGAATGTATCGCAAAGTTAACCGGATTTGATGCAAGCAAGTTGTCGGAATCCAAAACACAAATATCAAAAGAAAAATAGTTAGAAAATCTTTCAAAGTTCTTAATATTACCAAAGTTTTTTACAAAAGCAATATTTTTGAACACAATTTTGCGGTTAGAATCCAAAAGCAAAATTGCAGTGTAGAAATTATTATACAGAGTAAAATCGTCACCCGTCATAATTTTATATTAACACTTTATTGAAGAATCCAAAAATGTATTACATAAGAAACAACAATACCGAGAATTGCCCCCATAAAAACTTCAAAAGGAGTGTGCCCCAAAAGTTCTTTCAGTTTTTCACCGGCAGCAGAGGGACGGTGAGCATAAAATTCTTCCATAACTCTATTCATGGTTGCGGCAATTTTTCCTGCGGAACGTCTTATACCTGCAGCATCATACATTACAACAAATGCATACCCCAAAGCCACAGCAAAGATTATGGAATTTAATCCCTCATTATAACCGACCGTCATGGAAAGAGCAATAACCCCGGCACTGTGAGAACTTGGCATTCCGCCTGTCGTTGTAAAAATTTTAAAATTAACTTTTTTATGAACTATTACAAAATAAATAAACTTTAATACCTGTGCAATAAAAGCTGCAATAAATCCGTTGCCTAAAACTTCTATCGCTGTGCCTGTCTCGTACATTAACAAACCCTTTCCGAGATACTGTTTACAATCCCCGTCAAAACTTCTGACTCTATATTATGTTCTTTTAATATACCACAAGCAGTACTGCAAAGTGAAGCCACCTGTTTTTTAGCCTCATCAAGTCCGTAAAGACTAACGTACGTAGCTTTTTCTTCCAACGCATCTTTGCCGGGGGTCTTGCCGAGTTCTTCAAGAGTCGAAGTCACATCCAAAATATCATCCATAATTTGAAAAGCCAATCCCATATTCTGCGCAACCAAAGTTAACGCTTCAAGTATTTTGTCATCGGCTCCGCCAAGTATTGCACCTGTTCTTAAAGAAAGCTTGAACAATGCTGCGGTTTTATTCTCATGGATAAAGTTAAGCGTTTGTTTATCAATTTGTTTGCCTTCGGAATCAATATCCACAACCTGCCCCGCAATGAGTTTTTCGGCTCCTGCGCTGACAAGAAATTCCTCAAGTACTTTTAAAATTTTATCCTGAGATACCGTTTTAGGGGTCTTTTGGATAATAATTTGCGGAGCAAAAGACAACAACGCATCACCCGCCAGCACAGCCGTAGACTCGCTGAATTTTTTATGGTTTGTGAGTTTGCCTCTTCTGTAATCATCATTGTCCATACAGGGCAAATCGTCATGGATAAGGCTTTGGGTATGGAGCATTTCAATAGCGCAGGCTGTCGGAATAGCCTGTTCATAACTGTCTGAAAGCACCCTGCAGGTTTCAAGACACAGCATCGGGCGCAGTCTTTTCCCGCCGGCAAGAACCGAATATCTCATAGATTCCCAGATTTCCTGCGGATACTTTACGGGCAAAAATTCATCCAGTTTTTGTTCTATTAGTTTTATGTAAGCTTCAAATTGCTGTTTTACGGACTGTTCCATTATTCGTGTATTTCCTTATCTATATTTTGATTTGTTTTGCGTCTTGAAATTTGGCGTTTTTTACTGCTGATTTTGGTAATTTCTTTGTTATGCAGAGTTTTTGAGCGGGTTTCCGTTTTTTTGCCGCCGTAGGTAACCTGCTTTTTATACTCTTTGGCTTCTTTTACAAATTGCAGATAACTCCGATAGCGTGTTTCATCCGTTAAATCCTGATGTTCCAATACCTGACAGCCTGTTTCGTGTTCGTGCAGGCAGTCAGAAAATTTACACGCACCGTAACCTTTTTGTATTTGTACTATTTCTCTAAACAAAAGTCCGACTTCGGCAGGCATCAAAAAATCAAATTTAAGCTGGCTGAATCCGGGAGTATCGACAATTCTTGAGTTCTTATCAATAGAAATAATTTCACAGTGTCTTGTTGTGTGAGTTCCCCGCTCGGATTTTTGCGAAACCTGTTTCGTTTTCAGGTTCAAATTAGGACAAACCGCATTAATCAAAGAGGATTTGCCAACACCCGAAGACCCGCACAAAACCGTAATTTTATTTTCTAAATATTTTTTAAATTCTTCTATCCCGTTGCCTTCAAGTGCCGAGGTAAAAAGTATATTATAGTTTAACGGTTCATAAATCTTTTTGATTTTTGCTATAATTTCCTCTTCCCCCTCAAGGTCATTTTTGTTAAAACACAAAACGGGATGAAGATTGTAATACTCACAAAAACACAAATATCTGTTAAGCTGTTCAAAATCAAGGTCAGGTTCTTTTAGGGCAGAAACGATAATAACCTGATTTATATTGGCAACTTTAGGTCTGGGAATATAGTTTTCACGGGGCAGAACTTTTGCAACAAACGCCTGTTTGGAATTTTCGTTTATTTGTTCAAGCTCAACAAAATCTCCCGTAACAATGGAATCTTTACGTTTTTTTAAAATATCACGGATTTTGCACTCATACTCGCCCTGAGGTGTATTAACATAATAAAAATCCGAATGTATTTTAAAGATTTGTCCTTTCATTCTATTGATTATATCTCAACGCCAATCCTGCGTCAGAATATTACGTTAAAGGAATTAATATTTCTTAAAAAAATAGCAAAATTTTTTATCATAAGCTTTAAAATATAATAAATACTCAAAAGGAGAATATATGGTAAACAAAATATCTTTCGGCTCAAAAGTTATATTACCTATGTACAACGGAACCTCTGTAATTGATTGTTGTTCCGAAAAAGACATAGAGCTTATTAACAAAGAAATAAAAAGGCTCGAAAACGACGGCAAAGATGACAAAGTTTCCATATATGTTGTTGACCCCAATTATTATGCGGAAATGCCCAGCCTGGCAATGAGGGTTTACCGCAAAGAAGACGGTGTTATTAAAATGGGAAAATCCGACAGCTCAGTTATTCTTGAAGATTTACCGCAAAGATATGCGGAAGCCTGCCGTGACCTGAAGCCGCTTAAAAGAGATACAATCATAAACGATTATCTTGCATAAAATTTTTTAGTGCTATACTGGTTTTGTAACATATTTCCCTATAGCGGCATCGTCTAGGGGTCAGGATAGCAGATTCTCATTCTGTTGACACGGGTTCAAATCCCGTTGCCGCCGAACTTTTGAAGTTTGAGCCGTGCTCCGTCGGAGCAGTATCATTAAATCAATTTAAACAGAAGTAGGGTAGACTAAAGTCTACCCTACTTCTGTCTATCAGCAGCCAAAAATTAAAACAGCTTTATGAATTGAATATATCCAAATACTTTTTAAAAGTATAAGTTCTGTTTCTTTTTTTGTTATTTACCTCTAAAATTCCCAGTTTTACAAAAGACTTCAACAAATTATTTGCATTTTGATAATCAATTTTCAATTTTTCACTAACTATATTGGCATTAACATACGGATCAATATACAACATTTTTAATAATCTGCTTGCATTGATGTGTGAACGGGTAAGCACTTTTATTTTTTCTTCGCATTCATTATTCAAATCATCAATATTTTTGAGCATTACAACCGTGTATTGCGCTGTATCACAAACCCCTTCAAGAAAATATCTTATCCACTGATTCAGATCATTATTTTCTCTAACAAGATTCAGTGCATCATAATATTGTTTCCTGTTTCTTTCAAAATATTTTGAAAGATACAAAGTAGGCAATTCAAGTAGTCCGCTGTCAATCAACTGCAAAAGCAGTATCAAACGACCTATTCTTCCGTTACCATCGAGAAATGGGTGTATAGTTTCAAATTGATAATGGCTTATGGCTATTTTTATCAAGTTAGGCACATATATTTCTTCATTGTGCCAAAAATTTTCAAAATCCGACAATAGTTCTCCCACATAATCTGCAGGCGGTGGTACAAAAGCAGCTGTAGAAGGCATATTACCGCCTATCCAATTTTGAGATTTTCTAAATTCACCGGGAAGTTTGTCCTTGCCCCTTGTTCCTTCTAACAATTCTCTATGGGCTTCCTTTATCAATCTGGTGCAAAAAGGTAATGTTTCACATCCTAATTTTTTCGGGGATGTTAAAATATCTTCTATACCCGTCAATCTTCCGTATGAAAGAGTTAATGCAACAAGATAGTTTATTACCTCTTTTTTCTCATCTCTTTTTTCCGGTAATATTTCCTCATCAGGTGCCATAACTTCATTTAAAGTTATTTTGGTTCCTTCAATTTTATTAGAAAATGTTGCTTCATCCATTGCAAGCATAAAAAGGAAAAAGAAAATATTAGGCAGGTTTTTTGAATATGCATTCAATTCTCCGATATAGCGGCTCGCTTTTTCCAGCATCGAAAGTATTTTTGGATCCGTACAAACAAATTCACGATTAATTTTGGAAGGCACAAATGCCTTGTAGCCATCACATTGTACATAATAACCTTTATCGAATTTGTCCATAATATAATCAATGCTCCATTTTTTACAATAAAGTTCGCCTTATTATAAGTATAGCATATTAACTTATAATAACAATCGCGTTATTATAAGTTAATGACTTTAACTTATAATAACAAAAGATTTAATATATTTAAAATAATACAAGTTAACTTAACTAAAAAACAGAGCCAATTTTTTGTTTTAGGCTCTGTTTTTATATAGTTGTTTAAGTTTATTTCAAAGTTTCAATAAGCTCATTTATCGCTTTAATTTGTGCATTCAGCTCATCTGCACGGGCTTGAGTTTCTTCAATCAACTCTTTGGGAGCTTTTTCAACAAAGTTTTTATTTTTGAGTCTGCCTTCAAGGCTCATTTTTTCTTTGTTGAGTTTTTCTATTTTCTTATTCTGGCGGGCGATTTCCTCGTCAAAGTTAATCAAACCTTCAAGAGGAATAATGATTTTGGAATTACCGACAACTGCAGAAGCTGCTTTTTTCGGCATTTTGGTGTCTTCACCCTTAAACTCAACACTTTCTATTCTTGCAAGACGTTTTAAGTAAGGTACAACCGCCTCAAAAATCGGTTTTTCTGCAACACTTGCAAGAACTGTAATATCCATCTGCGCAGAAAGCGGAATATTCAACCCCTGACGTACATTTCTTAAAGACTTAATTGTTTCAAAAACAAGCTCCATTTCTTTGTTTTCGGTTTCAAAAACAAATTCTTTTTTGTATGTAGGGAACTCTGCCTTGATGATTCCGATAGTTTCTTTTTCCTGCGGAATCAATTGCCAGATAGCTTCCGTAATATGCGGCATAATCGGGTGCAGCATTCTCAAAGCCATATCAAGAACGTATCTCAAAACTCTTTGAGTATTGGCTTTTTGAGAGGCATCCTGCAATTGGATTTTGGCAATTTCAACATACCAGTCGCAGTATTCGTTCCAGAAGAAGTCGTACAATACGTGCGCCGTTTCGCCTATTCTGTAAGTTTGAATGTTATCGTTAACCAATTTTGCGATTTCGTTCATTCTGTGCAAAATCCATCTGTCGGCAATTGTCAGGTTATCTGTATCAATTGCTTTGTTATCCACGCCCTCGAGGTTCATAAGTACAAATCTTGAAGCGTTCCAGATTTTGTTTGCAAAGTTTCTGCCGTATTCAAACTTATCTTCACTGATTTTTATGTCCTGACCACCGTATGTGCACATTGATGTCATTGTGAATCTCAATGCGTCGCAGCCGTATTTGTCGATAATGATAACAGGGTCAACAGTATTGCCTTTTGATTTTGACATCTTCTGACCTTTTTCGTCACGGATTAAACCGTGGATATAAACAGTGGAAAAAGGAGCCTTACCGGTAAATTCGTACCCCATGGTAATCATTCTTGCAACCCAGAAGAAAATAATATCAAAGCCGGTTACAAGAACTGATGTAGGATAGAATTTTTTGAAATCCTCTGATTCGGTGTTAGGCCAGCCCATTGTAGAAAACGGCCACAATCCTGATGAAAACCAGGTGTCAAGAACATCTGTTTCCTGTGTATAATTTTCAGGATCCGGATTTTCTTTTGCAACAACCATTTTGCCTGTTTGGTTGTGATAATATGCGGGAATCTGATGTCCCCACCACAATTGACGGGAAATACACCAGTCACGAATATTTTCCATCCAGCCGAGATAGTTCTTTTCCCATTTTTCGGGGATAAATTTTATTTCCCCGGTTTTTACAGCTTTTATTGCGGCTTCAGCAAGCGGTTTCATTTTTACAAACCACTGTTCGCTTAAAAGCGGCTCGATAGTTGTGTGGCATCTCTGGCATTTGCCTACATTATGTTCGAGATCTGTTATTCTGATTAAATCATTGTGGTAACGAAGCATATCAACAGTTTTCTTACGTGCTTCGTCTCTATCTAAGCCGTGGAGTTCTTCCGGAACCTCGGCACAGGCCTTCATTTTGCCTTCGCCGTCGATAACCCATATAGGTTTGAGGTTGTGGCGTTTTGCGATTTCATAGTCGTTCGGGTCGTGTGCAGGAGTAATTTTTAATGCACCTGTACCGAATTTTTTATCTACATACTCATCTGCAATGATAGGAATTTCTCTTCCGGTGAGAGGAATAACAACTGTTTTGCCGATTAAATCTTTGTATTTGTAATCTGTCGGGTTAACGGCAACCGCAGCATCGCCGAACATTGTTTCGGGTCTTGTTGTGGCAATTACAATCGCACCCGGCTCATCTTTTAAAGAATAGCTGATTTCCCACAGGTGGCTTGCTTCCGTTTCATATTCCGTTTCAACATCTGAAATAGCCGACTGACAGCGAGGGCACCAGTTTACGATATAAGAACCTTTATAAATCAAGCCTTTTTCATATAATCTTACAAAAACTTCTTTAACAGCGTCAGAACAGCCTTTGTCGAGGGTAAATCTTTCTCTTGAGCGGTCAAAAGAAGCACCGAGACGCTTACACTGGTCTAAAATTGCGCTTTTGTGCTCGTTTGCCCAATCCCAGGTACGGGCAAGAAATTTTTCTCTGCCGAGTTCATGGCGGTTTGTACCCTCCGCTCTCAATTGCTTTTCAACAACGTTTTGTGTTGCAATACCGGCATGGTCGGTACCCGGAACCCATAAAGTTTCATAACCCGACATTCTATGATAGCGGACAAGAATATCCTGCAATGTTTCATCAATAGCGTGCCCCATATGCAGTACACCCGTAACGTTCGGAGGCGGAATGACTATTGAAAAAGGTTTTTTGGGAGATTTGGCATCTGCTTTAAAGCATTCGTTATCTTCCCAAAATTTGTAAATTCTTTCTTCGGTAGCTTTTGCGTCATAAGTAGTCGGCAATTCGCTAAAGTTAACAGTCTTTGTATTTTCCATTATTGCCTCTCTCAGGTGTTTTTTAATCTGTATTCAATGCCTATAAGATAGCATAAAGAATATTAAATATCTATTTTTTTATAATCTTTTATTAACCGGAGCCTTAGCGGCAGGCAATTGCGGGCAAATAAAAATTTATTGCAAAAGCTAGCGGATATAAACATTTTTTATGTATTTTAAAAGCATTGTTTTTATTTTTAAAAACTCTTCATCAGTGTATGTTTTTTCCTTTGCAAAATCGGGATTTAAGGTTATATCCGGTTTAAATTTCTGCAGATAATAATTTTCGGCACCGCAGAGCATTTTGCCTATTTTTTCAAAATCTTCAAAACCTAATTGAGATTTTACGGTAGTTGTCCTAAACTCATAACCTATTTTAGAATCTTTTAAAATTTCTATACTTTTTAAAATATTGTTTGTATCAATATTAATGCGGGCAATTTCTTTGTATTTTTCAATCGGGGCTTTTATGTCCATTGCGACATAATCCAACAATTCTTCTTTTATAAGATATTCAAGAATTTTTGGTGAAGAACCGTTTGTGTCGAGTTTTGTCAGGAAACCGAGTTCTTTAAGTTTTTTGAAAAAATTTCCAAGGTCTTTTTGTAGTGTCGGTTCTCCGCCTGAAACCACTACAGCATCTAGTTTGCCCTTCCTCGTTTTTAAAAAATCAAAAACAGCAGCTTCGTCAAACAATCTGTTTGTCGAAACCGCTGTTAATATGTTCGGATTGTGGCAATACGGGCATCTAAAATTGCAGCCAAGCGTAAACACCACAGCCGCAATTTTAGACGGGTAATCCACGAGTGAAGATTTTTGCAACCCTGCTATTTGCATTTTACTCTCCGCAAGCGCAGGTTTTGTTTTCTATATCAAAGGTTTTTCTGAGTTTAAATTCCTCAGCCTTACCTTCATTCCATTGGTTCACGGGGCTTATGTACCCAACAACACGTGAGAAAACTTCACAATTTGCGCCGCAATCGGGGCAGGTAAAATGTTCCCCCGCAACATATCCGTGTGTAGGACATATGCTAAAGGTCGGCGAGAAGGTAAAATACGGGAGTTTGTAGTTTTCACAAACTTTTTTGACAAGGTTTTTAACAACATTTGTATCGTAAACCCTTTCTCCGGCAAAGATGTGCACGACAGTACCGCCTGTGTATCTGGTTTGAAGGTCATCCTGATTGTCCAAAAGCTCAAATATGTCGTCCGTATAATTTACCGGCAATTGTGTTGAGTTTGTGTAGAAGGGTTTTGCGCCTGATTGATATTCCTGCTCGTTTGCGCATTTGATTGCGTCAAATTTTTGTTTGTCCAATCTTGCCAGACGGTATGTTGTACCTTCGGCGGGAGTTGCTTCAAGATTGTAGTTGTGTCCCGTTTCTTTTTGGAAGTTGGATATCATGTTGCGCATGTAGTCCATTACCTTAAGCGCAAACTCCTTGCCTTCTTTTGTTCCGATGCTTTTGCCCAGAAGGTTTTCGCAGGCCTCGTTCATACCGACAAGTCCGATTGTTGAAAAGTGGTTTTTCCAGTAAACGCCGAAGCGGGCCTTGATATCTCTGAGGTAGAATTTTGTGTACGGATAGAGGTTTTTGTCCGTATATTCTTCTATAACTTCTCTTTTTATTTCAAGACTTTCTCTTGCCAGCTCCATATTGCGGCACAGCATTTGGAAAAATTCCGCTTCATTGTTTGCAAGATAGCCGATTCGTGGCAGATTTATCGTAACAACTCCAACAGAACCCGTCAGCGGATTTGAGCCGAACAGCCCGCCGCCTCTGTATTCGAGTTCTCTGTTATCTATTCTCAAACGGCAGCACATCGAGCGTGCGTCTTCGGGTTTCATATCGGAATTTACAAAGTTTGAAAAATAGGGAATACCGTATTTTGCCGTCATTTCCCACAAGCCTTCAAGTTCAGGGTTTTCCCAGTCAAAATCTTTTGTGATGTTGTAAGTCGGAATCGGGAAGGTAAAGACTTTGCCCGTGTAATCGCCCTGCATCATCACCTCAAAATAGGCTTTGTTAATAAGGTTCATCTCTTTTTGGAACTCTTTATAAGTTTCTTCCATAAGCTCTCCGCCAATAATAACGGGTGCCTCGGCATAATAAGAAGGAACAGTCATATCCATTGTTATATTGGTAAACGGAGTCTGAAATCCTGTACGTGTCGGCACATTAAGATTAAACACAAACTCCTGCATTGCCTGTTTTACCTGCGCATAGTCGAGATTGTCATATCTTACAAACGGGGCAAGCAGTGTATCGAAGTTAGAAAAAGCCTGAGCGCCTGCGGCTTCGCCCTGCATTGTGTATAAAAAGTTAACTATCTGTCCGAGTGCCGTTCTGAAATGTTTTGGCGGAGCGCATTTAACTTTGCCGTCCACGCCGGTAAAACCTTCCGTCAAAAGGTCTTTTAAATCCCATCCCACGCAGTAGGTGGAGATTATATTCAAATCGTGTATATGAATATCTCCGTTTTCGTGAGCCTGTTTTATTTGTGGAGTATAAATTTTATTAAGCCAGTAGTTTTTGCTTATGGCTGAAGAAATGTAGTTGTTAAGTCCCTGAATGGAATAGGTCATATTAGAGTTTTCTTTGACCTGCCAGTCGAGTTTTTTTAAGTAATCATCCACAAGTTTAACGTTTTTGTCGGTGATAAAGTCTTTAATTTCGGCTGTTTTTGTTACATAGGGATTTGTTGCTGCAGTTTCTGTTTTTTGCGCAAGCTTTAAAGCTCCGTTTGCACGGTCAGCATCCAATTTTTTCAATTCCATAAAAAAATCTCCTTGTCTCGAAGTAATACATACCGGATAAGCATTCCGACTATAACGGCTGCGGACCAGTGAGGGAATTTCACCCTGCTTTCCTTAAACGGTAGATATTATAATAAAACTTTTTTGAAACAAGGTCAATGATTTATTTTATGTATTTTGTATTACGCGTCTTTTCCGCAGCAATTTTTGTATTTCTTACCGCTTCCGCATGGACACGGGTCATTTCTGCCTATTTTTTGTCCACGCTGTATAGGGCCAGTCGGGATATCTTCATCATCTTCTTTTGGCCCCTGAAATGTTTGTGCGGCCTGAGAAAGCTGTGTTTCTATCACGTCATCGTCGCGTCTGTTTACAATCTGCACTCCGAATCTTGTTCTGTAAAGGTATTTAACGGTTTCGGATTGAATATCGTGCATCATATTGTTAAACAGGTCATAGGCTTCTCTTTTGTATTCAATAAGAGGGTCTTTTTGTCCGTATGCCCTTAAGCCGATACCGTCACGGAGCATATCTATATTGTGAAGGTGGTCAATCCATTTGTTATCAACAACTCTTAGAAGTATATCTTTTTCTATATGCCTCATAACGTTGTTTTCAGAGAACGGTTCTTCCGGTTCAAAGACAGCTTCATACTGTTCTTGAATATCGTTATAGAATCTTATTGTATCTTCTTCATGTTCTCTGTATGCGTCAATAGCCAGTTTTTTGAGCTTTTCAAAAATAGACTCATAGCTCAAGCCCTGAAAATCTTTTACTTCAAGATAGTTAAGCTGCGGTATAAGCGAGTGAATTTCTTTTACCATGCCAAGCATATCGTCGTAAATGTATTCCTGCGGGTTTTGTCCCGGAGAGATATAGCTTTTTATGATTCTGTCGATTTCGCACTCAATCATATAATAAATATCTGCAGTAAGGTCTTCGCCTTTAAGTACACGGCGTCTTTGCTGATAAAATTTTTCCCTCTGGATATTCATAACGTCGTCGTATTCAAGTACGCTTTTTCTTATGTCAAAGTGATAGGTTTCAACTTTTCTTTGAGAAGCTTCTATCTGCCTTGTAATCAAGCCTGATTCAATAGCCATATCTTCTTCAACTTTAAGCGTATTCATAAGGTTGATGATGTGCTGACCGCCAAAGATTCTCATCAAGTCGTCTTCCAGTGAAAGGAAAAACCTTGTTGAACCGGGGTCGCCCTGTCTTGCAGCACGGCCTCTTAACTGGTTATCGATACGTCTTGATTCGTGTCTTTCAGTACCTATTACGTGCAAGCCGCCTGCTTTAACAACTTTTTCATGTTCCGCTTCCGTAATAGCCTTTGCCGCTTTTAATGCTTCATCTCTTAATTGTTCATAATCGGGTGTGTCGGGCGTAATCCCTTTTTTATCGAGTTCTTCTTTAGCGAGATACTCGGGGTTGCCGCCCAAGAGAATATCTGTACCTCTACCGGCCATGTTTGTTGCAATTGTTACCGCACCGTAACGTCCCGCCTGAGCAATAATGTAAGCTTCCTTTTCGTGGTGTTTTGCGTTTAAGACGTTATGCGGAATATTTTTGGCCTTTAAAAGTGCGGAAAGATATTCAGACTTGTCAATACTTATTGTGCCGACAAGAACAGGTCTGCCCAGTTTGTGCATTTGAAGAATTTCTTCTACAACCGCAATATACTTTTGTTTTTGAGTTTTATAAACAACATCAGGCAGATTTATTCTGATATCCGGTTTGTTTGTCGGAATTGTTGTTACCTCAAGGTTATAAATTTTGCCAAACTCTGCCTCTTCCGTCATTGCTGTACCTGTCATACCTGCGAGTTTCGGGTAAAGTCTGAACAGGTTCTGGAATGTGATGCTCGCAAGAGTTTGGGTTTCATCTTGAATTTCTACGCCTTCTTTTGCTTCTACAGCCTGATGCAAGCCGTCAGACCAGCGTCTGCCTTCCATCAAACGGCCTGTAAACTCGTCAACAATAACAACTTCACCGTTTTTAATTACATAATCAGTATCTTTTTGATATAGCTCTTTTGCCTTTAACGCCTGCAAAAGGTGGTGTGCATATTGTGTGTGGACATCGAACAAATCTTCAATACCCAGCAACTCTTCTGCTTTATCAATACCTTCTTCAGAGAGAATTACGTTCTTATTTTTTTCATCAACCTCATAATCAAGGTCTTTTTTAAGCTGGGGCGCTATTTTAGCCATTGTTTGATACAATTGTGCTGATTGTTCCAGACGACCTGAAATAATAAGAGGTGTTCTGGCTTCGTCAATCAAGATGGAGTCAACTTCGTCTATGATAGCGTAGTTGTAAGGGCGCTGCACAAGCATATCAAGGCTGCCCGCCATATTATCTCTCAGGTAGTCAAAACCGAATTCGTTGTTTGTTCCGTAGGTAATATCGCAGGCATAAGCAGCTCTTTTGCGTTCAAATTCGTTAGGGTCTCTGCCTTGATTAGACAGGATAACACCAACGCTTAAACCGAGGAATTTATAAATTTTACCCATCCACTCGCTGTCACGTTTTGCGAGGTAATCGTTAACAGTGATAACGTGCACACCTTTGCCCGTTAGTGCATTTAGGTAAGCAGGAAGTGTGGCAACAAGAGTTTTACCTTCACCTGTTCTCATCTCTGCAATATGACCGTTATGCAGGAAAATACCGCCGATAAGCTGAACGTCAAAGTGACGCATGTTTAAAACACGTTTGCCGGCTTCTCTTACAACAGCAAAGGCCTCGGGTAAAATTTCATCGAGTGCTTTTTTCTCGAGCTCTCTGTCTTTTTTAAAGTCAGTAGAGTATTCTCTGTTTTTTAAATGTTCTTTAAATTCTTGCGTTTTAGCCCTCAACTCATCGTCTGTAAGTTTTTCCATTTCAGGCTCAAGTTTGTTAATATGTTCAACAATGGGCATCATCTTCTTAACCTTTTTCTGGTTAGGATCGCCCAATAGCTTTAAAAGTAAATCTATCATTATATAAAAATCCCTCAAGTCTAATTTATTTTATACCAATTTTACCATGCACAAAGAATTTTGCACATAAAAAACTTGTTTTGTGTCATTAGATATTATTGGCAATTTTAATTGACAATAATATCTAAAAATTTTATAATTTATCAATATTTAGACAGTTTATAATGGAGAAATTTATGAAGAAGAATATACTTATCGGTTTAGGTGTTTTGTTAGCTGTTGTAGTAATCGCTCTTGTCGGCTGCGGCTTGTATTTATATCATATAAACAATCCAAAAGGATGTGTAAGTTTGCAAAATTCAAATTATCCTCCGGCTTTTGCAATTACAGAAAATTCTTCATATCCTTCTGACAGCACTGAAATCTCTAAAATAGTTAATGTAAAAAACAGCTGCTTGGCTGTAATTAAAGGTGAAGATGCCTCTATTGACAAATGTAGTGCAATTAATAATCTAAATGAGACTATTAATTTATTGGCCGTTAACGCCAAAAATTCAGGCAACAAAACAGAACAACAGGCTATTGTTGAGGAATTAGCTTCTGTACAAAAAACTATTGCTGATGCAGAGATATCATCTTGTAAAGAAGAAAACGAACTTTTGAATAAAGCATTCAACTCCATAACGAAGGCTTTTACATCAAAAAGTGCAAAATAGTTTAAAACTGTTATTTCTGTGGCATTATATATATAGACAGTTAAAAAGTTGGAAGATATATGCCCGAATACAAATTTGATTTTAAACTTGATGATTTTCAAGAAGAAGCACTGTTTCATATAAATAACGGAAAAAGTGTTGTAGTATGTGCTCCAACCGGTGCAGGCAAAACCTGTATTGCCCAAATGGCAATACACAAAGCCCTTAACGAGGGACACAGAATATTTTACACAACACCTTTAAAAGCTCTGTCTAACCAAAAATACAGTGACTTTTCCGAAAAATACGGTGTTGATAAAGTCGGGCTTTTAACCGGCGATACTTCCATAAACCGTGATGCACAGATAGTCGTTATGACGACCGAAGTTTTCAGGAATATGCTCTACGGTACTAACTTCGGCTCGGTTTCCGACAATTTAAAAGACGTACGTTATGTTGTGCTTGACGAAGTTCATTACATGAATGATGAGCAAAGAGGAACTGTGTGGGAAGAAAGCATTATCTACTGTCCGACAAATGTTCAAATCATTGCTCTTTCCGCTACAGTTGCAAATTCTCAGCAACTTACGGACTGGATTAATACGGTACATTCCAAAACAGAGCTTGTTTATACTGATTTCAGACCCGTTCCTTTAAGATATTATTACTATGATTCTTCAAAGCCAAACGATATTCTTCCGCTGCTGACGCCAGACGGAAAATTAAATAAAAAAATTAAGCCGGAGTCTAAAGCAAAATATTTTGGCAGACGTGGTAAAATGCCCCAACGACAGGTGGCAAAAGATGTCGTTTCCGTATTACATAAGAAAAATATGCTGCCTGCTATATATTTCACATTTTCACGTAAAAAATGTGATGAACAGATGGAAAAATGTGCGGGGCTTTGCTTAACCACCCCCGAAGAACAAAAAGAAATAAGGCAAATAGTCGACGATTACCTTGCTGAAAATCCATACTTATATAATAACAAGCATCTGGAATACGTGCTTTGCGGTGTTGCCTCGCACCATGCCGGACTTTTACCGGGGTGGAAGGTGCTTGTTGAAAAGCTATTCCAAAAAGGTTTGATAAAAGTAGTTTTTGCGACCGAAACCCTTGCTGCGGGAATAAATATGCCTGCCCGCTCAACTGTTATCAGTGCTGTATCAAAACGAACGGATTCCGGACACAGAATGCTTACTCCCAGCGAATTTTTACAGATGTCAGGGCGTGCGGGACGCAGAGGAATGGACAAAATCGGGTATGTAACCATTATTGGCACCGCTTTTCAGTCGCCAGAAGAAGTTGCCGAACTGGTTACAAGCGAGGCTAACCCTTTAGAAAGCAGATTTTCTCCGACTTATTCAATGGTTGTAAATCTGCTGCAGAGATTTACTCTTGATGAAGCAAAAGAGCTTATTCTAAAAAGTTTCGGCTATTATTCGTCTACAACAAGGCTGACTCCTTTGATGAAGCAGCAGCAGGAATTGGATAATGAAATAGATAACATAAAAGCCTTCAAATGTCCTTTTAACAGAACATCAAAGGATATGTTCGACTACAACAAACTGAGAAACACTTATGTTGAACAAAGAAAGACCGTGAAAGTTCTGCGCAAGCAGATGAACAAAAAAAATCCCGAAAATGTGGAATATTTTAAAGATTTTGAAGCAAAAACAAAAGATTTATTACATAAAGTGCAGACATACCAGTGCGATACCTGCAAACTTTATCGCAAACATATGAAGCAAACTGAACTTTTGGATCGTTTCCAAAAACGTGCGGATAAACTTGAAAAAACAATAGAATACGAAAAAGACATCTACTGGCGTAAATTCTTAAACCACACTTATGCATTGGAGAGAGCCGGCTATCTGGAAAACAACTATCCAAACGAAAAAGGTTTAACAATCGGGGCAATACGTGCGGAAAACGAACTGTTCCTTGCGGAAATAATATTCAGCGGAGTGCTCGACACACTTAAAGTTGATGAGCTTGCTTCCGTAATCTGTGCGATAACTACCGAAGATTTAAGAGCGGATGTTTACCCTGAAATACCTATAAGTAAAGGAACAAGAAAGGCTCTTAACAAAATCAAAGACATAAGAAGACGTCTTACCTTGCTGCAGCGTGATTTTGATATAGAAACGGAAATGTATATTAATTCATACTATTCACCCCTTATTGAATACTGGGTAAACGGCGGCGAATGGGAAGAACTGATTGAACAGGTACCCTCGGGAGAGGGCGATGTGGTCCGCTGCTTTAAGCGTACAATAGATGTTTTACGTCAGCTTACCGTTATCCCCAATGTATCTGATGAACTTGTTCAAAATGCCCGTGCGGCAATTGATGCAATAAACCGTTCTCCTATTGATATTGATTAAAACTGTCACTTATTTGTACAAGGCATTTTTCATCATTTCGCAGGCAAACATTAATGCCCCTTTCGCAGGCTCCGTGCAAGAAAGTGCATTCAGCATCAAAAAATCGTGAATAGTG
This sequence comes from Candidatus Gastranaerophilales bacterium, assembly GCA_944325555.1. Taxonomy (GTDB): domain Bacteria; phylum Cyanobacteriota; class Vampirovibrionia; order Gastranaerophilales; family Gastranaerophilaceae; genus Limenecus. The sequence continues at coordinate 128,359 of CALVAN010000001.1, read as the reverse complement.
CCGTTGATTCTCACGTTTAAAACATCAACACCGGCAGAATCCAATTTTCTTGCATAAGCTTCACCTTCATCTCTTAAAACATCATTTTCAGCAGTAATAATCAATGTCTGAGGCAATCCCGCAAGCTGTGTTTCTTCTGCCTGCAGCGGTGAAATGTACAAATCATTTCTTATGGATTTATCCGGAGCATAAGCGTCCCAAAACCATTCCATTGCTTTTTTGCTTAACCACGGTCCGTCACGGAACTGATCGTATGAGTGAGTATCCATATCAGCATTTGTCACGGGATAAAAAAGGCATTCAAAGACAAGATTAATATCTCCGTCGTTTTTTGCTTTAATTGCGGTTGCTGCCGCCATGTTTCCGCCGGCACTGTCACCCGCAAGCGCTATGCGGTTTTTGTCTATGTTAAATTCCTTATGTTCTTCGTAAACATATTTCAATACTGCATAAATTTCTTCAAGTGCTTTGGGAAATCCAGCTTCCGGAGAAAGAGAGTATTCCGGAAAAATCACAACAGAATTTGTTTGTATTGCAATTTTTCGAATAAGCATGTCAAAACTTTTTTTGCTTCCGATTACCCAACCGCCGCCGTGGATATAAATAATTGCAGGCAAAATATCATTATTGCCCATAGGTCGCACCGTGCGAATTTTTACATCACCCGCAATATCAGTATAAACAGTTAAATCCCTAATCTCTGCAGGAATTTCTTCATAGGTTTGTGCCTGTAATTCTTCCAAAAAATCACGTGCCTGCTGCGGTGTCATTTTATAAAGCGGCTTACCGTCTTGTTCTTCAAGTTTTAAGACAAATTCCTCTGTTTTGGTTGTTAAGTTAGGTAATTTAGAGTTAGGTTCCGACATATTTTTCTCCTTATTTTTTTTTGAAATTATCAAAATTTACAAAAAAATTCATTAGGAGAAAGTATATGTTGTGTAATATAATTGTTTTATGAGCAACTTTGAATTTTTAAAAACCATAAACGAAAACCTGTACATAATAGCCGCAGATGCCGAAAATTTGTTCCGTGACAAATATTTTGAACAATGCATGGCGCAAACCAGACGTCTTGGAGAACATTTATGCCGTTTAGTTATGGGAGAAAGCGCAAAAGATACAGATACCTTTGATGAAATGCTTGCAACCCTTAAAGATACCCCCTCGCCGAGTGAAATAGAAAAAGAATTTATTGACGACCTTTATTTTCTAAAAAAAGCAGGCAATAAAGCTGTACATTCTCTCAATGTGTCTAATGACGGAAAAGAAGCTCTTGAATGTCTGGAAAGAGCATTTGAAGCTTCCATAAATTACGCAGTGTACAAAGGCGGCGCATCAGAAGAGCTGTTGAACAAAATTTTTGACGAAGAACTGCTTATTACCGGTAAAAAGAGTAAAAAAATATCCCTGCAGGAGGAATATATTGCAAAGAAAAAGCAATGGATAGAAGAAGAAAAAAAATTGTCACAAAGTGAAGACGAAGAACCGACAAAAAAATCAAAAAAATCAAAAAAGAAAAAAGCAAAAAATAAAGATACTTATGAAGATACTTTTTCCGAAGGTTCTGCAGAAGCTAAAAAACCGTTATGGCGGGAGATTTTAGAAACCATCCTTGCAGGTATCGTTATATATGTATGTTATTTGTTATTTTTTAATAAGTAAGGGTAATAAAAAAGGAGAAGACAATGAAAGTTATTTTGGTCAATGGCAGCCCGCACAAAAGCGGTTGTACCTATACTGCCCTCAGTGAAGTTGAAAAATCATTGCAGGAACAGGGTATAGAAACAGAAATTTTTCATGTAGGCTTAACAGCAATACAAGACTGCATAGGCTGCGGCTCTTGTCGTGACCACAGAGGCAAATGCGTATATGACAAAGACAGCGTAAACGTGTTTATCGAAAAAGCAAAAGAAGCAGATGGCTTTGTATTTGGCTCCCCTGTTTATTATGCACACCCCAGCGGAAGAGTGTTATCATTTATGGACAGAGCTTTTTTTGCGGGTAAAGAATTTTTAGAAAACAAACCGGCTGCAATCGTTGTATCAGGCAGACGTGCCGGCACAACGGCGTCTATTGACGCAATGACAAAACATTTGACCATAAACAACATGCCTGTAGTTGCCTCAAACTATTGGAACATGGTACACGGAAATACTCCTGATGAAGTAAAACAGGATCTTGAAGGTATGCAGATAATGAGAATACTGGGGCAAAACATGGCCTGGCTAATAAAGTGCATTGAAGCAGGCAAACAAGCAGGAATAGAAATTCCGCAGCGTGAAGCAAAGATAATGACAAACTTTATAAGATAAACACCAACAGACATTGAACTAAATAAAAAAGCCTCCTATCTGGAGGCTTTTTTATAAATTATTTTCTTGTAAATGTCGACACCTCAATCGTACAAGGGGGGAAGTCACGATTTACATCATATCCGGAAGTATCATTACATTTTAACTCGCTTGCAATAGTGCCGTCATAACTCGTAGATTTTTTATAATTGCTAAAAGTAGAATTAAACACACTCTTTGATGGAACACTCATTTTATCAAGCTCCCAAGTTCTAGCACTGAAGGCTATACGTTGAGCTTCATAATAAGTCATTGGGATAGAATAATCCTTGTCCAACTCTGGATTACCGGAAACAACCCTTGCCGTCATATAAGTAGAATCATACACAGGCAGCCCCTGCGGAACAACAACCCCGTTATCTTTATTTATAAGAAACGGAACAACGTCCGGTCTTTTTTTGTTTGCAATATATTTTGTCCTGTTAGGCAGTCTGTCTCCGTTAATATCGACCCAAAGATAGAAAAAGTCAGAATCATTTTGATTTATAATATAAAACTTCATACCATCGGTAGTAACAAAGGAAGGCTCAACCTCTATTTGTCCGTCAACGGTAAAATTACTCATAGAAGAAACTGTGCAAGAGTTTTTAGTCGCATTTATATAACCCGTGTCATCAGATATCAAAGCCGAACAAAGCTGAGCAGGTGTCGGGGTAGTGCTGTCACAGGAAGTTCCGCATTGAATATTAGGGAAACGTTTCTTTTCACTATCCGGCGCACCTGATTGTCCTTGTTCCTGATATTCAAGATTTTTTTCTTCATTAAAGTCGTCTACATCTTTTTGAATATTATATGTTGCCGTGTTAAGCGTTTTAAAAGCCTTTGCATATAAGTTAGCATAGGTTTTTTCATCGGCATTTCTGAATATTTTTAAAGATAAAATAACAAGAACCGCCGTTATTGCCATAACCATAAGTGTTTCAAATATTGTAAAAGCAAGTTTTTTTTGCATTTTGTTTATATTACCTTTCATGTTGAACAAATTAGTTCCATTCTACACGGACATATCCCGGCATACCTCTGCCGCCTTTGCCCCAGCGATTTTCACTGGAACCTGTTGAACCCATTCTTGGCAGAGAACTGCCACCGCCACCGCCGGCACCATATTGAGTTTCTGTAGCGGCAGCAATGCCATCATTTTGGTCCATATCATTTTGCCCATTAAGATGAAACATAGTCGTGCCGCCACCGGATATTGAATCTCCATAAGGTGATATTGCCCCTTCTTCACCACCAAGCGGGTCATTTGATGATGTTGATTTGTATCTTGTTTTACCACCTTCGCCGCCTTTGGCAGTTACATAGTATCCAAAAGAGGAGTTTTCACCCTGCTCGCCATTTGTATCTTCAGTGATAGCACCTGCACCGCCTTGACCCACATGTACTTTTACTTCATCAGTAATTTTTTCTAATGTAGTATAAGCAGTAGTGCCTCTTTTGCCGCCACCGCCTGCATGGTGACTGTTAGATACAAGCATAACAACCCCGGGTCTTCCCGGTTCGCCTACATCGTTAAGCGTTCCTTTACCACCAAAGCCAAAGGAAACTGCTGATTTGTTATCCGAATTTATAAAATCTTTTAGAGCAGCATTATTATAATCAATTTTGCCTTCCAGCTTATACCCTGCCGCTTTTTGTGCACCATGTGTAGGCGAACCTGCAGCCCCAATGTTTTGAGAACCGCCTTTACCACCCTCAGCCGTATATGTTTTATTTGAACTATAAACATATATCTTACTGGGATAACCGTCTTCGCCTTTGCAAGCATCCGCCCATCTACCGGTAGGTTCCGTTGGACATGCAGCTCCGCCTTCTGTATCAGCATCACCGCCGCCGCCGGCGCCACCCATGCCTGCTTCTAATACAACATAATCATCTTTATTCAAATTTATTGTTGTTCTATATATGCCGCCGGCACCGCCGCCACGTGCACCTTTCCAATCACCTTTTGTTAAAGCAGCACCACCGCCACCGCCGCCTACGATTAATACAAGATAATCGCCTTTAGCAGGAGCTTGATAACCCGCTAATGTTCCAAAAGAAGCTGCGTCCATTGAAAATGCAGTACCGGAAGCACCACCGCCACCGCCGCCAATAGCCATCACTGTATAGTTTTTAGCATTTGCTTGAGGTTTAAATGTACAATAATCACCACCTGTTTCTGTCTTTTCCTCTTGTGAATCAATTGTAATTTTACTTATATGCTTGCCATTAGCGTCAAGATAGCATTCCCATACACCGTGAGGAGCTTTATTTTTTGCATTTTTTCTTGTAATCATCGGTGCAGAAGCAATAATAACAAGCATTATTATGAACATTGTTACCAGTACTTCTGTTAAAGAAAATGCATTTAAGATTTTTGTTTTTTTAATCATTCTTTGTCCTTTATTTTTTATTTTTGTCCGTCATACTGAGGCAGTTTGTTGGTTTTAGATTCTTCGCTTTGCTCAGAATGACGTTTTAGTTTTCCTCTCCGATGTGAGAGAGGTGGGGTGAGGGTTGCCCCTTACCTGTCATGCTGAATTTATTTCAGCATCTGTATGTTTTTGGGTTTCGCCAAAGGCTGGGTTAAAGGTTTTTCCCTTTTTACCGGCCTTGTATGGCTTTGTTTATTTGGTCAGATCCTGAAACAAGTTCAGGATGACGACTTGTTTTTCTTTGTTTCCTCCTCTCCTGCGGGAGAGGGTCGGGGTGAGGGTTGTACCCTCACGTTATTTTATTCAATTATCAAAGTCATTACCATTTGATAATAACCGCACCCGGTGAACCGGCACCACCGATACCGGAGGTACTATCAGAACCTCCGCCACCGCCGCCACCTGCACCATATGTCATATCAAGAGGTTCACCGCCAACTAAATTCAGAGTACCCGTAATAGTACCTAAACCGCTGAATCCGTTAAATGCAGCTTTTTTCATACCATTTGCTTTACCCCAAATTTTGTTAGAGGTTGCAGCAGTTTGTCCATCTATACTACTATTGGTAATACCCTCTGAAGAAGTTGAATAACCGCCAAGCGGAATAATTTTTGCTCTGTTGGACTCGTTTTCTACAGGCGAAGCAGTACCGTCACCACCTTTAACAGCTGTACTGGTTCCCATTTCTGTTAATTTAAGCGCTTGACCGCCAATACCGCCTTGCATAACATACATGTTTTCACCAGAGTTATATTCTTTGATAATTGTTTCGCCACCTTGGTAACCTTCACCCACAGAAGGTCCACCAGGTTTGCCTACTGTTATTTTTAATTTATCCAATTTTTTAACCATTGTGCTGACATATTGTCCGGCTTGTCCGCCTGTACCGCCGTATGCATCTGATTTAACAATCAAAACATAACCTGGCAAACCTTCACTGCCTTTAAAATCAGCATATGACTGAGTGCCGTCCGGATTAACTTTTACATAGTTTTTTATAAGTTCTCCGGCTCCATAGCCGCCTGAGCCAGGTTCTCCTGTATATTTAATACGCCCAGCAGCAACAATTGTGTAGTAATCCAGTTCGTTTTCACCGCTTGTGTCACCTTCAGAAGGGTCGTATTCTCTTATTTCAGGATTTAAATAAGGGAAATCTATATCTGCTATACTCTGATTACCAAAACGTGGCGATGGATTATTATCTGGCATATCAGGAATTCCTGACTCCGTAAGCACGCTTGAACTGTATATACATACATTTATACCCAATTTTTTGTGAGTAGCGTCAAAATATTTCGGGCGTACTCTTTGGACACAATTTTTTAAGCCATAAGAGGATATACCTGTATGTTTACTACAACTACACTCATAATATTGCTGTGTATCAGCACAATAAGAACAGTCATATGATGAACCAGGTATTGTATTACCATCTTCATCAGTAGTATCAGGATGTTTACAAGTTTTGGAAACCCAATTTACACAAGTAGCACTTGCACTACAAGTCGAATGAGGGGTATTTGTACAAAAACTCGGACTTGTTGTTATTGCACCATCTTTACCAGCTGCTGCAGTCGGCTCATCTAAAAAGCCGCCGCTTTCTATGGGATAGACCTCACATTCATAAACAGGGATATCTTTATACGCAGGAATTTCTTTCAAAAATCTTGAGGCACCGCCTTTACCCCCCAAAGCAGTATGAGGAGCACCACCACCAAGCTGCAATATGGTATCTCCGCCGTCTGTGCCAATATCACCAAAAGAGGCTGCTTTTTCTTGATAAACAAAACTTCCGCTAGAATTCAACAAAAATGCCCCTACGGTTTTGTTTTCAGGACCTTGTGCTTGGGAACCTGAACCTTCTCTACCTATGGTAACATATATACTTTCACCGGCTCTTAGTTTTGCGTTACTCAATGATGTTGCCGGTTGACCAGCTTCACCGCCCTTACCGGGAAGATTCCAGCATTTTATACTTGGCCTGCTGGATGTGCGGTCAGAAAGATATAGCCCTTTATCACCATTGACCTCTTTTGAAAGCGGCCAATTTTTTTCAGCGAAACACATTACTCTGTCTTTTAGTTCTTTTTCTTGTAAACCTATGTCATCATAAGATAAATATTTATACTTAAAATCATAAACAGAAATGTTGCCAGCCCATTCGCCTCTTTCATTTGTATATCGTGCATTAGGGTTATTTTTACCATACCCATATTCAGCATTATCCGTGTACTTTTGATCATTTTGAAATAACAGATTATATTTAAATCCTGGTAACATATGATCTACGTAGCCGTACTGATAATACTTTGGATGATTAGGGTCTTCACTTTTGCTGTTTTCTGAACTGCGGCAGTCAACATCATAGCCTATTGCACTTGTTTTAGGACACCAGCTTACGGGAGAATTTTTATCATGTTTTTGGGTTGATTCATTCCACGACCAGTCGTTTCCTTGTCCGTACATGCCATGATGTTTTTTAGATTGTTGTTCAAATACAGAATCTTGTTCTAAATTAAGATTGCCAGCTTCTGCTGTCACTTGATATTTAGCTTCGCCGCAAGCCATGCCGCCGCCGCCGCCACCTGCGCCAGCCATTATGACATTATAGTTGCCATCAGCTTCAACCGTACTTGTAAAAACGCCATCAGTTGCTGTACGAGAATCATATATGCTTTTTGTTGCACCTTTTTGTCCGCCGGCACCGCCACCGCCGCCGCCTACAGCTTTAATAGTAAAGTTTTTGGCTGCTGCCGGAGGGGAGAAAACACAATATTCACCGCCATTATGAGCTACTTCAAACTCAGACACTTTGCCACGGTAAGTTGTTTTAACAACGTGTTTACCATCATTATTAACGGTACAAATCCATTCACCGTGTTCACCCACATCTTTATGCTTCCTTGTGATTACAGGCACAAGAGCTGCAGCCAAAAGTGCAGCGATTAAAAGCAATATGAGAGCTTCTGCCAGTGTAAATGCTTGTGTTTTCTTTTTCATATATGATTTTGCTCCAGTTATTCTATATTTTATTTCTAAATTGACATATTTATATAACCGTCAATTCCCTTTATGCAAATTTATACAAAAGGGAATTGACAGAATAAATTTTATTACCAGGTAACTATTACAACACCCGAGGCACCTTTACCGCCATAGCCCCACACAGGACTACCAGTCAAGTCTTTTGCGCCTTTTGCACCGCCACCGGCACCGCTACTGCCCGGAATAAGGAAGTAATTAGACATACAGGAACCTTGACCAAAACCGTCATATTTACCATGAGCAGATTCACTGGCTCCGTCTGGTTTCGCAGAACAGCTTTCATTATGGTTTAAACCACCCGATATTACATCTTCGATCAAATGTACACCATCAGGATATTTTAGCTTTTCTTTTAAATCAGCTGTTATTGCACCGATTATACCGTCTTTACCAGTGGCTTCAATCTCATTTTCCGCATTTTCAGCAGGGTTTGTTGCACGAGGTTGACCGCCCATACCTCCGTCAGCGATAATTCTTTTACCGAATCTGGAGAACATACCGTCTTCACCAGCTGCACCGCTTTCAGCACCGCCAGCTCCGCCAAGGCCGGGACGTACCTCAACATATTCTTCACCTTCAGCGAGTGGAGATTTTGTATATGAGTAGAAAGATATTGCGCCCGGGCTGCCGGCACCACCACCAAATACTGGGAGTTCCTGTACTTGTACTATACCAGCTTGACCATCTGCACCTTTAGATAAACGACCACCGCCTCTGCCGCCGGCGCCGAATTGTGATACAGGCATATCACCCATCAGTGTACCCAGATCAACACCCTGTTGACAATTATGATCATCTGTACATATTTTACCCGGATTACGTCCACTCCAGCCTACAGCTGTTTGCTTGTAAACATGACTGCCGTATAAAGATGAACCGCTTGAATGTGTCGCAAATTGCTCTCCAAGTTTACCTGCATTACCAAAGTTACCACAGTTTACGTTTTCACCGTTACAACCGCCTGCACTTCTGCATCTTGGCCAAAAGCCCGCCTTACGTCTGTGTTCACCGCCGCCGCCTCCGGCTGCAACAATTTCTACACCAGGTCCCATGAATGCCGAAGGTGCACCATTGCCACCGCCCTGGTGTCTGTCATTAACAGATAAACCTGCTGAAATTGCACCGGTTGCTGCTACACCCCATGCAGCAACAATCCATCCTGTGGCTATAGCTAAACCACCTGCAGTAATAACACTAAGAGCTGTATATGCAATAATACCTATAGGCATAAATGCCTGACCAAAAGATTCCATAAAGTTCTTTTTCAAACCGCCAGGCGCACCAATACCAACAGTTACGTTGTACACTTCACCTTTTTTAAGAGTTGCACGTTGTACAATAGCACCACCGGAACGCCCGCCAGTGCCATCGCAAAGAGTAGCGCCGCCGCCGCCGCCGCCGCCACCACCAATAGCAACAATTTGATAAATACCATCACTAGCAGGCACAAATACCTGTTCAAAATTATCTGTAGGGAAGAAGTTTTTAACTTGCCCTATACCGGCTTCACCTGCAGCACCGCCGCCGCCGCCGCCTATTACAGTTACGTTAAATCTTGTTACACCTTCTGGAGGTATAAACTTGGCATATTGATCTTTACCGCTGCCAACTACAAGATCATCTTTCGGTTCTCCGTCTACATATACATGTAGCTTGTCATTCTGGTCATAGAACGCTATCCATGTATTTTTATCTTTTGCAGCTTCTCTGTATTCTTTTGAATGCTTAATTACAGGAATACTCGCCAGAGTCATAAGAGCTATGACTATCATTGTAATCAGCACTTCTGCAAGAGTAAAAGCAAGAAATTTTTCGATTTTATCTTTGGATATCATGCAATGCTCCTCTTTTTAGCTAAAAAACATTATGATATATCGGCATTTTATAAAAATACTTTAATTTTTTTCGGGTAATGTGTCAATTTCGTTACAAAAAAATCAGTATAATGTATGAGATGCCATATATTATATAAATACCCATTTTTAATGTTTTTATAACATGATTGTTAAGTTTAGTTAATTTGAATTTTTAAATTATTGACAAAATCAGCGCCATTATTGCATTTTACGTATTTATTGCACGGTTTAAATTACGGGACTGTGAAGTACAACAAATGCGAAGTAATGCCGACCATCGCCTGTCATGTTGAATTTATTTCAGCATCTGTATGTTTTTGGGTTCCGCCAAAGGCTGGGTTAAAGGTTTTTCCTTTTTCACCAGTACAATGCGGGCTTTGCCCGTCTGGTCAGATCCTGAAACAAGTTCAGGATGACGACTTGTTTTTTGTTTTCTTCCTCTCCTGCGGGAGCGAATTTTGACGGGCACGCCAAGTCACAGACCCAGTGCCCATGTGAGGGCAGACGTTACTCTGTCCGAACGTCAAAATTCAAAACAGAGTGTAGGGGTGAGGGTTGTCCCTATTTCATATAGTCAACTGACCCCGACAAGGTCAGAATACGGCACGGAAAAATTACATTTTTCCTTTGCCTACCTCTAAAAAACGATACTTAATCGTTTTTCAGAGTTCTTGGGTACAATAAACAAGTACAATATTGGCTATACAACAAGGGTACCCTCAACAAGTGCATTGGGTCACTTCCGTAAAATTATAACTTAGGCGACCTCGCTACCTCTCACAAACAATTCACCGGATTGTTTGCTCGGCAGAGTGTGTACCACTCCTAGCTTGAGTTGTTGGCAAGCCGAAGGCGAGCCATACAAATCTGTCTTGTATTTGCTTAACGCTCGCAGAGATTCGCCTTTTGTGCTTTGCACAAGACGGCTTACTTCTGCTCGCTCACCGGATTCGTTCACTTTGTTCACTCCATCCGTCCGCAAATCCGCAGGATGCCCTTGGGTACAAGCGAGGTCCCACTCAGACATTATTAAAATTATTTGATATGTCTTTTAAGGTCGCTTCTTATACCGGACAACGGACCATTGTTAGGATTACGATATGTTTGATAATATTTTTTTGCATATACAAACGGGAATTTAGGTATCCATCCCAATTTTACAAAAACAGAAATGCCTTCAGCCCCCTGAGAAAACATTAACTCATCAATAGTTTGTTCATAAGCAGGAGAAATCGAAGAAATCAATTTGAGAATATAATCTGTTAAAGTAAGCGCAGAATATCCTGATATTGCGCCTGTATTAGTAACAAGATATGTAATTGTTACTTCCTTATCATTAATTGTTGCTCTTTCACTATTTTCAGGCTGAGCTATCTCTTTATCATCAGCTTTAGCCAGTTCAAACCACTCACCCTGATATTGGATTCTTAAAGAATGAGGATCCGGCATATAAATATCATCATAATTATTGGGCAAAAGTTTTTTACCGGTTATATCATATATGCCGTATTTGTATTTTTTACAGGTCAAAAACATTTGCCCGAATAACGGTTCTATAGAAGAAAATTCCGGCGGAATAATAGATTTTCCTGTTTCGTCATACAACCCGTAATCATTGTCATTGCCAAATTTCACATATTTTAGCTGAACTCTTTCTACATGTCTGTATTTTGGTTTTACCAGAAAATTGCCTGCATTATCCATCAAGCCGTAACGGCTGCCTTTTAAGGTAATCCAAGAGGTTTCGCCCACACGCACAAGCTTTTTATAATCTGCAGGTACAAGGACATTACCCTTTTTATCTTTAATTCCGAATTTGTTATCTTCACTAAAAACTTCAACGTCAGAATTTTTTACAGGGGATACAACAATATCTTCAGCTAAAGCAGCTGTATTAGATAACAACAAAATTAAACCCAATATTACGACAATCTTTTTCATGATTATATAATATCACAAATTCAGTTGTGGTATAATCTTTTTAAGAAGTTGGTTATATAATTATATAGTTTGGATTTTGTTATTATGAAAAATGTATTAAAGTTATTAAAAGTATATGCATTATTAGCAATTTTAGTCGGGATACTTATCAGTATTCCTTTTGTTTTATATTTAAAGGTACTGCCCGCTATTGCTTCCAGCCAAAAAATCGTTAATTATGCGGAAAAGGCTGTAGGCAAAATTCTTAAGGCCGATATTGATATTAAGAATCCAAAACTGGAAACAGACTTGAATTATAACATTGGGTTTAAGGTCGACAGTTTTAAAATATCCAAAGACAAAAAAGATTATTTTGTATTAACAAAATTCAACTCCTCTATTTCATACGGTGAAATTTTAAAAAAGACTATTATTTTAAACAGACTTGGTGCCGATTTTATTTATGTCGATGTAAATAAATTGTTAACACTTATCCCCGGCCAACAGAAAGAAAAAAAAGAACCCCAAAAATTTGACTGGACAATTGACTGGTTTAATGCACTGTTTTATGTAAAACAATGTATTGTTTTATACGATCTCGATAAAACAACTTCTGTAAAAATAGATGCAAGAAAGCTTGTTGTAAGTGATTACAAAGAGCCTAAAATTGTACATTTTAATATAGCTGCAATTGTAAAAAAAGACAAACAAGAGATGAAATTCTTTATCTCTGACAGAAACAGTGTTTTTATTAAAGATAAACAAATTTCTATGGAAAAGGGAATTTTGTTTGTCAACAATTCCAAGATGTATCTTAATGCACACGCTAAAAAAGGAGATTTTGATTTTAAAGTTTATGCAAATGATTTTGATTTAAAAAATGTCATTGCACTATTGCGTTCCAACCTTGTCGTACCTAACGGCGAAGAAATGTTAGCATTTTTCAAAGACATAGACGGCAGTTTTGACTTTATAATTGAACTTACCAAAAAAGAAGGATTAAAAGGTATTATTAAACTCAACAATGCCCGTTTAAAAGTAATACCTGTAAACAATTTGCCAATTACAGCGCAACACGGTGTGGTTACTTTTAATAACAAAACCGTATTTTTAAAGGACTTCAAAGGGTATTACGGCAAAAATAAAAAAAATGCCATTGAAATGTTCGGAACGATAGACGATTATATGAAGTCTGTTGATACAAATATTGAAGTAACCGGAGTTGCAACAAATGAATTTACAAAAGATTATCTCTCTAAACTGGCAGGTTGCAAGCTTACTTTAACGGGTGGAGATTCAAAAACCAAGTTATATGTCAAGTCTAAATACAATGTTATTGATATAACCTGGCTATTTAAACTTGCAAAAGGCAAAGATATCTTAATTGAAGGAGCGTCCTTAAGCCCTGTCAACTGGGACAGAGCATTAAAAGCTGATTTCCGTTTTGAAAACAATATATTCCAAATTAAAACAATAAATTACTATATTGCAAAAGAATTAAACAAAAATTCTAAAGGCGTTGAACCTATATTAACCATCAATGGAAATGTGGATTGTTCAAAACCTGTTCCTGTTGTAACGGATTTGGGCTTTGATATTCCAAAACCTTTACCAAGCGAATTTTTAAATGTCTTAATCGGTCAAAAGCTGTTTAAGAAAGGTACAATCTCAGGGAACATGCATTATATTGTAAATAACAATGTTCCTCAGCTTGACGGCAACATGAAGATGAACGGAGTACGCATTCCTTCTCAACGTTTGGGGATTAATTCCGCAAGCTTTTCTACCGACAAAAATCTTATATATATCACGGCAGACGGACGATTCAAACGTTCTAAATACAATTTTACGGGTAAGTTTAAAAACTCATTACTTTTGCCTGTTGTAATCAAAGATATTAATTTAACGGTTGATAAAATAGACGTTGAAAAAATTATTATGTCTATGAACCAACAAAATACGGCTGAGGTTTCACCTGTTTCACAAAAAGACACCCAAAATTCGCTGGTCACGGCACAAGCCGCACAGGTAAGCGACAATGCTGTTGAAGACGAATCAACATATGATTCTTATACATTTGATACAGGTTTGATTATTGTAGAAAGATGTATTCTGCACCTTGTTGAGGGCAAATATAAAGATATAAAAATGGGTAATTTATGGGCAAACCTTACTCTTGATAAAAACGGTGTTTTACAGATAAAATCAAACAAATTTGACTTTGCGGAAGGTATATCTTCTCTCAAAGTAGTATGTGATTTGAAAAAACATGATTACTATTTAAGATTGGGGGTAAAAGATATAAATTCCGATCTTATTGCAACAACATTGCTTGCTTTGAAACGAGAAATCACAGGTAAAGCAATGGGATTAATTGAAATTAATACAGATGATTCATTAAAATTAAACGGAAGAATCCAATTTGAAGTTAACAACGGAACAATTGCCAAAGTTGGGTTGGTTGAGTATGCTCTTAAATTTGCAGCTTTATTCAGAAACCCGATGGCGATGATAAGCCCATCTACAATATTTGACCTTGTTAACGTTCCTGAAGGCGATTTTGACAAAATCAAAGGCGACATTATTATGAAAGATAATGTCATTGAAAAAATGATGATAAAATCTTCTGCAGCTCAGTTAAGCTCGTTTATTATCGGTCGTTACGATCTTGTTACAAGAGATGCATCATTGAGAATATACACAAAATTCAGCAACAAAAATAAAGGTTTTGCAGGATTTTTAAGAAACTTCTCCTTAAACAGTCTTGCTAACAGAGTTTCCTTAGGCGGAAACAACGACAGCTTATATTACTCTGCCGAGTTGGAACAACTCCCGCCCATTGACGCTGACGAAAAAGATTGTCAGGTATTTTTAACTAAAGTTGATGGTGATGTTGAGCGTTTTAACTTCTTGTCTTCTTTAAAAAAGATTAAATAAATTTGTTGCCAACATATAAAAACATAAAAACAGCAGGTATATGATATACCTGCTGTTTTTTATATACAGCACACATTGCGTCTTCAGTCATAATCCGCATCCCCGACTGACAAAATGCTTGATTGGCAGAGTGACAGAAAAATAAAAAATATTTATTTTTGTAAAAATAATCCTTTAGAGCTATAAACTTTTTCCCAAAATTGCCGAAAAGTATTTTACATAGGAAAAAATCGTGTAATCTAACAAAAGGAGAAAAACTATGGGTTTATCAATAAATTCGGTATCAGGTTACAGAATTTCAGAAATCGACAAAAAATTTCAGTATCAACAGCTTGGCATTCCTGACGAAGTAATTTCAGAAGGCGAGTCAGCTATTGAAGATTATGCTTATGAAAACGGAATTACACTTCCGAATTTTGAAACACAAGATGAAGAAACTTTGTTTGAAGAACCGGCAGAAAATGAAACTACTCAAGCTAATGCCGCACAAAATTCAGAAGCTTCCAAATCCGGAAACAGCTTTGGCTATAATGCATAATAAAAAATGAAAAGAAAAATAAAATAGCTGTTTGTAACAGATACAAACAGCTATTTTTATATTTAGACCTACAATTTAAACGCAAAAAAAGTAAAAGGCTATTCACAGGGACGAATAGCCTTTTTAAAGAGAATTTACAACTGAACTGATGTGATAGTTAGTGTGAGCTGTTCTGATATCGTGTCAGGGATTTCTCTTTACATATTTATTATAATTTTATTTATATAATCGGCAATGACCCCGCAGGGCTATTTTAAGGCATGGTGCGCATTTACACCAATTTTTCCTTTATCGCAAGGATTGCAGCCTGAGTTCTATCTTCAACACACAACTTCTGCAGTATATTTTTCAAATGATTTTTTACCGTATGTATAGATAAAATCAATTCGTCAGCAATTTCTTTGTTAGATTTTCCTGCCGCAACAAGTTTTAGTATATCTTTTTCTCTGGCGGTCAAATCAAAGTCATAAGAAGCATGTTCTTGTATCTGAGATTCAACAGCATTTGACTGCATAATCTCAAGTATAAACTGTGCAATAGAAGGATCAATCCATATTGCACCGTTCAACACAGAATGAATAACATGCACAAGCTCGTCCAGTTTTATGTTTTTAAGACAATATGCATTTGCGCCCGATTTAAATGCGGATAGCACAAGTTTCTTTTCGCTGAAAGAAGTAAGCATAACAACTTTTGTGTCCGGCAAAATGTTTTTAATATGTAAAGTAGCATCAATACCGTTCATAATAGGCATAGAAATATCCATTAGAATAATATCGGGTTTGTGCCCCGCTTTTACATAATTAATTGCAGACTGCCCGTTTTCAGCCTCAGTAATATTAACATCCGGCAATTTTATTTTTAAGCCGTAGGCAGTTGTTTTTCTTGTATGCAGGTAATCTTCAACTATTAATATTTCCATTATTTTTCCTCTTTATTTTGATGCTGGGGGAGTGTTATCGTAAATCTTGTGAACTTATTTATTTCACTTTCTGCAGTAATAGTACCTTTATGCATATCGATTAACTTCTGACAAACACTTAAACCAAAACCCGAGCCCAATTTACGTTCAAGGCTTTTGCCAGAATAATATCTGTCAAAAATAAACTTCAAATCCTCGGGTGCAATGCCGTTGCCGTTATCTTCTATAGTTATAACAACATTTTTGTCGTCATAATGAGCATTAATTTTTATATAATCATTTTCCGATGTATTGTCTATTGCATTGGACAATATGTTCATAAAAACACGTGTAAGGTGGAATTTATCGCCGTCTATCGTTGTTCCACCCCTATATATATTATTAATGAACTGAACTTTTTTGTCATTAATAAGAGGTTTCAATTTTTCTTCGCACCCTTCAACCAGCTCAAAAAGATCCACTTTTTCTATATTCAGTTTAAGCTTTTGTGAGTCAAAACTGTAAGATTCCAAAATAAGATTTACCATTTTTAAAAGATGCTCATTATTTTGCGCAAGACTTTCCGCCAGTTCATACTCATTTTGCAGCCCTATTTCTTTAAATTTTTGAGAAATCAATTCCAGAGATTGTGATTGCGAAACAAGCGGAGTGCGCAAATCATGCGTTAAATTAGAGATAAAGCTCTGCCGCAATTTTTCTTTAGCAGCAAGCTCTCTGGTCATATCATTAAAGCTGTTATAGATGTTTTGTATAAGCTCAATATTATTTTTAACTGTCAATCTGAAATCAAAATTGCCTTTTTTAATTTCATTTGTTGCATTAGAAAGAGCCATAACAGGCAATACAAAAACTCTGTTTATTATCATACCTATAATAAAGCTGGAAATAACCCCGACAAACAAAATAAACAACCCGGTTATGATGTTATCTATCTGAAGCCGGCTTGGGCGTGACGCTATAGAGATATAAATATAGCTTATTATTTTATTATCATTATTTTTTATTTCAAAAATACTGTTTTGCGGATTTGTTTTCAGATTAAAAATCTTTTCAAATATAACTGCCGTTTTATCATAAATTTGAGTAGACATTGGATCTACCGCAATATTTTTAACGGATGTAGCTTTACTGTTTTTATCAAATCTTATTTCTATATTATACGGACCTGCTGGTCTGACCTCTTGCAAATCAAGAGGCCTACAGATTTTCAAGCTTTTAGTATTATACTCAAGCGGCAAAAGCGTACAGGTGTTTAATGTATCATTATATTTTTCATAAAAAGAAACAGGTTGTAAAATATCAACATTTGCCGTTGACACACTGTATTTGTCTAAAATTGTTTTGATAGTTTTCACATTTTGTGCTGTTTTTGGCGTAAAATATAACTTTTTTTGAATTTCTCCTTCTTGTATAATAAGGTTGTTATTCAAATTCTGCTCAAGCTTTGCTATGCCGTTTGCCATCCCGTTTTTCCACATCATAGCCTGAACCTTTTGCATCTGTGAATTATTCCACAAAAACATAATCACAAGCGGCAATATAGCTGTGATTAAAAAAACTATAAAAAAGTATTTTGCGAATTTAAACATATCTTATCCGCAATAATACCACTTTTAGCGTGTATATGAAATGATTCCCGAGAGCTATGTTAAACAGTTAAAACTCTTAACCGTTCTGCTCATTTCGAGGGTTTTGCGTTTTTTGCAGTTTTGTCCAGGATTCAAATGCCGATTTCAGCTTTTGTTGTTCCCCTCTGTATTTTTTTACATACTCATCAACTTTTGTGCCGATTATATTCAAAATCCAGCCGGAGCCAAGACCCAGCATAAGGTTTTTAGCCCCTGTATAACCTCTCACCGTACCGTAATATGTAACACCTACACCGCCTAAAATAGGCACACCCTGTGTAAGTGTTTTAGAAATACGCTCATCTTTATTATCTGCATTTACTATCATCCCGACCCCCAGAGCAGTCGGTGCCAAAATACCTAAAATATCAGACGGAGCAGAACCTACTGCCAGTTCTGCCATTTTTTCATAAACATTCATCTCCTGATAAATGGCATTATTTAGCTTTGTGTTCATTGTTTTCATATACTTATGAGCAAGCTGATATTCTTTTGACTGCGCCCCTTGCTCAAACATATTTTTTACATCTGTAATTGCTTCCTGAGCAAGTCCTTTTTTGTAAAAATCGGGTTTAATTATGTCATAAAATTTTGCAATCCGCTGGCGTGCAAGTTTCAAATCATTAGGGTCTTTTATATCCTTTTGAGCAATGCCTGAAAGTTCATCAAGATTGACCTTAATATCTGCAAACAGACGGGCTCTTGTTTGAGCTTCCGTAGCGCCTTTAAGATTTTTCCCCTCTTCAAGCAGTTTATTGATTTTTTTAACAATATCAACAGCTTTGTCGTTACGGGGGTTAATGCTGACTTTCAAATCGTTAAAGGCTTCTTTTATTGCACCGTTAACATCCGTAAGGTTATTGGAAATGCCGGCTTTTGCCTGACGGATTTCCCTGTCGATTACGTTTCTTCGGGGAGCAATCAAGTCAGTAGTTATATATGAGCGGAACTGCTTTAAGTTTTTAAAAAATCCGCCCTTAGGTTTAAACAGTCTGTTATAAACATCACTATGCAGCCCCTGCATGCTTTCCCATGCTTCTTCCGAACGTTTTATGTGATTAGGTGCCGAAAATTTTGCCGAATAATCAGCCATAATTTGTTTTGCTTTTTGAGCAAGTTCAGGTGCATTTTTTTGCTTTGCAAGTTTTTCAAGATAATTGCAGAATTGTATCGTGGCATATTCGGCCTCGTTATAGGCAACATTTTTTGTTTTTAAAATCAGTTTGTTTTTAAAGAATCTATCAACCGAGTTTACCATAGGCTGCAAACGCATTTTCTTTAAAAGTTTCAGCATTGCGCTGTCTTTTATTGCGGAAATATTGGATGAAGCCTGCATCGCATCAGCAAAGTGCTGCACGCCTTTGTGCAAACCCAATTTTATTTTTTGAGATTCTGTCAATTCCTGTGATTGGGTTGTAAGGTCATAAATTGCCTTTTTTGCCCCGTCAGAAATTTTTCTTAACCTTCTGGCAACATTCCCTGAAAATCCCTTACTTAAAGTAAAAAGTCCTATAACGGTAAGCAACAGCGCCGACCCAACGGAAATCCCGATTATACCGAACAATTTTTTGCGGCTGCTTCCCTGATTATCCTGTGTCTGTGTATTTGAGGCAGCAGTGTTTTGAGTGGCATTTACATCTCCAACATTCACGGATACGGCAGGAATACTTTGCTGCCTGAAATAAGGTGTTTTTGCAACACCCAGTGTGTTTAAAAAGCTTTTATATGTATTATTTATGGAATTCATTGTCATAACACAAAATTTGCCGCAACCTACTTCACTGTTAATATTAAAACAAAACAACCTAAAAAGTTGCCAATAAGTAAACTATTATTAACTTTTCATATAGTCAACTGCCCCCGACAACTCATTGAGCAGGTGCAATAAACAAGTACATGGGGTCACTTGAGCAAAATTATAGCTTAGGCGACCTCGCTGCCTCTCCTAATTGTTATTACAAATCAGAATGCCCATGGGTACAAGCGAGGTCCCTCTCAGACATTATTCGTTTTTCAAGCCCAGTTTTAACAATAAAATTGCACAACTTTTGCGGCAGAAAAGACATAACCCTTGCCGCAGCGGAATCCTTGCCGATATTGTAAGAAAGTTTAGGATTTTTTATCGTTAACACCTTATAAACAAGATTTGCAATATCCTCGGGCTGCAAACCCCTATCCGTGTTTTTACGGGCATTTTTCATTAAAAAATCGAACTCTCCGGCATACTTTTGTCTGCCTTCTTCACAAAGGTGCTCAAGATTTTTCAAGGATTCGTCAACGGATTTGTTCCATATTCCGGTAGCAACCACACCCGGTTTTATTGATATCACCTTAAGCTGCGGCATTTTGCATTCGAGAATTAAAGAGTTAAAAAACATGTCCATTGCCCGTTTTGATACACAATAAGGAGAAATAAACGGAAATATGCCGTAACTCGACATAGAACTAATATTGACAATTCTGCAATCGTTGTTCCCCTTCATCATCGGCAGCGCCTTTTGAGCAACTCTTATTGCTCCGAACACGTTAATATCAAACTGCTTTTTTAAAATATCAACTGGAATATACTCAACAGGCCCTGCCAGTGCAACACCGGCATTGTTTACAAGAGCATAAAGCCTGTCTGTATGTTCTTTTATTCTTTCAAATGCGCAATTGACACTTTCGTCACTTGTTATATCAATAAAAACAGGGATTATATTTGAATGAAGCAGCTCAAGCGCCTCTTTATCCGCCTGATTTCTTACACCTGCAAAAACTTTAAACCCATTTGCAGCAAGTTTTTGAGCGGTTGCTTTGCCAAGACCCGAAGATGAACCCGTAATTAAAACATATTTTTCCATAATTTTATTTTATTATAAAAATTTGCCTAAATCACGGTATTAAATAATAACCCCAGAATAACCGCCGTAATGTACCCCGGTTTATTGTAAACTTATGTAAACATTTTAAGCAAAATAACAACTTTTTTCTAAAGTTCATTAAACTTTAAGCCGATAACAAATCTGTGGAACAAATATTAAACAGGAGAAGATAAAATGACAGAAAACATTCGCGGAATTGGTATCAATACAGGTGCAGTAAATCCTTACGGCAATCCGGCCAAAGGAAGCGAAACTAAACCTGAAGAAAAACAACCCGAGGCAGCTCAAAACGCCCCGCAAAATCCGACGGTTAAACCGGAAGATGTATTAACTTATATGGCAAATTCGGCTGTAGTTGTTAACCCGAAAGCCACAACAAGAACTTATGATGTATCAAAATATGTTACACCGGAACAGGCTGCACGTATTGCAGGTTTTGTAACAAGCTTTGAAGATCAGGTAGCAAAAGGCTTGATTGCAATAAACGAAATGGAAGAATTTGAAGGATTGTCCGAAGCTTCCAAATACGAAATAGCTGCAGCTATGGTGCAATAAACCGGTACGAAAATTTCATACACTTCTACCTCTCCAACTTCTCCGATATTTAATATACGTTTGAAGCCTTTAGCATAATGCCTAAAGGCTTTTTATTATGTATAATATTTCATATAGTCAACTGGCCCCGACAACTCATTGAGCAGGTACAATAAACAAGTACATGGGGTCACTTGAGCAAAATTACAGCTTATGCGACCTCGCTGCCTCTCCTAATTGTTATTACAAATCAGGATGCCCTTGGGTACAAGCGAGGTCCCACTCAGACATTTATTATGTATATTATTGAACTGATAGCAAAATTAATAAAAAAAGAAAAAAAAGAAAAAATCTCCAATATGCCGCCCGAGGTTGATTATGAAAACACATGCAACCACGTTTTTCTACCAATCGACAGCACGGGAGAAACTCTTGCCTGTTCAAAATGCGGACTGGTAGTGAAAAACGACCCGTCCAAAGTAAAGCCCAAAAATCCGTTTACAATGTAAAGATATTTGACTTTTATATTTACGTAAACCGTGGCTTTGAAATATAATACTTATAATTAATATATATTTCATAAGATCAAGAGGCGAAGTCCGGCACAAACAAAAACTACAAACGTGCGTATTTTTTAGGAAGTATTTCCAAAAAATTCGGGATTTCAAGAAGGAAGGGTAACCTTGAGTAATATTACTAACGGGCATTTCAATTCATCATTAAAAAATTTCTCCGTCGAAACAGTCAGAAATCTTTTAGACACCGATAATAAAGGCATAGCCAAGTTGTGTGCACAGGTTTCTTTAATGCCTAAAAAAGACGAATACGGCAGAACATACTTTACAAAAGATGATTTGGAAATTTTAAGACGTGTAAAAGCAATGAACCAAGAGGTTCAAGAGGTTAAAAACCAGAACAAAAAAGCTTATGCAACCGTCCCCGTAAAATCTCAGGCTCCCGATTCAAAACTTCAAAAATCAAAAACTGCACCTTCCGTAACTCAAAGAATAACGGAAGAAAGCAGTTTGCCGGAAGGTGTACAACCAATGCCAAAGGCAGTAAATTTTCCCATGACAATGAACTCTAACCTTGCTGTTGAAAAAATTTGCTCTGCTTTTGCGGATATGGAAGCAAGCCTTAAAGAAAAAATGTCACAGCTTTTGGAAGAAAAATTGGATGAAAAACTCGACGGCATGGATGAGGTTGTAGTTGAGCTTGTTAGATGCAAAACCGAAAATGAAACGCTCCGCTACAAAATGAATGAATTAAACAAAGAAGTTTATAATCTTAAAAACGAACTCAGCAAATACAAACCGCTCGGTATGGGTTTTTATATCAAAGGCGGCGGAACTTCTTCACTTTTATAATTATAATTCGTTTTAAGGAACTTCGATTTCAGAAACAGTACACAGATTCTTCGGCTTACGCTACAGAATTGTATATGTTACATAATTCGGTGACAGAAATTTTTCATATAGTCAACTGACCCCGACAACTCATTGAACGGGTGCAATAAACAAGTACAATATTGGATATACAACAAGGGCACCCGCAACAAGTGCATGGGGTCACTTCCGTAAAATGCTAGACTCGGCGCCACTCGCACTCCGTGTACCACTCCTACAAGCGAGGTCCCACTCAGACAAATTTTTTCTTATTCTTTCCAAAGGATTGGTAACAAATAAAGCATAAATCTATGTTTTTATTTTTTCTTATGTTCATTTTCTTTCTTTGTATCTTGCAGGCAAAGAAAGAAAATGAACCAAAAGAAAGAAACCGGCGCTTATCAAAAGAAACAGTAAAGTGTTTTATCAAAGATTTTGCCGTGACAAGCTACGGTCAAAATCTTCTCAAAACACAACTGTTTCTAATCCAAGTTCCGTCAGGGCTCCGCCCCGAACCCCCTACGGCTCACAATGTGAGCCGTATAATAAATACAAAATTAAACAATATAAAAAATTTTGTTTTAAATTTTTTGATTGTATAATAATGCTCTGAGGGAGAAATTTATGAGCAAAAATAATTACGTATATGTACTGGACGGCAAATTATACATAAACCTTACAAATTTGTGTACAAATGATTGTGTATTTTGTATCCGTTCAATAAAAGACGATGTTGTAGGGGCAAATCTTTTTCTCGACAGCGAAATACTTAACGTTGCGGAAGTAAAAAAACAGCTTGATGAAATCCAACCCCAAAATTATAAAGAGATAGTTTTTTGCGGCTACGGCGAGCCGATTTTAAAACTTGAAGAATTAAAAGAAATTGCAAAATATATTAAAGAAAAATATCCGCACCTCAAAACAAGAATCAACACCAACGGACACGGCAATCTTGTTTATAAAAGAAACATCGTCCCAGAACTAAAAGGACTGATAGACAGCGTTTCCATCAGCTTTAACGGAGAAAATCAAAAAGTTTATGACGAACTCTCTCAACCAAAAATAGAACACGCATATGAGGGTATGAAGGACTTTATAAAAGAATGTGTAAAAGCGGGAATACAAACAACCGCAACCATTGTAACCGGATACAAAAATTACAAAGTAGACTTAGAGGACTGCAAAAAGCAGATAGAAAACCTCGGCGCAACATTCAGAGAAAGGCCTTGGCTGGATAACGGATATTAATAATGATAGTAATTACTGACAACGACACTAAAAAGCCGAATTTTAAAGGAAAAATTTTCTTAAAAACAACAAAAATGTCTCCCGAAAAAATGGAGATAGTAAAAAGAATATCAAGCAAACTTAAAAAATATATTCATAGAGAAAATTTTGACCTTTTGTTTTATTACAAACTCAAAAAAGGGTATGACCCGCTGCATGTTTGTGCGCAAAAAGGCCACAGGACAAATATTTTTACCAAGGGTATAGATATATGCATGCCTGATTTGGACAATATAACCGACGAGGATTATATAGAAATGGCAAAGGGTGCAATAAAAAGGTATAAAGAATTTTACCCTAAAGAAGCCCGCACACCCAATGAACCCTTGCTGCAGCAGATGAAAAACAAAGCCGCAAAAATTTTAAACCGCAGAAAGTACCGGAATATTTAGTGCAAAATAATTTTGCCCTGTACCTCTTTCCTTGCGCCAAAAGAACTTTGAAGGCTTTCCAAAAGTTCTGCGGCAGTGTTTGCGCTGTAAAACTTTCCGCTTGTAACAAGAGCCGTGCACTTGAGCTGATTGTTTGCTTCCGTATCATAAATGTTGAAAGCAATGACATCTATAAATATGTCCTGACGGGTTTTGGTAAGCTCCATAACGTAATCACACGGGCTTTCGTCACAATTTTCGCCGCCGTCGGAAAGCAAAATAATCCTTTTTTTACCGCTCACACCGGCAAAATCGGAATTGACCGCCTGCTTTAGAGAGTACGTTATAGGCGTCCAGCCGGTCGGTTTAAGATTAAAAAGTGCACTTTGTATAGCAGCACCGCTGTTTTTTGTCATGGGCACAATAAGAGAACTCGCTTTGCAGGCTGCATTTGGCAGAACAAATCCGCCCTTGTGACCGTAAACCCTTAGGCCCACCCTTTTTTCAGGCGGCAAATTGGGAATAAGCTCTTGCATTGTATCAAGCACCATATTTATTTTGCTTGTACCCTGCAGTTTCTCGCTCATGCTGTTGGAAAAATCCACAATAAAGAGTACAAACTCTTCTTCGCTTTCTTTTAAGTCAAACTCCTGATGAGGAGCAGATTTTACCAATGCACTCTTTACAAAAAGCAAAAAAAGTACTATAAATATAACAAGTAGTTTACTGGATGTAGTTTTCATAACGTGTTAAATATTGGAGTTAATCAAAATGTGTGCAGCAGCGCAAGCCCCTGCTAAAAGTTTTGCAAATTTACTTAGTACAGCTAAAAGTATCAAAAAATTCAAAAAGAAAATACCCCCCATTGAGGCAATTACAAAAATTGTAGAAACAGGTAAGCAGTCATTACCGGTTGGATTCTCCGGAAGATTAGATTTTACCGTAATTTATGACGAAAAAATGAAAGACCGTCTGGCTCAAGCCTCGGAAAATATGTTCCAAAAGCTGTATGAAAAATCAACAAACGAAATCGACCGTGCCAAGCTTAATGCATACATGCACTATGCAATGTTTTTTATAAAAGCCCCCGTTGTTATAGCACTTACGCAAAAAACACCGTTTGATGCAAATTTAAATGATATGCTGCATTCTATGACGATTTGTTCAGAGGTTTACGGGCTTGATGTTTATGAACTAACCCCGCAGTTGAGTGCACATAAAGAATTTGCGGAAATTCTGGGGATTGAAAAGCCCGCACAGGTTTTAACCATACTTGCCGTTGGTTATACGGAATCAAATTGACGTGAATGATTGCATTTTGGGTTTAAGTCTTATATAGTTTTTTATATTACCTGTATTATTTAAAAATGGGGAGTTTAGTATGTTTTCTTTTATAAACAATCATCATCACTTTATTTTTACGGTTTTGCCTGATTTTTTGCATAATAAATGGACACTTATGGTTATCAACTTATTTATATTTGCGTGTTTAATCAAAATAGCCAACCTGTTAATAGACAAATTTATTGACAAAATCGGTCAGTATAAAAATGATTACGAATTTAAAAAACAGCTCATTACCCTAAAATCCATAGCAAAATCAATTGTTGACACAGTAATTGTAATGTTTGCGGCAATATACATCTTAAATGTCCTCGGAGTTGATATAAGACCCATACTTACGGCAGCTGGGGTATTAGGGGTTGCTGTAGGTTTCGGCGCAAAAAGATTTTTTGAAGATATTATCACAGGTGCCTCACTTCTTCTGGAAGGTCAGGTACGTGTCGGGGATTACATTGAAATTTCGGGGCACGAAGGCGTTGTGGAAAAAATAGACATAAAACTTATACAAATCAGAGATTTACAGGGTCGTGTACATTATATAAGAAACGGTATGGTTGATATTGTAGTAAACTATACCCGTGATTATGCTTATTATGTATTTGATTTGGGTGTAAGTTATGATGCTGATATAAATTATGTTATGCAGGCGTTAAAAGAAACCGATGAAGAATTTAGAACCAATGCACCTTGCAAAGACTGCATTCTTGCTCCTTTAGAAATTTTGGGTTTAGACAAATTTGACGATTCCTCTGTTATTGTCCGAGCAAGAATTAAAACTAAACCAATAAAGCAGTGGGAGGTCGGACGTGCCTTTAACAAAGCAATAAAAGAAAAATTTGACGCAAAAGGTATTGAAATCCCGTTCCCGCAAACAACAATTCACATGGTTAAAGAAGAAAAAAGTTTGTGATAAAATAACAAAGCGTCACACTATTAATAAAGTTAAGAAAAGGAAGTAAAATTGACAGAAATAAGTTCATACAAACTTGCAAGCGTTATAGCAAGAATACTTGACGACAAACTGGCAAAAGACATTGCTATTTTGAATATCAGTAATGTATCGGTGCTTGCTGATTATTTTGTAATATGCTCAGCAGACACAAATACACAGGTAAAGGCACTCACAGGCTACATCCGTGACAGAATCAAACATCTTTTTGACCGCATCCCGTCAGGGGAAGAAAACGATTTAAAAAACAGATGGAATCTGCTTGATTACGGTGATGTTATCGTGCATATTCTCCACAGAGAAGAAAGAGAAACTTATGCAATAGAAAAATTCTGGTCACACGCTCATAAAATTGAACGACAGGACTGGGAAGCAGAATCAAAAGAATATTCGGAATACGAGAATATATAAACAGCAAAAGAGGCGGATATTATTCATATTACGCCTCTTTTATTTATGTCATCAGGTTTTAATCTTTTAACATTTGCATTTGTCGCCTTTAGTCAGCTTTTTATATTCGTCCTTCTGGCACCGGTTTAATATTTCCATAAAACATTTTTTGTGGTCTTTTTGCTTGTCCTTTATCTCGGATTTTAAATCCCTTATTTTTTGTCTTTGTTCACGTTTTGCACTCCAGCTGCATTTTTCGCATTTCATTTTTTCCAGTTTTGCTTTTTCCTGTTTGCAGCACATTTTTAGCGGAGCGATTTCGTCAAAGAATTTTTCGTCTATACATTTGCCTTTTACTCTTTGTTCCTGACTTAAGCCAAGTTTGGTATAAATTTCGCATCTTTTTTCAAAATATTTTGTTTTCCAGGCTTGCAGCTCTTCGCAAGAATTAAAAACGGGAGCGCTGCCACAGCTGCAGTCGGTTTTTCCGCATGTCGGGCAGGGGTCTTTTTTTTCTTCACAGGTTTGAGCACACGGAGATGATGACGGGCAAACAATAGGAACAATTGACGCTTGCGACGGGGACGGGATAGATGTTGATGACGACGGTACCGGTGCGGCCTGAGCGCTTAAAATTGAGCACAACATTGCTGCACAGAGGGTGATTGCAGTTTTTTTCATAAAATTCTCCTTAACTTTAAATAACCTTTGTTATTTATAAGCTAATTATAAATACTGCATCACGTCAGTAAACGACAACAGGGCAAGCTCTGCAGGACTATTTTGAATATTTAAAGTTTAATTAAGAATTATGCGGCTTATGGTTTTGACTGTAAAATATAAGATATATTGTTGAGTATTACGTTGGGGAATTATAAAAAAATGAAAAATATACGTAATTTCGTAAAAATATTAGCTGCAATGCTTGTGACTTTTTGTTCAAGCAGCGCAGTGCATGCGGCTGTTGCTTTCCCGACAATAACCGTCGGTATGACAAATGCCAACACCCCGCAGGAATTTACACAGGGCGTGCAAATCCTTATACTTTTAACCATCTTAACCCTAGCGCCCAGTATTTTTATTATGTGCACGGCGTTTATAAGGATCATTATTGTGCTTGCACTTACAAGACAGGCCATAGGAACATCAACCCTGCCGCCTAATCAGGTTCTTGCGGGTTTGGCGCTGATTTTAACATTTTTTGTTATGGCTCCGACCTTTAACAAAATCAATGAAACAGCCATACAACCTTATATGAAAAATCAGATTACGCAGCAGGTTGCGCTGGATAAAGCCATACAACCTTTAAGAGAATTCATGATAAAACATACTGAAGAAAAAGAGCTGGGGCTGTTTTTGAGTATGGCTAAAATAGAAAAACCTAAAAACTGGCAGGATGTACCGACTTACACCCTTATTCCGGCTTTTGTTATCACGGAGCTTAAAACCTCTTTTAAAATAGGTTTTGTAATATTTTTGCCGTTTTTGGTGATTGATATTGTTGTGGCAAGTATTCTGGTTTCAATGGGTATGTTATTCCTGCCGCCGACCACCGTTGCCATGCCGTTTAAGCTGATATTGTTTGTTATGATAGACGGCTGGTACCTTGTTACAAAAACACTGCTCGAGGGATTTGTTACTTGATGACAGGCAGTTGTTCACTTACCGACAATAAAAAAAACAAATAAAGGAAAAATACATAAATGGATGACGTAGCTTTTTTAACGCTTACACAAAATGTTTTAATACTTATATTGATACTTTCCACTCCGGTACTGGTTATCAGTATGGTTGTGGGGCTTGTAATCAGTATTTTTCAAGCCGTTACCCAAATTCAGGAATCCACTTTAACATTTGTACCCAAAATCATTGCCGGCATATTGACGCTGATTATACTTATGCCCTGGATGCTGAATATGTTTGTGACAAGAAGTGTAGAAATGTTTGATTATATACAAACAATGATAAAATAAAACAGACGGGAGAAAATCGGATTGCAGCCTAATTTGCTAACAATATTATCACCGTCAAACATACTGATTTTTGTACTGATTTTTACAAGAATAAGCGGTATGATTTTTTCCATGCCGTTAATTTCAACATACCCGATACCCCAGCAGGTTAAAATATGGCTCGGAGCAATCGTTGCTTTTATACTGTTTCCCATGGTAGCTGCACACCAATCTTTTATTGTGCCGCACAGCATTCCCGAGGTGCTTGTATATCTTGTAAGGGAATTTGCCATAGGCTACATTATAGGCTTTTGCGCTAACTTTATTTTTGCCGCAGTACAAATCGGCGGAGAGTTTGTGAGCATACAAATCGGTCTTTCCATGAGTCAGGTGCTCGACCCTGCTACCGGCGAAAGCACGCAAATTCTGTCGCAAATGTACACTTATCTTGCCACCATGGTTTTTATCGGACTCAATGCGCATCAATGGCTTTTTGCTGCAATTTACAAAAGTTTTCAGGCATTCCCGCCGGGGATAGATTACTTTTTTACGGGTAATATAGTTTCTCAGGTGTTGCACATGTCGTCAGAGATGTTTGCAATCGGCATAAGTATGATTTTACCCATATTCTGTGTTATGTTTGTATCAGAAGTATTGATGGGATTTATGTCCAAAATGATGCCGCAGATGAATATATTTATGGTGGCAATACCACTTAAAATATATATAGGTATCATACTGATACTGATGTTTTTATCACCTACGGTAAGCTACCTTGCGGCAATGACACAAAATTATCTGAAAAGTATATTAAACCTCTTTATGTAAAGTAAAGGATAAAGAATAACAAATGGCAGACGAAAAAACGGAAGAGGCGACCCCCAAGCGGCGGGAGGACGAGCGAAAAAAAGGGAATATTGCACGAAGTCAGGATATGACTGCTGCACTGACCGTCACAACGGGTGTCGGGCTGTTGTTTGTTATGGCGCCGCATATTCTGGAAAAATTAAAAAACCTTTTGTATTACACACTCACACACCTTGACCCTAAAACAATAGAAACAAACGACATAATTGCACTTTTTGCACCGTATGCAAAAGTTACCGGCGAAATGCTTCTGCCGTTTTTGATAGGTCTTGCCTTTGCAACGGTTATAATAATGCGTATTCAGGTTGGTGCATTATTTGCTACGGAAAAGATAAAACCCAAGCTGGATAAATTCCAACCCGCAAACATGGTGCAGGCGCTCAAGCGTATGTTCAACCCGTTTGAACCTAAAAACCTGATAGAAATCACCAAATCATTTTTAAAAGTAGGCATTGTTGGTTATTGCGGTTTTTCCACGGTAATGGGCAGAAAAGATGAGCTTTTAGGCTTGCTCGGAGTGGATATTCCAACAGCCTTCACTGTGCTGGCAAGTATTTTAACACAGATGATTTTAAACATTATTGTGGCAATGCTCATTATCGGTTTTATCGACAAAAAATATTCCGACTACGAATACAACAAATCCATAAAAATGACAAAACAGGAAATCAAAGACGAATGGAAAAACATGGAAGGGGATCCTGTTATAAAGTCAAAACTCAAATCCGCACAGATGCAGTTTATGAAACAAAAAATGCTCACTGCAGTGCCGAATGCGGATGTTGTTGTTGCAAACCCTACACATTTTTCCGTTGCACTAAAATATGACAAATCTATTGCCCCGGCTCCCGTTGTAGTGGCAAAAGGAGTTGATTACATGGCGTTTAAAATACGTGAAATTGCAAAGGCAAACAATGTACCCATTGTAGAAAACAAGCCGCTGGCACGTTCTTTATATAAACTTGTTAAAGTGGATGAAGTCATCCCCGCAGACCTGTATGTTGCGGTTGCGGAGATTCTTGCCTTTGTTTACGGAAAAGAAGGCCCGCCAAGTATGCGTATCAACAACCCGAACCTGAACCCGAACGCAAAACGCTAAATTGTTGTTACGGACGAATCTTTTTCAAAAACTCAATCCTTGTTATGTTTATGCGCACAGTTTTGGCACTCACCATAAAGCTCAAACTTGTGACCCGTAATATTGAATCCGGTTTTATCGGCAATACTTTTTTCCAACTCTTTTACGGGACAATCATCAATGGGTATCATCTTTTTGCATTTAACACAAATCATGTAATGATGATGCGTATGTGAATCCTTGATAATTTCATATAGAGCTTTATTGTCATCTAATGTCGTTACTTTATGTACTATGCCAAGGTTAACAAGTTTTTCTATAATTCGATAAACGGTAGAGAGCGAAATTTTGTTGTTTAATTTCTTTATATTTTCGTAAATATCATCAACAGCCATGGGTGAAGCCTGTTTTTGCAGCAGAGAAATAACCTCATCTCTGTTTTTAGAAGCTCTTTGACCTTTGAGTTTTTCCGATATCTGTTTTTGCATACTTTTCTCCGCTGTAAAAATTTTAACACACTTTAAGAATGTATGCGGTTTTAAATTTATTTTACCGTGCTTGTGTTATAATCTAAAACACTGATTAGTTAAGAAGAGGGATATATAAATTATGTTGGACATGAAATATTGCGAACTCAGCAAAGACGGTTTCGGCTGCTGCATGACAGTTAAAGAAACTTTATTCAGCGGACAATCCGAATTTCAAAAAGTTGATATTTTTGATACTGAATCCATGGGCAGAGTGCTCACTTTAGACGGGTTAATGATGACAACAGAACGTGATGAATTTTATTATCACGAAATGATATCACACATCCCTATGATTAATCACAAAAATCCGGAATCCGTGCTTGTCATAGGCGGCGGCGACGGCGGAACAATAAGAGAAGTTTTAAAACACGATACCGTTAAAAAAGTTGTGCTCTGCGAGATTGACGGCATGGTTGTTGATGCCTGCAAAAAATATCTGCCTACTATAGGCTGTGAGCTTGATAACCCTAAAGTTGAAGTAAGAATTGAAGACGCAATTGAGTTTATAAAAGACAAAAAAGCTCAGTATGATGTTATTTTAATAGATTCAACAGACCCGATGGGGCCCGGTGAAGGCTTGTTTACGGAAGAATTTTACACAAACGTTAAAGAAGCTCTCAAAGAAGGCGGTATAATGGCAGCCCAATCGGAATCACCCTTCATTAATCAGGCAGAAATGAAAAAAATGTATCCGCTTTTAAGAAAAGTGTTCCCGATAGTAGATACATTTACAGGACCTATTCCGTCATATCCCGGCGGATACTGGAGCTGGTGCTTCTGTTCCGAAACAGTTAAGCCCTTAAGCTACATTGATGAAGCAAGAGCGGAAAAAATCTCCAAACAGTGCAAAATTTACAACAAAGAATATCACCTTGCACGTTTTGCTCTGCCCAACTTTGTAAAAGAACTTGTTAAATAATTTTTTCATATAGTCAACTGACCCCGACAACTCATTGAACGGGTGCAATAAACAAGTACAATATTGGATATACAACAAGGGCACCCGCAACAAGTGCATGGGGTCTACCTCTCAGAAACAATTATCAATTGTTTCTTCGGCAGAGTCGTAAAATGCTAGACTCGGCGCCACTCGCACTCCGTGTACCACTCCTACAAGTGAGGTCCCACTCAGACATTTTATACTACAAAGCTCCCGATAAATTATCGGGAGCTTTTTTCAGTCTCATTTTCTTCCTAACAGAATGTGCCAAACATGGTAGCAAGACCTTTACGACAGATAAAGGCGCAGTTTTGTACTATTTTTTTTAATATGGAAATAAAAGAGTCCATATTATAATAATACCCATTTTTTCAATTTTTAAACATTTACATGCTCATTTGTAATAAAAACTTTACGTGCTTCTTCTCTGTCGTCAAAATGTATGGTTTTATCCTTCAGTATTTGATAATCCTCATGCCCTTTACCTGCAAGAACAACCACATCGTTTTCTTTTGCAATGTTTTTTAACATGGATATTGCAGTTCTTCTGTCGGGTTCTACGTAAACTTTTTGAGTGTTCACTGTTTTTATCCCCGCAAGAATGTCGGATATAATAAGCTGAGGATCTTCGCTTCTGGGATTATCCGAGGTTACGACCACAATATCCGCTGCTTCTTCGGCAATTTTACCCATTTTAGGACGTTTTGTTGCATCTCTGTCCCCGCCGCAGCCAAACATACAGATAAGGTTGCTGCCTTTCGGAGTCAATTCTCTTGCTGCTTTTAAAACATTTGACAGACCGTCGGGAGTGTGTGCGTAATCCACAATAACCAGCGGTTTTTTATTAACAATTTCAAATCTACCGTCCACACTTTTTGTTTCTTCAAGAGCTTTTATGCAAATATCAGCATCAAAGCCTGCGGCAATACCTGCCGTCAATGCGGCAAGTGCATTGTAAACACTGAACATTCCGTTCATTTGCAGGTTAACTTTTTTTGTTATGCCGTTAACCACGCAATCAAATTTTGCACCGTGTATTGAAAAATTAATATTGGAAGCGGTAATATCCGCATTATTTTTTATACCGTAAGTATAGATTGTCACTCCGTTTGGTACAACACTTTTGAAACGCTGTGCGTATTCATCATCATTGTTGATTACCGCAAATCCGCCCGATTTCAAACCTTTAAACAAAAGTGCCTTAGCTTCAAAATAGTTGTTCATTGTAATGTGGTAATCAAGGTGGTCCTGTGTGAGGTTTGTAAATACCGCACCGTTAAAGTCACAGCAGCCGACACGGTTTTGTTCCAATGCGTGCGAGCTTACCTCCATTGCAACATAATCAATATTGTTGTCGCATATCATTTTGAAGGTTTTTTGAAGCTCCGGCGCCTGCGGTGTTGTGTGTTTTGCATCGTGATAAGTATCTTTTCCCGACAATTTATACCCTAAAGTACCTATAAGTGCGCACTTGTGGTTTGCATCCTCAATAATTCTTTGTATAAGGTGTGTTACGGTTGTTTTTCCGTTAGTCCCCGTAACTCCTATTAAATTAATCTTTTGTGACGGATAGCCGTAAAAAGCAGCAGCAAGATCAGCTATCTGATGTCTTGTAGATTCTACAATTACCTGCGCTACGTCAAGGTCAAGCTGTTTTTCACAAAAAAGAGCACTTGCTCCGTTTTCCACAGCCATTTTTGCATAATCATGACCGTCTGTATTTTCACCTTTAAGACATACAAAAATTTCACCTTTTTGAATCGTTTTTGAGTTGTAAGAAATACCGGTTATTTCTGTTTCTTTGTCATTAATAATATCTTTTATTTTTATGTTTTTAATAAGTTCACTAAGTTTCATAATCTGTTCCTTATTTCTCATATATCATTAAGTTATGGATTAGTTTTTTTAACCATTTTAACGGCTGAATTTTTTTTTTGAGCGCTATTTTTATTTTGAACTTTTGTGCTGTTATTTTTTTTGACTGTTTTAGACTGCGGTATTCTGTCAGGGGCAATATTTAATATTCTTGCAGTTTGCAGCGCAACTTCTCTAAATACAGGACCGGCAACAGTGTTACCCCATAACGCCCCCTTAGACGGAGAGTCTATTACAACGTATATTTCTATTTGAGGATTTGTCGCAGGGAAGTAACCTATTATAGAAGTTACAAGTTTGTTTGTGTACCCTTTTGCTCCTGTAATTGACTTTCTTGCAGTACCTGTTTTAGCGGCAACATTGTAGTCTTCAAGATTAGCTTCAGATCTTGAACGCCCAATACTGCCTGAGAGAAGTTTTGTGATAATTTGGGCTGTTTCCGGTTTAATTGTTTGTATGTGTTTAATCTTTTGAGCTTCTTCCTCAGGAGAATATTTGATTACGTGAGGTGTTACTCTTACCCCGTTATTGGCAAGAGCTGAAATAGCAGACACCATCTGTATTGCTGTAACGGAAATACTGTAACCGTAACCGATTGACGCATGAGTGGATTTTTGCCAATCCGAAGGCGGCGGCAGCAGTCCTCTGGATTCTCCGGGAAGATCTATTCCTGTTTTTTCACCTATGCCAAATTTTTTAAGAACATTGTAATGCTCATTTTTAGTCATCATCAATGCCGCTTTTGCACTGCCGACATTGCTGGAATGTTCAAAAAGATAATATAAATCAATACTTCCGGGATACGGACGCGTATTATAATCATAGTTTTTTATAGGCCACCCGTCAATTTCGATTTTACCCGTATCAAGAATTTTGGAATTTTCAAAAAGCCTTCCGTTTTCAATTGCTGAAGCAATTGTTAGAGTCTTAAAAGTAGAACCCGGTTCAAATACATCGCTCAAAGTCCAGTTGGTCAGCTGTGTAAGGGTTGCTTTGCCAAAATTATTGGGATTGTAACTTGGATAAACTGCATAGCCGAGTATTTCCCCGTTTTTGGGATTCATTACAATGACTGTGCCCCTCAGCGCTTCTTTTTCTTTTATAACTTTATTTAACTCTACCTCGCATATGTGCTGAATAGCTGAATCAATTGTTAAAGTTATTGACCTACCTTTTAGCGGTGCAGTTGTGGATGCAGGGTCTGTATCCACCTCATAAATAATATCGCCGTCACGTGTTTTTTCAAAGCTGACATTTTGTTCAACTTCTTCCAGCTTCTTTTTAGCCGTATATTCAACACCGGCAGCGACATCGGCATTTACATTGTAATACCCCAGTACATGAGCAGCCATGGAACCCTGAGGATAAACACGTTCATTCTTCGGCTCCAGGCTTATTTCTCTCAAACCCAATTTCCGTAAAGCCTGTGCTGTTGTTCTTGGTACATCTTTTTTTATTGATATAACCTTTTCATCCCGTGCAAGTTTTTTAGCAAGCTGATTTTTATTCACTTTTAATATCGGCGCAAGCATTGCAGCAAGTTCATTAGGTGTATGGTCATAATACTCCTGATGAGCAAATACATCATAAGATGTCTGATCCGAAGCAAGTTTTATACCGTTTCTGTCAAGAATATCTCCTCTGAGAATAAAGTTTTCCGCAGTTCTTTGACGCTTGGCTTGTTCACGATAATCTTTTATATCGACAACCATTATCAAAAATAAATATATTACTATGACAAAACTTACAAGTATGCAGAGTATCTGCCACAGAATAAGCTTTTTATCAAATTCTTTAAACTTCTCTTTATCGCTTTTATAATTCCGTCCCATACAAATAATTATACTATATACAATATTTTTGAGAGCGTAAATTTATGTAAAAAAAAGACCCCGCTTATTTTTCTTTGCGGAGCCTTTTAATTTAAAAATGGTTTTAAGATTTAAAAAACGAGAATTAACCTCTGATACCCAAGGTTTTGATTAAATCTCTGTATTTTTGTAAATCTTGCTTTTTAACATAAGCCAAAAGTCTTTTTCTTTGACCAACCATCATCAAAAGACCTCTTCTGCCCTGAAAATCTTTTTTGTTTGATTTAAGGTGTTCGGTTAATTCTGAGATTTTTTGAGTCAAAAGAGCAATTTGCACTTCGGCAGAGCCGGAGTCTTTTGCGTCTTTACCAAATTTTTTGATGATTTCAGCTTTTTCTTCTTTTGCTAAATTTATTGCCATTTTTTTGTTCCTTTATCTATTTTAGTCAGTTTAAGTTGGTGGCGTAAACTAAATAAAATACATTATTCGTTTCTAAATCATAACATCTCAAACACCTGCGTCAAGCATGATATGCAGATATTTTAAGATTTAATAAATTACAAATTTTTTTAATTTACCAAGTAACGTTTTTTACAAAATTTTTTCGGATGATATAATTGATATAAAGAAACTTTGGTAGGGGGAGATTATGGAAAACAACAAACCTGTGGTAAAACTGATTTCTAAACCGCAAAATATGCTGCGCACAATTTATACCGCTTGCAGAACCTGCTACAGTGCAGACTCTCCGGTAAATATTTATGACAACGCAGTTGATGAAGAAAAAATGCTCAAACTTATAGAAAAGGTAATATCCTCGGGACATTATTCAACCATTGAACACATACAGGTAAGTTTTGCCATATCCAATGTATCAAGAGCCTGCACACACCAGTTTGTAAGACACAGACACGTTTCTTTTTCACAAAAATCACAGCGTTATGTAAAAGAAAAAGGGCAGTTCGACTACATTACACCGCCCACCATTGAAAAAAATCCGGAACTTCTGCAAAAATACGAGGATTTTATGTCCAAAGTTGCGGACTTTTATACGGAAATGACAGAAGCAGGCATCCCCGCAGAAGACGCCAGATTTGTTCTGCCTAATGCCGCCGCAAGCTCCATTGTTGCTTCTTTAAACCTGAGAGAGCTTATCCATATAGCAAACATAAGACTTTGCACACGTGCACAGTACGAAATAAGAGTTATGGTAAAAATGATGTGCGAAGAACTTTTAAAAGAAGAACCATGGCTGAAGCCTTATCTGGTGCCGAAATGCGAAAGACTCGGCTACTGCGACGAGGATAAATGCTGCGGCAGAAAAATCAGAAAAGACGAATTGATAAAAGCGTAAGCCGTGTGTGAAGGCTCGAAGGAGTCCGAGAACTCGGACGACAAAGAGCCGCAACCGTCCGATTGCGACGTAGGATAATTGAGCCTGTTCGCAACAAATGTAATGTTGCGGACTCAGGCGAAATACCCACAGGAGCAAAAAGCGTAAGCCGTGTGTGAAGGCTCGAAGGAGTCCGAGAACTCGGACGACAAAGATACCACCGGATTAAATATATAATTAAATTTTGTAAACTTTGTTAACAGATTAGCAATTTTTTGTATTCACATGTTTTTATTTAAATATAGAGTTTATGAAATAAAGGAATATCATGGCTGGACTTGAATTTAATCCAAATGTAAATTTCTTTCAACAACCGGTACAACGCATAGGTGTTGTAGGCGGTCAGGGGACACAGGGTGTCGGCGGTACCGAAAAAGCCGGCGGTTCCTACGGTACCTCGGGCGGTTCTGCTGTTGACAGAGATCTTGCGGATATGAGAAGATTCATCCCCGCATACAACGGCACAGGTGAACTGCGCCCTAATAATGCGGAAGCCGGTGCAAAATTACAAATGCTTTACGCATAATAAATAAAGTTTACAAAAGCCCTGATAATTCAGGGCTTTTTAGTGTATAAATTAACCTATAACGATCTTCTCGGTTTTTTAAATTGTTTGATAAAATCAGAAGCTTTTTTCAAAATGCTGTCATCTTCAAGCGCTTCTTCAGGGACAAAAACATCATTTTCATCACTGGATTGAAAGACATCTATTTCATTTTCTTTTTGCTTACCCTTTTTGTTACGGCGCTGAAAATACCCAAGGTTTCCGCCCCCGCCATTGTTAAACATACTCTGGGCTTCCTGGATTCCGTGTATCGGGCTTGGACCGTTGATACCAAAAGACATCTTTTTCTCATTTTCTTTTCTTAGTAACACAACTGAAGTATATTCTTCTATTTACATTATATACTATTTTTGTAGCATTTTAAACCCCATGCAAATTCCGTATTTAAAGCACATTTAAAACATAAAACATAATTACCCAAAGACACACCTTAAGTTTTGTGATACAATTCATTTGCCGACAAAATCTTTTGAGCAAGATGCAGACGGACATAACACAAAACAGGGGTAAAAAATGAGCAAAAAATTTTCGGTTGCGTTTATCTGGCACATGCATCAACCGATTTATAAATCAGAACAAAACGGCATTTATCTTATGCCCTGGGTAAGGCTCCACGCCGTCAAAGATTACCTTGATATGCTCCTTATTA
This sequence comes from Candidatus Gastranaerophilales bacterium, assembly GCA_944325555.1. Classification (GTDB taxonomy): domain Bacteria; phylum Cyanobacteriota; class Vampirovibrionia; order Gastranaerophilales; family Gastranaerophilaceae; genus Limenecus. The sequence continues at coordinate 89,959 of CALVAN010000001.1, read as the reverse complement.
TGGACAAATTTCCGGATTTAAAGCTCAATTTCAACCTTGTTCCGATGCTGCTTGCCTCAATATATGACTACGGCTACAATGCAAGCCACGATATTTACTCAAAACTCACTATTACTCCTGTTGAAGAGCTATCTGACGACGAAAAAGAATTTATTTTAAACCACTTTTTTGACGCAAATTACCCTAACATGGTTTTGCCTAACGAAGAATATAAAAAACTGTATGACAAACGTTTTAACGCACGCCACACAGGGATTAACGACTTTTCAAATCAGGAATATTCAGATATTATGGCGTGGTTTAACCTGATTTGGTTTGACCCTGTATATCGTGAACATGAAGAAATAAAAGCTCTGTTCAATAAAAAAAACGGAGAGTTTACCCTTGAGGACAGAATCCGTATAATAGAACTTCAAAGAGAAATCATAAGAGAAATTATCCCTGCATACAAAAAATATCAGGACGAGGGCAGAATCGAAATCTCCACAAGCCCTTATTATCATCCGATTTTACCTGTTTTGCTCGACATAAATGACGTCAAATCAACAAACCCTAATGCGGATATTGTTGAGCTTCATTCTGATATGACGGAAGATGCAAAATACAACGTACAATATGCACTCGACAAGTTTGAAGAAATATTCGGCAAACGTCCGCAGGGGATGTGGCCCTCAGAGCAGTGCATAAGCGAAAAAACCCTGCAATTATTTATGGAAGCAGGTATAAAATGGACAATCTCCGATGAAGGAGTGCTTGAACAAACGCTTAAAAAAGAATTTGTAAGGGATTTCAGAGGCTACTTAGAAGACCCTTACGACCTGTCTTTAACCTATAAATACAAACACGACGGCAAATGTATAAATTTGCTTTTCAGAGATGCGGTCATCCCTAATCTGATTGGGTTTGAATATCCTCATCACGACCCTGTCAAAGCAGCAAACGACCTTTACGACAGAATTAAAACAACCCAGAAAAAACTCCAGAGTTCACCAAATAAAAAACATCTTTTAACAATCGCTATGGATGGCGAAAACTGTTGGGAAAGCTATGCAAATGACGGCCATGAATTTTTGGAAACCTTGTACGGCCTTTTGATAGAGGACAAAGATATAGAGGTTGTAAAAGTAAGTGATTATATTGACGAAGTAAACGAAATAGATAAAGAAAACAATGCATTTGTTCTTGACCACGTACATGCCGGCTCGTGGATTAACAGAGATTTTTTGCTCTGGATAGGCGAACCCACAAAAAACCTTGCCTGGAGTTATATGGATAAGGCTCGCTGCGACCTCAAAGAGTATGAGGCAACGCATCCGGACTCGCAGGAGGTTCAGCTTGCAAAAAAAGAACTGTATGTAACCCAAAGCAGCGACTGGTACTGGTGGTACGGAGAGCCCAACGATTCCGGACAGGATGATATTTTTGACCACATGTTCAGAGAACATTTAAAAAATATTTACAAATATATACATAAACCTATACCTTCTTATCTGGATTCTCCGCTTTCAAACTATATCGAAACTCACTCCAGATATCCAAAAGCAGCATTCGAAAATTTTGTTTTAAACGGTAAAGACCCTCTTGAAAAATGGGAAGCAGGCGGATGTCTTGAAATTCCCGCAACTCCTACTATGCAGGAGAAAAGGTTTTTTAACAAAATATATTTTGGTTACGATTATGACAATTTGTACCTGAGATTCGATATAAACAGCTATATTTTAGACAAAAACAAAGGATTTAAAGACTTTAATCAAATTTATATTTACTTTAAAAACAAACCCGATTCACACTATTTTGCTTCTCCAATAAGAACAATAAACAAAACGGAAACAATTATCCCCCTTTTGAGAGAGCAATATAACAGCGAAGTTAAACTGACATTATTTAAAGATTTTTACTTTAATGCGCAGCTTGCACACGCAACACGTGACAATCTGTGGGTAATCCAGCTCAAAAACGGTATTGAACATGTATTTGAAGATTTTGTTGAAATGAAAATACCTTTTAAAGATTTGAGAGTGGAAGAAGGCGATTTGCTGGAATTTTTTATAATACAGGGCCCCCTCGGCATTGTTGATGATTTTTATCCGCAAAATTCACTTTTGCCCGTAATAAGACCCAAAAAACACAAGAATTAAGGAGTAGTGTATGAAAACAAAAAAATTTATTTTATCGATTTTAGGTTTGTTCTTAGCAGCAAATGCCGTATGGGCAGCCTTCAACTATGAAGATATCAACTACATCTTCACCACCGTAAACGCAAAACCCGGAAAATTTGAATGCAAAGACAACAACGTTAACACATGTTTTGTCCAAATGGATAAAATAGGCAGCGGTTCTTACGGCGGCTGTTACCAGACAAAAGAAGAAATCGCCCAAAGAATTTTGGACGGCAAATGTACTTATACCCCCGACAACACGGAATCTTATTCCTGCAAAGTCGATGCGGTTAACAAATGCTACATAAAATTCGGCAAAGCATATTATACAAACTGTGAAATAGGAGAAAGAAGCTGGAACTCAAACTTTGACACACAGGCAAGAGAATATATACAAACTCACGAATGCACAAAACTATAAGGTAATATTTTCATATAGTCAACTGACCCCGACAACTTATTGAACGGGTGCAATAAACAAGTACAATATTGGCTTATACAACAAGAGCACCCGCAACAAGTACATGGGGTCACTTCCGTAAAATTATAGCTTAGGCGACCTCGCTACTTCTCATCAATGTGCCAGTGGCACATTGACTCGGCAGAGTGTGTACCACTACTACAAGCGAGGTCTCTCTCAGACAGAATTAATAAAAAATTGCCTTTTAACATGTTATTAAAAGGCAATTTTTTTACTCCGCAGGTTTTTATAATAATATAGGTTTCATTGTTACAGGTAGAAAAATTGGTTAGTATCAGCAGTTTAAAAAACATTTATTCTCAAGGTTTAAAAAATATACTCGGGCATACACCGCCCGTTAGAGTTCCGCTGAAACCTAACGAAGAAATCATAGAATTTCCCAGAGTGCTTACACATGATGTTTTGCAAATCAATCACGTAACACCCGTTGTTACACCAACGGAACAAACTGTTTTAAAAGAACTGGTTTTTGACGATGTGCTAAAAGCCTATAATGATACAAAACTTGCCTGTGCTGCTAAAAGGGGACGTACAAACAAAATACTCAACAACTGGAAAGATGAATACGGCATACCGACCTCTGACGGTGTTTTTAAAAATGCAATCGACAAATTAAAAAACGGGGGGCATATTGATGAGTATATAGATCTGGCATTTCCCGCCGCAAATACAACAACAAAAGCAGAAGCAAAAGAACTGTTAACAAAGTACCTTGAAAGCAATTTTGAAATATATTCTTATGATAGAATAAAAAATATATTAAAAAATTTTTCTAGACAAATAGAAAAAACCGGCGGCAATACCATTATATATGTGCCGGATCAAAACAAAAGCTACGGAATAATATCCGCCCTATACAAACAATCAAACCCTAATGCAAAAATAGTAGTGGGATGGAAAAATCTGCAGAATTATACCGCACAAAATCCCAAAACCAATATTGCAATACTCGATGACTGTTTAGTCAGCGGAAATTCCGCAGAAAGCATCTATAACTCAATACAGACAGGCTGTAAAAATATAAATCAGGTGGATATGTATGTTTGCGCAGCATACCAAAAAGGAGTTAATTACTTAAAAAGCAAAACTCCGAATTTAAACATACATTACGACGGCAAAGCCAAAAAGACACTTGAAGAAACGGACTTTTTTAAAAATCTCATAATAATGGTGGGCGGAAAACCCAAAACAGTAAAACAAGATTTTTTAAAAACCCTTCTGAGATGTCAGGACACAAGTCAGGGCTATAGTGCAGGAACAGCCATTATGTTTCCGTACATGTCACCCAATAACAACAGTCTGTTTTCTGCCAATATGATACAACATCTCTTCAGCGGCCCGCAATTTGCGGTCAAAAACATAGAAAAAACAATTGCTTCTCCCAAAGGGGGGAAACTTGAATATCCGCCTGCATGGTTAACACGTCTTCTTGATTAAAAATAAAGGAAAATTTATGACAAAAGTAAACTCCTCGTATTCTCCATCTTATATACAATACCGGATGACCCTCAAGGGCACAAACGGTATTGCAGAACAAGACAGAACAATATTACCCGAACAATTAATAAAACTGGAGTCAGCAATAAAAAACACACGCAGTTATAACGACTATTGGGAAACCCTCAACAATTTTGTTGAAAACAATAAAAATGCCAAAATTCAAAATAACAACGGGGTAATAAAGTTCAAAGAATATATAATTAAGCCCGAAAGCGAAATTGATCTGGAATATGACAAACATATACTTAAAGGGTTAAAAAACAAAGGTATATCTATTGCACCGGAATTTGTCGCCTCTGCTACAAACAGAGAAGGTTTTTCCATTGCAATTTTAAAATGCCCCGGAGCAGCAAATTCAGAATTAATTGATTACCAAAAAGGCTTTCATCTTTTAACGGACGAGGCAAAACAACAAGTATATAATGATATGAAAACACTTTTAAAACTCGGTATAGTGAACAAATCCATTCTTAACGGCAATGCGCTCAAAATAAATCCCGAAACAAAAAAAGTTATTTGTACCGACTGGCAGGATTTATGTCCCGTGGATGATTATGACAAAGGTATTTTTGAATCTCCGAGAATTAATGTTATGAATCAAATTTTTAACAAATTATTTAATAACAAATAGCAAATTTTAGCATTTATATGTTTTGACAAAAGCATAGGCAGCAAAAATATGATATCAATACCGCAACAAACAAAAATATACAATCAAACTCCTTATCCAAAGCAGACCTATCATTATAAAAGGCCTGCAGCATATTATTATATTGGCTATGAAGCACCTAAAGTTATTGATATAAAAGCCAGAGGAAGTTTTCCCGCAAATATTTTGAGCAATTTTGCAAACACGAACCTGCAAATTGACGGTATTCAAATAAATTCAATCGAAGGCTTTTTACAGGCTCTCAAAGTTAAAGACAAAGCAGAACAGCAAAAACTTTGTTCAATGTCGGGTTTTGACGCCAAAAAAGCCTCTAAATCAATTAAAAGAGCAAAAGACGATATATTGCTTTTCTGGAACCACAGTGCTTTCAGAAAAGATTCTCCGATGTTTCGTCAAATACTGGCTCAAGTTCTTGAACAAAAAAGCAAAAGTGCGAATTCCGATTTCTTTCAATTCGGCAACAAAACTATCTCCTCTGTTAATGCCTTTTTACTTGCGTTAAAAGAAAAAAATCCGCTAATACAACAAAAAGTATGCAGTTTGCCCGAGGAAAAACTTAAAGAGGCAGCAAAAAACATCCGCCTCAATTATGATACAAGAACACTTTACTGGAACGGAAAAAGTTTTAAAAGAGATTCTCAGGAATATAAAGATCTGCTTAAACGTGTTTATACCGAAAGATACAAACAAGACAGTTTGTTCAGGAAAGCATTAAGAGCCACAAAAGATTATGTTCTTGTTCATTCAATCGGCAAGAATGATATAAATGAAACAATACTTACCGCCAAAGAGTTTACTGATATTCTTAATGAACTGAGAGGTAAAGATAATTTTATCTACAGGACAAATGACTACTTTTTAGCCAAAATGCCCCGGTTTTTTAACAATGTGAAAACTATTATTTTGAAGCATAAGATTTAAAATTCAATTGAAATTATGCCGGCTGCCGATATAACGGTGCAATGCCGCCGATAACTTTTTATTAAAAACTTTCTTATATGAAAATAAGAAAGGAGCAGTTATGCATATTGCAGAAAAACTCAAAAAAATGATTGATTTTAAAGATAATCAGATAAACACTCGTGTACTGTTAAAAGATGACGACAAACTGGCGCTGCTTGCCGCAATAAAAAAAGATCAGCTTATGGCGGAACATATTTCTCCGGTTGATGCGTTTATTTATATTGTTGAAGGAGAGGTTGAGTTTTCAATAAAAGAAAACATTAATGCTGCGGAGCAAAATGACTTTAAATTAAAAGAGGGGGATATATTCTTTTTTAAAGCAAACGAAAAACATTGTGTAACAGGTAAAAAAGATTCACTTATGCTGGTTGTAAGAATATAAAAGTATTCGTAATATATTTGTTAACTTTAAAATATCCGATATAATAAAAAAATATTGTCTTAATTTTTTATTATACGGGGGGTTATGATTTTAGCAGTTAATTTATTAATCATTTTGTTTTTATTACTTGCAAACGGATTTTTTGTTGCGTCGGAATTTGCACTTGTCAGTGTAAGACAGACGAGAATAAACCAGCTTGCTAATGAAGGTAATAAAACAGCAAAAATAACGGTAGAAGCATTAAAAGAACTGGATAAATATATTGCGGCAACCCAGCTCGGGATTACCATTGCAAGTATAGGGCTCGGCTGGGTCGGTGAGGCTACCCTTGCAAGAATCCTTCATCCCCTGCTTGATTTTCTTCCTTATGTTTCCAACACAATCGCATCTCATACAATAGCAGTGGCTCTGGCGTTTGCGCTTATCACATTTATGCATGTTGTAATAGGCGAGTTAATGCCAAAATCAATAGCACTGCAATATCCGGAAAAAACAACACTGACAATTACACGTCCTTTGGTGTTTGTTGCAAAAATTTTCACACCTTTTATATTTTTGTTGAACGGTTTTGGCAACTGGTGCCTTAAACTTATAAATATTCCGCCTGCACATCCTGCACATTCCGTACATACCGAAGAAGAACTTGATATGATTATTGATGCAAGTTACAAAGGCGGTGTTTTGAACGAAACAGAAAGTTTGCTGCTTAAAAATTCCCTTAAATTTACCGATTTGAATGCAAAACAAATAATGGTGCCAAGGTGTGACGTAACCGCTATAGATGTTAATATTGACATAAAAGAACTTGAAAAAATTATTCTTGAAAATCAATATACAAGATATCCCGTGTATGACGGTAGTATTGATAATATTGTCGGCATTTTGCACGTAAAAGATTTGTATTCTTGCAAAATGAAAAACGAAAGTTTTGAGCTGAAACATTGTCTGAGAAAACCTCTGCTTGTGCCGGAAACTATGATGACTGACGCACTTTTGCAAAACTTTAAAAATAATCATACCGAAATTGCAATAGTAATAGATGAGTTTGGCGGAATGTCAGGTGTTATTACGCTTGAAGATGTTCTGGAGGAGATATTCGGCGATGTTCAGGATGAATTTGATGAAGAAGAAAACGATATCAAAAAAGTCGGCGAGGATAAGTACATTGTCAACGGGCTTTTGAGAATTGATGAGTTTTTTGAATATTTCAATATCCAACAGCACGAAGATGATGTGGAAACAGTTGCGGGGCTTGTACAAAAGCGTCTTGGCAGATTGGCAAAAAAGAACGATGAAATTCAAATTGACGGATTTACGATAAAAGCCGTTGAATTTAAAGGACGCCGTATCAAAAAACTGCTGGTTGAAAAAGTTAGGGAAAATGAATAGAATAAATTCCGGAGATCATTTAAACATCTTAAAACAACCTGCACTGGTTAATTAAAAAGCTTTCCTGCTTCCCTTCAACAATAATATCCGTGTCTTTGATGTTACCGATTAAAATAGGCGAGTCGGGGTCGTGCAGTTTCATATTTTTGTAAGCAATGTCGGGATTTTTATTTGCATAACAGTATTTGCAGCCGTTAGGGCAGGTGTCGTAAGCGCCTATATCACGGCTTGGCATACATTTACAGTTTTTTCTGTTCCCCTTATGCGCAACCTTTTTAAAAGACAGATTGTTTGCTTTTGCAAGTATTTCAGACGTTATGCAGCCGCTTTGCATAATTCCGTAACGTGAATAATCCTCTTTGCCCGCACAGGTTTGCACTCGTAAATTATATTTTCTTGCAATTTCTCCTATGCCGGTTAAAATTTCTTTTTTGTCCGTACCGGAAAAAGGAATAATCTCGGGCATATTTTTTTCAAGCTTTTTGTACATTTCAACAAAACTGAAGATACAAAACGCTGCGTGGGGCGAGAGTCGTTCTGTCATATATTCAAAAGTTTTGAGGTGTTTTTTTACCGTGTAAAAATCAGTAAGCAAAATCGGATCATATCGCCAGGCTATACGTTGTGCACCGACAATTTTGCTCAGATTTATTAAAGTTTCAATACTTGTATCAATATCGGGAACATTGGGCTCTATATCTTTGCCGTAGGCAGTGATCGTGTAATGGCAAAAAACATTATATTTGTCACTGATTTTATGCAGCTCCTTTAATATCGGTGCATAATTTTTTGAACAAAAAATAACACAGTCGACAACATCGGGATTTAGCGGATATTTATAAACATAATTGGGATAGAAGGGATTTCTTGAATAAACAAAACCCTCTTCAAAACGTTTGAACAGCCATTCACCGTAATAATTAACTATATCCGTTCTTCCGCCGACATTTATAATCATTTTCCCTCACATGTTAAATTATATGTTAAATTTTACGCAATGTAAAAACACCCGACAGTCTGATACCGCACGGGGGCTTATATGCTATAATCTCTCTATAATGAAGAATCAGGTTAGTGTTATAAGTATTCAAATTTGTCCGAAAATCGGCTACAGGGAAAGAAACCTCAACAAGGTAAAAGAAATTATTGAAAAAAATCTTCACCTGAACCCCGACTTAATTGTCCTGCCCGAGTTTTTTAACACAGGCGTAAGCTCCGTGGAATTTAAAAAACTTGCTGAAAGAGATGACGACAGCCCGACAATAAAGTTTCTGGCAGAAATTGCAAAAGAACATAACACCTATATTCTGGCGGGTTCTATCGTGGAAAAAGACGGTGACAAACTCTACAACACAAGCCGCCTGCTGGACAGAAGGGGAGAAACAATCGCCAAATACCGTAAAATACATCTTTTCGACAGCTTTGGCGGAACAGAGCACGAATATATTTCTTACGGAAAAGATTATACCGTTGCCCAAACGGACTTTGGCAAAATAGGGCTTGCCACCTGTTTTGATATAAGATTTCCCCTGCATTTTACGGAACTTATCAAAAGAGGTGCAGAGATTATTATCCTGCCCGCTGCATGGGTAAAACCGCATGAAAAGCTTGCAATGGGAACCGAAAACTGGAAAGTTTTAAACAGGGCAAGAGCAGTTGATAATATTTCTTACTTTATATCTTCGGGGTTATGCGGTAAAATAGATTCGACAAAAGTGCTGAGCGGACACTCGATGATAGTTGACCCCGCAGGCAAAGTTCTCGCCGATGCGGGAGAAGATGAGGGAATTGCCTCTGCTATTCTGGATATGAATATTGTCAGAGAAATGAGAAGCCAATTTGATATAAAAAGACTTACGGAACCAACGGAGTAATAATTATGCAAAATACCATTGATACAATCTATGACAGAAGAAGCGTCAGAAAATATATTGATAAAGAGGTCAATCCTGATCTTATCGACGAAATTTTAAGGGCGGCAATGTTTGCCCCCTCGGGCTGCAACAAACAGCCGTGGCACTTTGTTGTTTTTAACGAGAAAGAAATTATTAAAGAAATAAAAGCTATGCACCCCTACGCCTCTGCACTTGCAACAGCTCCTGTCTGTATAATGGTTTGCGGAGATACTGAAAAAGAAATGGCTCAGGGCTTTTATCAGGTGGATTGCTCAGCAGCAATAGAAAATATGATACTTGCCGCAAAAGCTCTGGGGCTTGATACCTGCTGGATGGGCATCTATCCGTGGGAAGATACAATGGCTGCGTTTACAAAACGTTTTGAACTGCCTCAAAACGTTAAGCCGTTTGCCCTTATTTCAGTAGGCTACGGCGACACAAAACAGGAACGCCCGAGACGCTACGACTCTTCAAGAATACACTACAACAAATGGTAAAAACAGTAAGAAACGGTAATAACAATGTCGGAAAATAAAAAATACAAAGGTATAATATTTGATTTTAACGGAACCCTCTTCTGGGATTCAAAAAAACATCTCGAAGCGTGGAGAGAATACTCAAAAAAACTGAGAGGTCACGCCTTCACTGATGAAGAAATGCAAAAGTATATGTTTGGCAGAACAAATGAAGATATTATAAAATACCTCATCGGCAAACAGCCCGACAAAGAGCTTGTTTTAAAATGTCAGACGGAAAAAGAAGCCATCTACAGGGATATGTGTGCCAAAGACCCCGAAAACTTCAAACTCGCAAAAGGGTCCGAAGAATTTTTGGACTACCTGTGCGAAAACAAAATTCCTCACACCATTGCAACAATGAGCGAAGAAGTTAACGTTAAATTTTTTATAAAAGGATTTTCGCTTGAAAAATGGTTTGATGTAAGCAAAATTGTTTTTGACGACGGAAAAATCAAAGGCAAACCCGAGCCCGACATCTATTTAAAAGCAGCACAAAATCTCGGTTTAAAACCCGAAGATTGTATTGTTGTTGAAGATGCGGTATCGGGCATAGAATCCGCTCACAGGGCAGGCATAGGCAAAATTGTTGCAATCGAGTCAATGGAAACAAGGGAACTGTATTCGACAATCCCTGCCGTGGATAACATAATAAGCGATTTTGACGATTTCAACAGAAATTGGCTGGAAGCTTCAAAAGAATTGGTAAAATAAGTTAAGGTAGCGTAATTATGAAAAATTTAAAAAGTTTATTTATTACTGTTTGTTTAATTTCAGGGCTTATGCTTACTGCTTGTCAGTCAAATGCAAAAGTCGTTATGGAGGATATAAAACTGCCAGAGCCTGTATTAACCGGTGGAATGGGCTTAATGGAAGCATTGCAGAACAGGCACTCCTCGGTAAAATTCGGCAAAGAAGAAATTCCTCTGCAGCAATTATCCGAGTTATTGTGGGCCGCAAACGGACAGAACCGTCCCGACGGTAAACGCACAACTCCAAGCGCCTTAAATGCTCAGGTTATTACGCTTTATGCAGCATTGCCCGACGGAATTTACAAATACGACCCGACAACTCACAGCCTTGTTGCTTTCAGCAAAGAGGACATACGCCCTATCATCGGCAACACAAAAGCTCCGTTGATTTTGTTATATGTTGCAAACCTCGGCAGGCAGAGCAAATACCTTGCTGCAGTTGATTGCGGATTTATCGGGCAGAATGTTTACCTCTACAGTGCGGCTAATAATTTGAACACAATATTTTTATACGGTGTAAACACAAGTGCACTTAACTACAAACTTGAACTCAAACTCGGTGAAGAAGTTTTGTTTGCACAGCTTGTGGGGGTAAATAATAAGAAATAAAATTATCTGTGATAACTTTCATTATTAATAATCTTAAACGCCCGATATATCTGCTCATACAAAAATACACGTATAAGCTGATGCGTAAACGTCATTTTAGAAAAACTCAGTTTAAAATCGGCACGTGCACTAACGTCTTTTGACAACCCGTTTGCCCCGCCGATTACAAAAACAATTTCGTTATGACCTTCGTTTGCAAGGTCTTTTATTTTTTGTGCAAAATCCTCGGAAGAAAGCATCTTGCCCAAAATCTCAAGCGTAATTACATAAGAATCCTGCTTTATTGCGGCAAGTATCTTTTGCCCCTCAAGCTCCATGTATTTTTGCGCCATATTCTCGTCTTTTATTTCCTGTGCGGGGATTTCAACCAGCGAAAGGCTGCAATATGCCCCGAGGCGCTTTTTAAATTCTTCTATGGCGTCTTTTGTGTATTTTTCTTTAAGTTTTCCAACCGCAATAATTTTTATGTTCATATTATGTCTGAGAGGTAGCGAGGTCGCCTAAGCTATAATTTTCCTAAAGTGACCCCTTGCACTTGTTGCAGGTGCCCATGTTGTATATCCAATATTGTACTTGTTTATTGCACCTGTTCAATGAGTTGCCGGGGTCAGTTGACTATATGAAAAAAACAGCCTACCTGCTGAGCATTACCATTAATACGGAAATGTCCGCAGGCTTAACCCCGCCGATTCTTGCAGCCTGCCCGAGTGTTGCCGGTCTTACTTTGGCAAGTTTTTCTTTAGTTTCAGTAGAAATATGCTGCAGCTCGTCATAGTTTATATCCGCAGGAATTTTTATTTTCTCTAGCCTGTCCATGGTTTCCACCTGCTGATTCTGACGCTTTATGTAGCCGTCATACTTTATTTTTATCTCCGCTTCTTCAAAAATGTCTGAAGGTAAATCCAGCTCTTTTGTTGATTGATCAATTTCTTTAAGCGCTTTGTAATCTATTGAAGGACGTTTTAAAAGCTCTGCAAGCTTCATGCCTCTTTCAATATTTTCATTGTATTTTGCGAGTTGTTCATTTACCTCAGGTGTCGGGGAAATTTTTGTAGCCTTTAACCGCTCGATTTCTTCTTCTATCTTTTTTTGCTTGTCCAAAAATCTCTGATATCTTTCCTCGGAAATCAAGCCTATCTTATGCCCTATCGGTGTAAGTCTTTCATCCGCATTGTCCTGACGCAAAAGCAGCCTGTATTCGGAACGTGAGGTAAGCATTCTGTAAGGTTCCTGAATATCTTTTGTAACTAAATCATCGATTAAAGTACCTATGTAAGAATTGCTTCTTGAAAGCTCGAGCATGTCCGAGTTGTTCAAATAATTATATGCATTTATACCCGCAACAAGCCCCTGTGCGGCAGCTTCTTCATAACCGCTTGTACCGTTAATTTGCCCTGCGCAAAACAGACCTTTAATCTTTTTGGTCATTAAAGAATGGTTAAGCTGCAAAGCAGGAACCGCATCATATTCAACCGCATAAGCAGGTTTTATGACATGGACATTTTCCAGCCCCGGCAGTGAATGCAGCATCTGCATCTGAACTTCTGCGGGAAGGCTTGTGGAAAAGCCCTGAACATAAATTTCATAAGTATCTTTGCCCTCAGGCTCAATAAATATATGATGCGAAGGATTGTGCGCAAACCTGACAACCTTGTCTTCAATAGACGGGCAGTATCTTGGCCCGATACCGTGAATAAGCCCCGCATAAAGAGGTGACTTGTCCAGATTGCTGCGTATAATTTCATGCGTTTTTTCAGTAGTCCTTGTAAGATAGCAGGGGTATTGTTTTCTTACGGGTCTGTCGGGTTCAAATGAGAAAAAGTGGAGTTCTTCATCCCCCGGCTGAACCGTCATTTTGGAATAGTCTATTGTTCTTGAATCAACCCTTGCCGGAGTACCTGTTTTAAGGCGTTTTAAGGTTAATCCGTTTTTTAATAAGGAATCCGAAAGCCCCGTTGCGGCACGTTCACCCATGCGGCCGGCACTGACTGACTGCAAGCCGACATAACATTTTCCCTGCAAAGAGGTACCTGTTGTCAAAATAACTGCGGGCGCATGGTATTCCAACCCGAATTCATCGACCACTCCTTTTACGGTATTATCTTCTACAATCAAGCCCGTTATCATGGTTTGCTTAAGAGAAATGTAACAATTTTTTTCTATTAAATTTCTCATGAAGCTCATGTACTCTTTTTTATCCGATTGAGCACGCAAAGCCCTTACAGCAGGACCTTTTGAAGAATTCAAAATTTTCATTTGAATATAAGTTGCGTCCGTGACGATACCCATCACGCCGCCCAAAGCGTCGATTTCACGTACCAATGCAGACTTAGCCGGCCCGCCTACTGCGGGATTGCAAGGCATGAGTGCTATATGTTCAAGGTTTAGGCTTGTAAGGAGTGTTTTTAAACCAAGTCTTGCTGCGGAAAGCGCTGCTTCACAACCGGCATGACCGGCTCCGACAACTATTAAATCATAATTAAACATGTTTACATTATATAACAAAAGTTTACAAACATGTTTAAAATTTGGAAAATTGGGTATTAATAAATTAAGTGTTGATTTTTTTTACTTAATGATATATAGTTATTAGGTATTAAATACTCAATATGGTAATAGTAATTAAAACTAAGATTGATAAGAAAAGAAAGAGGATCTTATGAACAAAAAATCAGGTTTTACTTTAGCAGAAGTTTTAGTTACATTGATGATTATCGGTGTAATTGCTGCTATGACAATTCCGTCATTGATGCAATCTACTGCTCAACAAGAATACAGAGCTGCATTTAAAAAAGCTGTATCAATGATTAACCAAGCTGTTACTTTGAACTATGCATTAGACGGTAGAGATGCTACAGACTACTCTACATCTAACTTCATCAGCTTAATGACTCAAAGATTGAACGTTATGTCAATGGATGGTACCAATGCTATGTACACAGCTGACGGTATGTGGTTCAGTACTTCAACAACACAAGCCGGTGGTGCAACAGGTACTACTACTTGTAACGCTAACGATACTGCAACACCCGGTAACGTATGTTCTGTAGTTGTTGTTGACGTTAACGGTATGAAAGGTCCAAACAGACCTACTACTTCTACAACTCGTGTATTCGATATCTTCACTATCGCAGTTTACCCTCAAAAAGCATTACCTGCTAACTCAACAATGGGTCAAATTATGTACCAAAAATAGTAATTGGTTAATTACAGATTTAAAAAGTCCCGCACAAATTCAGTGCGGGACTTTTTTAGTTGGTTTATATGTGCAGGTTTGGCAGATTTTATACAGCATAAGCATTAAGACAATTCTGTGCATCTTACCGGCAATCAAAGCCAATTGCAATATTGATAAGATTTTAAACACAAACGATTGATAAACACTTCGGAATGACAGTAACACTGTCGGATTTGGCATAACTGACATCAAAAGTTTTTTTGATCCCCAATTCTAACATTACCATTTTCTGTAGGTGTAAATTTTATCAAATGCCTGACGGAAATTTTGACTTGATATTTTTAAAATTTGTTTTTTATCGGGATTTATTATACACATATTGTTACTGCAATTTTGCAAAAGATAGTTATATATACATTCCGTGGTGCCGACTTTATTGCAGTAGACCGTAGTTGTCCGTTCCTGCGGGTCGGGGTAATAAAAATAATAAGAGCCAAGCTCCGGATAAGTTTTCATTAATTTTTCCAAATCATCCAGAAAAACATTTGCTTCCGAACAATCACCCAAATATGCATAATAAATGACCTTACGGTGAGAAGTAAGAATATTGGCAAATTTGTCGTTAGGTAAAGTGTTTTTATAAACGGATTCCGGAATACTTTGAGCAGAACGCACCCTGCCTTCTTTTTTATCTTTTTTCTTTTGCAGTTCTTTCTTTTGATCGGCAGTTAGCGGCCTGTCAGGAACTTTGGTATCATGATTACTGTTGGTTACATATATAAAGGCTATAACAATCAATAAAGCCAAAAATTTTGCAAATCCGTGATTACTATTTTTCTTTTGCATAATAATATTGTTTACTAAACTCTAATACATCAATTATTATTTTCACATGTGTTTTACTATAATACAAATTGTAATAATTTCTTTACCAAAGTATTGATAAATGGGATAAACAAAGCCTTTTTATGGTAGAGTGGTTGTGTGTGACATTTTGTTGAAACCACAAAAGTACACTTGTTTATTGAAAGGGATTAAGATGAGTAAATTCAATTTATTAGCATACATTCTGCCTCCGGAAGAAAAAGTTTTTTATTCTCTTTTCGAAGAGAGCGCACAAGTTTGTTTTGATGCTGCATCAGAATACAAAGATATTGTTACAAGCACTTTGACAGACGAGCATGTAATAAATATCAAAAGATTGAAACATAAAAGCAATGATTTGCTAAAAGAAACTCTGCACCAATTGAATGTTACTTTGATTACCCCTATAGACAGAGAAGATATCCAATCAATAGCTTCTTTGCTCAATAAAATTACAAAAAGGATTGTTAAAGCATCTTTAAACCTTAAAGTTTACAGATTGGAAAACTTTACCGAAAACATGCAAAAACAGGCAGAAACTCTGTATCAGGCAACCGAAGAGTTAAAAATAATTATCCACAACTTCAAAAAATCAAGCTCTATTAAAGAGATGACGGAAACAAACCTTAAAATGAAAGAGATTGAATCTTACGGGGATGAAATCCACT
Source organism: Candidatus Gastranaerophilales bacterium (assembly GCA_944325555.1). Taxonomy (GTDB): domain Bacteria; phylum Cyanobacteriota; class Vampirovibrionia; order Gastranaerophilales; family Gastranaerophilaceae; genus Limenecus. The sequence goes on along the minus strand of CALVAN010000001.1, from coordinate 73,934 downwards.
ACCACGCTATTGATGAATTGTTCTCAGGCAAATATGATGCGTTAACTGTTATTAAATTAAGAGACATACACAAAGATATTGAAAATGCGCTCGACAGCTGTTTTTCAGTATCAGATGCTGTTGTTAACGTTGTATTAAAACAGTCATAAACTCTGGCTCTGTGGTAGGATTTAAGGAAAGATAAATATATGACAGTTTCTATAGTATTGTTAGTTCTGGTAATAGTTGGTGCATTAGTATTTGAATACATTAACGGTTTTCATGATGCGGCTAACGCAATTGCAACAGTAGTTTCAACAAAAGTGCTTACCCCCAGACAGGCGGTAGTTTACGGTGCTGTGCTAGAGTTTACGGGGGCTTTGACAGGAACCCACGTTGCCAAAACAATCGGCGCCGGCATTATTGACCCTTCAACAATAACCTTGCATGTTATATTTTGTGCATTATGTGCCGCTATTATATGGAATCTTATTACATGGTTTTTCGGACTTCCGTCCAGCTCTTCTCATGCCTTGATTGGCGGGCTTATCGGTGCGGCAGTTGTTAATGCGGGCTGGAGCTGCGTAAGATTTTTGGAACTTGCAGACAAAGTTATTGCACCAATGTTTATGGCGCCGTTAATAGGATTTTTCACGGGACTTGTTGTTATGGCAATACTTCTTCGAATATTTTATAAAGCAAATCCTGATAAGATAAACAGAAGATTCAGACGCTGCCAAATTTTTTCGGCAGGGCTTATGGCGCTGAGCCACGGTTCTAACGATGCACAAAAAACAATGGGTATCATTACTCTTGCACTACTTGCGGGCGGTATAGTTAAAGGCGGAGCCAACGGCGAGTTTGAAATTCCTATATACGTAATTCTCGCTTGTGCAACGGTTATGTGCTGCGGTGTTATGTCGGGCGGATGGAAAATTATAAAAACAATGGGCAGCAAAATTATTAAACTCAAACCAATAAACGGCTTTGCAGCAGAAACCTCGGCTGCTTCAATAATTTTGCTTGCTTCTCACTTCGGTGTTCCGTTGAGCACAACCCACGTAATCTCCACAGCTATTATGGGTGTGGGAACAACTTACAAAGCACATGCAGTAAAATGGGGTGTTATAGGCAACATCGTATGGGCTTGGGTTTTGACAATACCCGTATGTATTTTGATATCGGGTACGCTGTTTGCCTTGTACAAATATTTTATTTTGTAAAAGTTTTATTCAAATATTTTCCTTAATACGCCGTTGTTTTCCTTCAAAAGCTTGTCGGCCTCATCAAAGCTCAGACCGTATAGAATGAACAAAACGGCGTGTTTTGTACTGTAGCCGTTTGACTCAAGCACATTTCTTGCCGTTGAGGGCTTGCAGCCGCAAATTTCCGATACTATAGTTACCGCACGTCTTTGCAGTTTTGCATTTGTGGGTTTTACGTCAATCATAAGGTTGTGATATGTTTTGCCGATTTTGACCATTGAGGCGGTGGAGAGCATATTCAAAATCATTTTTTGAGCGGTGCCCGCCTTCATTCTTGTTGAACCTGAGATTGCCTCGGCTCCCGTTTCCACACATATAAAGCAGTCAGCAAATTTTTTCATTGCAGCATCGGAATTTGAGGTTATGGCAACGGTTTTACATTTTTTTATTTTTGCAATTTCTAAAAATTTTACAACATATTTTGGGTTGCCCGAAGCCGATATGCCGACAATTGTATCATTTGAGCATATATCATTATTTTTAAAGTCAGAAGCAGCAAGTTCTTCTGAGTCTTCTGCTCCTTCAATTGCTTCTTTTAAAGCTCTGTCACCGCCTGCGATTATACCTTTAACCATATCTTTTGATACGCTGAAGGTCGGCGGGCACTCAGATGCATCCAACACACCCAATCTGCCGCTTGTTCCGGCACCTACATATATCAGCCTGCCGCCGTCAAGAAAATTTGAAACAATCATATCCACTGCTTTTGCAATATCCGGAATACATTTTTGTACTGCTGCAGCAACTGTCATATCCTCATTATTTATCATAGTGAGCATATCATAAGTTCCGACCATATCAATATTTACTGTATTGCGGTTGATATCTTCGGTGGCGGTTTCTTTAGACATATAAACTTCCTGTTAACTGTATGCAACTGTTCCCATGATAACTCTTTTTTCAGCCCCTGTACAGACAGGTAGGTTATTTGGAGTATGGTTAAGCGTACAGAACCCGAGCATTGCAAAAGCTATTGCCTCTTTGAATTTGTCGTTTATTTTAAAATCCGCATGGGTCTTAACCGGAAGTTTTGAATATTCTTTTATTAAATTAATCAGTGTTTTGTTGTAAGCTCCGCCGCCGCCTATAACAATCTCATCAATAGTTGTCTTTGGCAGCACAAAATTTTTATAAGCATCAACAATCGTCCTTGCGCTGAGTGCCGTGAGCGTTGCAGCAGTATCATAATTATTTTGCGGAGCAATTTTTAATATTTTTTGAATGTAATTATCGTTAAAAAGTTCACGTCCAGTGGATTTTGGCGGAAGCTTTTTGTAGTAATCCTCTTTTAAAAGTTTGTTTAAAAATTGTTCATCAACCTTACCCTGTGCGGCAATCTGCCCGTCTTTGTCAAACGGCACGTTAAACAACCTTTGTACAACACCATCTATAAGCATATTACCGGGGCCTGTGTCAAAGGCAAAAGTTTCGCACGATTTTGATAAAACCGTAACATTACCTATTCCGCCGATGTTTTGGATTGCTCTGTTTTTGTCCTTTTTAAATATAAGCTCATCGGCAAAAGGCACAAGCGGTGCGCCCTGCCCGCCTGCTGCAATATCTCTTGAGCGGAAATCTCCGACTGTTGTTACGCCGGTAAGCTCTGTTATAACCGAGATGTTTCCGATTTGAAGGGTACTTTTTGTGCTGATTCCGCCGATTTCTTTGTCTTGCGGGATATGAAAAACGGTCTGCCCGTGAGAAGCAATGTAGTCCACATCTTTTGGCTTTAGACCCGTTTTTTGCATAAGCTCGTTTGCGCATTGTGCAAACAGCCTGCCAACAACAAAATCCATAAAGCAAATATCGCTTGTTGAAGCTTTGTTATTTGCAATTTCAAACAGTTTTAATCTGACCTCGTCGGGATAATCGAGAGAATGTCCCGTAACAAATTCAAAATTAAAATCATCGTCTATACGCACCAAGGCAGCATCAATGCCATCCAGCGAGGTGCCCGACATAAGACCTATTGCAGTTTTGCAGGTTTGTTTCATAAATTATATCTCACGGATTACGGAAACAAGAAGATTTTTAAAAGAGTCCTTAACCTTTGCCGCAGTTTCAACCACCTCAGCATGAGAAAGTCTTGACGGATGAACGCCGGCTGCCGAGTTAGTTATACAGCTTATACCAAGTACGTCCATTCCGCAATAATTTGCAACAAGAGCCTCGGGAACTGTGGACATACCGACTGCATCGGCACCCATTATTCTCAGCATATTAATTTCAGCAGGAGTTTCGTAGCTCGGACCGCTCATTGCAGCATAAACGCCCTGACGAACCTGCATGTTAAGCTCTTTTGCCTTTTGCAGCGTTAACTGAATGAGTGATTTTTTATAAACCTCGCTCATATCGGGAAATCTGTCGCCCAAAGAGGCATCGTTTTCACCTATCAGCGGATTAACACCCATGAGGTTAATGTGGTCAGTTATAACCATAAGGTCGCCAGCGTTGTATTTTTTGTTTACGCTTCCTGCTGCATTGGTGATAATAAGCGTTTTTACCCCGAGTTTTTTCATGACCTTAATAGGATAAACAATACGGCTGATGTGATACCCCTCGTAATAGTGGTATCTGCCCTGCATAACAACAAATTTTTTGCCGTCTGCTTCACAAAAAACGAGCTGTCCTTTATGCCCTGCAACAGTAGATTTTTCAAAACCCGGAATATCCTGATATTTTATCCTTATACCGGCAACGTTGTCAGCAAAATCTCCCAAACCAGAACCAAGTATAATCCCTATTTCAGGTTTAAAATCTTTGATTTGTTTTTTTATGTAATCAATTGTTTCTTGCATAATTTCTATACTGTTACCATTTGCTGTCTTATAATACTTGCACCAAAATCAATAGACTCAAGATTGTTTGGCAGCAAAGCCGCTTTTTTGGCGGAAACGGTTTTTGCCATTTCCTTCATAACTTCTTTTACTGATTCTATTTTCAATATTTTAGTTTTTTCAAGGAAAGCACCAAGTGCAATAACATTAACAAAAGCCGGTTGTTTGGAAAGTTTTTGCGCAAGTTCGTTGAGCGGAATTTTTATGTAATTTATATCAGTTCTTTTCGTTTTCAAATGAGAAAGAGAAGAATTTATTATCATAAATCCGCCTGCTTTTACTTTATGCTCAAACTTTTCCTGCGACGCATCGTTAAGAGCAATAACAGCATCAGCCTCATCAATAATCGGCGAAGGAACATCGGAATCCGAAATATTAACGGAACAGTTAACAGCACCGCCTCTCATTTCTGCTCCGTAAGCCGGAAACCAGGTTGTATGTTTTCCTTCAATTACAGCGGCGTGGCATAATAAAATCCCCGCAAAAAGCGCACCCTGTCCGCCAAATCCTGATATAATCACACTCATATCACCGTTCATTATTTGTTCTCCTGTGCGGTAATGTCTTTAAACACCCCGAGAGGGTGTACTGTTTCTATTACGTTATCAATATGTTCCACTGACTCAACGGGTGTCATGTGCCAGTTTGTCGGACAAGCCGCCAGCACCTCGACAAATCCGTAGCCGAGTCCGTTTATTTGTGCTTCAAAAGCTTTTTTAATCGCTTTTTTAGCCTGCATAATATTTTTTGTCGAGGTAATCGCTACCCTTGCGGAATATGCAGTTCCGTCGCATTTTGAAATAATTTCGGCAGCATGCAGCGGATAACCGGTTAACTCAGCTTTTCTGCCGGCAGGTGTTGTTGTCGTAACCTGTCCGACAAGAGTTGTGGCACTGGCCTGACCGCCTGTCATACCAAAATTGGTATTGTTAATCATTATGGTTGTAATATGCTCGCCTCTGCACGCCGTGTGTATTGTTTCGTTAAAACCGATGGTAGCGGCATCGCCGTCACCCTGATAAGTGAAAACAAATTTATCGGGCTTGCATCTTTTTACACCTGTTGCAACACATGGTGAACGCCCGTGCGAAGCACCCGCAACATCAAGATTAAAGAATTTTTCCAAAAAGATTGAACACCCGACGGAAGATATTGCTATGGTATCTTTTTGCAAATTAAATTCGTCCAGAAGTTCTGCTATTATTCTTAAAACCACACCATGACCGCATCCGGGGCAGAATGTAAAATGTCCGTCTTTTAAAAGTGATTCGGGTCTTTTATATACAAGTGTTTCCATATCTATCTTACCCCTGCTTCCGTTTTCTGCGTATTTTCCAGTTTTGAATACAGCTCCGTGATTTTGTTGTAAATCATATCAGGCGTAAGCAGTCCGCCGGCAGGTCTGCCGTAAAACTCGACCGGACAGGCGCCAAATACAGCAGAACGCACATCCAAAAGCATTTGTCCTTTATTTAATTCCAAATCAAGAATCATATCAGCTTTCTTAGCAACATCATGCAAATCTTTGTCCGGGAACGGGAACAAAGTAACCGGACGGAAAAGTCCCACTTTCATTCCGTTATCTCTTGCCCTTTTTACGGCAGCTTTGGCTACTCTTCCAACCGAGCCGAAGGCTGTCAATACAAGTTTTGCATCAGAAAGAAGATAATCCTCGTAGGTTGTTTCGTTTTTGGCAACTTCTTCATATTTTTTGAAAATACGGTTAGTGAGCATCTCCATTTCACCTTCCGGCATGTGGAGCGAAACAATATTTCTTGCAGGGCGGTTATTTGCTCCGTCAAGCGCCCATTGCGTAACATCAGGGTCTTTGTAAGGATACTCGCCAAAATCAGCAGGCTCCATCATTTGCCCGAGCACACCGTCAGCAAGAAGCATAACGGGGTTTCTGTATTTCAAAGCGAGGTGGAACGCTCTGTAAGTCAAATCTATAGCTTCCTGAACAGTGGAAGGGGAAAGCACGATAATTTTATAATCGCCGTTTCCGCCGCCTTTAAGCGCCTGAAAATAATCGCCCTGAGCGGGGGCAATGTTGCCCAATCCGGGGCCGCCACGCATAACGCTTATGATTACACCGGGGACCTCGGCGCAGCACATTGCGGACAAAGCCTCCTGCATAAGCGCAATACCGCATGATGAAGAAGAAGTCATCGCTTTGGTGCCCGTAGTACCCGCACCTATAACCATATTTATTGAAGCAAGCTCGCTTTCAGCAGTGATAAACACTCTGCCGAGTTCCGGCATATGCTTGCCCATATATTCTCCTATTTCACTTTGCGGCGTAATAGGATAACCGAAATAACACTGACAGCCCGCATTGATAGCAGCCTGCGCAATAGCCTCATTACCTTTTACCAATACTTTTGCCACTATCTGTAAACCTCTCTTATTGCTACATCGGGACAATTCACAGCACACATTGCACACCCGATACATTCATTTTTTTCGTCATGAAATTCTACCGGAAAATCCCCGTGCAAATTAGCTTCCTTACTCTTTCTTAATAAACCTTTGGGGCATGCTTTTATACATAAATAGCAACCCTTACACACTTCTCTGTCTATAACAATCCTGCCCATAAATTTCTCGATTTTAAAGTATAGTTTGTCTAATTCAATTGTATCACGGGGGGATTAAAATACAACCTGCAAAGGCAATGTAGCGTTATAATTTGTTAACAATAAATTTTTACCCAAATACCTCGAGCGTATAACTAAGTAACACAATGTTAAAAAACATTAAATATTAAACGGCAAAATAATTTCCATGCTTGCATGGTTTTGTTTTGTGCATACAATAATGATACAAAGGGTTATTGTGGACGGCATGTCATAATAATCCGGTAAAACTAAACGGGACTGCGGTTCAAAGTGGTTTCCACCCGTGAGTCCGGCTTTTATTTTGAAAGGAGAAAAAACTATGCCAAAGATGAAAACACACCGCGCAGCTGCAAAACGCTACAAAGTGACAGCTTCAGGTAAAATCATGAGACTTTCCTCAGGTAAAAAACACCTGCTTCAACACAAGTCTGCCGACAGAAAAAGAAGAATGACAGGCATGACTGAAGTATCTGAAACTAATTTGAAATTGGTTTCTAGAGAATTACCGTACAAAAAATATTCAAGATAAGGAAGGTTAAAAAATGAGAGTAAAACGCGGAAATGTCTTAAGAAAAAGACACAAAAAAATATTAAAGTTAGCTAAAGGCTTTATCGGTGCAAGAAGCAGAATCTTCAAAGTTGCTAATACTGCCGTAATGAAAAAACTCAAATATCAATACAGAGACAGACGCAACAGAAAAAGAAATATGCGTCGTTTGTGGATTGTAAGAATCAACGCTGCTGTTAGACAACACGGCTTGAGCTATTCAAAATTCATGAACGCACTTAAAAAAGCTGATATTCAGGTTAACAGAAAAATGCTCGCCGATATGGCTGTAAGAGAGCCGGAAGCATTCTCTGTTATTGTTGAAACGGCTAAAGCTAAGGCTTAATCAAAAATATTTGAATAGTAAAAAAATACTCCGTTAGTTTGTGACTTTCGGAGTATTTTTATTATATTATTAAATTATGAAAAGATTTTTGTTAACAATTTTTGCATTCTTTATAATGTTACCCGCATCAGCGCTGGTTTTGCAGGGTAATGCGGAAATTAATGCAGAACTCGCCAGAGAAGAAACTTTTAATAATATAGACTATGCTTTAGGACCTAACGAGTTCAGGGATTACTGGTCAGACCCTAATTACATGGAAAACTATACGTCAATGAAAAACGGCGTGCACAAAGTGGGCAACCGCTATCTTGCCTTGTTCTCCGACGGCACGTACGGCGTAAGATATGCTAATGACCCGTATCACAACTATTATTACAGCGAAACAGGCTCCCTTTTTAAAGTCGATGTACTGAACAAACCCTACAATGAATATCCGCACCGCTCGGTTGCGTACAACAAATACGGCGCTTTTAAAAATGCCACTTATGTTGTTTCCGAGAAAGAACAGTATATGTATGACGCAAAACAAAACCTCATCGGGCACTGGGTGGACAACGCCTGCTATGACGAACAGGGCACTGTTTTGATGCTTCGCAAAAGAGTTGATAAATAAAAACGGAAAATGAAACTTTTAAAATTCGCCTGCATTGATTCCACAAACACTTACGGCAAAGCCAATTTTGACTTGCTTGAAGATAAAACGGCAATTGCCGCTGATGAACAAACCTGCGGCAGAGGCAGGTTCAACCGTGTATGGGTTTCCAAAAATTGCGAGAATATTTATCTGTCTTTGGTTTTGAAACCGCAAAACCACGCTCATATAGCCAATTTTACCCAGTACATGGGCGTTGCCGCCGCAAAAGTTCTGGGCACATACGGAGTGCAGCCCCAAATTAAATGGCCCAACGATGTTTTAATTAACAACAAAAAAATCTGCGGCATACTAAGCGAAGCTGTGCTTAAAAACAACAAACCCGCAGGTTTGGTACTGGGTATAGGCGTAAACCTCAACTGCGACGCTCAAACAATTGCAAGTATCGACAAACCCGCCACCTCATTAAATCTTGAAACAGGAAAAAACATTAACAAAGAAGAGTTTTTGCAAAAACTTCTGGACACCTTTTTTGAAAATTATGAAAATGCCGAGCAATACGGGTTTGAAGGTTTTAAAGAGGAGTATTTAAAATATACGGACTTTTTGGGCAAAACCGTTTATATCCAACAGAGAGATAACGCACAAAAAGAGCAATATATTGCCAAAAATATTGACACTCAAGGCAATTTAATTGTCACGGACAGCCAAAACAGGGAAAAAATAATCTACAGCGGTGACTTAATTTATTAAATGGGTTATTATTATATTGCACATAATATTGAGGTAAAACAATGCAGGAAAACAGATCCGAAAATAAAATAATAATAACCGTTTCCGGCGTGGACAGAATCGGCATCGTTGCAAAAGTTGCCAATGTTCTTGCCGAATACAGGGTAAATATCGAGGACATAAAACAAACCATTATGCAGGATTATTTTGTTATGTTTTTGCTCGGCGATATTTCTCAAGCGGAAAAATCTTTTAAAGAAATAAAAGAAGCGCTCCAAAAAGCCGGCGAAGAATTGCAGATGGAAATCTGGGTTCAAAAAAAACAAATCTTTGACAAAATGCATAACATCTAAAACACAAGCACCAGCCTGTATATTTTGTTTGAAATTTTAAATTGTGAGGAAAAATGAGTTATATAAACGCTGATTCCATACTGGAAACCATAGACATGATTCGTGTGCATCATCTGGATATAAGGACGGTAACGCTTGCATTAAGCCTGCGTGACTGCTGCGATACCGATGTAAAAGCCGTTGGAGAAAAGATTTACGAAAAAATCACACGGTATGCCAAAAATCTTGTTGCCATGGCAAACGAGATAGAAGAAGAATACTCCATTCCCATAATCAACAAAAGAATTTCCGTAACCCCGATATCACTTGTGGGCGAATCCTGCAAAGAATACGATTATGTGCATCTTGCCAAAGTTCTTGATAAAGCCGCAAAAGATGTCGGCGTAAATTTTATAGGCGGTTTCGGCGCTCTGGTGGAAAAAGGCTGCACACGTGGTGATATTGCGCTTATCGAAAGTATTCCCGAGGCTTTAAAACAAACGGAGAGAATATGCTCCTCGGTTAATGTTGCAAGCTCTAAAGCGGGCATAAACATGGATGCTGTCTTAAAAATGGGTCAGACAATAAAGCAGGCGGCGCAATTGACGGCGGACAAAGACGGTATAGGCGCAGCAAAACTTGTTTGTTTTTGCAATGTTCCGGGAGATAACCCGTTTATGGCAGGTGCTTTCCACGGTTACGGCGAGCCTGAATGTGCCCTGAACGTCGGTGTGTCGGGTCCTGGGGTTGTACGTGCGGCAATAGAAGCATTACCCGAGGGCACAAACTTTAGCGAAATGGCAAACAAAATAAAACAAATTGCCTTCAAAATCACATCCACGGGAGAACTCGTCGGCAGGGAAATGGCGCAGAGGATGAACCTTCCCTTCGGCATAATCGACCTTTCTCTTGCACCTACGCCGGAAATCGGCGACAGCGTTGCAGGAATTTTTCAGGCAATGGGGCTTGAGCATGCGGGTGCCCACGGTACAACCGCTGCCCTTGCAATGCTTAACGATGCGGTTAAAAAAGGCGGCATTATGGCAAGCTCTCATGTCGGCGGTTTGTCGGGGGCATTTATACCGGTTTCTGAAGATGCAGGAATGATAGAGGCTGCAACTAAAGGCTGTTTAACCTTTGACAAGCTTGAAGCAATGACCTCTGTTTGTTCGGTAGGCTTAGATATGATTGCCGTCCCCGGGGACACGCCGGCAGACACAATCTCGGGCATAATTGCGGACGAGATGGCAATAGGTATGATTAACAAAAAGACTACGGCTGTAAGGATTATCCCCGCACCGAATAAAAAGGCTGGGGATAAGGTTGTATTCGGAGGGCTGCTTGGCGAGGCTCCGATTATGAGTGTTAACACGCTTTCTTCAAGCAAATTTGTGCAGCGTGGCGGAAGAATCCCCGCTCCGATTCACAGTTTGAATAATTAATATCGGTTTTTTGTTGCAGGGTAATCTGTAGCGCCAAAACGTAATTAATCACGTCTCAGGTTGGACTTTCAGCCCGACACAATACTTTTATGAGAGGGACTAAGTCAGATACGAAGTATCTGCATGCGTATAAAAATTAAAGTAATGAATAAATACAAAGATTATATTTTTTTCTTATGTTCATTTTTTCTTTTTGTTTGCGAGGCAAAAAGAAAAAACGAACCAAAAAAGAAAAACACGCTATATCAAAAGAGATTTTAAAACTCAGAAACGAAAATTTCCGTCCACTCATAAAATGTCAATTTCGGTACGGTAAATTTTCATTCCTTCGTTTAAAAATTTCTAGCCCAAATTCCGTCAGGGCTTCGCCCCGAACCCCCTACGGCTTACAATGTAAGCCGTGCATAATAACCGCAGAGTCTCAGGTTGGACTTTCAGCCCGACAACAAAGCTTATAAAAAACCCCGCCTTAAACAAGGCAGGGTTTTGGTTTATTTTATGGATAGATGGATGAAGTAAATTATTCTACAACAAGTTTTTTGTTGTTATTATTTTCTTTTTTCATCTTAGGTGCTTCGATTCTCAAAACACCGTGTTCAAGTTTGGCTTTTGTATTTTCTGTATCGATTTCTTCGGAGAAGTAAACCGTTCTTGAAAATTCACCGTATTGAAATTCCGATTTTTTATAAGTTTTAGAATTTTCTTCTGTTTCTTCTTCTTTTTTGGCGTTGATTGTGATATGAGATTTATCCATATCTATGTCTAAATCTTCTTTTTTAACACCCGGAAGTTCTGCTTTGATTTCAAAGCGGTCTTCTTTTTCTTTAATTTCAACAGGCATCATCAATTTGTCCGCATCTTCGGCAAAACCGTATTCAGGGTACAAATTTCCAAAGTTTCTGTTCAGTATTGAACTGATTTCATCGTTAACTGTTTTTAAAAATGTGTCCGGTGTTTTTTTTATTAAAAATCTCATAATGTTCTCCTTTCGGTTATTCGATTATCTTTTCTCTCAACACCTATATTATTGCTCTGTTTTTTAATTGCACTTTGTTTTTTAACCAAAAATTAACAATTGGTTTGCAAGTATTGATTAAGCTATGTAAAGCTGTGCATTCCATTGTTTGACCCTGATTTTCCTTTGATTTAACATGTTTCTAATCCCGGAGAGTCACCCGGGTATATTATGAAAGGGAACATAACAAAATGACATCAAAAAGATTTCTTTTTACGTCAGAGTCAGTAACGGAAGGACACCCTGATAAAGTGTGCGACCAGATTTCTGACGCAATTCTGGATGAATTTCTTACAAAAGACAAAAGCTCCAGAGTAGCTGCCGAAACTACAGTAACAACAGGTATGGCTCTTGTTTGCGGAGAAATAACATCCGACTGCTACGTGGATATCCCCGCAGTAGTAAGAAATACTATTAAAAATATCGGTTATGCAGGAGCAGAAGGCGGCGGTTTTGATTACAAAAACTGTGCTGTGTTAACCTCTATTGACGAACAGTCTACAGATATCGCAGGCGGCGTAAACAAGGCTCTTGAATCAAGAAGTGACAACGCTGACACTTCTTCTTCGGAAACAGAAAACGTCGGCGCAGGCGATCAGGGTATTATGTTCGGTTTCGCTTGTGATGAAACTCCGGAACTGATGCCTTTGCCTATCAGCCTTGCACACAGATTGGCACACAGATTGGCACAGGTTAGAAAAAACGGTTCTCTTGGCTATTTAAGACCGGACGGAAAATCTCAGGTTACTGTTGAATACGTTGACGGCAGACCGTCAAGAATCGATACAATCGTTCTTTCAACACAACACGACCCTGAAATCAAAGGCGTTTCCGACAACAAAGAAGTTCAGGAAATCATAAGACAGGATTTAATCGAAAAAGTTATTAACCCTGTTTTCGAAAACGACGCTATTAAACCCGATGCTGATACAAAATATTTAATCAACCCGTCAGGCAGATTCGTAATAGGCGGTCCTCAAGGCGACGCCGGTTTAACAGGAAGAAAAATCATCGTAGATACATACGGCGGTTATTCACGTCACGGCGGCGGCGCATTCTCCGGCAAAGATCCTACAAAAGTTGACCGTTCTGCTGCTTATGCCGCACGTTACGTTGCCAAAAACGTTGTAAAAGCAGGGCTTGCACAAAAATGTGAGGTTGAACTCGCATACGCTATCGGCGTTGCTCAGCCTGTTTCCGTTATGGTGGATACTTTCGGAACCGGTGTTATCTCCGACGACGAAATATCAAACCTTGTTCAGGAAAACTTTGACCTTAGACCTGCTGCAATCATCAAGCAGTTTGACTTAAGAGGTTTGCCCGCTAAAAATGGCGGCAAATTCTATCAATTGCTTGCTGCATACGGTCATATGGGCAGAACTGATATCGATGTTCCTTGGGAACACACTGATAAGGCTGCTCAATTAAAAGAGCAAGCGGGCTTAAACTGCTGCGGCTGCAAGTAAGATAATTTGCAAACAAAAACCGGTCGAATTATTAAAAAATCGACCGGTTTTTTTAATAATTCTGTAATTTTTTGGTATTTTTAGGCAAAAAATGATAGAATATTTAAAAAACATTATTATTTTGGAGTAAAAACTAAAACATGGGCGGTACTGAAACTCAACAGCAAACAAATACTAATATATTAACAGGGGCGCAGATTTTTCTGGAATGTTTGAAAAAAGAAGGTGTAAAAGATATTTTCGGCTACCCCGGCGGTGTAATCCTTTCCATATACGAAGCTTTGTATAATGACCATGATATAAAACATTACCTTGTAAGACACGAGCAGGCAGCAGTGCACGCAGCAGAAGGTTATGCACGTGTTACGGGTAAACCGGGGGTTGTTCTTGTTACCTCGGGGCCGGGGGCAACGAATTGTATAACAGGTATTGCAAACGCCTACTATGACGGTTATCCCGTAGTTGTGTTTACCGGACAGGTAGGTATAAACCAGATAGGCAACGATGCTTTTCAGGAAGCAGATATCATAGGCATTACACGCTCTTGCTGCAAGCATAACTATCTTATAAAAGATGTTAAAGATATGCCCAGAATCATTAAAGAGGCATTTCATATTGCAACAACCGGCAAACCCGGACCCGTTGTCGTTGATATGCCAAAGGATATTTTAACGGCGTCAACGGAATTTGTTTGGCCTGAAAATATTAAATTGCCCGGCTATAACCCTAACTACAACGGACACCCTAAACAAACCTCAAAAGCGCTTGAACTCTTATGTGAAGCAGAAAGACCTGTTATTATCGCAGGCGGCGGGATTGTGGCGTCAGAAGCCATGGAAGAATTAAAACAACTCGCCGACAAACTCCACGTGCCAGTTGCAAACACTCTTATGGCAAAAGGTGTCTACCCCGAAAGCGATGAAAAGTCGCTCGGTATGCTCGGTATGCACGGCAATTTCTGGGCAAACCACGCTGTCACAAACTGCGATGTGCTTTTTGCAATAGGCACACGCTTTAATGACAGGATAACAGGCTGCTTAAAACGTTTTGCACGTGATGCGCAGATTATCCACGTTGATATTGACCCCTGCTCCATTAACAAAAACGTAAAGGTCGATATCCCGATTATCGGCGATGCCAAAAATGTCTTGAAAGCTATGCTTGAGGAGTTTGATAACAACAATTACGAAATCCATTACGAAGTAAAACAATCCTGGCTTGAGCAGATTAACGAATGGAAAAACAAACGTCCGAAAGCGGAGCAGCATACAGGAAAACTCAGTGCAATTACGGTAATACAAAAAATCTATGAATATACAAAAGATTTTGACCCGATTGTTACGACAGAAGTAGGACAGCACCAGATGTGGGCTGCTCAAAAATGGAAATGCGACAAACCCAGAAGATTTATCACCTCCGGCGGACTCGGCACAATGGGCTTTGGCTTCCCTGCTGCAATGGGTATAGCCGTTGCGGACAAAGACAGGCTCGTTTTAAACATAGCGGGCGACGGAAGTATCCAGATGAATATTCAGGAGCTTGCCACCTGCGTGCAGTACAACCTGCCGGTTATTAACATAATCATTAACAACGGATATCTCGGAATGGTGCGCCAGTGGCAGGAAAAACTATACCATCAGCATTATTCGGAAACAAGGATTCCGGGACCGGATTTTGTCAAAGTGGCGGAAGCATACGGCGCAAGAGGTTTCCGTATTACAAAAGAAGAAGAAATTGTTCCCGTACTTAAACAGGCTATCGAATGCAAACAGCCCGTGTTTATAGATGTTGTGGTCGATGAGTACGAAATGGTTTATCCATGGGTACTTGCGGGTAATCCTATCAACAAAATGCTGATGTCAAATAATTGTCCGATAAATTAGCGGCTAAAGGTTAAAAGATGAATAATAACAACAACAATAACAACAAAAATCATGTAATATCGGTTCTGGTAAAAGACGAGGCGGGTATAGTATCCCGTGTAAGCGGGCTTTTCTCGGGCAGAGGCTACAGTATAGAAAGCATTACCGCCGCACAAACAAGCGAAAAGGGCTATGCACGTATCACCATAGAAACCTCAGGCGGGGATGAAAATGTCATTGAGCAAATTACAAAACAGCTCAACAGGTTGATTCCGGTGTTGAAGGTTGTTGACCTCGGTGATGTTGAATCTATCGAACGGGAATTGATTTTGTGCAAGGTTATTGCAAAAGATGAGGACCGCTCCGAGATTTTAAGAATAGCGGAAATTTTTAACGCAAAAATCATCGACGTTACCCAAAGAACCTACACGCTTGAAGCAATAGGCGACGAAAGACAGATACGTTCTTTAATCGAGCTGTTAAGACCTATCGGAATTAAAGAGCTTGTGCGCTCGGGCAAAGTCGGAATCACACGTTCAAACCAGTTTACCGGAGTAAAAGCAGAGTAGACGCCATGACAGAGATTGCATTTATACCTATAGATAACAGACCCGTATGCTATACACTTGCACAACAGATTGCGGATATAGACGGCAATTTACATTTACATCTGCCCGACAGAAGCCTGCTCGGTGATTTAACAAAACAGGCTGATATCGGGGGAATTTTAAACTGGCTTGAAAATCTGCATGATGTTGACAAAGTCGTTGTATCGCTTGATACAATCGCCTACGGCGGGCTGATTCCGTCACGCAGATGCAATGATGATTACCAAAAAATTGTTGAACGCATTGAACGCTTAAAAGAAATTTTGAATAAAAAACATTCCGAAGTCTTTGCGTTTTCAAGCATAATGCGTATTTCAAACAACAACTGCAACGAGGAAGAAAAAGAGTACTGGAGCCTTTACGGCAAAAAGATATTCCAATACTCTTATGACTACCACAAAAACGGCTTTGCTCAGACCGATGTCCCGCAAAATATTCTTGACGACTACCTTAAGACAAGAAACAGAAACTTTGACATCAACAAACTGTACATAAAATGGTCTGAGGAGCACTTTTTTAATACTCTTGTTTTTTCAAAAGACGATTGCGCACAATACGGACTTAATGTTACTGAGGCAAAAGTTTTGAATGTAAACATACTGGCGCATAAACTCAATGCTCTGATAAAGACCGGCGCCGATGAAATCCCGCTGACGCTGCTTGCACGTGCGATGACAGAGGGAAGGCACATAAAAATTGCGCCTGTATTTACGCAAAAGGATTATACGGACAAAATTTCAAAGTACGAGGATGTTTCCGTGTACGAGTCTGTTAAAGGGCAGATTGAGCTTGCAGGCTGCGAGGTTTGTGAAAACCCTGAGGCAGCTGACATTGTAATGATTGTGAACAACTTTAAAGACGAGCAGGGCGAGCTTGTTATGGGCGTTGAGGTTGAAGGCTTCGACGGAAAAATTGAAATACCTCAAAAACCCTATCTTATAGTCGATATCTTGAACGCCAACGGTGCTGATAATGCTTTTGTAAAACAGTTTTTGGAAACCAAAATCGATTGGGATAATTTTCTCGGGTATGCGGGCTGGAATACTACAGGCAACTCTTTAGGCAGTGCTCTGTGCTGCGCTATGGTTAAGTATTGTGCAAAAGACCCGGATATCACGGCTTTCAAAAAGGTGCAGATGATTCGTTTTCTTGATGACTGGGCTTATCAGGCAAATGTAAGAAAACTCCTTAAATCACGGTTAAAAGAAATAAGTGTCGAAGAGCTTGAAAAAGAAATGAAACCGTATGAAGGCTTTTTAAAACAAAAATTTGATGTAGAATTTAGCGGGATAAAGTATTCTTATCCGTGGAGCAGATTTTTTGAAATAGAGGCAGATTTATCATGACAAAAGATATTAACACTTTAAGAAACGAAAACGAACTTATCGATTTATTTTGTACTTTAGCGCAAATTCCTTCCCCTTCCGGCGAAGAGGACAACGTGTCGGCTAAGATTGTTGAAATTTTAACTAACGCCGGCATAGATGCTAAAGAAGACCATTTTAAAAACGTAAGGGCAAAGATTCCTGCAACAAACCCCGACAAAAAGCCGATTTTGCTTTCTGCCCACATGGATGTTGTGGGTGACGCTTCGCCCGTAAATATAAGGATTTCTCAAGACGGTCAGTTTATAGAAACCGACAAATCAAGACCTCTTGGCTCGGATGACAAAGTAGGCGTTGCCGCTGCAATGTATCTGGCTTTGAACCTTGTTAAAAATCCGGATATGATACAGGGCGGACACGGCGGACTTGAGCTTGTATTCACAAAAGATGAAGAACAAAACATGACAGGTATCCATAACGTAAAATTCGACGAGATAGATTCCGAGTATGTTCTTGTGCTTGATGCGGACAAACTCGGACAGATTCAGATTTCAGGCGCAAGCTATACCAACGGAACACTGCGTGTAACAAGCTTAAAAGGCGGTCATTCGGGTATTGATATCGGAGACAAAACAAGATTAAACGCCGTAAAACTCATTGCGGAACTTGTGAACGAAATTCCTCAGGGCGAATACAAGCGTGATGAATACGGCACTGTTACTTCCATTAACATAGGCTGTATAGTAGGCGGCGGAGTTGAACCGGTTATACAAAAGATTGCCCAAAAAGGAATAAAAGCGGAAAGCTACATAGAATACGTTGCCGACAATTGCCTGACAAATATAATCAACACAAAGGCAATGGCAAAATATTCTATCAGAAGTTCCGAAGAAGCAAACGAACAGCAGCTTATCAACGACATTAAACAAATTGTCGCCAAATTTAACGAAAAATATAAAGGGCTTGCTGTTGCCGAATTTGAAGCAAAATCAAAGATGAAGGCGTTTGAAAAATCAGATGACGAAACCATACAAAAAATTTGTGTGCAAGCCTGCGATAATATCGGCATAAAAGGAGATGTTTCTTCCTTCCATGCCGGAGCGGAAACCCATATTTATGCGCATGAAAAAAACAAACACGGACAAATTTTAAAACCCTATCTGCTCGGACTGGCTGATATTTACAACATGCACTCGAGCGATGAGATGGTTAACATAGAATCATTCTTGAAAGGGTATGAGTTTTTGAAAGAATCCTTTATAATTTATAATAAATAAGGAGTGTATAATATGAAAAAATTGTCTTTGCTTATAATACCTGTTCTTGCCGTTGCTGCAGCTATTCCTGCTTTTTGTGCGGCTGACATGAATGATAACAAGCTTGATAACAGCATAAGAGATTGCAAATATTTTAAAACATCATCTTTTATAAACAGAAACGGGGAATCCGTAAAATATATCGAAAAAATTGACGGTTATGTCAACGGTAAATGCAGATATATCACAGAATCTCATTATAAAAACGGAAATGCCGAAGGTATGATTTGTGATTTGGATGACAGCCAGCGCATGAGCCTGTACAGAGCTAAAATTAACAAAAATAAAAACACCGGCGGGAATATGATATACGTACCCTGCGAAAGCTACAGACTTATAAATGATAACTGGGTTAAAAACGAAAAAGGAACAAGTCTTGGTATATCACGTTAGTAATTTTTTTCATATAGTCAACTGACCCCGACAAGGTCAGAATACGGCACGGAAAAATTACATTTTTCCTTTGCCTACCTCTAAAAAACGATACTTAATCGTTTTTCAGAGTTCTTGGGTGCAATAAACAAGTACAATATTGGATATACAACAAGGGCACCCAAGGACTCCGTTCGGAAGGTGCCGGTGGCACGTTACGAATGGAGAAAAGTGTATGGGGTCTACCTCTCAGAAACAATTATCAATTGTTTCTTCGGCAGAGTCGTAAGATGCTAGACTCGGCGCCACTCGCTACCTCTCACAAACAATTCACTGGATTGTTTGCTCGGCAGAGTGTGTACCACTCCTACAAGCGAGATCCCACTCAGACTAACTGTTCCGACGGCAAAAAGCCGCAGGGCAGACTTTGGTCTGCAGTAGTTAAATAATTTGTAATTCTTGTATGCGTTACATAATTCGGTGACAAATATTGGAACAATTATTACACGGCTTACAAAGTAAGCCGTGTATAATAAACGGTGAATATCAAACTGTATAGAATAAACAAATTGCCCCGCAGGTATATTTTTAGTAAAATTGTTTACGACTAAAAACTGTTCGAGAAAAATTCGTGATAAGACTCTGCCGAACAAAAGCAGCCAGTGGCTGGTTTTGTGAGAGGTAAGTGACGTGAACGAATTTTTTGACAAAGCGAACAGTAGAGCGTAAGCGATACTTGTAAGCCTGTCACCGAAACTTAACGAAGTTAAGTGTAGGCGAGTGACACATTGAAAAGGTGAGTTTTTGAGCTTCGAAAGCTCGAAGCGAAAAAAACGACACTAGATTAAACATAATTACGGGGTAATTTCTTGAAAGAATTAACACTAAAAGCCACGGCTGTCGGCAGCCTTCCGCATAAAAATCCTGAAGACGCCATAGATTTAATTTTTAACGAATTTATCGAAATCCCTTTCTGGCCGCAACTGTCAGGAGTGGACAAACACGAGGAAATGACTGTTCAATATATTCAGGGAATCCCCGGTATTATTTATGATGAAGAAAACTGTAAGTACTATTATGACGCTCAGTCAGATGAGTTTTTTGAAGCGCTGGAAGAATTTTTTATGGACTATGAGGCAATAATCAACGAAAAAGATTTTACAAACCTCGACAAATACGCAATAACAAGCCCCTTTACCTCTGCAATCCCTCTTTATCTGGAGAGGTTTAAAGCCGGCAGCTACGATTTTGCAAAATGCCACATCATAGGACCTTTCACCTGGGGCACAAGCCTTTGCGACGAAAGCAACCTGTGCGCTTTTTATGACGAAACATATAGAGAAGTGTTAATTAAAGGTTTGACTCTTAAAGCGGTATGGCAGATTCAACAGATTAAAAAAGCCAATCCGACTGCAACCGTAATAATGTTTATGGACGAACCTGTCATGTCGCAGTTTGGCACCTCGGCGTTTATTACGGTTAAAAAAGATGAGGTCGTAGAGGCGCTCGGCGAAATTGCAAAAGTTGTAAAAGATTTCGGTGCGCTGTGCGCAGTGCACTGCTGCGGAAAATCCGACTGGTCGGTTTTAATTGACGCAGGAGTTAACATTATAAATTTTGATGCATTTGCATATTCAAAAAGCCTCGGAGCTTATGCCGGCGAGATGTCCGATTTTCTCAAAAACGGCGGATATATTGCCTGGGGTATTGTGCCGACTCTTGATAAGGAAGCGCTTGAAAAAACGAATCTGCAGGAGTTGGAACAAAAATACGAGGCTGCCGTTGATGACCTTGTTAAAAGATCAAAAGGCAAAATAGACAGGGAAACAGTTATCAAACAAAGCTTTTTTACACCCTCTTGCGGTGCGGGGTCTTTGCCGATGAATCTTGCTAAAAAAGCGATGAAACTGGTTAACGACCTGTCAAAGAGTTTAAAGACAAAATACGGGGTAAATTAATGACATTATCAATTGCTATCACGGGTAAAAGCGGAAGCGGAAAAACCACAATCACAAAAAATTTTGTAAAAGTTTTAAAAGAAACGTATCCCGACAAATCCATTCTGCTTTTTGATAATGACCTTTCAACAGAACTTGCACACAGCTACGGTATGGACGTACGCAACACCATTTACGGCATCAGAAGCGGAAAACACGAATATAAAACCGGAATCCCCTCACGTATGACCAAGCAGGAATACATTGAATGGGCGCTTGAGGACATTGTTGTTGAAGTTGAAGAAAATGTGGACTTAATCGTATCATGGCTTGTGGCTTCAAAAGACTGCCGCTGCCCGATTACGGGACAAATCACCTATGCTGTTAAAAAACTTATAGACAGATACGATATAGTAATTTTTGACTGCGAGTTTGATTTAAAATACCTGCATCAGCTTGTTGATATACCCATGGATGTCACGCTGATTATTGCAAGACCCACCGAGGAATCTATTTTCCTTGCACAAAGGGTAGAGGAATTTTCCGCAAAATACGCAGCAGGCGGGCAAATGGCGCTTGTGCTAAACAACGTTAACAACGAGCAGCATGCCAAAGTCCACGATTATCTGGATAAATACAGCCTTGAAGTTTTAGGTATAATACCGGAAGATAAGGATTTAATTCAACACTCTATTGATAAAAATTCTCAAATAGTGGAAGATGCTATTAAAGGATTCTTCTTCAGGTTGAATCTTCCTCAGTCAAGATAAGTCAGGTATAATTGAATTATGGCACAATTAATAGACGGCAAACTGGTTTCTAAAAAAATACTGGAAAATCTATCCGACGAGATTTTGTTTCTCGCCAAAAAACCCCGTCTTGCCGTAATAATTGTCGGTGATGACCCCGCAAGCAAAATTTATGTTAACTTAAAAAAGAAAAAAGCTCTTGAACTCGGAATAGATTCCATTGTTGAAGAAATGAGCGCTTCCACCACTCAGGAAGAGCTCCTTAACAAAATAGAACAACTCAATAACGACGATAAGGTTAATGCAATTCTTGTTCAACTGCCTTTGCCAAAACATATTGATACAAAAATAGTGATAGAAAAAATCAACCCGATAAAAGATGTTGACTGCTTTCACCCGTATAACATGGGGCACATAGCAACCGGCTGCAAACCGTATGTTTACCCCTGCACACCAAAAGGCATAATCCGCCTGCTGGAATATTACAATATCCCCATAGAAGGCAAACATGCAGTGATTGTCGGGCGTTCCAATATTGTGGGCAGACCCATGGCGCAAATGCTTTTAAATGAAAACGCCACAGTGACAATATGCCACAGCAAAACAAAAAATCTTGAAGAAATTACCAAAACAGCGGATATTTTAATATCTGCTGTAGGACAAAAAAATTTGATAAAAGCCGGCATGGTTAAAGACGGCGTTGTGGTTATTGATGTCGGTATGAACAGAACCGACAATGGCAAATTGTGCGGGGATGCGGATTTTTATAATGTGGAGCCGAAAGCTTCATTTATTACTCCGGTGCCGGGCGGTGTGGGCCCTATGACAATTTGTTCTTTGATGCAAAATACTTTTGATTTGTATAAAATACAAAGTTAAGGAATTTAAATGGGTAATTTTAAATATACTTATAACATAGAAGAATTTGACAAGTTTTATAGCTTGCGTCTTGCTCCTCAGCTGGAACCGATTGCAAAGAAAAGAATGTTTCCATGGCAAAACAAATCTGCTGCACAGCAGGCTTTTAATATAACTTGTTCCTCTCTGGGGCGTTTTGAGCCTTACGAGGGCAAATCAAACCAAAATACAAACGAATTTTTAAAGAGTTTAAGGCTGTTTCCGGATTTTACGGACGTAAAATACAACGGCTGTTTTTCAGGACGCAGTGCAGGCAGAACCTTCGACACAAAATCGCTGGAGCTTTACAAAAACAACGGACGCAAGGATATAAGAGTTTTTAGCGGCGTGCTTATTTCCACTCAATATTCGGGCAAAACCACAGGCAGGGTTTTATTTAAAAAACGGGGAATAAATAAGGATACTCCGGATACAATAAAACTGATTTTCAGTAAAAAAAATTATGAAGATATTATAGACAAATCCGTTTTACGCCACGGCGAAACCTACTGCGATATTGTTAACGCCAATTATCACATTACTTTTACAACCCCGCAGGACCAGTGCCATTTTTCGGATGAAGCTTTTTGTAAAAGAATCTGCACTATTATCAAAAAATACAGCTGCAATATTTCGTTTACCATAATAAATAACAATCTTTTTATTGTAATCAGCGCTGCTGACACGGAATCTTCCTACTGCGAAAACGGCTGGTTTGATTTTAAAAATAATTTTTATGATGAAGACTTTATGAAGGATATTTTTCAACAGTTTGAAACCGTTGTCATGGCTTTAAAACTTTTGAACTCGTAGTAGTTTTACCTCAAATACTTTTAACAGCTGATACACTTTTGACCTTGTAAAGCTATAATTATCTTGATTTATAAATCAGGAGATTTTTACATGACACAGCCTCAAAATCAGCAAAAAGCCAATAATAACGCAAACAATTTTATGAGTTATTTTAATTCTAAAGTTCTGCCATTAACAGCAGATATTGAAAAATACCGCTCAAAAATTTTTATAGGGGTTATAATATGGGCTGTGTTTGTTTTTGCGGTGCCTTTGTTGTTTTCAATAGTCGTTTTATTATCTAAAGGACCAATCACAGAAAAAATTATGCCGCTTGCTATAATTTTAATACCCGCAGCGGCTGCCGTTTATATCCCTCTGTTTTTTGTAAAAAAAATCTACGGAATGTTTGCAAAAGAAAAGGTTATCCCCGCATTGCTGGGATTTTGGGGTAATTATACATATGTTCCGCCGATGAATCCTATCTCTGCAATTTATAAAGCGGTAAAAAACAAAACAGGCCTTGGCGGCTTCTGGGCAGAATTAAGAAAAGACAAAAAAACAAATATCTCCGTTAACCCTACTATCCTTGCACGTTTGTTAAGATTTTCATCTATTGAATACGACGATAAAATTGTCGGCAAACATAACGATGTGGATATCGAAATTGCGGAACTGCAAACTTCTTACACCACAACAGGCAGAAGCAGAGACGGCGAAAAAACTTCAAGCAAACACACAACCTTCAGCGGTATTGTCTTCAGTGCAAAATTAAACAAAAAATTTAACGGGATTACCCTTGTGTCTTACGACAACATAGACAAAAAAAGAGGACTCCGCCCGACAATCGGCGCACAGGAGATAAGCTCCATGAGCCTTACAGACGTGCTTAACTTCGGAACACAGCTGGCTGATGCCGCAGGTGCCGTCAAAGACATGGTGAATACTGCTCAGGAAATGCAAAACAGCGGTAAATCTCCGGAGGAAATTACGGCAGCTATGGAAGAAAAATACGGAAAAAATAAAAATATTGCTGCCGGAGAAGAACAGACTTCTTTAAAACTTGATGATGTGCATCTTGAGGATCCTCTGTTTAACAGAAAGTTCAAAATGTGCTCTACAGACCAGATAGAGGCAAGATACATCTTTACAACCGCATTTTTGAACAGATTTATGAAAATAGCGGAAAGTTATAACTACAGGCTAAAAGCGGTGTTTATTGCGGAAAATGTGTATATCCTTATTGATTCCCGCTCCGCAACAACGTTTAACCGCAAAGATTGGTTTGAAATTCCGTTTTTCAAATCCTGCAAAGATCCTAAAAATTATCAGGAGTTTTTAAACGATTTTACAAGGCTGCTTGCTATTATTGAAACTTTAAAACTCAACCAGAACATCGGTATGTAACTTTTATAAAAGGAATTTTCAATGCAAAACAAAGAATATTCAGACTTCTATACTAAAAATATTGCACCTTATATAAAAGAATTTGAAACAATAAGAAAAAATTATTTATTTTTATATTTTTCCGTTTATGCACTGCTTCTAATTTTTTTCTTCTTATTGTTCGGTTCTGTTAATAAATTTATTCAAAACGGTGTTATAAATGATTCGGCACTCTGTCCAAGAGTCTTTATATTTTTGTATCTGGTTATTCTGATTCATCCTTGCGCCTGTATGTTGATAACAAGATACAGGTCAGTTATAAAAGAAAAATTTTTGAACAACCTGTTAACAAAATTGTACGGACTGACATATTACAATGCGAACCCTACTGTCTGGACTAATATAGCCGCTTCTTTCGGGATGGATGATCTTATGGTAAAACATCATATAAATGTTGAAGAACTGCAAAATTTATCTGCGGCTTCGGGGTGCACCTTTAGCTTTGATGACTTTATAAAAGGCGCATATCAGGGCATTGAAGTGGAAATGCAGGAATTATCCTTCAGAAAGTCAACCGGCAAAAGCAGTGTAATATGCTGGCATGGTCTGGTTATGTCCATGGATTTGAAAAAAGAACTCAATTCAAAAATAATTTTTTATTCCGATAAAAAAATGAGCCAACGATGTACAAATGCGGGATTGGAGCGCGTTTTTAGCGAAGATGTTGAGTTTAATGAACTTTTTGACGTTTATTCAACTGACCAAATAGAAGCAAGATATATTTTTAATCCGGTTTTTATGGAAAAAATGAAATCTATTGTGCGGAACAATCCTGAATACAAAATAAACGGAGAGTTTTATAACAAAAAGCTTTATGTTTTAATATCCTCGGGCAAAAACTGGTTTGAAATTCCGTTTTTTAAATCAGCAAATAACCCGGCTGTGTATTATCAACCTGTTAATGACCTTAAAAATTTGCTGTCAATCATTGATGTTATAAAACTTAACCAAAACATCGGTATGTAATTAAACATTGCTAAGAGATAAAAATTATAATATAATTCAGATATATCAGAATTTTAGGTGAACAAATGGCAAAACATAACGATACAATTCCAATAGAAGTATGTATTTTAACGGTTGACCACGATATCAAAGGCACCGTGCATGTTTCAAAATACACAAATACAAACCGTGAATTGACAGACCTTTTGAATGATAAGGAAAGAAGATTCCTTGCGGTTACTAATGTTGAGATTTATCCCCGCAACTCAAACCAGCCGCCAAGACGCTACAACTTCCTTGAAATCCACATGGATTATGTTTTGATGGTTCACCCGTCTTCTCAGGTTGTGTTTAAAGAATCTTCCAAAGCACAGGAAGACATCGCAAGATTTAGAGAATTAAGAAACAAACTGAGCCAGACAAAACCTTTTTAGGGTAAGCATATGAGAGAACCTAAAAAAATTCTGGCATTAAATTTCGGCGGCATAGGAGATGAAATCCTGTTTCTGCCCGCTTTGTCAAGTCTAAAAAAAGAATACCCGCAGGCCAAAATCACACTTGCACTGGAACCCCGCAGCAAATCGGTCAAAGATTTGTCAAATTTGATTGATGATGTTATTTGCGTTGACATCAAAGGCAAACACAAGTATTGGGAACTTTTTAAATTTTTGATAAAAGCCCGTCTTGGCAGGTTTGATATGGTGTTTTCCTCAGGGGCAAATCAACTTATCCCCGTACTTCTCTTTTTGACGGGAATTACGTATCGCTACGGTTACGAAAGCGGTGCTCTGAGCAGAATTTTGCTTACCAAAGCCGTTAAGCTCAAAAAAAATCAATACGCCTCAAAAATGTATCACGAGCTTGTTACGCCCGTTACGGATATAAAAACGCCTTACCCCGAAATTGATGCCGGCGAGGTGGAAAAGGAACCGAATTCCGTGTTGATTCACCCCGGAGTGAGCAAAATGAGCGTGGCAAAACACATGGTTAAAACCTGGAAGCCGGAAATATGGGCTGAGCTGGTCAAAAAGGTGCTTGCAACCGGCAAAAAAGTTTATTTAATCGGCGGCCCCGATGACAAAGAGTGTATAGAAAAAATCTCCGCAATTGTCGGCGAGGCGCCGAACTTTGAAAACCTTTACGGCACGACAAAAAATATCATGGATTTGGCACGGCTTACAAAAAGAGCCGAAGTTTTGATTTGTTCGGATTCTGCGCCAATGCATATCGGAGTCGGGGTCGGCACAAAAACTCTTGCGCTTTTCGGTCCTACCGATGAGAAAAAACTTATTCCCGAAGACGAAAGGTTTATTGCAATAAAAAACAACTGCGACTGCCGCCCATGCCTGTGGGACAAAAGACAAACCACCTGCGATGAGTTGAAGTGTCTTGATATAAATTTGGATGACGTGGTTAAGTTAATATAAATTGCGTGGCGGATTGCCGCACTCACTTGCTGTAGCAATTCGAATTTACTAATTCGAACAACAAACTTTTAATAAAAAATTTAAAAAAATTTTTTCTGCAAAGTTTTTGCATTTAAAAAATCGGAACACCTTAAAAAACTTATACGCCAAGGGATTACATGTTATACGAACGTAATACGTTTGTAATACGGACGTAATACAATAAAAGTAAAGTAAAGAAAAAGAAAGAAAAGTAAATAAAATAAAATAAAAGAAAAGAAAATGAAAGTAAAAGAAATAAAAAAAAAGAAAAAGATAAAAAATAAAATAAAAATTTATTTGTTTATTTTATTTGATGTAATTTTGAAATCTCTTGTACCAAGCGGATTTTCACCTATGCTACAGCATTGCTGCAGCAATGCTATAGCAATGCAATAAAAGTAAAGTAAAGTAAAGTAAAGGAAAGGAAAGGAAATGAAAGTAAAGTAAAGAAAAGAAAAGAAAAGAAAAGAAAAAGTAAGTAAGTAAGTAAGTAAAAAAAATAAAAGACAAAAGGCTAACAAATTTTTCAACAATCTTACAACCTTCATTTTTTATTTTTTTCTTTTTCTCTTTTTTTCATCAGGCAGCATTTCATTTCTTGCTTTCTGATTTTTAACCTTCAATTTCAGGGCACTCACAGCCTCAAGAACATGCCCGAAATATTCAACATATCTTCTTGGCTATTTGCAGCAAAAACGTTTCTTAAAAAGCCTTATAACATGCTCAAAAATTTTATGCGGTTGTAAGGGTTGCGCCCGCCGAAAAATTTTTTTGCCACATACCCGCCGCACGGGCAGGTATGCCGGATAAAAAAGAGCGTTATCCTTTATTGTTCATTTTTTCCAAAACTCTTTGATACCAGGGGGTATGCTCATCAGACTCCGTGAGTTTTTTATCCATAAACGTTATATAATCGGGGTAGTCGCCCCTGAATTTGTTGATTTGATCAATAACTTCTTTTTCGGCAGGATTGTTATAATCCATTATCCTGTATCCGTTTTTGAGTTGAAACGGTACTGCCAGATTATCGGAAGCGAGAAAAACATCGGTATAAACATCTTTTGAACAGTTTATTGCCTTTTCCATTAATATTCTGCCCACATGATTGTGTCTGTATTTTTTTCTGACAGCGAGCGAGTCCACATAGCAGGTTTTACTGTCTCTTAAGCCAGAAAAATCATCTTTAAAGGTTTGTGTAACGACCGCTCCGCAGAGTTCGCCTATTGCATTGCGTGCCTCAAGAGCCGTCAGGTTTCCGTCGTCCTCTATAAACATTTTTTTATAGTACTTTGTTATTCTGTCGAGCATGTCCAGATATTTTTCAAAATTTTCCGGATTTTTATATTGCGTAAGAGAGGGGTCGTTAGTGTTGTATATAAAATTGTCCGTAAAGAATTTTGAGAGCTCATATATTTTTGTATCGTATCGGGCATCTTTTTGAGTAAATTCTTTAACAAACAATGTGCCGTTTTCAGTTTTTATCCTGAATTTTGGCACGGGATTATTTTGTGAGCCGAAAGTCACGGCACGATTTTTAGAGGATATTCCAGAAATAACCATAGCTTTCTCTCCTGTTACGGTATTGGAAAACCTCTAAAAGGAATTTTTTGTTACTTTTGTCGCAAAATATTAAATTATATTAAAACTGTTTTAAAAATCTTACATCGTTGTTGAAGAACAGTCTGATGTCATCTATGCCCCATTTGAGCATAGCGAGCCTTTCCACACCCATGCCGAAGGCAAAACCGGAATAGACTTCGGGGTCAACGCCCACGTTTCTTAAAACATTTGGGTCAACCATACCGCTGCCGAGGATTTCCAGCCAGCCTGTACCCGAACATACACGGCAGCCTTTGCCCTGACACATTATGCATTGTACGTCAACTTCGGCGGAAGGTTCCGTAAAGGGGAAAAAGCTGCTGCGGAATCTTGTCGGTCTTGCGGAGCCGAAATACAGTCTTAAAAATTCGTTCATAACCCCTTTTAAATCCGCAAAAGTGATGTCTTTGTCCACCAGCAGACCTTCTATCTGGTGGAAAAGGTTGTTTTTTCTTGCGCTTACTGATTCTTTTCTGTAAACACGCCCCGGAGAAATTACTCTGATAGGCGGTTTGCTTGTAAGCATTTCGTGGATTTGAGCACCCGAGGTCTGGCTTCTTAAAACAACATTTTTAGCCACTTCCGTATAGAAGGTATCCTGCATATCTCTTGCGGGGTGGTCTTTCGGGGTATTGAGCATATCAAAGTTAAAGTATTCGGTTTCAACCTCGGGAGAGTTTTCGTTGTGCACAAGCGAAAAACCCATACCCTGAAAAATTTCCACGATTTCCTCAACAGTTTGTGTCAGAGGGTGAACCTTGCCAAACGGAGTATATGAGCCGGGCAAAGTTATATCAATGCTTTCTTTTTCAAGTTTTTCGTTGAGTTCTTTGCGGTAAAAAATTTGAAACTTTTCGTTTAATTTTTCTTCGATATCCTTTGTGATTTGGTTAGACAGCGAGCCTACAATTCTTTTGTCCTCGTTTGAGAGGTCTTTAAGATTTTTTTTGATGTTGTTAAGTTCGCTTTTTCTGCTTAAATATGTGTTTTTTACTTCTTCTATATCAGCTGTTGACTGAACTTTTTCGATGGCTTCAAGTGCACTTTTATGAATTTTTTCTAAAGTTTCTTTCATTTTTACCCTCACAAATATTAATTTATAAAAATATTATATTATAAATAAGCTGATTGATAGCAATTATATCTTTTTGAGTTTTGCCGCCGGCATGTATGCTCAACGGAACTTCGTAGATTGGGCATACCTGATCTGTCCCCCCAAAAAACGCTATCCTTGCGAGGAAGTAAAACGACCGAAGCAATACTGACATAAAACGGAGATTTTTGTTTACCGTCAATCTTCAATAAAAACTTCGCCCTGACGCAAAACCTTTATATTATCATCCAACGCAAGCGCCACCGTAGAAGCCAGCCCCTGAGCTTTAAACCCGTAATCCTCAAATACATATTCCACATGAGAACCAACGTTTGTAACGGCTTGTTCGTAAGTTGAGGCGGCCTCTTGCCCCGAGAGATTTGCGCTTGTGGTAGCAAGCACATGCCCGTCTATTACCTCGCAAAGGCTTTTAAAAAACGGATTGTCAGGCACACGTATGCCCACGGTGTTTTTAAAAGAGGTTACGTAATCGGGCGTTTTGTCCGACTTTTCAAATATCAAAGTCAGCGCCCCGGGGAAGTGTTTTTCCATAAGTGAATGAGCCTTCGGCGGAATGTCTTTTACATAAGGCAAAAGGTGTTCCACGCTGTCGGACATTAAAATAAGCGGTTTTGAACGGTCACGGTTTTTGAGTTCGTAAATATTTTCAACGCCCTTTTCACTTTCGGGGAGACAGCCCACACCCCAGACCGTATCGGTTACAAAGGAGATTACGCCGCCCTGTTTAAGTTTTTCGTTTAATTTTTTAACGTAAGTTGTATCGCTGAAAATATCCATAAATTATCCTTTAAATTTCATCAATTTGCCTTTTACCCTGCCGTAAAGCTCAAATACGTACGGAATCCTTACCACTGCTGCAAACAGGCTGTAAACAACGCCGCAAATCAGCGTAATTAAAATAATTTTTACTATCAATAAAAACTGTGTAGGCTCAAAATATTTGTCCCACAGCTTGTAAGCACCGAGGCATACGTAATATGTTGCGATGGAGATTACCGCCATTTTAAACAGGTTTTTAAAATAGATTCCATAGTCCATGCTCATTTTTTTCTTTATCAAAAGCCCGAGCCAGAAACCGTTTATCAGGGTTACAAAAGATGTAGACAGTGTAATACCGCCTATACCCAGCTGTTTTACAAATAAAAAGTTTAAAATAAATTTGATAACGATTGAGGACAACGCAACCAGAAACGGCGTGCGTGAATCGTTAAACGCATAAAACACCCTTGTTATGGAATCTCTAAACACGTAAAAGATAATTGAAACGGACAGATAACAAAGCGCCTCGGACACCATCATTGTTGCAACTTCGTTAAAAGCTCCCCTTTGGAAAATCAATTGTATTGCGTTTGTGGAAAGCAGCAAAATCAACACCAGTATGGGAAACGCAACAAAGTTTAAAAGTCCCACGCCCTTGTTAAAATAGTATCTGATATTGTCGTAGTCCTTTTCTCCGACGAGTTTTGAAAAAATCGGAAACAAAGGTACAAGAAACGCCGTCACAAGCACCCCTACGGGGAATTGGAACAACCTGTTTGCATAACCTATTGCAGACCACGCTCCCTCTTGCAGCTGCGAGGCAAAAAACATATCCACGTAAATATAGACCTGACCGACGGTAGAACTCAATATTGCGGGGAACAAAAGCTCAAGTATATTTTTAAACTGCGGGTTGTTCATTACCTCGAGGTTGGGTTTGAATTTGAACCCGAGCTGTTTGAGCTTTGGCAATTGATAAACAAACTGGCACAAAGCTCCGACTGTTGTTGCCGCAGCAAGGACTATGCCGGAATTGTCGTTGTGCACGAGAGAAATTATTGCAATAATCGCCACACTCATCAAAATCGGCGATATGTTGGGGATTAAAAACTCCTTGTAAACAATCAAAATCCCGTAATATATCCCGACAACGCCGCCGACCGTTAAAACCGGCGCCATTATTTTTAAGTGAAGACTTGCAAGTCTAATCAACTCCGGCGAGCCGTTGGAGATGATAATCTGCATAATCACGTCCGAAAACGCAAACACAAGCACGCCCAAAAGCAAAAAGACAAGAAAAGAGCTTGTTAAAAAGGTGTTAAAAAGCTTGTTAACATTATCAGGCGCTTTTTCTTCGAGATTCGGTATCATTTTGGAAAAAACGGACACCACTGCGCTATGGAAGGGTCCGCCGATTCCCCCGAGAAGAATGATTGATATTGCGGGGATTTGATAAGCATAAAAGTATGCATCGGACACCATGCCCGCACCGTAAAAGTTGGCAATCACAATGTCACGCAAAAAACCTATCAGTTTACTGACAATTGTAACAAAAGCTATTATCCATGCGGCTTTTAAAAGACTCTGCGTTTTGGAAGTGTTTGGCTGCTGTGCCGTGTTATTAGCATTATCGGTCATTTTTTGCCTCATTAAGTTCTACAAATAATCTTACGGGTTTTTTATGCTGGTCGGAATACGGAAGCAGGAAGGTTATTCTGTTTTCTCCGTCTACCAGATATTGCGTGATGTCAAATTTTTCCGCCTTAAATAATTGCGGAACCAGCTCCAGCTTAAATTCCTGACTGTTGATAACCACCGTCATTGTTGTAAATTGGAATTTGTTTTCAGCAACCAGATAAACTTTTTGATTCTTTCCACGTTCCTTTTTGCTCGTGTAAAATATTTGAACCGCCGTATCCTTGCCGTTTGCGCAAGACAGAGTAACCGGATTTGTGGTGATTGAGGTGTCAGTAAAATAGTGCTGAATAATTTCTGCATAGGAATACCCCTTGTCGTTCATACGTCCTGCGCCGTACTGGCTCATCCCCACACCATGACCGTAGCCGCCGCCGTGGACAACGACCTTGCCCGTTGAGGTCTGAGTATTTTGAGGTTCTTGTTTTTCTTCGTCTTTTGTTCGGGTGTTTTGTTCATCATCCTCCCAGTTTGACCAGACAAGATTGTCGGGTTCGGGTTTTTCCTGCTTGGTTTGTTTCTCCTGTTTAGAGGGTTTATCCTGTTTTGGCTGCTGCTTTGCAATTTCCACATCAAAAACTATGTTTGCCGAAGGCAGTGCCTTGTTGTCCTTTTTAAAGGTTCTTCTTATAACAAGTTCTTTTTGAACATTAAAGACATTTTTATCCGTAATTATGTTGATGGACATAGCCTTGCCCGACACGCCTCTTTTTACGACTTTAATATCCTTTAAAGTACCAAAATCCTCGGGTTTAGTTAGTTTCGGCTTAACAAACCCCGTTGAGGACTGTGTTACTAGTGTTTGTTTAAGAACATCTTCAAGCTCTTTTAAATCCCATTCTCTTGTCCATCTGAAATACGGCGAGTTGTTGTCAAAGGTTTCGGGTTCTGTTGTATAGAATTTTCTTGCCGCTTTTTCATCACTCAAGACGGGGGTATCCTTGCTGTCTGGAACGCCTTTTAAAAAGGGTTTTGACACTCCGGGGAACATTTTGACACCGTTTGCCATGTCTGTTGAAAATGCGTTTTCGTAACTTTCCGTATAACCGCCAGCAGTTGAGCTGTAAAGTGCGAGTATAAGTTCATTATTTTGCATTGCAACAATGTTTTCGGTTTCTTTTATTGCAGTGTCTGCAAGTTCATTCTCTGTGTTTGCGCCGAAATACACCTGACAAGCTACGGAATCGCACACGTCATAGTTATGATAGTTTGCTCTTGGTTTTAGCACATAGTTTCTTGCAAGTATTGCCTGTGCCTTCAAAGCTTCCGTACCGAATCTTACCGGCATTTCATTAGGGACAACGCCTCTCAGGTAAGATTCTACATCAATTACATTTATAATGTTGAATTGGTCATCTTTTTTGGGAACTTTTGTTACCTGTATTGTGCCTCTGTAATATGCGGGTTTGCCTGCTCTTTTTAAATTTGCCACGGTAACAAAACCGTTTTGAGAGTCTATTTCCACAGGACCTTTTATATTTTTGGCAATTTCTTTGCCGTCTTTTGTTAGTGTGAACAGGTTGTTTTTTATATCAATCTGCACAACCTCGTTTGCATTAAAGCTGCCGAGGTTTTGATTGGTGGATTTGTCCGTAAGTATAAAAGAATCAGTAGCTGTCAGGCAGGTTTGTTTAAAATAATACTGAGAAAAATCCTGACTGCTCAGCCCCACTTTTACGACAGTTCCCTCAAGTGCGGGAACTGCCTGAGCCTTTGCACTAAAGCCGATTGTACAAACAAGCACACACAGTGATAAAAATATTTTTTTCAACATAATAACTCTCTCTTTTAATTCAATTTTATTATAAAAAGCAAAAAATTTTAAAATATAGGGCAAAAAAAATCGGCTTTTTCTCAAAAAGATTAAGCCGAGATGGATAGAATTAGTATTACGGAGTTTATAGAGGAGTTTACATGAGCATGAAATCTTGTCAAAAATTTTTTTGCTACTAAAGTCGTAAAATATTAAAAAATATTAAGATGAATTTTTGTTAAGTGTAATTTTGGGGAAGAATTGCATATGCTGCGCAATTTTGCGGCAAAATGCGTCATACTTGTGTATGTTACGTAATTCGGTGACAAGTAGCGTAGGTTGGGCATACCTGTCCAACGTCTGATGTCATTCTGAAGCATCAGTCGTTGCGGTTTGCAGAGATTGAGTGTGTTCAGAATCTTACCAATGTTCTTGGTTATCTTCCAATACAGGTAAGATCCTGAGCTCGCTTCGCTCCTTTGGATGACAGAACTTTTGTGTTGGGCAGGTATGCCCAACCTACGTACTAATCCGCTAACAGTACTGAATTAATATATAAAAAACGGACCGAACAAAATGTTCAGCCCGTTTTTGTTACAAAGGAACTTAAACCGCAGTTTATTTACAACCCAGTGTACCTTCTTCTTCCTTGCTGTGTTTGAACTCAATAACAGCCTGAGCAGCGGCAAGTCTTGCCTGCGGAACTCTGAAAGGAGAGCAGGATACATAGTTCAAGCCGATTCTGTGGCAGAATTTAACGGAAGCAGGGTCGCCGCCGTGTTCGCCGCAGATACCTCTTTTGAGGTGCGGTTTTACGGACAATGCTTTATCAAGAGCCAGTTTCATTAACTGTCCGACACCTTCCTGATCTAATGTCTGGAACGGGTTAGCAGGAAGGATTTTGTTGTCTACGTATTTCTGTAAGAATTTACCTTCCGCATCGTCTCTTGAGTAACCGAATGTCATCTGTGTAAGGTCGTTTGTACCGAAGGAGAAGAATTCTGCGTATTCTGCAATCTGATCAGCAGTTAATGCAGCACGAGGAATTTCTATCATGGTACCTATCATATAATCTACGCCAACGCCTTTTTCAGCCATAACTTCTTTTGCAACACGTTCGCAAACCGCTTTTGCTTCTTTAAGTTCGTTTACGTGACCTACAAGAGGAATCATAACTTCAGGTTTTACATCCAGCCCTTCTTTTTTCAAATCGCAGGCTGCGTAGAAAATAGCTTTAACCTGCATTTCGTTAATTTCAGGGAATGTAAGACCCAGACGGCAGCCTCTCAAGCCCATCATCGGGTTGGATTCCGACATATTTTCTACAAGGTGGAGCATTTCTTCATCTTGTTTGTAATCCTGATTCAATGCTTTTTTAGTAGCAACTGTCGCAATCAATTCTTCTTTAGAAGGTAAGAATTCGTGAAGCGGCGGGTCTAAAAGACGGATAGTCATAGGTTTGTCGCCGAGAGCCTTGAACATTTCGTAGAAGTCTTTATACTGCATAGGAAGCAGGTGTTCAAGAGCTTCTTTTCTTTGTTCGGTATTTTCAGCGATAATCATTTTTTGAACCCAAGGAAGTCTTTCAGGATCCATAAACATGTGTTCGGTTCTGCAAAGACCTACACCTTCAGCGCCCATTTCCAATGCTTTTGCAACATCGGCAGGAGTATCTGCGTTAGCACGTACGCTCAAGAGTTTTACATCGTTAACCCATTCAAAGAGTTTTTTGAAGTTGTCATCCAGCGTAGGCGGAACAAGATGTACTGCGCCTTCGAATACTTCACCGGTACCGCCGTCTAACGAGATAATATCGTTTTCGTGGTAAACTTTACCGCTTCCGTCCGTTAAAGTACCGTTTTTAAGGTCGATTTTCAAATCTTCGCAGCCTGCAACGCAGGGTTTGCCCATACCTTTTGCAACTACTGCTGCGTGAGAAGTCATACCGCCTCTTAAAGTAAGAACACCTTGAGAAGCAATCATACCGTGGATATCATCAGGGCAGGTTTCCAAACGTACAAGGATAACTTTTTCGCCTGCTTTGCCTCTTTCTGCTGCTTCTTCAGTATCGAATACGATTTTACCTACGGCAGCACCCGGAGAAGCTGCAAGACCCTGAGCAATTTTGTGAGCTTCTTTTTTAGCGGCAGGGTCAAAGTCAGGCAAAAGAACCTGATACAACTGGTTCGGGTCAACAAGTTCGATTGCTCTTTCCTTATCGATAATGCCT
The DNA here is from genome assembly GCA_944325555.1 of Candidatus Gastranaerophilales bacterium. Taxonomy (GTDB): domain Bacteria; phylum Cyanobacteriota; class Vampirovibrionia; order Gastranaerophilales; family Gastranaerophilaceae; genus Limenecus. Next base: position 37,916 of record CALVAN010000001.1, on the reverse strand, counting down.
TCTTCAGCCATTTCAACGGCAATTCTTACGGAAGCTTTTGCAGTTCTTTTACCGTTTCTTGTTTGCAAGATATAGAGTTTGCCTCTTTCAATCGTAAATTCCATATCCTGAACATCTCTGTAGCCTTCTTCCAGTTTTTTAGCAATATCAACGTATTGTTTGTATTGTTCGGGCATTTCTTTTTCGAGGTCTGCAATCGGGTGAGGTGTTCTGATACCTGCTACAACGTCTTCACCCTGAGCATTTGTCAGGTATTCGCCGTAGAATTTGTTTTCACCTGTAGACGGGTTTCTTGTGAAGGATACACCTGTTGCACAGTCATCACCCATGTTGCCGAATACCATTGTTTGGACGTTTACGGCAGTACCGTAGTTGTGGTCAATTTTGTAGTGGTTTCTGTAAGCAACCGCACGTGGGATGTTCCATGAACGGAATACGGCTTCAATAGCTTCTTCCAATTGTACAAACGGATCCTGCGGGAATTCTTTTCCTGTTTCGGCTTTAATCAAAGCTTTGTAAGGTTCGATTAAAGATTTCCAATCCTCTGCAGTCAGGTCTACGTCTTGTTTGTAGCCTTTTTCAGCTTTAATTTTGTCGATGTATTCTTCAAACTTCATTCTTTCAATGTCCCAAGCAACGGAGCCGAACATTGTTAAGAAACGACGGTAAGAATCATAGCAGAATCTCGGGTTGTTGGTGAGTTTAATCATACCTTCGACTGTCTGATCGTTCATACCGAGGTTAAGGATTGTTTCCATCATGCCGGGCATGGAGAGTCTTGCGCCTGAACGTACAGAAACGAGCAGCGGGTTTTCGGGGTCGCCAAACTTTTTGCCTGCTTTTTCTTCAACTTTTCTCAAAGCTGCTTTTACTTCATCCATAACGCCTGCAGGCATTCTGTTACCGTGGTTTATATAATCCATACAAGTTTCTGTAGTAATTGTTAACCCCGGGGGAACGGGAAGCCCCAAATTAGTCATTTCAGCAAGGTTTGCACCTTTACCGCCCAGAAGATCACGCATCTGTGCGTTACCCTCTTCAAATAACCATACTCGTTTTGCTGTCATAATTGTGTCTCCTTTTAATAAACTGAGTATATCGTGTTTTTTATATATGTCATGAAACCATTATTATTACACAGTTCTAGACTAGCATATTTTTTAAGAATACACAAACGATTTTTGCGAAAAAATAGTAACAACAGACAAATGAATGAAGCCTTCTCTGAAAAACAAATGAAAGATTTTATTGTACAATTTCAATAGGGTAAGCTCCTGTTTGCCACCCTCGGCACGGACTTGTTAAGAGAATGAAAACGGAAGGGTGGTGATGAAATGCAATTTAGCGTAACTGAAAAAGCGCTATTTCTTATCTTTTTGATAATAATAGCGCTCGCTTTTGCAAAATAGGGAGTTAAGAAGAGCTTTAAGAGAATGGCGCCTCTTAAGGCTCTTTCCCTATACTTTTATTATAGCTCGTTTTGCCTTTTTTTCAAGGTTTTTAAACAAATATTTTTAATAAAAACTCTCAATCATACAAATGACACGCAGCCAAAGAATCCCCTACGGGCTTTAAACACGGGTCATTTTGAATGCAAATTTCCATACAATCCTTGCATCTGGGGTGGAACGGACAGCCTGAAATATCATCGGTAATTGAAGGCGGATGCCCCTCTATAGTCTGCACGGTGTCAGTATTTATATCAAGAATCACGTTTAACAAAGCTTTTGTATAGGGGTGTTTCGGTGAATTAAAAAGCTGTTCGTTTGAAGCATATTCAACAATGCGTCCCGCATACATTACGGCTATTTTATCCGCATTTTGCGCCACTACACCGAGATCATGAGTAATCAAAATTATCGAAATATTGTACTTTTCTTTAATCTCTCTCAAGATTTCCATAATCTGAGCCTGTACCGTAACATCCAGTGCGGTAGTAGGCTCATCCGCTATAATAATTTCTGCGTTGCAGGCAAGCGCCATAGCAATAATAACCCGCTGTTTCATCCCGCCGGAAAACTCATGGGGATAAGCTCTCATTTTTTCTTTTGCATCGGGAATTTTTACACGCTCAAGCGCCTTTATTGCAACTTCGACAGCCTCTTTTCCTTTAAGTCCCTGATGCAGCTCTATAACCTCTAAAAGCTGGTTGCCTATAGTATAAAGCGGATTTAGCGAGGTCATCGGATCCTGCGGTATCAGAGCAATCTTTTTGCCCCGAATTTGCTGCATTTGTTTTTGGCTGAAATTGAGCAAATTTTGACCGTTATAGATAATCTCTCCGCTTTTTATTTGCGCACCCGGCGGCAAAAGCTGCAAAATTGACATAGTGGAAACGGTTTTTCCGCAGCCTGATTCTCCTACAATAGCAAGAGTTTCTCCTTTATCAACAGAAAAATTGACGTCATATATCGCCTGTCTGAAGCCGTCAGCAAGGTTAAAGCCTATGTTTAAATTTTTTACTTCTAATATCTTTGACATTAAATATCAATAACACCCGTATAAACGTACTGAGCTTCACCTGTCATAAATACATCAAAATCGGCATTTTTTGAATTGCCCGCCCATTCAATAGTCAGTATGCCGCCCGGAAGGTTGACGTTAACTTTGTTATCGCACAGGTCGTTTAATATTGCCGCAACCACGCTTGCGCAGGCTCCCGTGCCGCAGGCAAGAGTAATGCCGCAGCCTCTTTCCCATACGGCAACATCAATTTCATTTTTACTTTTAACTTTCACAAATTCCACGTTTGTTTTTTCAGGAAAAAGGTTGTCGTGTTCAATGTCATTGCCGTATTTTTTAGCAAGTTCGTGTATGTCTTCGTCTTCTTTAACAAAGATAACGCAGTGCGGATTGCCCATGCTGACAGCATTTACAACGAATTTTTTAACACCGTCCCACAAAGGATAATTCAGATTTTTGCTGCCTTTAAACGGAATTTTTTCAGGCTCGAGTATCGGTTTGCCCATGTTGACTTTTACTCTCATATCCTCAAGAACTTCCGGTACAATTTTGCCCGCACCGGTGTGGACGGTGAATTGTCTTTTGTTGACGATTTTTTTATCGTAGCAAAAACGTGCAAAACATCTCATACCGTTTCCGCACATCTGGGCTGTGGAGCCGTCTGCCTGATAGAACAGCCACTCCAAGTCTGAGTATGTTTTTGGGTTTTCAATCGGAACAAAAATTCCGTCAGCACCTATGCCAAAGTGTCTGTCGCACAGTTGCACAGCGATTTGCGGAAATTTATCCTCTATTTTTTTATATTCATTGTATTCCATTAAAATAAAATCATTGCCTGCGCCGTGCATTTTTGTGAATTTTACCTGAGTCATAAGTGTTTCCCCACTGTAGTGTACAGTCGCATTATAGCATATTTGAACAAAATAAAAAGCCTTTGACGGTTATCAAAGGCGATGATTCGGTTAGTAATTTTGGTAGTTAGGTTATAGAATTTATGGAGTTAGTTAAAAAGGATTTTTCACACTTATAAAAATTTTTGAAATAATCAACTTACACACTGTTTAAAATTTTTTGGTTTTCCTGCTTTTACAAGAATCCTCAAGGTTAAAAATTTACTGTTTTAAGTAAATTGTTTACAAAAGTTTATAATTTGTTTTTGATGGCCATAAATATGCGGTAGCAATAAAGAATAATCCGCAAAGTAAATTATAGCCGCAGGTTTCTCAAATTAAAAATAATAAAATTTGATTCCGAATCAACGCCGTTGATTTCCATTTCTCCGTTTTCATTAACAACAGACATCCCGTCGCCCGCTTCGAGGATGTTGGAATTTACTTCTATTGCACCTGCTGCCACTTGCAGCCAGAGTTTTCTGTTTTCGGGTATGGAAAAATACACGGTTTTATCTGCTTCTAAAATTGATTGGTAAATTTCTGCGTCCTGATGAATTTTGGCAGAGCCGTATTTGCCGCTGCCGGAAACTATTAACCTTATGGTGTTAAGCAATTTTTCTTTGTTAAAGGTCTTTGTATGGTACGAAGGAGTATAGTTTTTTTTGTTTGGTAAAATCCATATTTGCAAAAGGTGCGTACGGTTTATCGGAGAAGGATTGAACTCACTGTGCATTATGCCTGTGCCTGCACTCATTACCTGTATTTGCCCGGGATTTAAAAGTTCGGATTTTCCGGTTGAATCTTTATGTTCAAGTGCACCATTCAGTAGTATTGTTATAATTTCCATATTTGCGTGAGGATGTGTATCAAAACCGCCTGAGGGAGCAATTATATCATCATTAATTACCCTTAAATCACTGAAACCCATGTTAAACGGATCAAAATATTGGGCAAAAGAAAAACTGTGCAAGCTTTTTAACCAATCAGTCATTGTCTTGCCTCGTTCTTCTCTGGGTCTTAATTTATACATATTAGTCTATCCTTTATTTGTTTATACTCATAAAGTATAGATTGTATAAATAATGATATTTATAGCTTTATGCACAGATATTTAGAGCAATTTTAAAAGTAGTATTATTTTTTATAAAAGTACTTTAAAAATTTTAGATAACAAGATATCTTGTTTTAAAAAGTCTGTTTCGCTCATATTTTTATATTTTTTGGGAGTAATTGAATTTTGCAAAGCGGCAATTCCTTTATTGTTTTTTAAAAAATTTTCAATGGAATATTTGGAAGTAAAATAATAATCTTTGTATTTGTTGTTTTTATTATTATCCTCCAAAAGTAACTCCAGCTTGTATGCACTGTGAGAGTTATCTATCGTTAAAAAATCTTTTAACAAGGAATTTTTTATTGAATTGTTTATGAGAATGTCTCTTTTTCTTTTAATAAATGGTAAATGATGTGCAATTCTGTATCTTAGTATCAATTCTTCTAAAATCTTTGAATTTTTTTTAGACATAATAAATCCCGGAATTATTTTGTTATTCCTGCCGAAAAAGACGGTTTCATAGTCATTTAATATGTTAAAATCAGGTTTAAAGTTGTCAGTGATTATTGTGTCCGCATCTAAGAAAATCCCTCCGTTGCAATATATAGCCAGAAAGCTTATATAATCACAATATGCGGATGAATAAGGATTTATCGGGTTAACAACTGATTCCGTGAGGAAATTTTTGTCTATGTAGCGGTTAATATTTTCAGGTGTTAAAACGATTATTTGATAATCTTTTTGAAGATTTAGCTCCCAGGTTTTTATGCAAAGGTTTATGTAAGGCGGTATAATGTTTTCAAAATTAATAAAGGTGAAAATTTTATTATATTGAAAATCCATTAAAAACCCCTGATTTTATTTTTAAAATTTTTTGTGCGGATTAATAAATCTGATTGAATTAGCATTAGACAATGCTAAACACTCTTATTTTTTTCATGATATGTCATAAAACACCTAAGTCAACAACAATAATCAAAATTTATAGGTGTCTAAAAACGTTAAGTTGCGCATCTAATGCGTATATACTAAAACGAAAGGACACAGATATGACAAATTTCAAAAACGGTTTGGGCAGCAACATTAAGTACCTGAGAAAAGTTAGAAACATTACGCAAGAAGATTTGGCAGGAGTTATAGGCATCCACTCCAGACAGCTTTCCAAAATTGAAACGGGAGAGCATTTTCCTTCTTGCAAAACTCTGGAAAAAGTCTGCATCACGCTCAATGTTCAGCCGAAAGAATTGTTTGACTTTGATTTTTTGACCGAAGAGTACGAAGGCGCCTTAAGCGGAACGAACAATGAGGCTGTTTTTCAGGTTTCTTCAACCCCTAAGAACAATGTTTATCAGCTGCGTAATACAAAAGCAAAAGGAAAAAACTGCACCGATCAAACTATGGCAAATACAGCTAAAAATTTAAATAAGCCGATATTCGTCGAATATTTTGACGAGAAAAAATCCTCTAAAATAGTTGTGTTTTATCCTGACGGCAAAGAAAAAGTTATAAGAAATTCCGTTGATGCAGACGCACAACGCAACTTGAATTATATGGTCGGTGAATTCAGAAAAATATCCAAGGATAAAAAATCTTCTGATTATATCAAACTTGCTCTTGCTTCATTAAAAAATGATGATGCTCTGGAAAAATTGAGCAACCTTGTTGAGGGAATGAAACTCGCCAGAGGGATTGAAAGTAAATAATTTCCGATTTAGTCTTTATCATTTTCACTGTTAAAAATTAAAGATAATTGAGGCACTTCAGGCGCAGGGACTTTGTTCTTGCGCTTGTTTGCCGACAAATCTTTTGAATAATCCGACTGCATTTTGGTCATCATATCCTCAGCGGTTTTAATAACGGATTGAGGCAGACCTGCCATTTTTGCAACCTGAATACCGTAGCTTTTGCTTGCGGAGCCTTCTATAACTTTTCTTAAAAATATGATTTCTCCGTCGTTTTCCGATATTGTTACACGGTAATTTTTAATCTGCGGGAAAATACTGCTCATAACGTTAAGTTCGTGATAGTGAGTAGCAAAAATGGTTCTTGCCTTTATTTTCGTTGCAATATATTCAGCAACGCTCCACGCAATAGCTACGCCGTCATATGTGCTTGTGCCCCTGCCTATTTCATCCAGCAGAATAAGGCTTTTTTCCGTAGCGGAGTTGAGGATAAAGGCGGTTTCGTTCATTTCCACCATAAAGGTTGACTGCCCCAAAGATAAATCATCAACAGCGCCGACTCTTGTGAATATTTTGTCCACAATCCCTATTTTTGCCGCATCGCAGGGCACAAAACTGCCTATCTGCGCCATTATAACGATAAGAGCATTCTGGCGCATATATGTTGATTTACCCGCCATGTTAGGGCCGGTAAGAATCATAAACTGCGTGTCCTGCTGCGAATTGTTATCGGCAACGAGTTTTAAATCGTTAGACACATATTTGCCCATGGGCAGAATTTTTTCCAGAACAGGATGTCTGCCCTCTTTTATATAAAGCTCGTTTGAATCAGTAACGAGAGGTCTTGTGTATTTGTTCTCAATTGCGCATACCGCAAAAGAAACAAGCACATCCATATCCGCAATCGCTTCCGCCACCTCTCTTATCGGATCAACAAATTCTTTGGAATACTCTCTTAAGTCGGAAAAGATTTTTGATTCCAGCTCAACGGATTTTGACTGTGCGGAGAGTACATCTGCCTCGTGTTTTTTCAGTTCTTCGGTTACAAACCTTTCTCCGTTTGTTAAGGTCTGGCGTCTTATATAGTGGTCGGGCACCATATTAAGGTTGGAGTTTGACACCTCGATAAAATAACCGAAGGTTTTTGAAAATCCGACCTTCAAAAATTTTATGCCTGTTTCTTCTTTCTGTTTGTTTTCAAAATCAACAAGCCAGTTTTTTCCGCCTGTTAAGAGTTCTCTGTAATAGTCCAAATCACCGGATACGCCTTCTTTAATGACACCGCCGTCTTTGACTGTTATAGGGGCATCGTCTTTAATTGTTTTATCGATAATTTCCGCAAAATCAACGAGGTTTGTTTTAACTTCGCCGAGTTTTGACAAAAGTGCGGAGTTGAAATTTTTTAATACTTCGCCGAACACCGGCAAAAGATTTATTGTATCCTTGAGCGCAACAAAATCACGGGGATTGGCTGTATTGTTGCTTATCCTTGTAGAAAGTCTTTGAATATCATAAACTTTTTCCAAAAGACCGATGAGTTGAATCCTTGACGGTGTGTTTTTTATAAGTTCTTCAACCGCATCTTGTCTTTGCACAATGTTTTCAATATTTTTTAACGGCTGATGAATCCATTTTTTAAGCTGTCTTGCGCCCATGTTTGTCTTTGTGTTATCTATTGCCCACAAAAGACTGCCGTATTTTGCTTTGTCCCTCGAGGTTTCCGTAAGCTCAAGATTTCTTCTTGTGTTTGTATCGATTGAAACAAACTGATTCAGGCTGTAGGTTGTAATTTTTTCAAACTTGGGGAAATTCTCCTTTTGTGTTCTGAAAAGGTATTCAAAAATAGCGCCTGCTGCGCAAAAGCCCGCTTTGTACTGTGAAAAACCAAAGGTTTCAACTGAGTCCAGCTTAAAAATTTCTTTAATATTTTTTTCCGCTCTGTCAATATCAAAAGCGGCGTAGCTCATTTTTGAACAGTTATAGTTATTAGTAATTTCCTCGGGCAAATCGATAAGTTCATTGCCGACATACTGAAAAGGCAAAACTTTTTGAGAAATTTTGGGGACTACAATTTCAGTCGGTCTTATTCTTGCAAGTTCACTCAACAGCTGTTCAAAATCCGTTTGAGTAACCTTAAACTCGCCGGTTGAAATATCAGTGTATGCAAGTCCGTACAGGTCGGATTTTTTGTCTTTGATAACAGCTGCAAGATAGTTGTTTGCATTGGATTTTAAAAGGTTTGTTTCCGTCAGGGTGCCTGCGGTGATTGTTTTTACGATAGCTCTTTTTACAAGCCCCTTAGCCAGTGCGGGGTCTTCCATTTGCTCGCATATAGCTATTTTGTGTCCTTTTTCAAGAAGTTTGGGCAGGTAGTTGTCCACCGCTTTTACGGGAATTCCCGCCATGGGAATACGCCCCAGCGACCCGCCTTCACGGCTTGTTAACGTGATTTCCAAATCTCTGGACAGGATAAGAGCGTCTTCAAAAAAAGTTTCGTAAAAATCACCCATGCGATATAACAAAAGCACGTCAAGATTTTCTTTTTTTATTTCTAAAAACTGTTTTAGCATGGGAGTTGCTTCGTTGATATCCACATCCATGCTGTTAATATAATTTATTTCCGGTTTTGACATACGCTCCTCACTTATAAAAGAAATTTACTATAAAGCGGGGCTTTTTTCAAATGCGTAAATATAAATGCAAAAAGTTTGTTGACATAAAATTATGTCTTAGATATTATTATGCATACAGTCGAGATGACAACCATCTTGTTTTGTAGGCTCCCATCGTCTAGAGGCCTAGGACACATCCCTTTCACGGATGCGACAGGGGTTCAAATCCCCTTGGGAGTACCATTTTAAAAGAGCCGAAAGGCTCTTTTTTATTGCGCAAAAAATGTTTATATTGCGTTTTAATTTAAATTCAAGCATTTTTTTACTCAAATTCAATTTATACAATCAAGGTTAGTTTTTTCCGGTAAATTTTTTCAAGCTTATAAAATAACTTATCGGGCAATTTTCGACCTTGTTTTGTTTTCATATAGCCAAGTGTGAAACCCAAGGATTTTTATGTACGTCAACAATACTTCATTTAATGTTCCCCGAAAAGACAGCGTAAAAAAGCAAACCGAGCAAAACATATCTTCGCTGCCGCAACAGAAAAATGTGGCAGCACACGCACCGGCAGAGCCAAAGCTGTATGCGGCTTACAACAACATCAGCTTTAAAGGCAAACCGTATGACGGAACACATTTTCGTGAAGAATTGGAAAAACGTGCCCAAAAATCAACCGTAAAAATAAAAACGGACGGGGAAGAAAAAGAACTTATCCTGTATAAAACACAACATCACGAGTATGTGCTTGACCCCGTAAAAGACAAAATTTTTAAACTCAAATACGTTGACAACAAAGACCGCATAACACAACAAATTATGGCGTCAAAATTGTATCAAAGCGTAGGCGTCAGAGCACCCGAGTATCTGGAGTTTGAAAAAGACGGTAAAACGGGCTGGCTGGCAGAAGTTTTTGAAGAAAAACTGTTCCCTGCGCAAACAAACAAAAAAGCCCTGTACGAATCTTTTGTGGCTGATGTTTGGCTGGGCAACAGAAACGGTCTTTCAAAAGAAAATACAAGAATTGATAAAGACGGCAATCCCGTCAAAATGTCCGTTTCAGGTTCTTTGGGGTACCGTGCCTCGGGCAAACCAAAAGACAGACCTCTTTATTATGAAATAGATGAAATAAAAACAATGCGTGACCCCTCAATCAACCCCGATGCGGCAAAAGAGCTTGCACAAATGACTGATGAGGAATTGTATGACGCACTTGAGGCGTTTACTTCAAAATATAACAGCGATATAGTAAACAAAATCGATATAACCCCGAACGGTCAATACCGCTCGCAGACCATTACATTTGAGCCGCACAATATATTGGATAACAGGTATCGCAATTTAAGAGACTTTATTCAAAAGGATAAAAAAGACAAAATTCTTCAAAAACGAGGGCTTTTAGAAGATGGTCATCCGCAATTGACGAACTTAAACAGTTTTGACAAAAATTTTAATGTAGATTACGAGTCTGTGCTGAAAATTACGGACGAACAGTGGGAAACACTTAAAAAGCGGGGTTTGTTCAGCGCAAAACCGGGGCTTAAAAAATTCAGTACACTGGATTACACCTATCTTGCCCAAATGACTGATGAACAGCACGAGACAGCTTTGCGCCGCAGTCTTTATGCTCTGCGCAAGAGCGATAAAGAGATGTACGGCAATATCGGCGGGGCAGAGATACTCGAATTAAGCAAATTAACGGACAGACAGTGGGAAAATGTCAAAAAACGGAATCTTCTCGACGTAAAAGTTGACCATTACATAAAAAATTTCTGGACATATGAATTTATAAATCAGGTAGTTGATATGTCCGACATAGATTGGTTTGATATTGAGTATTCAGGTCTTCTGGATACGGGTGTTATAGCTTCGCAGTTATATAAGATGCTTGAAACTTCAAAAAGCGACGAAGCAAAAAACCTTGTACCGTCCTATCTTGCAAGGGTGAGGGCGCTTAGTAATATAGAAAAAGATGTTAAATACCATACGCAGAAAAATTTCACCGCAGAATACATTCTTTCGCTTGCCGGAGTTGATAACGACAAATGGCAGCTTTTAATGGAGATAACAAACAATTTAACCGACATAAAAATGTCTCCTGCTGACCTGTGCAGCGTTATGAATTTTGATGACGATACGATTGATACTTTAAGAAAAAGAAACCTGCTGACAACCGCTAAAATAACAATCGGGTTAGAAGACCTTGCGCTGCTGTCTGATGAGGAATGGGCAAATGTTCAAAAACGCAAGCTCGATGAATTGAAACAATTCCACTATGATGATTGGGCTTATCTCGCTTCTTTGAGTGATGAACAGTTTAAACTTGCTCAGGATAAAAAACTTTTTGAAGACCGTGCACCGCTAACCAAATCTGAAAGACCTTACAGCGGCGAAGAAATAAGCCTGCTTGTAAATACATTGGATGAAAAGGGCTGGGAAAATTTTGAAAAAAGGGGGCTTTACAATAACTTCTATGTATTTAACGGGTTCTATTACGGAGCAGCAGGCGGACGCACGGCAGCAAAACTTGCGCTGTATTCGGATAAAGAATTTGAAAGATTCAAAAACATTCAAAATTCAGTAAAATCATATATATACCCCTCAACGGTCATGGAGCTTGTGAATCTGAATGATACGGAATACAAGCGATTAATGGACAGACACCTGTTTAAATATATGAATACCCATGAGGCGTGGGACAATTATATGGAAGACGCCCCCGTGATGACGGCTCTTGCTCAGCTTGATGACGAAGAATACGAAACCTTCCTCAACATGAAAAACGACTGCAAAACCATTGCGGCCAAAACTCTTATTATCAAAGCCGACAAGTTAAGGCTAAACGCAAAAGAAAACATAAACGAACTCAGCTTTAAAGAGAAGAAAGAATATCTGAAACTTCTTTTGAATAAGTATGAAACCTTACTCTCGGAAGATTTTCAAAATAATTACAACTGTACGGGGCTGATACCAAAGAATGTTAATGAGCTTTCTTCTCTGATTACAAAACTCGTAAAATCAGCGGGTATTGATACAAGGCCGCTTGAGGAATCAGAGAAAACAGCTTTCTTTAATGCATTGGATAAACTTTCCTCTTCGGATTCTGAATTTAAAAAGCTTGAACTTAAAAATCCCGATTTCAAACTCACGATTCAATACCCGAGAGATGAATTTATCAGCGACATAAAAGAACTTGTTAAAAACCTTGATAAAAAAGAACAAATGAAGGTGTGGGATTATTTCGGTTTTGAAATTTCGTCCGACAATTCAGGACAAACCGTTATGTCAGGCTACCCCGCCTTAATCAACAACGGCGAAAAATTGCAGGAAATCGCCAAACCGCAGACAAAAGAAATTATCGGAAAAATAAAACCTTATGTTAAAAAATTCACAACAGATAACAAAGTTTTGCCTGACGGAAAATTTGTTTCACCGCAAATGGCGAAAACTTTTAACGATATACTGACAGCTCTGCCGGAGCTGTATTCCGTAATCGGCAAAAAACAGCACGGAACACACGATTACACCGTAGATGTACATACACTGGCGGTGCTGCAGGAATGTGTAAAAAATTCTTACTTTGACACACTGAATACTGATGAGAAAAGAGAACTCCTTTTTGCGGCTTTGCTGCACGATATAACCAAAGAAGAAAAACACAGAGATAGGGAACACCCTCAAAATTCCGCTTATAACGCATATTTCCTGCTTAAAAAATTCGATTTGCCGGAGAATGAAAGACAAAAAATATACCAGCTTATAAAAAATCACGACATGATGGCTCACTGCCATTTTGCACAAATAGAAGGCAACTTGGACAGAGTTATCAAAAAATATGCCTATGAGCTTCGCTTTGACAACCTCAGCGAACTGGAACTCATGCTCACAAAAGCCGACCTTATGGGCGTAAAACGTAATGGTTCCTTCTGGAAAGGATCTGTTGAGGAGTTTAATAATGTATCAAAAAAACTTAAGGCAGAAACTATACAGCTTCGCAATACGGCAATCGCCCTTCCGCAGACAAGAATCCCCAAAGCCTCGGAATTGAAAGCAAACGGCGTAAATGTTAAAGAAATAACAACAAAAGACGAAAACGGAAACGAAATAAAAAACAAAGTTGTGTATCTTGAAAATGGGCTTGATTTGTCCAAATACGGCTTTGATAAAGGTGTGACGGCGGAAAACTTTAACGTAATTGTCCACGGCTTTGACAATAACATCCAGCAGGCAATGCTTGAGGCGCTTGAAATGCCTGATTCCGATGCACTTTTAAGTACCTCTTATATTTTTTATGACAAAGGCAACTACCATACATTCAGACAGCAGGGCTTTATAAAAAATATTCCATCTGACAACATAGGCGTTGCGTATTACAGGGATTTCGGCTCCGGATGCAAAAAAACTGAAGAAATGCTGATTAACGATTACCTGTCAGATAAAGGCAACATCTACAGAAAATATTTTTCCGAACTTTTGAAAAAAGAACTCAATCTAAACGATGAAGAATACCTTGATTTATACCAAAAAATCAAGGACAAACCGATTGAACAAATAGAAAAAGAAACGCCGCATGCAGCTTATGCTATAAAAAATATTTTTGCCAAAATGGAAATCCATAAAAGAAAGTTCAAAAGAGATTACAATGAAATCCTTGTCGGCAAAGGCAAAACAACAGGTGTGTTCTTTGAGGGAACGGACGAACAAGGAAACAAATATAAAGCGGAAAATATACCGGAATTTTTAAGAAAATACGCTCGGGATAACGACCTGCCCATAATATATTTCGGAGAATAATTTCTGATCATTTCTCGGGGATGCTGGTTGTGGGCATACTTGCTAAACAACAAAAATTTTTCATAACCAAAAGTCAGGTATAAAATATACCTGACCTTTGAGTTGTAATAGTTATATATTGCAGTTAAACAGATTATTGTTCTTTTCTTTTTGCGATAGCTGCTGCTATTGCAGTAAATACAAGCCCGATTACGGCAAACGCTGCACCGAGATAGCCTGCACGTCCTGCCATTTCTTTAAACGGTATTAACGGTTTGTTTTTTGCAACCAGTCTGTACAAGTTCGTCAACCCGTCAAAAACTCCGCTTACGATAGCGCCTGCTGCAAATTGAGTTGCTGTATAACCAGCAAGTCTTGCGGCGGTTGATGGTCTTTTGCGTTCGCCTGCGGCTTCGCTTTGACCGAAGGATTGTTTTCTTGTCGTTGAGCAACAGTTTGCGTTTGTATAATTTAAAGGTTGAATCATGTTTTCACACTCCTTTTACACTTACAAGTATAAAACGCTTAAAGCAAATTTTTTGCTATTTTAAAAATTTCTTGTAACATAAGTTATCAATTAAAAATTATAATGATACAATATTAAAAACACAGGGAGCATATAAATCAGGGAGCTTTATATGGACGAAAAACATTTGATACTGGAACAGTACAGACTCTATAACGAGATGAAAGAGAGTTTTATAAACCGAACATTTGCCATAAACAGATTTTTTATGATTTTTGCGGCGATTCTTTTGTTTATGCTTATATTTGCAAAAATGCTTTTGCCAACCCAATACTTTTTACTTTTAGGGATTGATGTCTTCGGCATTGCAGCTTGTATTATGTGGATTTCCAATCAGGATGCATACACAACCATAATAAAAATCAAATACAATTCAGTTATAGAAAAACTGGAAGAAGATTTGCCCAAAGCTCCCAACAAAGACGAGTATAAAGAACTGACAGACCAGCGCTCTAAAAAAAGAGTTATACTTGTCAAAGATATCCAAAAATGGTTTGCCATACTTTTGATGCTTGTCTTTTTGGGTAACACTCTTATCGATACGGTTAATTCAATTTTATCCAAATTTATCGGACAATAATTATTCCGAAAGAATAATAAAAATTTTTAACGTATATGTCATAATCTGTTTATGACTAAAACTAATAACATAGAAATTTATACAATCCCAACCTGTCCGTTTTGTCAAAAGGCTAAAGAAAAGCTTAAGGATAACTATCTTGATTACACGGAACACGATATTTCGCATAATGAAGAAGAAATCCGCCGTAAACTTGCCGAATTGTTTGAAATTCCGTCAGGACGAGCAACTGTTCCTCAAATAACAATTAACGGAAAATATATAGGCGGATATGCCGAACTTAAAGAACTGATAAATTCCGGAAAGCTCAATCAATATTTAAATTAGCATTTATAGTGCATTCTGTTTTTACGCAATGACAAACAACCGTCATTGCGTAAATTTTTATTTTGGCAAGTCGATTTTTAAAAAACAAATATTATTGATACAAAGATTCTAATAGCCCGTTGGAGCAATCGGTTTCGGTAATGCTTTTTTAATGGTTTCCCAGTAATAATACGGCATAAGATGTTAATAATCACAGATTGGATTTAAATATAAAAAAATCCGATTTCAGTTTGTTTAATTAAGGAGGGAAAGATGACGATTAACAAACTTACACTTGCCGCAGCCCTTACTATCGGATTGATGGCAGGTACAATGAACTCGGGGATTGCAAGTAACGTAGATATTTCAAGTTTAGATATGACAAAGCTTGCAGCATGCCCGATATCAGGTTGTCAGGCAGATGTAACGCCTTCAACAGCAGTCTGCCCGTGTACACCTGCACCAAAAGATGATTGCGGATGCGAAACAGGCGCAGCTGCACCGTGCCCTTGTGACCCGTGCGAATCCTGCGCACCGGTTGACCCGTGCAATCCTTGCGAAGCTATTGCTCCGCCATGTGAGTGCCAGCCTGTTGTACAGTCTGTCTGCGCTTCACAATGCGACGGAAAATCAGTTTCAAAACAACATTACGCTTATCCGGCTAATGTTTATTCCGACAGCCAATCTGTCGGTTCTGCCGCAAATAACGTTATTATCGGAGAATCTTCACAGTGCGGCTGTTCATTATGCCCCACTCCCGGTGTAATGGTATCTGATTTGCCGACCTGCGGATGCGGCTGCGGGGAAGGTATTACCACAGGCGCAGCAGCTGATATGCCTGTAATCGGAAACACAAATTTTGACCTTAATCAGGTTATAACAGGCGGTGCAGCTCCCGTTGACCCGACTGCAGTAACCGGCGGATGCCCGATTGAAATGCAGACCTCTTCAGGCATGCAGGTAATAAAAAGAACAATCACGCCTTACAATCCGCCTATTACGGGTGCCGCCGCACCTATTACCGGAGCTTCTTCTTTTGATGATGTACCGGACGGTTTCTGGGCAGGATGCGACATTAACATTCTTGCTGAAAACAAAGTCGTAGCCGGATATCCGGACAGAACCTTCAAACCCAATCTGCCGGTATCCCGTGCGGAAATCGCTTCAATGGCGGTTAACGGTTTTAACCTGAGAAGCTGCGGCTGTCCGTCCAAACAATTTAAAGATGTTCCTGCCGACCACTGGGCAAATCAGGCGATTAATACTGCCG
Source organism: Candidatus Gastranaerophilales bacterium (assembly GCA_944325555.1). GTDB lineage: Bacteria > Cyanobacteriota > Vampirovibrionia > Gastranaerophilales > Gastranaerophilaceae > Limenecus. Next base: position 21,760 of record CALVAN010000001.1, on the reverse strand, counting down.
TTGCAAACGGCTTGATGGACGGTTACCCGGGAGATATGTTTAAACCGAATAAACCCGTAACAAGAGCAGAAGCAATGGTTACGCTGGCAAAAGGCATCCCCTGTGAGATGGACAACTGCAAAGCAGACCAGATTTTAAGCAAATACTGCGACGGAAACAAAGTTCCGGCATGGGCCAAGATTCCTGTAGCAAAAGCTATTGAATCAGGTGCCTTGAATGATGTTCCAAATCCGAACGAAATTCAAGCCTGCAAAGATGCAAGCCGTGCCGATGTAGCATCAATGCTCGAATCCGTAAGAGTTGCAATGGGCTATTCAAAAAAAGACGTAGCCTACACATCTGATTGCGGATGCACCGGCGGTGCCGCATTTATGGCAAAAGACGAAGTTGTCACAATTCCTACACTCTGTTTGAAATTTGAAGACGAAATCAGTGCAAAATCTGCAACAATCGGCGACAGATTCGCTGCAAAAACAACAGAGGCCGTAACCATCAACGGACAAACCTTCCCCGAAGGCTCTAAAGTCTACGGTAAAGTTACCGAGGTAGAAAGGCCAACAGGCAACTGCAAAGGCGGAATTAAACTTTCTTTTGAAAGAATTCAATGTCACGACTGCAAAGCAGACTTGCCTCAGCAGGTATTGACCGCACAGGTTAAATCCGATAAAAAACCTAATTTCTTCGCAAAATTAATCGAAGCTCCGTTTACTTTTGCAGGCGGTGTTGTAGGTACTATCGGCAGAACCGTGGGTGGTGCGATTATTGCTGCGGGTAACGCTGCGGAACACGTTACGGACGGTGTCGGCCTAACACTCGGCGAAACAATGCAGGGTCAATTGCCCGCTGCCGGCAGAAGCTTGATGGACGCTTCAAAAGCCCTTGTCAAAGCTCCTATCGACTTAACTAGAACCGCTTTATCAGGTACAATCGGTTTGTTACAACATACCGGCGACGAAGTTGCCTACCTTGTTGACCCGAAAGGTAACAGAGTTACTTCGGTTAACCCGAGAGAAAACATTACGGTAGCCTTCGGCTGCAACTCCTGCACCGGATGCGCTGCTCCGATTCAGCCTTGCGATCCTTGTGCAAAACCCGCCCCCTGCGATTGCGGCTGTGACAGCAACCCTTGCGATTGCGGAAACGACTGCGGATGTAAATAGTGTAAGTCTTTGCATTATCTATATCATAGAAAAGCGAGTGTCTTTGATTAAAAAAGTCCTCGCTTTTTTATTTTGAAATTTCATGTTGCCGGATTGGTACATAAACTTTAGCCACAGGTTGGGCTTTCAGCCCAACAAAAAACTAATCTTCGCTGATTGTGCCGACAACGTTGTATGCATAACCTACAAGCGCACCCAGTGCGGCACCGGGGAGAATAAAGTGAGAATAAGGTCTTGCCTGTTTTGCAGCATTTTTGATATTAGCTATGGTAATGTTTTTAGAAGCCTTCATTTGTGCGGCAAGATCATCCACCAGAATTTTTACACCTGCTTGAACTTCTTGCGGAGCTTTTTTAATGGCTGCTTTTGCTGATTTAAGCTGCTGCGAAGTGTTGGCTTTTGCTCTTTTGATAAATAATTTTAAAGTTTCGTTTTCTTTATCTTTTTTCAACAAATCCTGAGCTTTTTCTATAACGTTCTTTTTAACGGCTTTAACATTGTCCTCTTTCATAACATCGGATTTGTTAAATACAAAATAGTCCATTTCGGGATTGTAAACAGGAATAGCGTAACGCATGCCAAGACCAACAGCACCCCCGACCGCCATAGCTGCGGGTATGCTTACGTTTTTAGGTTCTGTTGTTTTAATTACAGAAACTTGCATTAGTCTTTCCTATAAATTTCTCTTCTTAAAATTTTTTAATAATGAATAGAATGGAAAACCCTTATGTATAAAGGTTTTTAAACCTTTCACCAAGCGTTATCTTAAATTTTTTATATTGTATCACTGCATGCGTATGCTGTCAACACTATAATTAGTTAATTCCATCAGTATTAACAGAATTTAATAAATATTCTCTAAGTCCGTCCCTGATTGACTCCGCAGCCTTTTGTCTGAAGCCTTCCTCTAACAGTAATTTATATTCTTCAGGATGAATCATGTAAGCAATCTCTATCAAAACGGACAAAGGCATGGTCGGTCGTGTCATAACAAGGCTGTACATACCGACTCCGTCATCTTTTGTGCCGAGTTTTTTTGTTATAACATCACGCAGGGTTTTTGCAAGCTCAACGGATTCTCTGTTGTAATAAAAAACCGAAGTCCCGTGTTTTTCATAAGGGTCAGCCCCGTCGGCAAGCGCATTGGCATGAATGCTCAAAGATATCAGCGCATCGGAATCCTGCATCATTTTAACCCTGTCATACAACGGCACACAGGTGTCATCGGCTCGGGTCAAAAGGACTTTTGCCCCCTCATCCTCTAAAACCTTTTGCAATTTTTTTACGACATCAAGGTTAATATCCTTTTCCTTTTCGCCAGTAGGACCTATTGCGCCGGCATCATCGGCGCCATGCCCGGCATCAAGGTACACGGTTATGTTTTTAAAGGGTTTTTCTTTATCTATATCGGGCGCTTTTCTTATTTTTAAAACGAGTGTATTTCCCTCATAATAAGCCCTGTAACCCCAGAGTTTGTTTTTTAATTCTATGTAATAAGTAGAGGTTTTATCCGGTGCGACGGAATTAATGGTAAGGCTTTTTACATCTCCGCTTGTTTGAAAAAGCATTGTATCGGCTGCATTTTTTTCCAGATTATAAAGCTCCATGGTCAAGCCGCTGTCGGTTTCAACAATTTTAAAAGGAATTTGAAAAGACAACTCAGTTTTTATGTAGTTATAGAGTTTGTCCTCTGACAATGACACACGTGTAGCCGATGCCAGCATTTTTTGGTTGATTGTTGAATATTTTACGATACTATCGCTTTTTACCCAGACATTTTCCGCAGGAGTCAAAGATACCCTGTAATAATCGCCCTTTTTGCCGTTAACCATAAGCACTGTGTCTTTAGGCAGATGGGTCAAACGTTTTGCATACTCATCGGGTTGTGCTCTTAAAGGAGTGTTGTCTTTAAGCACTGCTGCATAAATAAATTCATCCGGAGCAAATTCTTCCAGCGCAGCCTGCATGGATTCCGGTATCTGGGGCGGCACACGATTTATTATATAAGTCAGAGTATCGTGTGTTGTTTCGTTTTGTGAATCTATTTTTATTTCGTTTTTGCCGTCATTCAACTGCACAACCTGCACAAAAGAGCCGTTGTCGTAAACTTTTACGTCCATATCGTTAATTTTTAATTTTGCATCGGGTGCAGTATTGCCGATTATAAAAGTCGAAGCTGCGCTCATCTGCGTATTTTCGCTTTTTGGATAAACTATCTGCAAGGCGTCTGCGTTTAGTGTGTTTATGGCAAACACAAACGGCAATATAAAACATCCTGTTTTTAAAGCTTTATAAAAATTTTTCATAACACTCCTCATACAATATGTCTGGGAGGAACCTCGCTTGTACCCAAGGGCATCCTGATTTGTATGGCTCGCCTTCGGCTTGCCAACAACTCAAGCTAGAAGTGGTACACACTCTGCCGAGTCAATGTGCCGGTGGCACCTAATTTGTAATAACAATTAGGAGAGGTAGCGAGGTCGCCTAAGCTATAATTTTGCTCAAGTGACCCCTTGCACTTGTTGCCGGTGCCCGTGTTATGCCGCCAATATCGTACTTGTTTATTGCACCGGTTCAATGAGTTGTCGGGGTCAGTTGACTATATGAAATAATTATTTCAAAAAATATAGTGTTGTGCAAAAAAGTTAAAAAAGCGACATAAAAAAGTCAGGTTTATTTTTAAACCTGACTTTTTTATTTTAATTTCCGTATTACTTGTTATCCAGCGGACGCATTGTCGGGAAGGCAATGACATCTCTGATTGTTTGAGAATCGGTCAACAGCATAACCAGTCTGTCGATACCCATACCCATACCGCCTGTCGGAGGCATACCGTATTCAAGCGAGGTAATAAAGTCTTCATCGAGTTCCATTGCCTCTTCATCGCCGTTTGCTTTAGCCAGAGCCTGTGCCTCGAATCTGCTTCTCTGGTCAATCGGGTCTGTTAATTCGGAAAATGCGTTAGCGAGTTCCCAGCCGTTGATACGTGTTTCAAAACGTTCTGTTAATCTCGGGTTATCTCTGTGAACCTTTGCCAGCGGCGAAATTTCACGAGGATAATCTATAATGTGGCAGGGCTGAATCAAAGAAGGTTCGATTTTTTCTTCAAACACGGCTTCAACCACCTGACCCCAGTTCATCTCGTCATCAACGGGTACATTAAGTTTTTTAGCCGCTTCAACAGCCTGTTTTGCGTCATAAATTTCCATAAAATCAACGCCTGTTGCTTCTTTAATGGCGCCGAGCATGGTTTTTCTGTCCCACGGCGGAGTCAAATCAATTTCGTTTTCGCCGTATTTAATTTTCATTGTACCCAGAACCTCTTGAGCGACATAAGCAACCATATTTTCGGTCAGGGTCATCATGTCATTGTAATCGGCATAAGCCTGATAAAGCTCAATCATTGTAAATTCGGGGTTGTGACGTGTGTCGATACCTTCGTTTCTGAAGCATCTGCCGATTTCGTAAACTCTTTCGGAAACACCGCCCACGATGAGTCTTTTTAAATAAAGCTCAAGCGCAATTCTTAAAGTTAAATCCATATCAAGCGCATTGTGATGCGTTGTAAAAGGTCTTGCGTTAGCACCCGAGGCAGTTGTCTGCAGGATAGGAGTTTCAACCTCTAAAAAGCCGTGTTTAGCAAGGTATTCTCTGATTTTTTGTATAATCAGGCTTCTTTTTCTGAAGGTATCTCTTACCTCTTCGTTCATTATCAAATCGACATAACGCTGTCTGTATCTGGTTTCAACGTCTGTTAAGCCGTGGAATTTTTCGGGCAGAGGCAGCAAAGATTTTGACAAAATTTTAAAATCCGTTGCTTTAATACTCAACTCGCCTCTCGGGGTTCTTCTTATGGTACCTTGAAAACCAACAATATCACCGATATCAACAAGTTTTAAGGTTTTAATTTTTTCAGGATCCATATTTTCTTTGTGAGAGAAAATCTGGATTTTGCCCGATGCGTCCATCAAATCAATAAACATACCTGTATTTCTTATTGCCATTACACGTCCGGCAACATGGTATGTGTCATTTGTTTCTTCACCGGCAGGCAAATCTTTGTATTTTTCCTGCAGATTTTTAGCAGAAGCATCTTTATCATATGAATAAGGATAAGGGTTTATACCTTTATCAGCCAATTCCGTTAGTTTTTGGATTCTTGTATTTCTTATCGCATTAAGAGTAGGTGCATTAAGGGTGTTATTTTCTGACATTCTCAATTCCTTTTTGTTTAATACTTAATTATAATCTTATCATCAACAAATTTAATATGAAATACGTTGCACCAAAGTTTGTTACTCAGAGTTTTTTATGCATTTTGGCATAATTTTTTATCAAAATTGTGCTACAATAATTTTTGATAATTAATAAGAGGAGTTAAAACCATGGCTGCAGAACCCAAATTGATAGCAACTATCCCCAGAAGCGCAACCGAACAGCTTCAAATTTCCATTAACGAATACAAAGGTAAAAGCTACCTTGATTTAAGAATTTTTTATACAACAGATGACGGTCAAAACTGGCTGCCGACAAAAAAAGGCGTAACGGTTTCTCCCGACAATCTTGAATTGTTAAAAGATGCAGTTGACGAAGCAATGAAAGAATTAATGAGCCTTGAAGGGGCGGAATAATTAATGCAGGAAATGTCAAAAAACCTTGACAATAAAGAAGAACTACAAGAGGGCATGTTGAATAAATATGCCCTTGTTCTTACTTCAATAAAGGGGATAGGCGTAAAGACCTTCAGCTATCTTATCCCCGAGGATATGAAACCCGTAATAAAAACCGGCATGCCCGTGCTGGTGCCCTTCGGGCGCATGGGACTGATAAATGCGTTTGTGTGCGGGTTTACAAACTATCTGCCCGAAGGCATAAAAGCAAAATCAATTGCCAAAATCCTTGATTACACGCCGATTTTTGATTTGAATTACTTAAAATTTCTGGAATGGGTTGCCTCTTATTACGCCTGCAGCATACAAAACGTAATAGAATGTGCTGTTCCGATGAAATTTTTAAACGGCGTACAAAAAGAACAAAGCGAAAAATACATCTCTTTTAAAACATATGAAAACGCCTCTAAAAGACAGCAGGAAATTTTAAAAATACTTGAACAAACAGGCAAAACAAGACTCATAGACTTTGAAAAATCCGCAAAGACCACACGTGCTACCGTTAATAAACTGGAGTCGCTCGGCTGCGTAGAAATAACGGAAGAGCAAATTTTCAGAAACCCGCTTTCAATTTTTAAACAGCAAAAGCTTGAAAAATTCCCGCAGTTGATGGAAGAACAGGAGTACGCATACGAAGAAATAGAAAAAAGGCTCGGCTCTTACAGTACAATACTTTTGCACGGCGTAACCTCTTCGGGTAAAACAGAGGTTTATTTTAAAACAATAAAAAAGGTGCTTGAACAGGGGAAAAACGTGTTGTTTCTTGCACCGGAAATTGCTCTTGCATCCGTTCTTACACAGCGTGTTGCAAGGCGTTTCGGCATAGATAAAACGGCAATATGGCACTCCAGCATTTCAGAGGGCGAAAAATTCGACGTATGGCAAAAAATTAAAAACAATCAAATAAGAATCCTTGCCGGCGCCCGCTCGGCCGTGTTTGCTCCGCTTAAAAACATCGGTTTGATTATCATTGACGAGGAGCACGACAGCTCTTACAAACAAACCATGCCTGCCCCCAGATACGACGCAAAAAAAGTCGCACAAAAACTGGCGGAACTAAACGGCTGCCCGCTGCTTTTAGGCAGCGCCACTCCTGATATAAACACCTACTATTACGCAAAAAATTCGGGGAACCTTTTGACCTTAAAAAGGCGTTACAACGATTATCCGATGGCAAAAGTACGTGTAATAGACATGAGAGAAGAGCATTTCAGAGCCAACCACGGAGTTTTTTCAAGGGCGTTGGTCAGTGCAATCGAGCAAAATCTGCGTGATAAAAAACAAACCATTATTTTGATAAACAGACGGGGCTTTTCCACTTATACACAGTGTCTGGCATGCGGAGAGGTTATTCAATGCCCGAAGTGTGCAATACCGCTTGTTTTTCACTCACAGACACAAACTTTAAAATGCCATTACTGTGAACATGAGCAGCCGATGGTTACAAAATGCCCCAAATGCGGAAGTGAAGCTTTGCAAAACAGCGGCACCGGCGTGCAGAAGGTTGAAGTTATAGCCAAAAAACTTTTCCCCGATTGCAACATCGTACGCTTAGACAGCGATATTATGTCCAAAAAAAATCAACATATTGAAATACTGGAAGATTTCAGAAACGGAAAAATCGATATACTAATCGGTACTCAAATGCTTGCAAAGGGGCTTGACAACCCCAACGTTACGCTTGTCGGGGTTATAAATGCGGACAACGGGTTTAACCTGCCCGATTACCGCTCATGTGAAAGAGGATTTCAGCTTTTAACGCAGGTTGCTGGGCGTGCCGGAAGGGGCGACAACCCCGGTGAAGTTTATTTTCAAACTTACAATCCAGATTTTTACGGGCTGGAAACGGCAAAGGAACAGGATTATGAAACATTTTACAAAACGGAAATAGAAGCACGAGAGGATTTTGATTATCCGCCGTTCAGCCAGATTATACGTATAATACTTGCTTCAAAAAATCAATTCAGAGCGGAAAGAAGCGCTCAGGAAATTGCAATGCGTCTTAACGAGGTGGTGGACAAAATGCAGCTGACAGAGCCGGTTGCAGTGCTCGGGCCGACCTCTTGCGTTATTGAAAAACTGCAGGATTATTACAGGTTTCAGATTCTTGTAAAAAATAAGCTGGGTGAAAAAGGGCACAGGTTTGTGATTTCCTTTTTAAATCAGATTAAGCTTCCCGAGGACATAAGGCTGACCGTGGATGTCGACCCGATTGATATTTTGTAGTATTTCATATAGTCAACTGACCCCGACAACTCATTGAACCGGTGCAATAAACAAGTACGATATTGGCGGCATAACACGGGCACCGGCAACAAGTGCAAGGGGTCTACCTCTCAGAAACAATTATCAATTGTTTCTTCGGCAGAGTCGTAAGATGCTAGACTCGGCGCCACTCGCACTCCGTGTACCACTCCTACAAGCGAGGTCCCACTCGGACATATTTTCTTCTGTTCGGAATAACTGCTTTTGCTGTTATGCAGGAATGATTTGTGCTATAATATGACCGGAGATTTAAACATGTCACTTAAAGCAAGAATAGAAGCGGTATTGTTCATCACTGCACAGGCTCTTGAGGTCAAAGATATTGCAGAGATATTAAAAGAAGACGAAGCTGTCGTGGAAGAAGCTTTGCTCGATTTAATTATGGATTATTCCGCACGTGAAGGCGCACTGGAAATCGACGACGAAAACGGCTATATCCTGCAGGTTAAAGAAGAATACATGGATATAGTGGAGCAGCTTTGCCCCGTTGAGCTTAAGCCTGCGGTATTAAAAACACTCACCGTTATTGCTTTAAAAGAGCCTATAAGACAGTCTTATTTAAAAGAACTGCGCTCAAACGCCTACGAGCACGTGCAGGAACTTTTAAAAATGGGGCTGATTTCCCGCCACAGAGATAAAAACGGTCGTTCGTTCAATTTGAGAACAACCCCCAAATTTAAAGAATACTTTAAACTAAAAGGCGACGCCAAAACTCTGGCTAAAATCATAGACCTTGAAAAACAGGCACGTGACAACGGGGACGAGGATTTTGAAGAACACCTCGACCTGTCGGATTTTGTTGAAGAAAATTAAATTTTAGCCTTGTGTATCAATTGTTCTTGGGGGAACATTCAAAAACTGCTGCAGGTGTGCTCCTTTTAATTTGTCTTCAACTTCACTTTCCTGCTTGGACAAAAGTTCTCTTGCGATGTATGCGTTATATTCCGCAGCACTGACAGGGATTCTCGGCATAACCTTCACTACGGTTGAATAGTTTCTTTCAACCATATCATCGTTGCCCCCTTCGTTAAAAGAATATTTTGAATTTTCTTTTTTAATTTTTTCTATATTTTCATCAGATTCATCTAAAAACGGATAATATTCTTTATAGATAGTTTCTTCATAAGTTCCGTAATCCATTTCCATGCCGTAATCGTATCTTATGTTATCCGTTGTTAGTGTACTTTCTTTACCCCACAGACCCGAAAAATTAGGGCTTTTTTGTGCACCGCCGATTGAACCTATTTTCATACCAACTTCCTTAATCTTTAATAAACACAATAGTATTATAAGACCTTAAGAAGCATAATTAAAGAGTTTTAGACACAAATTTAATTAAAATTAATAGTTAAATCTTAAAAGCGGGTTTTCTGCTTATTTCTGAAAATGCAATTGCCGGTTTGGAGTATCTTTCATCCTCCTGAATGCGTTTGTAATAGTCTTTTACAAGCACTATTTGGTTTTTAACGTTTTCAAAACCGTTTTCTTTAAGATATTTTTCTATTTTTGCACCGCTTGTCTGGTATTTTTTGTTGCGTACAAAAAAGTTAAACTTTTTCTTGCGCATAAAAATCTGGCTGAGCGAAAAATTTATTACATCAGGCAGATAATTGTCAAAAGCGCTGACCAAATCAATATTTAAAATAAAGTTTTCGTTGTCATTTGTTTGAATGGAAAAATATCCCTTAATCGAATGCGTGGAGCTGTCTTCCAGAACATACCTGAAAAAAGATGTTCTGTACAAACCTGTAAACATAACATTTTCAAATTCTCCCGGAGTTTTGGCAAGCGAATATCTGAAATGAGGAAAAATAAGTTCGTTAAAAATACCGGCAGCAGCTGAGGCATCGGAGTTTTTAAAAGGCCTGAAAAATCCCTTGTCCAAAGACGGCCCCGCAACTTTTATCTCTTCCATTTTCCAAAGCTGTTCGGAAGCGCAAACCCTGAAACCGCAGCCCTTTGAAAAAAGCTCCAGAAGCTCTTCGTGGTCCTCGTCCACTTTTACCATAAAAGTATTTGCTCCCATTGCACCGTATTTTGCAATGGCAAAACTCACCAGCTGGCGTCCGACATCATAGCCGTTTTCATCAAGAAAAAGTTTGCTGATTCTCCAGCTCTGGGGGTTCTTTTCCTGCGGTTTTAGCGTTACAAGCCCGCAGAGTTTGTTGTTTTCCATTGCAACGTATGAGTCCGAGGCGAATTTTAAACTCAACGGCAAAATTCTGTTTATTACATTAAACGGAAATGGGACATATGATTTATACCCGAAAGGCACCTCTGTACCGCTCAGGTTTGATATCATGGAAATCATTTTTTTAAGTTTCGGAATGTCCCGTAATGCTAAACTTCTAATCTTTGCCATAAGTTTAATATATCATTTTTTTTTAAAGTAATAAAGATAACAAAAAAATTTATTTACCTGTATTATACATGTGTTATGTTATCAATTTATCCTCTAATAAGTAATACTTATCAACAATATAAAAACAATAAAAATATCAATTTTGGCTACAGGCTGCCAAAAAATCCGGTTGAGGATATAAGAAATATTACTCATCTTACCTGTGCCTCTTGCGGCGGAAAAATGTTTAAACCGGAAGATATGGATAAGTTTATACAATCTTTTAGTACAAGCTCGGCAAGAGCACTGGAGAGCAGTTTTTTAAGCAGGTTCAAAGACGGATGGGCGTTTAATTTTGTAAAAGAACTGTCTAAAAATTCCCCCCGAAAAACCATTGCCGAACTTGTTAAAAGCGAAACTGCCCAAAAACTGCTTCAAAATACCGATCCCCGAAAAAAAATAATGCTCGGGGAATTTATGTCCGTAGCGGATAAAATTACGCTAAAAGCTCCCCGTGTTATGCAAAAGCTTGGCAAATATTATGACAACTTTTGCAAAGAGGACAAAGAAATCCTTGATTTAATGGAAATTTACGCAACAAAATACCCCAAAAACACTTTTGCTGAAATTTTTCAAAAACCCGAGGTTGCGCAGCTCCACACGGAATTGTTTCAGGCTTACAAAAAACAGGCAATGGAGCAGAAAATAGATGTCTTTAAAAGATTGAGAGAATTTTCCAAAAAACTTCCGCTTCAGGACATAAAAAAATTACAGGTTACAAATAACGAAGCCTTGAAGGTGCTAAACAACGAATATTACAAACCCCATGTAAAAAAGGCTTGTATAGAAGATATTTATAACAACTTTCTTAAAACCTGCCAAACAAAACGCATAAGAAAAAAAATCTTTGACATTATAAAAGATATCCCCTACGAAACTCCGGCTGCGGATGAGTTTATTGCTCTTTGCGCCCAAAACAAAACCACAGACAGAGATATTGTATCCAAGTTTGCACAGGAGATGACTGCAACTTTTGAACACGTTAAAGCAAAAAGCCAGAAGGGTGAAGACACAATTGAAAACGGCATAGTCCTATGTAAAAAATGTAATACCGAGCGCTCGAACATCCCTTACAGAATATATTTAAAAATTCATCCCGAGATGAAAAAGAACATACAAAAACAAATGAATCGGGTAATTACTTTTATAAACCGCAAAAAACTTTCGGGATACGACAATTACCCCGTCGACATTAAGCAGACACTGCTCAGGGAAACAGACAATTTAATAAAAATAAAAATAAAAAAGTACCTTAAATACAGAGAACAGATGGCTTTAAAAAGACTTGAACATGCCCGTACCTCTTACGAAAAGGATAAAGAAACAGCCGACAACGCAATACAAAAACTGAACACAATCGAGGCCATAATGCACAACCTGCTTGAGGAAATAAAACAGCTTAAAAAAGACAAACACAGAACCGATGATATTTTAACAAAAGCAGAACAGTCATGTGAACATTACAAAGATGTTATGCAAAAAAATCAGTTGCTGCTTGATGAAATTAACAAGCTGATTGCCGAGGATACCCTGATAAACCAAACAGTTAAACCTAAAAAGATTTAACTGTCTGATTTTTAAAATATATTTTTAATTTTTTATACTGTACCTGTGCTCCAGCTGTGAAGATAAGCTTCCTGCTCAGGAGTGAGGGTATCAATTTTTATTCCCATGGAATCGAGCTTAATTTTAGCAATTTCAACATCGACCTCATGAGGCAGTGTGTACATTTTGTTTTCAAGTTTGCCCTGATTTTTAACAATGTATTCAATACCAAGAGCCTGATTAGCAAAACTCATATCCATAACGGAAGCGGGGTGTCCTTCTGCCGCAACAAGGTTTACAAGTCTGCCTTCGGCAAGTACGTATATTGATTTTCCGTTTTTCAGTTTGTATTCTTCAAGAGAAGGTCTGATTTGTCTGATTTCGGTTGTTTCTTTTTTCAAACCGTTAATGTTGACTTCAACATCGAAGTGACCTGCATTGCAAACAAAAGCGCCGTCTTTCATTGTAAGCATGTGATGAACGTCAACAACATTTTTGTCACCGGTGATAGAAAGGAAAATGTCGCCGACTTTGGCAGCTTCGGCTATAGGCATTACGCTGTAGCCTTCCATAGCGGCTTCTAAAGCCTTGAGCGGGTCAACCTCGGTAACAATAACATTTGCACCGAGTCCTTTTGCTCTCATTGCCGCTCCTTTGCCGCACCAACCGTAACCGCATACAACAAAAGTTTTACCGGCAAGCAGAATGTTTGTTGCACGGATAATACCGTCAATAGCACTTTGACCCGTACCGTATCTGTTGTCGTAAAGGTGTTTTGTCAAACTGTTGTTAACACCTACTGCAGGAAATTTAAGGCTGCCGTCAGCTTCCATTGCCTGCAATCTGATAATACCGGTTGTGGTTTCTTCCGTAGAACCGATAATATTGGGCAGCAAATCCTGTCTTTTTGAATGTATTGTTGCAACAAGATCGCAGCCGTCATCGATTACAATATTCGGTTTGTGGTCAAGAACCTCTTGAACGTGTTTTGCATAGGTTTCTGCAGTTTCGCCGGCATAACCGAAAACAGGAATTCCCCAGTATTTTACCAGCGCTGCAGCAACATCATCCTGAGTGGAAAGAGGATTTGAAGCAGCGAGCACTGCATCGGCTCCGCCTTCTTTCATAGCAATACACAAAGCTGCTGTTTCTTTTGTAACGTGTACGCAGGCAGTGAGTCTTAAACCTTTAAAAGGCTGTTCTTTTTTAAATCTTGCTTTGATTCTTTCAAGAACAGGCATATCTTTCATTGCCCATTCAATGTTATTTTTACCCTGTTCAGCCAGAGCCATATCTTTTACGTCGTATTTTAATTCAGCAGTTGTCATTAATTTCTCCTTATTTTTTAACAACATATCCTACAAAATTTTAGCATGAATATAATTAAGATAAGACTATATCAAAGACCGAAAATATAAATATTAGCCACAAACTTGTTTTTACGGACAATAACGCTATAATTAATAAATAAACAGACTAAAAAGGACGGATTATGAAACTTACGGTTTTAGGTGCAGGATGCTGGGGATTAACTTTAGCGTGGCTTTTGACAGATAATTTTGATGAAGTATGTGTCTGGGGCAGGCATGTTGATATATCTGAAGAGCTACGTACAAAAAAACATACCTCAAAACCGCTTGAAATTCAGCTGCAAGATAAAGTAGAAGTAACCTCGAACCTTGAAAAAGCCGTTCAAGATGCCGATATTATTCTTATGGTAGTTGCAACCTCGGGTATAAGAGAAGTCTGCAAAAACCTTGCAAAATTAAATTTAAAAGACAACCAAATAATAGTTAACACATCAAAAGGTCTGGAGCTGCCGTCTTTGATGCGTATGAGCGAAGTCATGAAAGAAGAGCTTCCCAACGCAAATATAGCCGTGCTCTCAGGTCCGACTCTGGCTAAAGAAGTTTTAATGGGCTGCCCGACTGCGGCTTCCGTAGCTTGCGAAAACAAACCGGAGATTTCCAAATTTTTACAGGAAAAATTGACTGTTCCGTCAAAATTCAGACTCTATACAAATGATGACATAATAGGTCTTGAACTTGGCGGAAGTTTGAAAAACGTAATAGCAATTGCCTCGGGTTTTGCCGATGCAATGAAACTCGGCGACAACTGCCGTGGCGCATTACTGACACGAGGTATGGCCGAAATCACAAGAATCAGTGTTGCGCTCGGTGCAAAACCTTCAACATTATACGGGCTTTCCGGCATGGGTGATTTGATTGCCACATGTTCAAGCCCTATGTCACGTAATTTTACGGTAGGGTCAATGCTGGGACACGGCAAAAAAATTGACGACATCTTAAGAGAACTTGGTTCGGTAGCGGAAGGTGTTAAAACATCAAAAGCTGTTTGTGAACTGGCAAAAAAATTGAATATTGAAGTGCCCATCTCCTCGGCAATATACGAGGCAGTTTACACGGACATTACACCAAAAGAATTGTTAGACAAACTTATGAACAGAAAATTGAAGGGTGAATAATAAGTGCGGCTGAGTAAACAAGCAGCAGTTTATTCGTCTTCGTCGTGTTCTTCCTTCATGCTTGTCTGGATTTCTGCCTGATCGTTAAAAGCATTAATGAAATGAGCATATCTTTCCATTCTCAGTTTTAACCAGGACAGCATTGTTTCGGAACCGTAGACCTGAATAGTTCTTGTTCTTGTGAACTGTTTGTAGGATCTGTTGTAAGATTCATCAATGTAGGTTTTGCACTTGCAGTTTAACTCTTCAACCAAATCATAAAGAGTCTTAAGCCATGCCGGCTGAACCTGTGCTTCGTTTACAGAGTATTCGAGAATCATTTGTTCTTCCTGGACTTTCTTCTTAACTAATACACTATTTATAAAATGCTTATGCAGATTATAATCATCATAGGTAATCGCAAAACCCTGTTTTTTTGCGAATCTGATATACTGATTTCTACATTGTTTCTATCGGCTGTTGCGTAAAAAACTTTATGCTTTAGTATTAAATTTGTAACATTAGTTAATATTTTAAAAAAATAAAAATCTATTTTCGTGATTAAATTCACAATTTGTGTATTAATCGTGAATTATTTGTTAAAATTTTGTAAACATTTTTAGAAATTATGCAAAATTTGGTATCCGCTTGTGTTTATATATATAAGTGGAAAGCGTAGGTGTTCTTTAATGTATAGTTTGACTTTTATGAAATTTTTAATCGGTCGTGACGCAGATGATTTTTTGGTTGAAGAAAAACAAACCGAAAACTACAAAAAACCGATAGACAACCCTATCTATCGCTGCATTAAATACGCTACGGTTCCTATTGAAATAAAAAATAAATAAAAATTTTATAAATAAAAAACTCCCGCTTTTATGTCGGGAGTTTTTTTGATTAAAAAGTTGTCTGAGTGGGACCTCGCTTGTAGGAGTGGTACACACTCTGCCGAGCAAACAATCCGGTGAATTGTTTGTGAGAGGTAGCGAGAGGCGCAAAATCCAAGATTTTACGGAAGTGACCCCTTGCACTTGTTGCGGGTGCCCTTGTTGTATATCCAATATTGTACTTGTTTATTGCACCCGTTCAATGAGTTGTCGGGGTCAGTTGACTATATGAAAAAAATTTATTCACCAATTAATGCATTAATTTCTGCAACCATAACATCGGGATCTACGCCGTGTACTTTTGCGCCTGCTTCAAGATTTTCAAATCTTGCTGCAGCACAACCTATACAACCCAGACCGTATTTTGCAAATACTTCTAATGCTTCAGGGTGATTTTGAACTATCTCTATAAGACCCATGTCTTTTGTAACTTTTCCTGCCATAATGTTTTATCCTTTCATAGCTTCTGCTTAATTAATTGACTATTCTCAAAATTTCATTAATAAGATTATACATTGAAAACAACATTCTGTGGAGTGCACGTGAAATATCTGAAAGAAATATTGATAAAATTAAAAGATATCATGCTCTTGCTGCTTGCTTTTATAGGTATGGCCGCCACCGTTGTATATGAAAAATATCTGACAAAATGGTATGAAAAACTAAAAGAATATTTTTATATTCCGCAGGCACCTGTCGGGCTGAATGCCATGGGAGTAAGGGGAAATTATCTTAACAAAATTTACAGGTGCAATTACAGCAGAAACCGCTTTTGCTCGGATATAATTTCACCCGTGGATGACCCGTATTTGATTAACCCTGCGGAGTTGTAGATATTTCGTTTATTACCGTTGGGACAGAAAATATAGCCGGCTAAAATCTAGCTAACAATCACCACCGAAGGCAAAAACCGTGCCGTAATTCTGAAGCAAAATAATTTCAAAATCTATCACGCACTCTGTGCGGTGTCGGGCTGTTCTTCAGGCTTTTTGTACGGAACGGCATACAACTCGCCGTAAAATTCCTCCTGATACAAATCAACATCGGAATCAGGCTCTGCAGTCAAAAACAACAAAGCAATGTAAGCCGAAATTTTATCCAGACCCAGCAGAGTTAATGTCGTGAGTTCAACTTTTTCCTGTGTTTCAAAAATTCTTTTTAAGTTTTCGTGCAAAACTTCAACACTTTTTTCAATATACTCATCGTGCGCAAGGTTCACAATATCATCGGGAGTGAGTCTTGCATAAGAGCGCACACGTCTTTTTGCACGTTCATGTGCATTTTTTAAAGACTGTTTTCTGTCCAGTTCTTCATAAAATTGCAGCTGTTTAATCAGGTCTTTTAAATTAACCATACGGCTTCTGTTGAGCCTGATACTGGTTCTGCGCTGCAACACCTCGTCAAGAGAGATAACGTTGTTTGTGTTAATTTCTTCGTCATCCCACGGATCATCGTTAAATTCAAAATCCTCGGGATGTTCTTCTTCGATACCTTCTATCTGGTTTACATCAATACCTTCCAGAACGTTTGATTTTAACCTCAAAAGAATTGCGGCAAACAATAGTGTTCGACCCGTTAATCTGAGATTTTGCGCCTTCATCTGAAAAAGGTGGGCAAGGTATTTGTCCGTAACATCGACAATATCAACGTTCCACGGGTCAATTTTTCCGGATTTTGCCATGCCGACAAGAATCTCTATCCCGTCAACCTGATCCGTAATATCTTTTTGGATTTCGTTAACGGAAATCATGGACATGTCCTGAGTATCTTCGCTGTGCGAAGCCGACTCCGGAACATAAAAATCATGATGTAAATTCGATTCGGCTGTTTCCATTTTTTATCCTAATCCCTTAGTTTCACGCCCGTTACACGTGTTTTTCCTTTTTCTTTTTGAGTAACACCGATTGTCCTATTAGCTGATTCTATCATAGGTTTGCGGTGACTAACTACTACAAATTGCGTATTTTCCGCCTGAGTTCTTACCATATCCGCAAGTTTTTCTACGTTAATACCGTCAAGGTTAGCGTCAACCTCATCAAACGCATAAAAAGGTGCAGGCAGATATTTTTGAATGGCAAATACAAACGCCAGTGCCGTGAGTGATTTTTCACCGCCTGACATAAGGTTGAGTCTTGTTTTTTCTTTGTCACGGGGCTGCGCCTCGATAGACATACCGCCCTGAAAAGGCTGATCGGGGTTATCAAGGTAAAGTGTGCCCTCGCCCTCGGAGAGTTTGTGGAAAATATCTTTAAAGTTGTCGTTTATGTGGTTGTATGTGTTCATAAACGTATCTTTTTTAAGGTTTTCATAGCCCTGCATTCTGTCCATAATCTGATTTTTTTCGTTAGACAGAGTTTCGATTTTTGTTTTTAATTCGTTCTGGCGCTCGGAAACCTCGTCATAAGATTTTATGGCACGCATGTTAACATCGCCCAGTTCATCCATGCGTTTTTGCAATCTCTGGATTTTTCCGGTAATTTCTTCAACAGAAATTTCTATCTCCTGCAATTTAGAAATTTCTATGCCGTTTTCTTTAAGTTCCTCTTTAATGTTTTCAAGCTGCGGTTCAAGTTCACGTCTGCGTGCTTTAAAGGCTTCGATTTGTTCTTCGATTTTTTCTATATTTAAAACAATAACGTTCTTTTCTTTTTCAAGTTCAAGGAACTGTGTATTAACGGCATCACGCTCGGTTTGAATTTCAATAAGTTTTTCGCCGAGTTCTTTAATTTTAACCTCAAGAACATCAATCTGTTTTTTAAGTTCAACAATCTCTTCTTTAAACTTAACTTTATCCTGTTCGTAGACTTCGTTGTCAGCGCCGAGTTTTGCAATTTCTTTTGTTTTTGTATCTATAACATCATCGTGGAATACAATCGTTCTGTTAAAGCCGTCTATTTCGTTATGTGCACGTGCAATGGCGTTTTCGATGTTTTTAATCTGCTGTTCTTTTTCCTCGGTTAATTTTTTGAGGTTTTGCAGCTCCTGCGGACTCATTTTTTCTTCGATTTCTTTAATTTCTTCATCGAGTTTAAGAGCCTGCTCATTGTAGGACATCAATTTTTGTTCCATGTCGTCAAGCTGTTTTTCGATATTTTTTATCTTGGGTTCAGCCTGAACAAGAAACTCCTGTCTTTCTTTAATATTGTTTTCGTTGCTTTCGGAATTTGCAATAAGGTTTTGCAGCTCCATTTTAGCCTTATTGTATTCTGTCATGGTGTTTGAGTAAGAACCTCTGACCTTATCGAGTTTTAATTCCAAATCAGTTTTCTTGCGCTCGAGTTCAGCATAAGTTTTTTCAAAAGCTTTTAATCTCTCTTTGAATTTAACAAGCTCATCATCCTGGGTCTGGCTGAATTTTAAGCTCGAACGTTTTTGCGAACCGCCGGAAATCGAACCTGATTTTTCAAAAAGTTCACCCGTTAAAGTAACCATTCTGTACTGTCCGATGAGTTTGCGGGCAGAATTGTAATCCTCAACAACAAGTGTTTCGCCTAATGCATGGAAAAATACGTTAATATATTCGTCATTAAAATCAATCAGATTTATTGCAAAATCAATAACCCCTTTGTCTTTAGGCAGTCTTAAAGAGCGGGGAGCCTTGTTAATTTTGTTCAAGGGCAAAAACGTTGCACGCCCTGCATTTGCACTTTTCAAAACTTCAATGGCAACTCTTGCTGTTTCGTCATCGTCAACAACAACGTTAGCCATTCTTCCGCCCATGGCAACCTCAAGAGCCGTTGAATATTCCTTATCAACCTGCCCGAGCTGTGCAAGTGTGGCATGAACGCCTTTGATTTTTGCATTCAAAACCGTATCAACCGCACGTCCGAAGTTTGCCTCATCAAATGCCTGCTTTTGTGCTTCCATCTGGGAAATTTTTCGATACGCCGTTTGAACATTATATTGAACGTCATTCAATTCGTTTTTGGTTTTATCCAATTCATACAGGGTGTTTTCCTGAATGGTTTTAAAATCCTGCAGCTCTTTGCCGAGTTCTTCAACCTGAACCTCAACACGGTCTTTGTTGCCCGCAAAATTTTGTTTAAACTCCTCGTATTCAGCTATTTTATTTTTTGCCTCTTCAACGCTTCTAACAAGGTTATTGAGTTCAGCTTCAAGCGGAGCCTGCTGTTGAATAATTTTTGTTTCTTCATCTTTGATTTGTTCAAGCTGTTTTCTGAGTTCGTTTCTTTTGGCAAGAAATTTGTCGGCAGTTTCGTTTAAGCCGGAAACCTCCTGCAGAGTTTTTAGCAGGTCAGCTTTTTTCTCTTCTTTTTCTTTTTCAAGGTTTTGAATTTCGAGGTTTTTATTTTCGATATTTAACTGTGTTTGCTCTTTTTTCTTTTTAAGGTCTTCTATGCCGTTTTTTGCGTTTTCAATGGTTTTTAAATTATCCTGAATCCCTTTATCTGCGTAGACAATAGCGGATTCTTTTCTGTCCACCTGACCTTTGATTTCTTCAACCTGTTTTTTAACCTCGATTTGTTCGGCTTCGCCTTTTTCTTTAACGAGGTCGGAAAGTTCATCGAGTTTTGTTTTAACGGTTAAAAGCTCGGCGTCAAGTTTTTTGACCTTAACTTCTTCTTCTTTTTTCTTCTTGTTAGCGTCCAATATGCTTTCGTGAGCACGTTCCAGACCTTTTTTAATCTCAAAATATTTTACCGTTGAAATCTGGCTTTCAAGCTGTGTTTTTTCATCCCTTAGTTTTTGATATTTTAAGGCAATTTCTCTTTCAGCTTTCAACCTTTCAAGAGATGTTTCAACCTCGCTCAGAATAAGCAGTGAGTTTTGAACACGTGCTTCCACCGTGCCGAGTTCGCCCTGAGCCTGTTCTATACGGCGGTCAAAGTCCGCAACGCCGGCTATCTCGTCTATAATTTTTCTTCTGTCCGTATCGGAGCAGTTTGTTATGGACATAACGTCGTTTTGCATTATGACGTTGTAGCTGTTGGGGGTAATGTTATATTTTTCAAGAATTGTATGAATATCAGTAAGAGTAACTATTTTGTCATTCAAATAATAAATAGAGTTATACCCTTGCGAAGATTTTTTGATTTTACGTGCGACAGAAAACTCTTTTTCTTCTGCATCCTCGGGAGCAAAAGTCACTTTAACGACGGCTTCGTTTCTTCTGTTGTGGGTAGAGATAAGCTGGGAGATTTTTTCCGCTCTTAATGTTCTTGAGGTAGACAGACCTAATGCAAACAAAATACTGTCAATAATGTTACTTTTCCCCGAGCCGTTCGGTCCCGAGATAGTTGTAAAACCTTTTAAAAACGGTATGGTTATTTTGTTTGCAAAAGATTTGAAGTTATCTATTTCTACTTCTTTTATATACATTAAGTTACTCTGTAATCCCAAGTCTAGACATATATAAATACATTGTCTTATAAAGAAATCAACGAGTCAAAAAGGTTACAATAATTTATATAGTACACAACAAAATTAGTATTTTTTCTTTTGAAAAACTATCTCATAGCCTATTGCTTCAAGAATTTCTTCTACATCTTTGAATCTTATAATCTCTCTGTTTAACTGTTTGGAAAGAGTGTTAGGCAAAATATCTTTGTTGTATTTTTCTTTTAACAAAACCGACAGTTCGTTAATTTTTATCCCTTCCAAAGCCAGTATTGATTTTATTCTGTTTTTAACCGACATGGTATCCCCTTTAAATTATATTTTAATGAAATATTGTCCTTTATTGTACATTTTTGGCACTTAATTGACATATAATCACAATGGATATACAATTTATGAAAATAAATCCAATATAGGACATTTAGTCCGATAAACAAAAATAAATCTTAACAAAGAGCTGACGATGATAAAAAGAAATAAAAAACTAAAACGCAATTTCTCAAATTCTGTCTACGAAATCTGGAAAATAGCAAGTCTTACAAAAATACTGAAAGCAACGCTTGAATATGATAACAATATCAACAGACTCGATACGGTTTATCTTGTTTGCACCATCGAAGATTTAATACAAAAACAAAAATACAGACTCTCGAACATTAAAAAAGACATGTTCGGATTATAAAGATTGTAGTTCGAGCTTTCAACCCAACAAAAAGATGTCATCCTTGTATATGTTACGTAATTCGGTGACAGAAATAATTTTTTCTTAACATACGAAATAATAAATAAATAAATTAATTAATTTATTTATTAAAACTGTGTAAGCAGTGAAAGCGGCTATGCCGCCGAAATACGACTAAACACTGTTAGTTTTTAGAGTGAATTTTGACAGACCGTAACGCAGTGGAGCGGATTTGCGGACGGATGAAATCCGGAAAGCGAGGTACGAAGTGAGCAAAAGCAAAGCGCAGCGAACGACAGTACCGAGCGATAAGCAAATCCAAGACAGT